>VAWK01000030.1:60841-79384 GCA_005885515.1 Actinomycetota bacterium | reverse complement strand
CGGGCGGGTCTTCGGCGACCGCGCTCTGCGCGCTCGTGCTGAGCTTGAGCTGGCCTGCTGGCACAAACCCTGGGAGCTCGCCGGCTAGAAGCACGCCTCCATGCGCGCCGCGCAGCGCGGCGGGCGTTCCCGGCGGCGGGGTCACGGCTGCCGCTCCCGTGCCACTCGAGGCCGTCGTTGCTTTGCCCGTCGCCCGGCTGCTCGAGGTGCTGCTCCCGCCGCAACCGGAAAACGCGAGCGTCACCAGAACTGTCCCGAACGGCGACAGGCCCCAGCTTCATCGCACCAGCCTAACTGGTAGGGAGATCGCTTTCCAAACGAAGCTCGGAGACCTGCCAGCCCTGGGCGTGGTCGACCTTTCGATCAATTTTCCGGCGCTGCGGTTTCCGCGCTGAAGCCGTCTCAGGCGCCGCGGTGCGTGCCGGGTGCCAGCCCGTCAGCGTTTGTAGTGTGTCCCGCCGGTTGCGGTGCTCCTCGGCCGCCGCGGAAGGGACGAAGAACGCGCCGGATTCCGCGCCTGTAGCGCCTGGCTCGGGCCCAAGGTGGTGGCCAGATGGCTACGAGATACTTGGGTGAACATGACCGAGGACAAAGTGGAGCTCGCCGAGCGGGCCGCGAAGACCTACAACCGGCGTGATATCGACACCTTCTTCGCCGAGCTCGCGACCCCCGACCTAGTCGAGCTTGCCGCATGGAGAGGGTAGGCGATGGCGCAGCCGAATCTCGAGCTTGTGCAGCGAATCATGCGCCGGTTTGCCGAAGAAGACCTCGAAGGTGCGCTTGAGGACATCGATGCGGAGGCCGTGCTCGACTGGTCTGGCTCGGACGCCCCCGACAGCGGCGTCTACTCGGGCCGCGCGGCGATTCGTGCATTCATGCAGGCCCGCGACGAGGCGTTGGGCGAACGACGCGTCGATCCCATCGAACTCATCGCCCCCGCCGCCGATATCGTCGTCGTCGTCGGGCGTATACGAGAGCAGGGGCGAGCTAGCGGTGCCGAGGTGGAGTCGCGCGGCGCTGTCGTATGGACGCTGCGTGATGAGAAGGTCATCCACCTGAAGCTGTACCAGTCGCGCGATGAGGCCCTCAAAGCCGTCGGGCTGGCGCGATAGCAGATGTCTCAGGCCAACGTGGAGATCGTGCGCGAGGCGTACCTGGATCCTGCTCCGCTGGCGAGCGCGACGCACGTCGCGCCTGATGCTGAGTTCGACTTCACGGCCCTCTACCCCGATCAACCGGTGTTGGTAGGAGTCGAGGAGATGCGCAGCTTTCGCGATGCCGGGCCCTGGGGTCGATCCATTCACTTCGAGCCCGAGCGCTACTTCGACGTTGACGACGAGCGGGTGCTTGTCTTCGTGCGGGCGATTGCGATTGGACAGGAGAGTGGCGCTCCAGTCAACACCCACATCGCGCACGAGTTCACGATTCGCGGCGGACTGATCGTGCGCGTCAAGGTCCATCGCGACCGGCCCACGGCTCTTGCCGCCGTCGGCCTCGCGGAGAGAAAGTAGGGCCCGCACCAGGAGGAGGGGGGAGGCACGGGCCCTGGGAGGGGTTCCTGATGCTGCGTGACGAGCCTAGTGGGTTGCCGGTGGCCGCGGAGATCGTTCGCCCAGTTTGGGAGCGAGCCAAGAGCGGGCCGAAACCGCAAACTGCGAGGAGTTGCTGACGGCGCGGTCAGCGCCGCATAGGTCTCTCGCGGTGGGGGCTGAGATATGAGACCCCCCGCTGGCCGCTCGCTGGAGCCCGGATCGGTATAAGGTTACTGGCGTCTCGAGCGACCAGAGGAGGGCGTTCATGAGCCAATCGAGCTCGCCAAACTCTCATCGACTTCGCTCAGCAGCGTTCGTGAGCCTAGTCGCCACAACGGTGCTCCTGGTCGTCGGCGCTCCCGCGCAGGCACGCCGAAAGGACCAGGTTCCGCCGACGTTCGCAGGGCTGAAGTCCGCAACCACCTGCATCCCAGGCCCAATCCGCGAAGGAACGACGAGCAGCTATCACCTCACTTGGGAAGCGGCAACGGACAACGTCACGCCGTCGCAGAAGATCGTCTACAACGTCTACCAAGCAACCACGGCTGGCGGCGAGAACTTCGCGCAGGCGACGTACACCAGCGCTGCTGGCGCGACGTCGTTCGACACGCCCCAGCTTCCGACGGGCAAGACGTACTATTTCGTCGTTCGCGCACGGGACCAGGCGGGCAACGAAGATTCGAACAAGATCGAGAGGGAAGGCCAGAACCTCTGCGTTTGATGAATGTGCGACGGTCTGGACGGGTCATCGCGGGTCGTGATCGTTCCGTATGCCCCTCGGTCCGGAACCGCGGGCGAATCGTGTTCGCGGACCCAATCGCTGCGGTGCCGTGGTACCAATCTGGTACCAGTTCGCCGGCCGACGTCACGCGGCCGGATCTAGCGCGCGGCGCGCGCTGGTCGACGAAAGGAGGCAGCTATGAACGAGACGCCTCAACCGCCCCTGTCGGGCGATACTCCGCCGCCTCCCGGCGGCCCGGCCTACCCGCTCAGGTTCGATGTCACCTATCCGGACCGCGCGCTCAACCGGGTCAGCACGGGCTTTCGCATCTTCGCTGCGATCCCGATTGCGATCGTGCTCGCTGCGGTCGGAGGCGACCTCGGGGCGGGCCCCAGGTACGGCTCGGAGGCGGGCGGGATCCTGTTTATCCCCGCGCTCTTGATGATCCTGTTTCGCCAGAAGTACCCGCGCTGGTGGTTTGACTGGAACCGCGAACTGCTGCGCTTCTCCAACCGCGTTGGCGCCTACGTGTTGCTGCTGGACGACCGCTATCCCTCCACCGACGAGGAGCAGTACGTGCGGCTCGAGCTCGACTACCCGGTGGTCGCGAGCGACCTCAATCGCTGGCTTCCACTCGTGAAGTGGCTGCTTGCGATCCCCCATTATGTGGTGTTGCTGCTCCTCGACATAGGTGTCTTCTTCGCCGTGATCGGCGCGTGGTTTGCGATTCTGGTCACCGGGAGATACCCCCGCGGGATCTTCGGGTTCGTGGTGGGTGTGATGCGCTGGCACAATCGCGTCGGCGCTTACGCGTTTGTGCTGATCACCGACCGCTACCCGCCCTTCCGGCTGGCGCCATAGCCAGCGGTGCCCGCTCGGATAACCTAGTCTCCAGGTGGACCTGGATACTCGCAATGGCTCGTCCGGCGGGACGTCCAACATGACTGCGGTGCATGAGGACTCGGGGCCCGCGCCGGAAGCCGGGGCGAGTGTCGAGCTTGGTTCGACGCTCGCCGGCTCGCTGGGGCGGTGGCGGCCGCCGAGCATCGCGCTTGTCGCGGGCCTCCTACTGACCGCGGCTCTCGCGCTCACCGCGCTAGCCGTCTACAACCGCAACGAGCGCCGCGTGTTGAACCTGCGCGTCCGCGAGCTCAGCCTCGTCGTGCAGTCCACGGCCCCGTCGATTCAGACACCGCTGGCATCGGCGGCGGCGCTGGCGGACGCGACCGGCGGCAGCCCCCAGCATTTCCGCTCCTTCATGGCGCCCTACGTCGGCCGCGGCCGCCAGTTCACGTCGGTGTCGTTGTGGCCCGTGAGCACACCTCGCGGACGACCGACCGCCGTGTTGGGCACGGCTCCCCAGTTGGCATCCACGCCGGCCAGGGCGGCCCAGTTCCTGGGCCGCGCCAACCGTCCGGGGGTGATGAACGTCACCGGGTTCTTGAGCTCGGCACACCCGAGCATCGGTTTTGCGTACAGGGTACCCGGGCATACGCGGGGGTTTGCCGTGTATGCGGAAAACCCGCTCCCCGCTAACAGGAGGTCGACGCTCGAGAGAAACAGCGCTTTCTCGGACCTGAAGTACGCGCTCTACCTGGGGCACTCGCGGCGCACCAGCGACGTCCTGGTGACCAGCGAGAAGCGGTTGCCGCTCACGGGCCGGCAGGCCACGAGCGTGGTGCCGTTCGGCGCCGGCGCATTCACGGTCGTCGTCGCTCCACGCGGATCGCTCGGCGGCACCTTCTTCAAGGACCTGCCTTGGATCATCGCCATCGCCGGCGTGCTGGTTACGCTGGCCGCCGTGCTCATGACCGATCGGCTCGCCCGGCGACGACAGCAGGCCGAGCGCTTGGCCGGCGTCCTCGACCGCGTGGCGGCGGAGAACCGGCGCATGTACACCGAGCAGCGCAGCATCTCCCAGTCGCTCCAGCATGCCCTGCTCCCCGAGATCATGCCGGAGTTGAACGGATTGCGCGTGAACGCGCGCTACGTGCCGGCTGCCACCGGTGTCGACGTGGGCGGCGACTGGTACGACCTCGTCGCGGTCGACGATCGCCGCGTGCTGCTCGTCATCGGCGACGTCTCCGGTCACGGGCTTCGAGCCGCGACCACCATGGCGCTGCTCCGCCACGCGACGCTTGCCTATGTGACGCAAGACTGCAGCCCCGCCACGGTGCTCGCGAAGCTCTCGGACTTCGTCAACAGCGGACCGCACGACTACTTCGCCACGGTGCTGTGCGCGCTGATCGACGTGGATCGCCATCAGCTGACGATGGCCAGCGCCGGACACCTCGCGCCGCTTGTGCTGAACGGCGGCGGAGGTGAGTTTGCGCGCGTTCAACCGGACGCGCCGATCGGCGTCACGCCAGGCTCGCGCTACCACGAGGCAACCGTGTCTGTGCCGCCGGAAGCCGTCGTCGTGGCGTTCACCGACGGTCTCGTGGAGCGCCGAGGAGAGGTCATCGACGTCGGTCTGGACCGGCTCCGAAGTCTCGCCATGAGACACAAGCTCCCGATCGACGACCTGCTTACCGAGCTCGCGCGCGATCTCACATCCGAGGACCACTACGACGACGCCGCGATGGTCGGCATTCAATGGCAGAACTAGACCGCGATCACACAGCAGAGGTCGAGATCGACACCCGGTACGATCCGGCTGGCGTTCCGATCGTCACCGTGGCGGGCGAACTCGACGTCTCCAACGCCGCTACGTTGCAGGCAACCGTGGCCTCGATCGTGGCGAAGCGACCGGAGCGGCTCATCTTCAGCCTCGGCGATCTGCACTACATGGACAGCGCCGGTATCGCGGTACTGCTTGGCGCGGCAGACAAGGTGAACGCTGTGCACTTACGCGACCCCTCGCCCGTCGTACGACGTGTCATCGAGCTCACGGGGCTCGCCGGCGTCCTATCGATCGAGTCATGACCGAGGCGCGGCAATTTCGCTGCCAACCGCAATCCGTGACCGCAGCGCGCCTGTTCGTCAGGGATCGGCTCAGCGATCAGGCTCTCGAGACCGTGGAAGCCGCCGAAGTCATGACCTCCGAGCTGGCCAGCAACTGCGTGCTGCATGCACGCACGGACTTTGAAGTGGCAATCGACTCGCGCGAGCAAATTCGCATCGAACTGAGCGACACCGGGCAGGGACGGCCGAGGCTGCTCTCCCCGACGCCGCGAGAGCTGACCGGACGCGGACTCCGCATCGTCGAGGCGATGTCCGAGGCATGGGGGGTCATCGCCGCCGCGACTGGCAAGAAGGTCTGGTTCACGCTTCCGCAGTCGCATGAGTGCGGTGAGGAAGTCGCGCCCACGGCTCGCGGCTCGCTGCGGTCCGGGGCGCGGCGGGGATAGGCTCAGGGCAGCGTTCGCGCGATCGGGGCGCTTGCGCCCGGCGCAGCTTGGGGCGGCCTCGGCTGAAGCGCTTCCAGCCCACCGGGCGGTTGTGGCAGTAGGCCCTCGGCGCCAGAAACCCGCCGGCCCGCATCCTGTGTGGCGGCTGCGGCGGGTGCGAGCGCTTCGGTCTCACGCGCGAGGGCCCGGCCGGCGGTCGCTGTGGCCGGTCGCAGGGCGCGGCCGGCCGGAGCTGCCAGCGCCGCTCGTGTGACTTCTCCGATCCGCGGTAGCGCCACATCGGCGCGCTGCTCACCGCCGCGGCCCCGCGCTTGGCGCTGCCCTGCGTGGTCGAGCGTCGCTGACGTGCCGCCTTGGCTCAGGCGCGCCGTCGCATCCGTGTGCCCCCTCGGTTGCTTGACCTCCGCTGCGCGCGAAGCCGGGGCGGGGCCCACAGCGCGGGTGATCGCCGGCGGACCAGCGGGAGCGCGGCCTGCGCGGAGTTGGCCTTGGCCCGCGACCGAGTCTCTCGTCGTGCGCGCCCGCGCGCCCCGGTGACCGCTCAGCTCGACCGCGGCCACCGGCGCCGTCACGAGCACCACCGCGGCAAGCACCGGCGCGAGCCTCGCGAGCGCCTCGCTCGCCTCCATCGGGCTCGCGTTGGCCAGTCCCCCGTGGACAAGCGCAAGCGCGCGTCGAGCGCCGCGACCGCCAGAGGCCGGGAGGCGGGCAATCAACGCCGGTGGCACGAGCCCGCTCACGGCGGCTCGCGCGCGCGCGCGCGCGCGAAACACGAGCTGGCGGGCCGCCGCTTCGCTCACGCCCAGTGCGCGCGCGATATCACGTCCACTGCGGCCCTGGATCGAGGCCCACACGAGGGCGTCTCGCTCGCGCGGAGGCAGTCCCGCCACGGCCGCGAGCGTCGCTCGCACGCGTCCGGACTGCTCGATCTGCTCCTCCGGCGAGCGGGCGCGTGCGGGCGCCTCATCGAGCTCGTCGACCGGTGAGCCTGGCCTCTGCGACGCTCGCAGCGCCGCGCGATGGGCGATCGTGAACAGCCACGCGCGCGGATCGCGCACCTCCTGGCCACGACGCAGCGCGCACCAGGCGCTCATGCAAGCCTGCTGGACGGCGTCCTGGCTCGCCTCGCTCGCCACGCTTCGACAATGCGCGAGCAGCAGCGGGCGGTAACGCTCGATGATTACCTCAAACGCCCGCTGATCACCGGCGCGCGCGAGCTCAACCAGGCGCGCGTCGCTCGCGCGGCCCAGCAGCAGCCGTCGCGGGAGGCGTGCGCACGCCCCAACCGCGTGGCGCGGGTGGCCATCGTGAACGCTGCCGAGCGGGTGGTCGTCACCGCCGCGCGACGGCGGCTGCTCCGTCAGCGGCGAACGAGGGCCGGCCAGCACATGGACATCCAACATCACACGCCTGGTCGTTGGCCCGCGTGTGGACATGTGTTCGACGGCGCATAACAACCGCTGCTGCCGCCGATCTCAGTGACATACGGGTCATTCGTTCAAGGAGCTGGCATGAACCCCACACGTCACCGCAGGTCCACCCCCTTCGGCTCGGCCGCTCACACGGCTCGCGTCGCGCTGCTTGTCGCGGCCATCGCGATCGGCTGCTTACTGCAAGCACAAGGCGCCGCGAGCGCATCGAGCTCCGAAGCCACGCTCAGCGTTAGCGATTCCGGAGGCAAAGCCGCGGAGCTGCTGCACCGCCTCACGATTCCGCAGGCGGCCGCTGCCCTAAACACCACGCCGGCAAAGCTGATGCTGGCGACCGAAGTGACCAACGCCACCGCCAGCGCCGAAGTGGGTGAACTGTTCGCCAGTCCCACGGCCACGCTCGGCGAAGTGCTCAATCTGCTCGCCGCGCACGGCATCAGCGCGGAACCCCTGGAGCACGCGATCAACGGGCTGCTCGCCGGCGCCGGCGAAAGCGCCGAACAGCTGCCCGGCACGATCTCTGCCGCGCTTGCAGATCTCGCCAAAGACGGCCAGATCGGCGCCGTGGCAAGCGAACTCGGTTTGCCCCCCGCCGCGGTCGAAGCAGCTCATCTGCTGCCGAGCAGCGTCGAACGGGTCGCCAGCATGCTCGACACCACCAGCGAACATGTCGGCTCGACCCTCGCGCGGGCCGGGGCCGCAACTCGGCCGCTGACCGCCAGCAGCCCGCTTGCTGCTGCAAGCGTCGAACGGGTTGTTCAAGGCGGAGAGACCGTGCTCGTGGGCACGCCGACCGGGACCGGAGGCGTGTCGCTGACGACGATCAACTCGACGAGCGCGAGCGGCAACGCCCCCGCCGGCGCGGGCGTCAGCAACGCCTTCTCGATCGTCTCGATCAAGGTGACCAAGGCCGGTGCTATCCAGGAGACGGTCAGGCTCCCCGGGCCCGGTCGCCTGACGATCAACGCCAGCATGCTCAAACGGGTCGCGGTCAAGTCCAGGAGCTCTCGCAAGCGCTCGCTCACGCGTCGGACCACGCTCGCTTCGGCCGCCACCACGGTGTCGGGCGGCACGCGCACACTCACTCTGCGTCTGAGGGGCGCCAGCCACCTGCCGAAGCGAGTGCTCGTGAGGCTGGCCACCACGTACACGCCCACCGGCGGCTCGGCCAACACGATCCAGCGAAGCGTGACGGTCAGACGCGCGGCGGGCCGGAAGCGCCGCTAGCAGCCGCGGCCGCCCACCCGGCGCGCGGCGGGCCACCGAAGGCCGCGCGGGTATACCGTGCCTTCATGGGCGATGCGCCCGCCGGCCACGCGTTCGCGGTCGAGCACGCAGAAGTGCGCGACCGCGTGCGCATCGGCTACGTGCGCGCCGGCGCCGGTGGCTATCCGCTGTTGCTGCTGCACGGCTGGCCGGAGACCAAGCGCATCTGGTGGCGCAACATCGCGCCGCTGGCCGAAGCCGGGTTCGACGTGATCGCGCCCGACCTGCGGGGATTCGGAGATTCGGGGCTGGCACCCGACGGCTTCTACGACCTCGCCGCGCACGCGCGCGACATGCACGCGCTGCTCAACGACGTGCTCGGACACGATCGCTGCGCCGCCGCCGGCGGCGACCTGGGGGGAGGTGTGGTGCAGGACCTGGGACTGCGCTTCCAGGGTTTCGTCGAGCGCCAGGTGCTGTTCAACTGCGTGCTGCCGCTGCTGGGTGCCCAGTATGAGGCGGCGGGGATCGCGAGCGAGCCCACGCGCGAGACGCGCATGGCGGCCGACTACTTCGTGCGCCAGGGCCGCGAAGCGGACGAGCTCGCGGCCGAGCTCGCCTCCGCTCAGCAGCGACGGCGCTACGTGGGCGAGTTCTACGGCCATCGCTTCTGGGCCAGCCCCGGCGGCTTCTCGCGAGACGAGGTCGCCTTCATGACCGAGCCGTTCGCCGACGCCGAGCGGCTGCGGGCGGGCTGGGGCAACTATGAGAGCGCGCTGGGCACGCGCGAGATGTCCGAGGCACCGCGCTTCTTCGAGGTCAGCGACGTGCCCACGGTCGCGCTGTATGGGCCCGACGACCACGTGATCTGGCGGCAGTTCCCGCAGATGTGCGAAGTCGCCTTCCGCGAGCTCATCGGCCCGTTCGTGGTGCCCGGCGCCGGACACTTCCTGCAATGGGAGCGCGCCGACCTGTTGAATCGCACGATCGACTACTTTCTGCGCGACCTGCGCTAGACAGACATGGGCGAGCTGCGCGACAACACCACGGTGAACGTCTCGGCGGCGATGCAGGAGGCGGCGACGATCGGCCGGGCGGACCCCGCCCGGCGGCCGGCGATGGCAACGACGCTCGCACGCGCCTTCCACGACGACCCGGTCTTCACCTGGGTTCTGCGTGCGGATCAAAGGCGCGGGAGGATGCTCGAGCGGGGGTTCGAGCTTTTCCTGCGCAAGCTCTGGATGGAGCAGGAGGAGACCTACACGACCGCCGCCGTGGCCGGCGTGGCCGTGTGGGAGCTGCCGGGCCGCTGGAAGGTAACGCCCGCGCAGCAGCTGCGACTCGCCCCGGCCATGGTCCGGATCTTCGGCCGGCACCTGCCGCGCGTGCTGCGCGCGCTCGCCGTCCTCGAACGGGGCCATCCCACCGAGCCCCATTACTACCTGGCCTTCCTCGGCGTGGACCCGCGCTGGCAGGGCCGCGGTCTGGGGGGCGCACTGCTCGCGCCGATCCTCGAGACCTGCGACCGCGAATCGACCCCCGCCTTCCTGGAGGCCTCCTCGCCACGCAACCGTGCGCTGTACGAGCGCCACGGCTTCGCCGCGACCGAGGAATTCACGCTCGGGCGCTCAGCGCCACCCCAGTGGCGGATGTGGCGCGAGCCGCGCCCGGGCCACGCCGCCGGCGCGCCGCCGCCGTCCGCGGCGGCCGTGCGCCCTGCGGCCGAGCACGCCGGCCGCTCCTGAGCCTGCACCTATCCTCAAACGCGTGTGCGGCCGCTACACGAACACCGCAGGCGTCGAAGAGCTCAACGATCGCTTCAAGGTCCCGATCGCCGGCGCCGTGGGCACGCATCGGTTCAACATCGCGCCCACCGAGGAGGTGCTCGCGATCGTCTCGCCCAAGGGCGAGCCGCAGGCGCGAATGCTGCGCTGGGGCCTCGTGCCGGCGTGGGCCCATGACCTGAGCAGCTCGCACAAGATGATCAACGCCAGGATCGAGACGGTCGCGTCGAGCCCGGCGTACAGGAACCTGATCCCGCGCGGATCGCGCCGCGCGCTGCAGCTTGCCGACGGCTACTTCGAGTGGCTCAAACCCGAGCGTCGCGGCCAGCCGCGCCAGCCGTTCTTCTTCCAGGTCGACGCGGGCGTGCCGTTCGCGTTCGCCGCCGTGTGGACGCCGGCCAAGGTCGGCGGCGAGTGGATCGCGAGCGTGGCGCTGCTGACGTGCGACGCGAGCGCGAACCGCATCGCCTCGGCGATCCACGACCGGATGCCCGTGATCCTCGCCGATCGCGAGGCCCAGCAGGCGTGGCTCGATCACTCGCTCGGCGCGCAGGAAGCGCTCGCGCTGTGCGGACCGCTATCCGCCGCACGGCTGTCGGCGTCACCGGCAAACCCGGCGGTCAACAAGGTCGACGGCGCGCCCGAGGGGCCCGAGCTGCTGCGCGCGCCCGGCTAGGCCGAGTTTTTTTCCGCCGCGAGCGTCCCGCGGCGTCGCGTCTATACGAACGCGGCGCGACGACCGATCACCGGCGGCAGGCTCGCCGTGCATCGGTCCAGCGCCGCAGTCGATCGTGCAGGTCGCGCCGGCCGCGCAGCCGATAGGAGGTCATGGCGTGCGATCACTCCGCGTCCCACAGCGGCGCGGCCCGGTACCTGCGCGGCGCCTCTCAACTTCAGCTGATGCTCGTGTGCGATGACTGCGGCGCCGAGCTGATGCAGCTCGGGCGTGTCGACTACCACCTCGAGCCGCGCCGCCTGGTCGTGCAGGTCGCGGAGATGATCTCGCGCGAGCTCGAGCTGAGCGAGGCCCAGACCCACAGGGTCAGGTTTGCCTCGCTGGTCTGCGGCGTTGGCCGGGACCAGATGCCGGCGTCGATCGTGTCCAAGCCGGGGCCGCTGACGGCGCAGGAGTGGGTCGAGGTCCAGCGCCAGCCCGAACTCGCCGCGGCGCTGCTCAGCGACGTGAGCATGGAAGACATCCGCGAGTGGATCCTGTGTCACCGCGAGCGTCCGGACGGCAGCGGCTATCCGCGCGGCCTGATGGGGGAGCAGATCCCTCTCGAGGCGCGGATCCTTGCCGTCGCCGACGCCTACACGGCGATGGTCAGCGAGCGCCCCTACCGGCCCCGCCGCGATCATCAGCAGGCGTGCCAGGAGCTGGTTCGCTGCGCCGGCACGCAGTTCGACGCCGAGGTCGTCAAGGCGTTCCTGCGCGCCTCGCTGCAGAGCTGGTTGCACCCGGGCGGCGCGCTCGCCTCGAGCACGCCCAGCTGAGCCGGCGCTGGCCGCCCGGTTGGGGCCGCGAGCGCGCGCCCTCGCCTGCACGCGTCTCACCGCCGCCTAAGCTGGCGAACGGTGAGCGCTAGTCCACCCGACTTCGGTCGCACCGCGACCGATTACGCTCGCCATCGGGCGGGCTTTCCGAGCGAGCTGATCGAGCGGCTGGCGGCGCTGGGCGTCGCCCGCCCCGGCGCCCGCGTGGTCGACCTCGGCACCGGCGCGGGGAGCCTCGCGCGGCTGTTCGCCGAACGCGGCTGCGAGGTCACCGGCGTCGACATCGCCGCGCCGTTGCTCGAGCAGGCGCGCAGGTTGGATCGCGAGGCCGGTGTGCGCAGCCGCTATGTGCAGGCTCGCGCCGAGCAGACCGGCTTGCCGAGCGGCGCCTTCGACGTGGCCTGCGCCGGCCAGTGCTGGCATTGGTTCGATCGTCCGGCCGCCGCCCGCGAGGTCGCGCGCCTGCTGACCCCGGGCGGCAGCGTCGTCATCGCGCACTTCGATTGGCTTCCGCTGGCGGGAAACGTGGTCTCGGCCACCGAGCAACTGATCCTGCGCCACACGCCCGAGTGGCCGTTCGCCGGGCGCGCCGGCCTGTATCCGCAGTGGCTGACCGATCTGCAGGACGCGCGCTTCACCTGCATCGAGACATTTTCGTTCGACGTCGATGTCCTCTACTCGCACGAGGCATGGGTGGGCCGCGTGCGCGCGAGCGCACCGGTCGCCGGCACGCTCCAAGCGGGCGCGGTGGCGCGCTGCTCGCACGAGCTACACAGGCTGCTGCTCGAGCGTTTCAGCGACGACCCGCTCGTGGTGCCGCACCGGGTGTGGGCGGTCACCGCGCGGACGCCCACGTAAAAGTGGTGCACGCAGTGGCGCCGGCGGCGCGATGGTCGCCTAGCGCGCTCCGCCACGCGCCCGCCGTCGTGGCGCGCCCACGCCGGCTCGCTCGCGCCTCCGGCCAGTAGCCTGCACCGCTGAGATGGCAGTTACGCTGACTCTGCCCGACGGGGCGACGCTGGAGCTTCAGGATGGCGCCACGGGCGCCGACGCCGCCGCGGCGATCGGCGCGGGCCTGGCGCGCGCCGCGCTGGCGGTCAAGGTCAGCCATCCGGAGGCGGGCGAGGACGGGGAGGTGCGCGATCTCGCCCGCCCGGTGCCGGACGGAGCGCGGCTGTCGGTCATCACCAGCCGCAGTGGCGCGCCGGCGCTTGAGTTGATCAGACACGACGCCGCGCATGTGCTCGCCACCGCGGTGATGGAGCTGTACCCGGGAGTGAAGATCTCGATCGGGCCGCCGATCGAGGACGGCTTCTACTACGACTTCGAGTTTCCCGACGGCACGGTCGTCTCCGAGGCCGATTTCCCCCGCATCGAAGACCGCATGCGCGCCCACATCCAGGCCGCGGAGCCGTTCGAGCGAGCCGAGGTCTCGCCCCAGCACGCGCGGGAGCGCTTTGCCGCGCAGGGGCAGGACTACAAGGTCGAGCTGATCGACGACCTGGTCAAGGCCGCCGCTCACGACCGCCCGCTGCGGAGCGTGTCCCTGTACACGAACGGCCCGTTCACCGACCTCTGCCGCGGCCCCCATGCGCCCAGCACGGCCAGCGTGGGCGCGTTCAAGCTGCAGTCCGTCGCGGGCGCGTACTGGCGCGGGGATTCCTCGCGCACGATGCTCACCCGCATCTACGGCACCGCCTTCTTCTCCAGGGCGGAGCTCGCCGAGCACGAGCGCCGCCTGGAGGAGGCCAGGGCGCGCGATCACCGCAAGCTCGGGCGCGAGCTGGATCTGTTCATGTTCTCCGAGCTCTCGCCCGGCAGCCCCTTCTGGAAGCCCGCGGGGACGGCGATCTGGAACGTGCTGACGGACCTGTGGCGCAGCGAGAACCGCGCGCGCGGGTATGAGGAGGTGCGCACGCCGATCCTCTACGACGTCGAGCTGTTCCGCCAGTCTGGCCACTGGGAGAAGTACCGCGACAACATGTACTTCACCGAGGTCGAGAAGCGCCCGCTGGGCCTCAAGCCGATGAACTGCCCGGCGCACATCCAGATCTTCAACGCGACCCGGCGCTCCTACCGCGACCTGCCCGTGCGCCTGTCAGAGGCCGGGCTGGTGCATCGGCACGAGCCCAGCGGCGTCCTGCACGGCCTGCTGCGAGTGCGTCACATAACGCAGGACGACGCGCACATCTTCTGCACCGATGAGCAGGTCGAGCACGAGGTGGGGGAGTGCCTGCGCTTTGGCTTTGCCCTGTATCAGCTGTTCGGCTTCGAGCCCCGCCTCGAGCTGTCCACGCGGCCCGAGCAGCGCATCGGCACGGACGAGATGTGGGACCGCGCCGAGGCGGCGCTCGCGGGCGCGCTCGACGCGCTCGAGCTCGCCTACGAGCTCAATCCCGGCGAGGGGGCCTTCTACGGGCCGAAGATCGACCTGCACATGACCGACTCGATCGGGCGCTCCTGGCAGCTGGGCACGGTGCAGCTGGACTACGCGATGCCCGAGCGCTTCGACATGCTGTACACGGGCGCCGACAACGCCGAGCACCGCCCGGCGATGATCCATCGTGCGCTGCTGGGATCGTTCGAGCGCTTCATCGGCATCCTGATCGAGCACTACGCCGGTGAGTTTCCGCTCTGGCTCGCGCCCGTGCAGGTGATTGTGCTGCCGGTGTCCGATCGCTTCAACGAGTACGGCGCCTCCGTGGCCGAGCGGCTGCGCGCGGGGGGGGCGCGCGTGGAGCTGGACGCGCGCAACGAGTCGGTCGCGCGCAAGATCCGCGATGGCGAGCTGCGGAAGGTCCCCTACATGCTCGTGGTCGGCGAGCGCGAGCAGCGCGACGGGACGGTGGCGGTGCGCGAGCACCGCGCGGGAGACACCGGCAGCCTGTCGGTTGCCCAGTTTGGTGAGCGTCTGCGCGGCGGCTATACTCGACCCCGTTGAAGCCCCGCAAATTTTCAGTGCGCGACACTTAGCATCCGCTTGACGCGCCGTCAACACAGCTAGTGTCGGTCCCCCGCAGGTTCGACCGACGCCCGCCTGAGCGGGATAGCACTCGGATCAACGACCGCATTCGCGTGCCCGAGGTGCGCCTGATCGACGACGAGGGCAATCAGGTCGGCGTGATGAAGACGGCAGACGCCCTCAGCTTCGCGCAGGAGCGGGAACTCGACCTCGTCGAGGTGGCCCCGGAGGCGCGCCCTCCGGTGGCGCGCGTGCTCGACTACTCCAAGTACAAGTACGAGCAGGCCCAGAAGCAGAAGCAGGCTCGCAAGCACCAGCAGCAGATCACGGTGCGCGAGATCAAGTTCCGGCCCAAGATCGCCCAGCACGACTACGACACCAAGAAGCAACACGTCGAGCGGTTCCTGCGCCACAAGGACAAGGTCAAGATCACGATCATGTTTCGCGGGCGCGAGGTCACGCACCCCGAGCGTGGGACCGCGATCCTCGACCGGCTCGCCGAGGAGCTCGCCGAGCTCGGCGTGATAGAGCAGCATCCGACGCAGGAAGGGCGCAACATGACGATGCTGATGGCGCCCTCCAAGGCGGTGCTCGCGGGGCGGGCCGACCCCGCCGCGAGCTCGGGCGAGGCCGCGAACGGTGCGCGCGGCGCCGCCGACGCCCAGGTCAAGCTCGACGGCGCGGCCTCCGACGGCGCGGCCGGTGGGACCTCGCCCGGCGCGACCTCCGACGGCGCGACCGGTGGGACCTCGCCCGGCGCCGTCGCCGACACGCCGCCGCCGACCGGCGCCAGCCCGCCGGCGAGCAGCCCCGTGGCATAATCGGCGCAGCGATCGTGCCCAAGATGAAGACGCACTCCGGCGCCAAGAAGCGCTTCAAGCTCACCTCCCGCGGCAAGCTCCGCGGACGTCACGCGTTCACGTCCCACATCCTCGAGAAGAAGACCGCCAAACGCAAGCGCGCGCACGGCCGCCCGGCCCGGATCTCCGCACACGACGCCACGCGTGTGAAGCGCATGCTGGGGGCGTCCAAATGACGCGCGTCAAGCGCTCCATCCATGCGCGCAAGAAGCGCCGCGCCACGCTCGCGCTGACGAAGGGCTTCCGCGGGGAGGCGCACTCGAACTACAAGCGCGCCAAGGAGGCCTTGATGAAGGCCGACGCGTATGCCTACCGCGACCGACGCAACCGCAAGCGCGACTTCCGGCGCCTGTGGATCACCCGCATCAACGCCGCGGCGCGCAGCAACGGCATGAGCTACTCGCAGCTGATGCACGGCCTCTCGCTCGCCGGCGTCGAGGTCGACCGCAAGATGCTGGCGGACATCGCCGTGCGCGACGCCGACACGTTCCGACGTTTTGCCGAGCTCGCCCGCGAGGCGTCGAGCGCCTGAGCACCGGCTCATGCCGGGCCGCCCCCGGCGATCGACATCCAGGCCTCCGGGCGTCGCTCCTGCAAGGAACGGCGCCCGTTGTCTTTCTCTGGATCCCAAGCACTAGCAACAGACCACGACACCGCAACCGATTCCCCGCCGCCACCAGCCCATGACGATGATCGCCTCACCGCACAACCCCCGCCTGAAGTCGCTGCGCCGGCTGCAGCGCCGCAGCGAGCGTGAGCGCAGCGGCAGGTTCGTGGCCGAGGGCGAGGATCTGATCGGCGCGGCCCGGCGTGCCGGGCGCGTGCCGCTCGAGGGCTACCGACTCAGCGGTTCGGGACTCGGCGGGGAGGGCTTCCACGACGTGCTGCCCGACGCGCTCAAGACGATCTCCACGCTCGCCTCCGGGACCCGGGTGATCGGCGTCTACGAGCAGCTCTGGAGCGAGGCCGCGGGACCGCTGTGCGTGTACCTGCACGGCGTCGCGGACCCCGGCAACATCGGCACGGTGCTGCGCTCAGCGCACGCGTTCGGCGCATCCTGCGTGGCGCTCGGCCCCGGCTGCGCCGACCCCCACTCACCAAAGGCGGTGCGCGCGAGCATGGGGGCGATCTTCACGGTGAAGCTGGCGCGCGTACTCGACGTGCGTGAGCTGCCCGGCGAGCGCATCGCGCTCGTTCCGGACGCAGCCCAGGCGCTGCGCGAAGCGCGGGACGATGCGGCTGGCGCGCGCACCGTGCTCGTCGGAGGCGAGCGAGAGGGGCTGCCGCCGGCGATCGTGGCGGCGTGCGAGCGCAGCGCGCGCCTGGCGATCGCGGCGGAGTCGCTCAACGCGGCGATGGCCGCCACCGTCGCGCTGTATGAGCTCACGCGCCAGGCGTCGGACGCCCCGGCGTCATCTAGGGTCCGGGCGTCATGATCGAGCGGGTCGAGCAGCTGCGAAGCAAAGCCGAAGCCGAGATCGCCGCGGCAGGGTCGGCGGAGGCGCTGCAGGAGCTGCGCGTGCGCCACCTCGGGCGCCGGGCGCAGCTGCCACAGCTGCTGCGCGGAGTGGCCGAGCTGCCAGCCGAGCAGCGCGCCGCGGTGGGCGCCGCCGCCAACCAGGCGCGGCACGCGCTGGAGGAGATGCTCGAGCGGCGCGCTGCCGAGCTGCGCTCGGCCGAGCTAGGCAGCCTGCTCGAGAGCGACCGCGTGGACGTGACCCTGCCGGGCGCTCCGCCCCAGCCGATCGGACGGCTGCACCTGCTGACGGCCACGCGGCGCGAGCTCGAAGACATCTTCCTGGGCCTCGGCTTCACTGTCGTCGAGGGACCCGAGGTGGAGACCGTGCACTACAACTTCGACGCGCTCAACCACAGCCCGACGCACCCCGCGCGAGCACCGAGCGACACCTTCTACGTAGCTCCGCCGGCAGCAGCCGGGCGCGGCGAGGAAGACGGCGCATCGCCGGGCGCCTCCGGCGCTGCATCGGAGCTGGTCTTGAGGACGCACACCTCACCGATGCAGGTGCGCGTGATGGAGAGCCACCCACCACCGCTGTACGTGGTCATCCCCGGACGGGTCTATCGGCCCGACTCCGATGCCACGCACACGCCGCAGTTCCACCAGATCGAGGGTCTGGCGGTGGATGAGGACATCACTCTCGCGGATCTCAAGGGCACGCTGCTGGCGTTCGCGCGGGCGGTGTTCGGAGACGCGCGCGAGGTGCGGCTGCGCCCGCACTTCTTTCCCTTCACCGAGCCCAGCGTGGAGGTCGACGTGTCTTGCTTTAACTGCGAGGGCAGGGGCTTTCGCGCCGACGGGGCGCGCTGCCATCTGTGCAAGGGCGAGGGCTGGCTCGAGGTGCTCGGCGCGGGCGAGGTCGACCCAAACGTGTACGCGTACGTGCCCACGAGCGAGCGCAACGCACCGGGCTATGACCCCGAGCGGGTGCAGGGCTTCGCGTGGGGCCTGGGCGTCGAGCGGATCGCGATGCTGAAGCACGGCATCCCCGACTTGCGGCTCTACTACGAGAACGACCTGCGCTTCCTGGAGCAGTTCGGATGAGGGCTCCGCTCACCTGGCTGCGCGAATACTGCGATCCCGAGCTCGACGTCGGCGGCGTCGCCGAGCGCCTGACGATGACCGGGACGAAGGTCGAGGCGGTCCACCACTACGGCGTGGCGGCGCTCGAGCACTTCCTCGTCGGGCGTGTGCTGGAGGTCGAGCCCCACCACGACGCCGACCGGTTGAAGGTGTGCAAGGTCGACCTCGGCGACGAGCGGGCGGAGGCGCCGGCGACGATCGTATGCGGAGCCCCCAACGTGGCGGCCGGGCAGACCGTGGCGGTGGCGCGGCCCGGAGCGGTCATGCCGGATGGCTCCACGCTGCGGCGGGCGACGCTGCGGGGCGTGGTCTCGGAGGGCATGATCCTCGCCGAGAGCGAGCTCGGCTTGGGTCACGACGGTGCGGGAATCCTGGTCCTCGACGAGCTCGCGCTCGACGCGGAGTTCGCGCCCGGGACGCCGCTGGCGGACCTGCTTCCGATCGCCACCGAGGTGCTCGAGCTCGAGGTGACCCCCAACCGCCCGGACTGCCTCGGCGTGTACGGGGTGGCGCGCGAGCTGCACGCCGCCAGCGGCGCGCCGCTGTCGCGCGCGCCGTGGGAGGACGATCCCGGCCGCGGCGGGATGCCAGACGGCGCCACG
>VAWK01000030.1:3105-60795 GCA_005885515.1 Actinomycetota bacterium | reverse complement strand
CTCCCCGGCCTGGCTGCGGGCCAGGCTGCTGGCCGCCGGGCAGCGTCCGATCAACAACGTCGTCGACATCACCAACTACGTGATGCTGCTCACCGGCCAGCCGCTGCACGCCTTCGACCTCGACCGCGTCGCCGGCGCGCGGCTGACCGTGCGCCGCGCCCGGCCCGGCGAGCAGCTGCAGACGCTCGACGGGCAGACGCGCACGCTCGACGAGGACGTGGTCGTGATCGAGGACGCCGAGGGACCGACCTCGATCGCGGGGCTGATGGGGGGCGCGCGCTCGGAGGTGTCGGCCGGCACCCGCAGGGTGCTGCTCGAGGCCGCGACCTGGGACGGGCCGAACATCCACCGCTCCTCCGCGCGCCTCGGCCTGCGCAGCGAGGCCTCGGCGCGCTTCGAGAAGGGGCTCCAGCCCGAGCAGTGCATGCACGCGCAGGCGGTCGCCAGCCGCTTGATGCTCGAGGCCTGCGGCGCAAGCCTCGGCGACGGCACGATCGATGTCGCATGGCAGCCCGCCCCGCCGCGCGTGCTGCGCCTGCGCGAGGCCCGAGTGGGGGCGATCCTCGGTGTGCCCGTGGCGCGCGAGCGCCAGATGCGGATCCTGGGCCGGCTCGCCTTCCACAGCGAGCCCGCCGAGGACGGCCTCGAGGTGACCGTGCCGTCGCTGCGCCGCGATGACGTCACGCGCGAGATCGACCTAATCGAGGAGGTCGCGCGCCTGCACGGCCTCGAGCACATCCCCGCCACGCTGCCGGCACGGCGCGGGGCGGCGGGCCAGCTCACGCACGCTCAGCGGGCGCGCCGATCGGCCGAGGAGGCGCTGGCCGGCCGCGGGCTGCACGAGATAGCCGGCTGGAGCTTCGCCGGCCCGCAGCTGCTCGACCGGCTGCTGCTGCCGCCCGGACACGAGCTGCGCCGCGCGGTGCGCTTGCGCAACCCGCTCTCGGATGCGCAGTCGCTCATGCGGCCCACGCTGCTCGGCTCGCTGCTCGATGCTGCGCGTCACAACCTGTTCCACAACGGACCCGACATCGCGATCTTCGAGTCGGGCGCCGTGTTCGCCTGGTCGCAGGCCGGCGAGACGGTCGACGAGCGCCACGAGCTGGGCGCGCTGCTCAGCGGCGCGCTCACGCCGCGCTCCTGGCGCGGTGCGCCGGGTGAGGCGGATTTCTTCTCGGCCAAGGCGCTGCTCGATGCCCTGCTCGACAAGCTCCGCGTCGCGTGGGCGGTCGAGCCGCGCCAGTGGCCGTTCCTGCACCCGGGCCGAAGCGCGGCCGTGCTCCTGACCGGCGAGTCAGCGACAGCCGGCGAGCTCGGTTTCATCGGCGAGCTGCACCCGCTCGTGGCATCGGCCTGGGACCTGGAGCGAGCGGCGGTGTTCTCGGTGGACCTGGGGAAGCTCGCGCAGGCCGCGCCGGCGACGGTCACGTTCAGGGCGTTCGCCTCGGTTCCTCCCCTGCGCCAGGACCTCGCGGTGGCGCTGCCGGAGGCCGTTGCCGCGGCGGAGGTGCTGCAGGCGGTGCGCGGCGCGGCGGGGGAGATGCTCGAGCAGGTGAGCCTGTTCGACGTCTACACCGGCGAGCAGGTCGGCGAGGGCCGGCGCTCGCTCGCGCTGGCGCTGTCCTTTCGCGCCCCGGACAGGACGCTCACCGACGAGGACGTCGCGCCCGCCCGAGAGCGGATCGTGGCCGCCCTCGGCCGGCTGGGGGGCGAGCTGCGTGGCTGAGCAGCCGCTCGCCGGGACCGCGCCGCGGGTCATCGTCGCCGGCGCGACCGGGTTCGCGGGAGCGCTGGCCGCGGACCTGTTGTGGCGCCATCCGCGCTTTGAGCTCGCGGCCGTGACCGGGCGCTCCAACCACGGGCGAGCGCTGGACGAGCTGTATCCGCGCTACAGGGTCCCGCTCGCGGTCCAGCAGCTCGAGCCGGAGCGCCTCGAAGGCATCGACGCCGCGATCGTCGCCTATCCGCACGCCGCCGCTGCGCCCACGGTGGCGGCGCTGCACGCGCGCGGGGCGCGCGTCGTCGATCTCAGCGCCGACTTCAGGCTCCGCTCGCTGTCGACCTATCAGCATTGGTATGGCGAGCACCCGTGCCCAGAGCTGATGAGCGAGGCGGTGTACGGGTTGACTGAGCTGCACCGCGAGCAGATCGCCGGCGCGGCGATCGTCGCCAACCCGGGCTGCTACCCGACCGCGGCCGTCCTGGGGTTGGCGCCGCTGGCGCGAGTCGGCCTGATCTCCGACGTCGTGGTCGACGCCAAGCAGGGCGTGTCGGGGGCCGGTCGCGGGGCCGGCGAGGAGACCACGCACCTGTCGATGGCAGGCGAGAACATCCTTCCGTACAAGGTCGCAGCCCACCGTCACACCCCCGAGATCGAGGAGCAGCTCGGTCTGCTCGGCGCCGAGCTCCGGGTCCAGTTCCAGGCGCACCTCGTGCCCCTGGACCAGGGCGAGCTGGCGAGCTGCTATGTCACGCCGAGCCGCGGCGTGAGCGAGGAAGAGCTGCGCGCGCTCTATCGCGAGGCCTACCTGCACGAGCCGTTTGTCGAAGTCGCCGAGGCCCCGCCTGGAACGCGCGACGTGTTCGCGACCAACTTCTGCCGCGTGTTCGCCGCCGCCGACGGCCACACGGGCAAGCTCGTGGTGCTCTCGGCAATCGACAACCTGTGGAAGGGAACCTCCTCGCAGGCGATCCAGAACCTGAACGTGATGTTCGACATTCCCGAGACGGAAGGCCTGCCGTGAACGGCCGCGCAGGCAGGCACCCCCAGGCCGATCCCGTCCACGCCGGCGCCGCGCGGGCCGATCGGGCGGGCGCGCACACTGCCGGCGCGGACGTGGCCGGGCCGCCCGCGCCAGGGATCTTTGGCTCGCGCTGGAGCTGCGCCCCGCCGCACGCGCGAGACCTCGGCCCGCAGGCCGGTCTTCCACGCGGCTTTCGCGCCGCCGGCGTCGCCTGCGGGATCAAGCCGAGCGGCAACCTCGATCTGGGCGTGCTCGTGTGCGATGACGACGCTCCGGCCAGCGCGGCCCGCTTCACCGCGAGCGGCACGGCGGCGGCGCCAGTGCTGCTATGCCGGGAGCGATGCCGCCTGGACGCGCTGCGCGCGGTGCTCGCCAACTCGGGCTGCGCGAACGCGGCCACCGGCGCGCGCGGCCTCGACGACGCCGCCAAGACGCAGGGCGCGGCGGCGCTCGCGCTCGCGCTGGACCCCGCCGAGGTGGCGCTCGCCTCGACGGGCGCGATCAGCCACCACCTGCCGGTCGAGGCGATGCTGAAAGGCATCCTGCAGGCCTGCTCGCGCCTGAGCGCGCACGGAGACGAGAGCTTCCAGCGAGCGATCCAGACGACCGACCGCGCTGAGAAGCGAGCCAATCTCGAGCTGACGCTGCCCTCGGGCATGGTTCGCCTGAGCGCGCAGTGCAAGGGCGCGGGCATGATCTCCCCGCGCTTTGGCACGATGCTGTGCTTCGTCGAGACCGACGCAGCGCTGCGGCCGGAGACGGCCGAGCTGCTGCTGGGCGTGTGCGCGAAGAGGTCCTTCGAGCGCATCTCGGTCGACGGACAGCTGTCGACCAACGACGCGGCGATCCTGATGTGCTCCGGCGCGAGCGGCGTGGCGATCGCGCCGGAGAGCGAGGATGAGCTGCGCTTCGGCGAGGCGCTCGACGCGCTGTTGCGCGCGCTGGCGATCATGATGGTCGCCGACGGAGAGGGGGCGCGGCGAATCGCGCGCGTGATCGTGCGCGGGGGAAACGAGCGCAACGCGGAGGCGGCCGCGCGCGCGGTGGCGAACTCCCCGCTGGTCAAGGCCGCGCTGCACGGCGGCGACCCCAACTGGGGGCGCATGGCGCAGGCCGTGGGCGCTGCCCTGCCGGGCACGGCGCCGCTGGCGCTCGACATCGCGATCGAGGGGATCCAGGTCTGTGCCTCGGGCGCGGCGGTGCCCTATGAGGAGCAAGGGCTGCGGCAGGCGGTCGCGGGTGCGGAGATCGAGATCGAGCTCGGGCTGCCCGGTGAGGGAGCAGAGACCGAGGTGTACTTCTCAGACCTGTCGCACGAGTACGTGACCGTGAACGCCGAGTACACGACATGAGGATTGCCCGATGCGCGACGTAGGCACGCTGCTCGAGGCGCTTCCCTACATCAGGGAGTTTCACTCGAAGACCGTGGTGATCAAGTACGGCGGCGCGGCGATGGTGGAGCGCGAGCTGTGCGAGGAGTTCGCCCGTGACGTGGTGCTGCTCAAGTACGTCGGCCTGAACCCCATCGTGGTGCACGGCGGGGGGCCGGACATCACGCGCTACATGGAGCGCCTGGCGCTCCCGGTCGAGTTCGTCGATGGCCTGCGCGTGTCGGATGAGGGCACCGTCGAGGTCGCCAAGATGGTGCTCGTCGGGAAGGTCAACAAGGACATCGTCCTGCGCCTGCAGCGCCACGGTCAGCCGGCCGTTGGCCTCTCGGGCGACGACGGCTCGCTGTTTCGTGTCGCGCGCCGCTCCGCTCCGGGTGGTGAGGACATCGGCTTCGTGGGGCGCATCGAGCGTGTCAACGTCGGCGTGATCGAGCACATCGCGAGCGACTACATCCCGGTGATCGCCTCCGTCGGCGCCGATCGCGAAGGGCACTCCTACAACGTCAACGCCGATGAGGCGGCCGGCGCGGTGGCGGGGGCGCTGGGCGCGTACAAGCTCCTGTTCCTGACCGACGTGCCGGGCTGGCTACGGGATCCGGCCGATCCCGGCAGCCTGATCGCGCACGCGACCGACGAGCAGGTGCGCGACGCGCTCCCGGGCCTGGCCGGCGGCATGCGTCCCAAGCTCGAGGCCTGCCTGGACGCCATCCACGGCGGTGTGAGCGCGGCGCACATCCTCGACGGGCGGATCGTGCACTCGCTGCTGCTCGAGCTGTTCACCGACGCGGGCGTCGGCACCAAGATCGAGGCGGCGCCGTGAGCGCACGCCTGCGCGCGCCATGACGCTGGCCGAGCTGCAGGCGCTCGAGCGCGCCAGCGTCATCCCCTCCTACGCTCGCCTGCCGGTGGAGTTCGTGCGCGGCGCAGGCACGCGTCTGTGGGACGACGAGGGCAACGAGTACCTGGATTTCCTCAGCGGCATCTCGGTGACCAACCTGGGCCACTGCCATCCGCGCGTGGTCGAGGCGGTGCGCGACCAGACCGGACGCCTGATGCACGCCAGCAACCTGTTCTACACCGAGCCCGCGATGCGGCTGGCCGCACGCCTGGTCGACCTCAGCCTCGGCGGCAAGGCCTACTTGTGCAACTCGGGTGCGGAGGCCAACGAGGCGGCGATCAAGCTCGCCCGCAAGGCCAAGCCGGCGGGCGATGTGGTGGTGGTCCATGGAGCCTTCCACGGGCGCACCTATGGCGCCCTATCGGCCACGCCGCAGGAGTCCAAGCAGGCGCCCTTCGCTCCGCTGTTACCGGGCTTTCGCGTCGTGGCACCCGAGCCCGAAGCGCTCGCCGGCGCCGTCGACGAACGCACCGCGGCCGTTCTGCTCGAGCCGATCCAGGGGGAGAGCGGCGTCAACGTCTTGAGCGATGACTGCCTGCGCGCCGCGCGCAGCGCATGCGACGCGCACGGCGCGGCGCTCATCTTCGACGAGATCCAGTGCGGGATGGGGCGCACCGGCACGCTGTGGGCGTATGAGCAGAGCGCGGTGCGGCCCGATGCCATCACCGCGGCCAAGGCCCTCGGCGGCGGGCTGCCGATCGGCGCGCTCATCACCGGCGAGCGGCTGGCCGATGTGCTCTCGCCCGGCGACCACGGCTCCACGTTCGCGGGCGGGCCGGTGATCGCGGCCGCCGCGCTGGCGGCGCTGGCGCTGACCAGCGATGAGCGCCTGCTCGAGGACGTGCGCGAGCGCGGCCTGCGGCTCGCCGCGGGCCTGCAGCGGCTGCCGCACGTCCTGCGCACGCGCGGTCGCGGGCTGATGCTGGCGTGCGAGCTCGACATCTCGGCGCCGGAGGTGGTGCGCCAGGCGCTGCTCGAGCAGCGCCTGGTCGTCAACGCCACCGGCCCCACCGCCGTGCGCCTGCTGCCGCCGCTGATCGTGTCAGCGGCCGAGATCGATGATGCGCTGGCGCGCCTGGGCACGGTGCTTCAGGCCGGCGCCATGGAGCGGCCTCGCCAGGCCGCCGGCGGCCCTTCCGGGTAGCCTTGTGCGCCCCGTGGAGCACCAGACTCCAGGCCCGCCGCCGCCGCCGACGGCCTCGTACGAGGCCGATCCCGAGCACGTGCACAGAGTGCTGCTGCTGTACTCCGGCGGCCTTGACACGAGCGTGATGCTGAAGTGGATTCAGGAGCGCTACGGTGCCGAAGTCAGCTGTCTCGCGGTGAACCTCGGCCAGCCCGGCGAGGACTTCCAGGCGATCAGGGACAAGGCGCTGCAGCTGGGAGCGCGCGACTGCCAGGTGGTGGACGCGCGCGAGGAGTTCGCGCGCGAGTACGTCGCGCGCGCGATCAGGGCCAACGGGCTGTACGGCGGCGGCTACCCCCTGTTCACCGCGCTCGGACGGCCGCTGATCGCAAAGCTCGCGGTGCAACGCGCGCGCGAGGCCGGGTGCGAGACGATCGCCCATGGCTGCACCGGCAAGGGCAACGACCAGGTGCGGATCGAGGCGACGGTCGCCACGCTGGCGCCCGAGCTGAAGCTGCTGGCGCCGGTGCGCTCCTGGCAGATGGGCCGCGAGGAGGAGATCGCCTACGCCCGCGAGCATGGAATCCCGCTGAAGGGAGGCAACGAGGCGGTGCCGTACTCGATCGACGACAACCTGTGGGGCCGCTCCTCGGAGGGACGCTGGATCGAGGACCTCGAGCACCCGCCCGAGGACGACGTGTTCGGGCTCGTCACGCGGCCGGAGGACGCGCCGCACGAGGGCGAGCGGGTGGTGATCGAGTTCGAGCGTGGCCTGCCGGTGGCGCTGGACGGCGAGCGGCTGGAGCTGGTGCCACTGATCGGGCGCCTGGCGGAGCTAGGCGCGCGGCACGGGGTCGGGCTCGTCGATCACATCGAGGACCGCATCGTGGGGCTGAAGGTACGCGACATCTACGAGGCGCCGGCGGCGACGATCGTGCTGGGCGCTCACCAGGAGCTCGAGCGGCTCGTGTGCACGATCCACCAGAACCAGTTCAAGCCCGAGCTCGACCGCCACTGGGCCTACCTGGTGTATGCAGGGCTGTGGTGGGAGCCGCTGCGCGCCGACCTGGACGCCTACATGGAGCAGGTCAACGAGCGCGTCAGCGGCACGATCGGCGTCAAGCTGTACAAGGGCCGCGCGCAGGTCATCACCCGCTCCTCGGCCAACGCCGTGTACGACGCGAGCCTGGCCTCCTTCGGGCCCTCCGGGGGGTTGTTCTCGCAGGCGGCAGCGCCCGGCTTCATCGAGCTGTTCTCGCTGCAATCGCGGCTCGCCTGGCAGCTGCGCAACCGCTAAAAGCGCGCCCGCTGGCCGGGCCGCGCCGTCGCTCGCGCGTGGCGCCCGGCGGCGGGTAGCATGGGTTGATGGATGGCTACAGGCTCCTCGGCTATGTCGTATGGCGTGCAGGCAAGTGGTACCTGCGCCGGCGGCTTCCCTCCCGGCGCGTGGCCGCTGCGGGCGCGCTCGCGCTCACAGGAGCCGTCGCGGCGGCGGTGCTTCTGCGCCGCGCTGCAGCTTGAGCTGCGCCGGCGCGCCACGCGCCCGGAGCCGTCCGGGCGTCGGCGTAGCGTGCCCACGGCGTGATGGCCGAGGGCAGCGAGACACCGGGCGGGGGGTTGGGCCCCGAGCGGCCAGCGGGCGCCTCCGGTCCCGAGGGCGCGGCTCGCCGCGGCGAGAGCGATCTGCTGGCCGAGCGCCGCGCGCGTCGCGCGGCGGGATCCGGGGAGCAGATGATCGAGCGCCGCGCGGAGGCCGCCGAGGCGACGGTGCGCACGCTGCAGGCGCATGTCGCGAGCCTGCAGCAGCGCCTGCGCGAGGCCGACGAGGAGCGCGCGCGAATGGGTGCGCTGATCGAGGCCGAGCGCACCTCGTTCGGCGGCCCCGGCGGGGCGCGCGAGCGCGCGCCGACCAGCGAGCAGCCGCCACCGGCCGGCGCGATCGAGCACGAGCTGCGGCTGCTGAGGCAGAGCGAGTTCGCCGAGCGCCGGCAGCGCTTGGAAGCCGAAGACCGGGTGGCCGCGATCGAACGCGAGAGCGGCGCGGATCTGGAGCGGCTGCGGCGGCGCCTGAGCGACAGCGAGAGTGAAGCGGGCATGCTCGCCGGACGCCTGGACCAACTGCGCCGCGAGCTCGCCGAGGCCGAACAGACCCTGGCGGCCGAGCGTACGGCACTGCAGCGCGCGGAAGCAGAGCTCCAGGTTCGCCTCGCCGAGCTCGAGCGCCGCTCGGCCGCGGCCGAGCGGGAGCTCGACTCAGAGCGCGCGGCGCGCGAGCGTGCCGAGCGCGAGCTCGAGCGCGTGCGCTCCGGTCATCGCAAGCTGGAAGCCCTCGTCGCGGAACTGAAGGCAGCGGGCAAGCGGCTGAGGGAGGTCGCCGTCGAAGATCCCGGTGCCGGGACGGGGGCGGAGCGGGCGCAGGAGCCGGCCGCAATGCGTGCCGCCGCGGGGGCACCTCCGGTCGCGGCACGGCCCGCGATGCCGCAGCTGACCGGCACGCGGGCCCGGGAGGCGCCGAGCGCGCGCGAGCGCGGCCCTGGCGAGGGGGAGCGGCGGGGCGCCGATCTCCCCACCGGCGCCGTCGTGGCCGGTGCGCGCAACGGCGAGATGGTCGACGCGCTCGCGGCGGCCGTCGAGCGCCTGCGCGCGCGCGTGGCCGAGAGCGCCGCCGCCGCTCCGCCGGTCTGGCCGGGAGCGCCGCGACACAAGCACAGCATGTCGCTGATCGGACGCGTGCGCATGGCCCGCAAACAGCGACGCCGGCGCTGATCGGCCGCCGCCGCGACACCTAACATCCTTGAAACGGTGAGATCAGACCCCTGCGCCCATCTGCACGTGCACTCCGAGTACTCGCTGCTCGACGGCGCCTGCAAGATCGAGGATCTCGCCGCCCGCGCCGCGCAGTTCGGCCAGCCGGCGCTCGGTCTGACCGATCACGGAGTGATGAACGGCGCGGTGGAGCTGTACAACGCCTGCCGCAAGCACGGCGTCAAGCCGATCATCGGCTGTGAGGTCTACTTCGTCGACGACCACGCGGCGCCGGCGCAGGACAGGACAGAGCGCAACCACCTGACCCTGCTGGCCAGTGACGACGAGGGCTATCGCAATCTCGTAAAGCTGTCCTCGGCCGGCTTTCTGCAGGGCCTGCAGCGCGGCAAGCCGAACGTGGACCTGGGCCTGATGGAGCGCCACGCACAAGGCGTGATCGCGCTCACGGGCTGCCTGGCCTCCCGCTTCTGCCAGCGCTTGCTCGAGGAGCGCGAGCAGGACGCGCGCGCGCACGCGCAGGAGCTGCAGGAGGTGTTCGGCCGCGAGAACGTGTACTTCGAGCTGCAGAAGAACGGGCTGGCGGCGCAGGAGAAGTGCAACGAGGGCATCGTGCGCATCGCCCGCGAGCTCGGCGGCAGCCTGGTGGGCACCGGAGACGTGCACTACCTGCGGCGCGAGGACTACGACCATCACACGGCGCTGCTGTGCGTGCAGACCAAGAGCACGCTCGCGGCGCCCAAGCTGACATTCGAAAGCAACCAGTTCTACCTGCGTGACTGCGAGGAGATGGCAAGCGCCTTCGCCGAGTGGCCCGAGGCGCTCGCGAGCACGCTGGAGATCGCCGAGCGCTGCTCGGTGCAGCACGAGCTTGGCAAGCAGCTGATCCCCAACTTCCAGACACCCGACGGAAGCTCCGAGCGCGACTACCTGCGCGCGCGCGTGAAGGAGGGGCTGCGCCTGCGCTACGGCGACCCGGCTCCGGCGGCAGCCGCGCAGCGGATGGAGATGGAGCTGGAAGTGATCGACCGCATGGGCTTCAACGCCTACTTTTTGATCGTGTGGGACTTCGTCAAGTTCGCCAAGGAGAACGGCATCGCGGTGGGGCCCGGTCGTGGCTCGGCCGCCGGCTCGATCGTCGCCTACTGCCTGGCCATCACCGACGTCGACCCGCTGCGCTATGGGCTGCTGTTCGAGCGCTTCCTGAACCCCGAGCGCGTGTCGATGCCGGACATCGACATCGACTTCTCGGTGCGCGGCCGCGAGCGGGTGCTGCGCTACGTGATCGAGAAGTACGGTCGCGATTGCGTGGCGCAGATCGTCACGTTCGGCAAGATGTTCCCGCGCGCGGCGACGCGCGACGCGGCGCGCGTGCTGGGCTTGGATTACGCCATCGGCGACCGCCTGGCGAAGCTGATCCCGGATCCGATCATGGGCCGGGCGCCGTCTTTCGAGGACTGCCTGAAGGGTGGCGAGCCGCTGCGCCAGGCCTGCGACGAGGATCCGACCGCGCGCCAGATCATCGACGTGGCGCGCGGGCTCGAGGGCATCGTGCGCAACTCCTCGATCCACGCCGCGGGTGTGGTGATCGCGGACCGGCCGCTCACCGACATCGTCCCCTTGCAGCTCGCCGACGCCGGCACAAACGAGTCCGGCGAGCGCAGCTTTCGCACGGTGACCCAGTTCTCGATGCAGCCGATCGAGCAAATCGGCATGCTCAAGATGGACCTGCTGGGCCTGCGCAACCTCGACGTGATCGAGGACGCGCTGGACATCATCGAGCGCTCCACCGGAGAGCGTCCGGACATGACCACGCTGCCGCTGGACGACGCGCGCACGTATCAGATGCTCTCCCGCGGCGACTCGACCGGGGTGTTCCAGTTCGAGTCAGAGGGCATGCGCGAGGCGCTCAAGAAGGTGCGCCCCGATGAGTTCAACGACCTCATCGCGCTCGGGGCGCTGTACCGGCCGGGGGCGATGGACCAGATACCGGTGTATGCCAAGGGCAAGCACGATCCCAACACGATCTCCTACTCGGACGAGCGCCTGCGGCCGATCCTCGCGCCTTCCAAGGGCGTGATCCTCTACCAGGAGCAGGCGATGCAGATCGCCAAGGAGCTCGCCGGCTTCTCCAGCGCCAAGGCCGACGACCTGCGCAAGGCGATCGGCAAGAAGAAACGCGCGGCGATGGCCGCGCTCAAGCCGGAGTTCATCGCCGGCTGTCGCGCCTCGGGCACGCGCGAGGACGTGATCGAGATGCTGTGGCAGACGAACGAGCGATCGGCCGACTACTCGTTCAACAAGTCGCACGCCGCCTGCTATGCGCTGATCTCCTATCGCACGGCGTGGCTGAAGGCGAACTATCCGGCCGAGTACATGGCCGCGCTGATCTCATCGGTGATGTCCACGAAGGACAAGGTTCCGTTCTTCGTCGCGCGCTGCGAGGAGATGGGGATCGAGATCCTGCCGCCGGACGTGAACACCTCCGATCACGCCTTCGCCGTCGAGGCGGCCGCATCCGGCGAGCGCTCGCCCGATGCGCCGGGCGCGGCGGGCAACATCCGCTTCGGTCTCGACGCGGTGAAGGGCGTCGGGCATCAGGCGGTCGAGGCGATCAAGCAGGCGCGCGCCGAGCGCAAGTTCACCTCGCTGTGGGATTTCTGCGAACGAGTGGATGCCCGCGCCGTCAACAAGAAGGCGATCGAGGCGCTGATCAAGTGCGGGGCGTTCGGCTCCACCGGCGCGAGCCGCAAGGGCATGCTCGCGGTCCTCGAGCAGGCCCAGGGGGCCGGGCAGAAGGCCCAGCAGGACGCGCTCATCGGCCAGGGCTCGATCTTCGATCTGGAGCCGGCGGGCGACGCCGCGGACGGCGAGCGCGCGCGCGAGGGAGATGAGCACGGGCTCGCGGTGGCTGGCGCGGCTGGCGGCGGCGGGATCTCGCGCCCGGTGCACCCGCCGGTCCCGCCGGAGGAGTTCGACCAGGCGCAGCTGCTGGCGGCCGAGAAGGAAGCGATCGGGCTGTTCGTCTCGGCCCACCCGCTCAAGCCCCTGCGCGAGACTCTTCGGGCGCGGGTGGATTGTCCGCTGAGCGCCCTGCCGGCGCGACGCGACAAGGAGTGCGTGACCGTCGGCGGCATCATCGTGGAGGCCAAGCGGATTCGTACCCGCAACGGCGATCCGATGATGTTCGCCACGCTAGACGACCTGTCGGGCGCGGTCGAGGTGCTGGTGTTCGGTGGCGCGCTCGCCGAGCACGAGGCGGCGCTGGCCGTCGATGAGGTGGTGCTGGTGAAGGGGCGCGTTGATCACAAGGAAGCGGGCAAGACCTGCCTGGTGGCCCAGACCGTCGAGCGGTTCGCGCCCTCAGCGGAGGAGATCGCGCGGGCGCGGGCACAGGCGCGGGCGCAGAGTCAGGCCGCGATCGCCCTCGCGCGGCCGCTTCACCTGCGCGTCGATGCCGGCCGCATCGGAGATGGCGCGATCGAGGAGCTGAAGGCCGCGATCGAGGACTGTCCCGGGTCCGCCGAGGTGCTGCTCGACGTGCACACGAGCGCGGGCACGCGCACGCTCAGGTTTGGCGCCGCCTACAGGGTGCAGCACACCGCCACGCTGCGCGCCGAGCTCGAACACGCGCTAGCGCCGTTTGTATCCGCCGCGGCCGGCTGAGGCGCTCGCCGCAGCCGCCCGCGCGCTCGCGCGCCTGCGCGCTGCCACACCACGCTCGTGCAGCCGAACGGCGAGCTGGACTTCCTCGCGCTTGGCCCCGCCGCGTTTCTCGCCGGGTGTCTCGAGCACGCAGGGCAGCTGCTGCAGGGCAGGCGTGCCAAGGAAGGCGGCGCATCCCCGCTGGCCCAGCTGCCCCTGCCCGATGTTGGCGTGGCGGTCGCGGTTGGAGCCAAGCGGCGCCTGCGAGTCGTTGAGATGCAGCGAGCCGATCCGCTCCAATCCGACCCTCGCCGCGATCTCGCGCACCAGCGCGTCCATCCCGGCGGGCGTGCGAATGTCATAGCCGGAGGCGAGCAGGTGACACGAATCGAGGCACACTCGCAGCCGCCGGCTCCCGCCGGCCGCGGCAAGCAGCTCGGCCAGCTCCTCCAGCGTGCGCCCGAGCGTGCCGCCGGCGCCGGCGGTGTTCTCCAGGTGCAGCTGGCACCTCTCGCTTTCGGCCAGTGCGCGGCGAATCGTCTCTCCCGCGCGCCTGATCGCGTGGGCCGCGTCCCCCCGCTTGGCCGAGCCGGCGTGCAGGACCACGCCGCGCGCGCCGAGCGCCTGGCCGGCTCGCAGCGAGTGCACGAGCGAGGCCAGCGATTTCGCGCGGATCTCGGCGTCCTCGCTGGCGCAGTTCAGCAGGTAAACGGTGTGGATCAGCACCGCGTCGACCGGGCTGTCAGCCATCGCGCGGCGGAAGGCCTCAACGTCGGCCTCGCGGTACGTGGACGGTCTCCACATGCGCGGGGACTGGTTGAAGATCTGGATCGCGCGACAGCCGCGCTCGACGCCGCGTTCGATCGCTCTCGCCAGCCCGCCCGCGGGCGAGACGTGCGCGCCAATTAGCATGCGAGCCGATTATGAGCGTTAGCCGTGAGGGCCGCTGCGTGCCAGATTTGGCTCTGACACGCCAGAACACACGCCCACGACGCCTGTGTGCTGACGCATGAATGGGCGAACACGATGAGGGTGCGCTTCGCCCCCTCGCCGACCGGCGCGCTGCACATCGGCGGGGCGAGGACGGCACTGTTCAACTGGCTGCTCGCGCGCCACGAGCGAGGAGAGCTCGTGCTGCGCATCGAGGACACCGATCGCGACCGCTCGAGCCCCGAGAACGTCGCCCAGATCATCGATTCCCTGCGCTGGCTGGAGCTCGACTGGGACGAGGGGCCGATCTTTCAGAGCGAGCGCAGCGGCCGCCACCAGGAGGCGCTCCAGGCGCTGCTGGACTCGGGCCACGCCTACCACAGCAACGCCACCGCCGAGGACGTGAAGGCCTACAAGCGCCGCCACGGAGCCGAGCGCGGCTTCCGGGGCGAGCCGGAGACGGGCGGAGCGGTGCGCCTGCGCGTCCCCGAGGAGGGCGCGACGGTCGTGCACGACCTGATCCGCGGCGAGACCCGCTTCGAGCACCTGCATCTCGACGACCCCGTGATCGCGCGCGCGGACGGCTCGGTGCTCTACAACTTCGCGGTCTCGATCGACGACCTGGACGCCCGCATCACGCACGTGGTGCGCGGCGAGGACCACCTCTCCAACACGCCCAAGCAGCTGCTGGTGCTGGAAGCCGCGCTCGCGGCAGGCCTCGGCGGGCGGGCGCAGCCGCCGCTTTACGCGCACCTGCCGCTGCTGCATGGCCCCGACGGCCGCAAGCTGTCCAAGCGCCACGGCGCCGCCTCGCTCGCGGAGCTGCGCGAGGCGGGATACCTGCCGGAGGCGGTGCGCAACTACCTCGCGCTGCTGGGCTGGGGCAGCGGGGATGACAGCACCGTGCTCTCCACCGAGGAGCTCGTGGCGCGCTTTGAGCTCGAGCAGGTCAGCCGCAATCCCGCGCGCTTCGACGAGGTCAAGCTGCGATGGCTCAACGGCGTCTACATAAGGGCGCAGCCGGCGGACCAGCTGGGTGCCCGCCTGGCCTCCTTCCTGCGCAACAGCGGCCACCCCGAGGCGGCCGGGGATGAGCGTTTGCAGCGCGCGGTGGAGATCAGCCAGGAGAAGATCCACACGCTCGCCGAGTTCTGGCCGCTGGCGGGGGCCCTGCTGGATGGCTTGCGCGATGACCCCAAAGCGCGCGAGCGCTGGCTGGGCGAGGCGGGGCGCGCGACGCTCGCGGATGTGCGCCAGGCGCTGGCAGGCGCCGAGGGCTTCGACGAGGAGTCCGTGGGAGCGGCCCTGCAGGCGATCGCCGAGCGCCGCGGGCTGAAGCCGGGCGAGGTCTACCAGCCGCTGCGTGTAGCGATCTCGGGCACCACCGTCTCGCCGGGCATCTTCGAGAGCGTCGCGCTGCTCGGCCGCGAGGAGACGCTGCGGCGCATCGACGCGGCGCTGGGCGCCGGCTGACGGCTGCCCGCGCTCAACCGTTTGGCATGGGCTGCCGATAGGAGGCTACGTGGAGTGACCGGCGCGAGGTCGGCGCTCCCGAGTGGGGACGCGACGAATGCCGGCAACCGCTTCAACGCAAAAGCCAAAGCAGAAGCCAACGGCGCCCGCCGAGCGCCGCGGGGCGGACGGCTCACGCCGCGCCGCCACCAGCGCTCCCACGGCCGAGCGCCATCAGAACGAGGGGCACGGTCGTCGCCTGACGATGGCCTTCGAAGCGCTCGAGGCGTTTCCGGCGCTCGCGGAGTCGCGCGACCGCCTGCTTACGGTCATCTCCAAGGACCACGTCGCCACCGCCGACGTGGTCGGTGCGGTGGAGTCCGACGTGGCGCTGATCATCGCCGTGCTGCGCATGGCAAACCAGGCCCAGGCCGGCCGCGGCCGCGTCGACACGGTGGTCGGTGCAGTCGATCTGCTCACGCCCAAGACCGTGCACGCGCTGGCGGCGCGCGTGCGCACGTTTGACTTCTTCGAGCGCTCCGGCGTCTGGGAGGGGGCACCCGAGCGCTTCCGCCTGCACGCGCTGGCCACGCAGCATGCGGCTGACCGCGTGGCCGGCGAAGTGGGCTATGAGCACCGCGACCGGCTCACGGTCACCAGCCTGCTGCACGACGTCGGCAAGCTCGTGCTGCTGTTCGCCTATCCCGGCTACCCGGCCCAGGTGCACCGCGGCGCCAAGACTCCCGAGGACCGGGTCCATCGGGAGCGCCGCGAGCTCGGCGTCGACCATGCGCTCGTCGGGGGCGTGCTCGTGCGCCGCTGGGGTCTGCCGGCGACCATCGCCACGACGATCGAGCGCCACCACAACCCGGAGGTCGAGGGCGAGGCCGCCTTCATCCGCCTGGCCGACATGCTCGCGCACTACGAACAGGGCGCGCCCGTGTCGCCGAGCGAGCTGCTGCGCAGCGCGCGCACGGTGGGGCTCGGCCCCGAGGAGCTCAGGCGAGTGATGTACGAGCTGCCGAGCGGGCCCGTCCAGCGCAGGCGCCACGTCGATCCGTGCCCGCTGTCCGCACGCGAGCTCGGCGTCCTGCAACGGCTCGCCGAGGGCAAGGTCTACAAGCAGATCGCCCACGAGCTCACGCTCTCCACGAGCACGGTGCGCACGCACCTGCACAACATCTACGGCAAGCTCGGTGCCGTCGACCGCGCCCAGGCCGTGCTGATCGCCTCCGAGCGCGGCTGGCTGTAGCGCATTACCATCGCGTCCTCCGGCGCCGCCGCGCCGCACCGCGCGATGATCTCGATCACCAGTAAGTCGCCCTACGCCGTTCTCGCGCTCGCCGAGCTCGCGCGCAGCGGCGGCTCTGAGCCGGTGCCGATCGGCGAACTGGCCCGCCGCCGGGACGTGCCGGTGCAGTTCCTCGAGCAGCTGTTCGCGGTGCTGCGGCGCGCCGGGATCATCAGCTCCCAGCGCGGCGTCAAGGGGGGCTACCGCTTCGCGCGCCAGCCGGCGAGCGTGACCGTGCTCGAGGTCGTCGAGCTGTTGGATGGCCCGCTCGGCCGCGACGCCCAGGGCGTGTTTGCCGACGCCGCCGAGGCGACCCGCGAGGTGCTGGCGCACATCACGATCGCCGACGTGGTCGAGCGCGAGCGCCGCGACGCGGGCGCGACGATGTACCACATCTAAAACGCGGCGCTTTTTTGTCGGCTTGCGCCTAGGGTCGCTCCAGCTCCTGCCGCAAGCAACCGATAAGCCGGATGCAAACAGAGACTGCAAGGGCAAACCCAGCGCGAGCCGGGGACGCAAAGCCAGGGGTCTCACGCGGTGTGAGATAGCTCGGCTGCCAGTACACCGAGGAAGGTGTTCCTGTGAAGGCATATGTGTCCCGCCTGGCAGAACGGCCCAGCCGAGTGGTGTGGAGGCTCGTGGCCGGAGTCGTGTTCGGCTTCTAGCGGCGCCGACAGAACGCGGCAAGAGTACGCGCTGAAGCGGCTGCAATATTGTCGCTTCGCTGTGGCACGAATCCCGATCAACATTTCCGAGCTTGTCGGTGGCACGCCGATGGTGGAACTGCCGCAGATGCTCGAGGGTACGGCGGCCGCCGACAACGACGTGAAGCTGTTCGCCAAGCTCGAGTCGTTCAATCCGGGAGGAAGCGTCAAGGACCGCATCGGCGTGGCGATGATCGAGGCGGCCGAGGCGGAAGGCAGGATCGAGCCGGGGCGCACGACGATAGTCGAGGCCACGAGCGGCAACACGGGGATCGCGCTCGCATTCGTCTGCGCGGCCAAGGGATACGACCTGGTGCTCACGCTGCCGCAGGGAATGAGCCGCGAGCGCGAGAGCCTGCTGCGCCTGTACGGCGCTCGCGTCGACGTCACCGAGTCGCTCGGCGGCATGGCCGAGGCGGTCGAGGCGGCGCAGGCGATGGCGCGCTCTGACGATGTGTTTCTGCCGGATCAGTTCTCCAACCCCGCCAACCCCGAGGCGCACCGGCGGCGTACCGGTCCGGAGATCGAGCAGGCGCTGGAGGGCCGCGTGGATGCGCTCGTGGCCGGCGTCGGCACGGGCGGCACGATCACCGGCGTGGGCGAGTACCTGCGCGCGCGCAACCCGCAGCTGCGGATCGTCGCCGTCGAGCCACGCGCCTCGGCCGTCCTGTCAGGAGGCGAGCCCGGTCCGCATCGCATCCAGGGCATCGGTGCGGGGTTCATCCCGCCGGTGCTCAATCGCGAGCTGCTCGATGAGGTCGTGACCGTGTCCGACGAGGACGCCATCCAGACCGCCTGGAGCTGCGCTCGCCGGGTGGGCCTGCTCGCCGGCATCTCCTGCGGCGCCGCGCTGTGGGCATCGCTGCAGATCGCGGCGCGTCCCGAGTCGGGCGGCCAGCGAATCGTGGTGATCATGCCCGACTCCGGCGAGCGCTACATATCGCAGGCTTTCTTCGCCCCCTGAGCAGGCCGCGCCCCTCGGGCGGGCCGCGAACGGGCCGCTAGGCTGTTGCCATGCTCGGCCTGGATTCACTGACGCGGGTCGCGCTCGAGCTGCGCCGTGACGTGCGCGCCGCCCGCGACCGCGATCCAGCCGCTCGCGATGTAGGCCAAGTCGAGATCCTGGCGACGTGGCCGGGCATCCACGCACTGCTCGCGCACCGCGTCGCCCACGCGCTCGCCGGTGCCGGCATCCCGTTGCTGCCGCGTTCCATCTCGATGCTCGCGCGCGCCGTCACGGGCATCGAGATCCATCCCGCGGCTCGCATAGGGCAGGGGCTTTTCATCGACCACGGCGCCGGCGTCGTGATCGGCGAGACCGCCGACATCGGCGACAACGTGACCATCTACCAAGGGGTCACGCTCGGGGGTACCGGGTTTGCCACCGGCAAGCGCCACCCGACGGTTCAGGACAACGTCACGATCGGATCGGGCGCGAAGCTGCTGGGCCCGATCACTGTTGGTCACGGCGCGAAGATCGGAGCCAACAGCGTGGTGATCACCGACGTGCCGCCCAACTCGACCGTCGTCGGCAATCCCGGGCACCCCGTGCGCGTGGACGGGCGGCGCGTCGAGGGTCCGGACGCCGACTGGATACACCTGCCCGACCCGATCGCGGAGGCGATCGAGGGTCTCGCGAGCCGCATCAGCGCCCTGGAGAGGAGCATCGCCGAGCTCTCGCACGAGCACGACGCGCCGGTCGCCGAGGTGCGGCGGCTGCGACCCTCGAGGGGTCCCAACCCGGCCGGCGGCTGAGACGCACGAGCGCGCGCGCCTGCCGAGTGCCCGCGCGCCGGGCCAAGAGCGGTTGAGAAGCTGCCGGCCGCGACTCGCTGCGCGGCGCACGGCCAGCCGACCCCACTTCTATGCTGAGCAAATGGCGGTCAATCCCCACGCCGAACACCTGCAGGAGCTGCTCGAGGACCTCAACGAGCCCCAGCGTGAGGCCGTCACCCACGGCGAGGGGCCGCTGCTGATCCTCGCGGGCGCCGGCAGCGGCAAGACGCGCGTGCTCACGCACCGGATCGCGTTCCTGATCTATACCGACCAGGCCCAGGCGGGCGAGATCCTCGCGATCACGTTCACCAACAAGGCGGCCCAGGAGATGGGCGGACGGGTGCAGCGGCTGCTTGGCAGGAGTACCCGCGGCATGTGGCTGATGACCTTCCACGCGGCCTGCGCGCGGATCCTGCGCGCGGAGGCAGAGCGGCTCGGATACACGCGGCAGTTCACGATCTATGACCAGGCAGACGCACGCAGGCTCACCAAGCGCTGTGCCGATGCCGTCGGCGTCGACCTCAAGCGCTACACGCCCGCCACGATCCATGCGCGCATCTCAGCTCTGAAGAACCGCCTGTCTGCACCAGGCGACTGCCGCGGCGAGGAGCGCTCGCCCTTCGAGGAGATGGTCGCTGACGTGTACGACCTGTACGAGCGCGATCTACATCGCATGAACGCGATGGACTTCGACGACCTGCTGTTCAGGACCGTGAATCTGCTCGAGCTCTTCCCGGAGGTCCGCGAGCGCTACACCTCGGCCTTCCGGCACGTGCTCGTCGACGAGTACCAGGACACCAACTACGCGCAATACAGGCTGCTTCAGCTGCTCGTCGGTGGCGGCCGCGCCGATCCCGCGAGGGGCGCGCGAACAAGCCTTCCCGGGCACCGCAACCTGGCGGTGGTGGGCGACGATTCACAGTCGATCTACAGCTTCCGCGGGGCCGAGGTCCGCAACATCCTGGACTTCCAGCAGGATTTCCCGGACGCTCGCGTGGTCAAGCTGGAGCAGAACTACCGCTCCACGCAAACGATCCTGCGCGCGGCCAACGCGGTGATCGCCAACAACCGCGGCGGCATCGCCAAGCGGCTGTGGAGCGAGCTCGGCGACGGCGCCCAGATCCACATGCGCTCGCTCGAGGACGAGCACGCCGAGGCGCGTTTCGTCGTCGGGGAAATCGAGCGGCTCCTCGACGAGGGGGCGGCGCGCACCGACCTCGCCGTGCTGTACCGCACGAACGCGATGTCGCGGGTGATCGAGGACACGCTCGTGCGGCGCGAGATTGCCTATCAGGTGATCGGCGGCGCCAAGTTCTATGAGCGCGCCGAGATCAAGGACGCGATCGCCTACCTGTCGCTGCTCACCAATCCCTTCGACGTCGTGAGCTTCACCCGCGTCGCCAACTCGCCCCGCCGCGGCATCGGCCAGACGTCGCTCGCGCGAATCATCGCCCACGCATCCGCCCAGGAGATCTCCGTCTGGCACGCGGCCGCCGCGCCCGAGCAGGTTCCGGGTCTCGGCAGCCCAGCGACCAAAGCGCTGCGCCGCTTCATGCAGACCATGACCGACCTGCGCGCGCTCGCCGGCTCTCCCGGCGAGGGCGAGCCCGGCGGTGCCGCGGCCGAGCCGGGTGCGCGCCCGGTGCCCGTTGCGGACCTGATCGAGGCCGTGCTCGCCCAGACCGGCTATCTGCAGGCGCTGCAGGCGGAGGGAACGATCGAGGCGCAGGGGCGGGCCGAGAATCTCGAGCAGCTGATCGAGGTCGGGCGCGAGTTCGACGCCGCCGCGTCCCCGGACGCGGACACGCTCGGATCCTTCCTGCAGGAGATCGCGCTGCTGTCGGACGCCGACTCCCGCAGCGACGACGAGGGCCTAGTGACGCTGATGACGTTGCACAACGCCAAGGGCCTCGAGTATCCGGTCGTGTTCATCGTCGGCTGCGAGGACGGCGTGTTCCCGCACTCGCGCGCGCTCGATGAAGGCGGGCTGGAGGAGGAGCGCCGCCTCTTCTACGTGGGCGTGACGCGCGCGATGCACGAGCTGTACCTCACCCATGCGCTTCGCCGCGCCGTGTTCGGCGCCCAAGCGTATGGGCTGCGCAGCCGCTTTCTCGATGAGATCCCCGCCGAGCTGCTCGATGAGGCGCAGGCTGCCCGGCCCGGGCTCGCGCAGGCGTCCGCGTGGCGGCCGGGCCTGCGCTCGGGGGATGGGCTCAGCGCGAGCGGAGCGCTCAGCGCTGCGGCCGCGAAATGGACATCCTCACGCGCCGGCCAGGTGCCGGCCGCGATCCGCTTTCGCCTCGGCGAGGACATCGTGCACGCCGCCTTCGGCGAGGGAGTGGTCACCGCCGTCGAGCCCGGCGGCGTGATCGTCGTGCGCTTTGCTGGCGACGGCTCCGAGCGCAAGCTGATGATCGAGCACGCCCCCGTCAGCCGCCCTTAGGCCTACGATCTGGGCGAGATGGGCGCCACGATCATCGACGGGAAGGCGATCGCCGTGCGGGTCCGAGGCGAAGTGGCCGCCGAGGTGCGCGAGTTCAGCGCTCGCACGGGTTCGGCGCCCGGGCTGGCCACGGTGCTGGTCGGCAATGACGCGGGCTCGGAGGTGTATGTGCGCGCCAAGCAGCGCGCCTGCGCGGAGGTCGGCATCGTGCCCTTCGACAGGCGCCTGCCGGCGGACGCGTCGGCGGAGGAGGTGGCGAGCGAGCTGGAGGGGCTCAACGCCGACGAGAGCGTCAGCGGCATCCTGCTGCAGCTGCCGCTTCCGGGCCAGCTCGACGGCACGGCGCTGACCGCGATCATCGACCCGCGCAAGGACGTCGACGGGCTGACACCGCTAAACGCGGGCCTGCTCGCGCTCGGGCGCCCCGGCCTGCGCCCGTGTACGCCGCTCGGCGTGATGGAGTTGCTGGCCGCCGCCAACGTGGCGCTGGAGGGGGCCGAGGCGGTCGTGGTCGGCCGCTCGAACCTGTTCGGCAAGCCGATGGCCGCGCTGCTGCTGGGCGCCAACGCGACGGTCACCGTATGCCACTCGCGCACGCGTGACCTGCGGGCCGTGTGCGCACGGGCCGACGTGCTGATCGCGGCCGTCGGGCGTGCGCGCTTGATCGGCCGGGACTTCATCAAGCCCGGCGCGGTGGTGATCGACGTGGGCATGAGCCGGCTCACACCCGAGCAGGCCGGGAACGCCAGCGGGCTCGTGGGCGACGTCGACTTCGATCAGGCGATCGAGGTCGCCTCGGCCATCACGCCCGTTCCGGGCGGCGTCGGCCCGATGACGATCGCCCTGCTGCTGCGCAACACCCTGGACGCCGCCGTGGCGCAAGCGCGGGTGCGGGTGTAGCGGGCGATGGCGCGCGCGGGTGCACGAGGCGGGCGCCGCGCGGCGCGCCGCGCGAGCCTCAGGTGGCTGCGGGCGGGGGAGCTGCTCGCCGCGGCCGGCGCCGCTTGCATCGTCGTGTCCCTGTTCGAGCGCTGGTACGAAGGCCCGGGCGTGAAGCTCGACGCGTGGGACACGTTCGGGCCCGGCGTCGTGCTCCTGCTGGCGGCCGCGAGCGCCGCCGTCGCGCTCGTCCTCAGCACGCTCTCGGAGCGGACCGTGGCGGTGCCCGTCGCGCTCGGCGTGTGGTGCGTGTGGCTGGGGCTGCTGGCGCTGGTCGCTGCCGTGGTGAGGGCGTTCGAGCGGCCCGAGCACACCACCTCGGCGTGTGTCGGCGTGTGGCTAGCGCTGGCGGGAGCCACCGCCGTGCTCGCGGGCGCGTGGCAGGCGCTGCGCGATGAACGCCCGTCGAGGTATGAGCCGATCGCGCCCGATCCGCGGCCGCGGCCATAGCCCGCGAGCCTCGGCACCGGACACGCGCGACCGCGGGCGCACGAGGCGGCCCGCGCGAGCAGGGCTCACGGCCGGTGTCGTCCGGGCGTCGCGCGCGGCGGCCAATACAATCGGCGCCATGATCGAGCGCTCGGAGGTGCTTGCCGTGGCGCGTTTGGCGCGTCTGGAGCTGAGCGAGGAGGAGCTCGAGCCGATGGCGCGGGAGCTCTCCACGGTGCTCGATCACATCGCCACGATCCGCCAACTCGACCTCACCGGCGTCGCTCCGACCTCGCACGTCGTTGATGTCACCGGCGCGCTGCGGCCGGACGAGCCGCGGCCCTGCCTGCCGCGAGAGGTCGCGCTCGCACAGGCGCCAGCGGTAAGCGCGGACGGGTTTCTCGTCCCCAGCCCGCAGGCATGAGCGCAGGCGACATCCTCGAGCTGTCGGCGAGCGCGGCCGCGGCCGCGGTGGACAGCGGCGAGCTGTCCGCGCGGGAGCTGTTCGAGACCTACCGGGTGCGCGCGGCCGCCGACCGGGACGCTGGGATCGAGGGGCTGAACTGCTTCACCTGGGTGGCCGACGAGGTGCCGGCCGAGGCGCCCCCGGCGCCGCTCCACGGCGTGCCGATCGCGATCAAGGATCTCTTCTGCGTTGAGGGCGTCCCGAGCCAGGCGGGATCGCGCATACTGGAGGGCTACCGGCCGCCCTACACGGCCAGCTCGGTGTCGCGCCTGCGCGAGGCCGGCGCCTGCCTGTTGGCGAAGACCAACCAGGACGAGTTCGCGATGGGCTCATCGAACGAGAACTCCGCCTTCGGGCCGGTGCTCAACCCGTGGGATCGCGCGCGCGTGCCCGGCGGCTCCTCGGGCGGCAGCGCGGCCGCGGTGGCCGCCGGCCTGGCGCCCTGGGCGCTCGGCACCGACACCGGCGGCTCGATCCGCCAGCCGGCGGCGCTGTGCGGGATCGTGGGGATGAAACCGACCTACGGCACGGTCTCGCGCTACGGGATGATCGCGTTCGCGTCCTCGCTGGACCAGGCGGGACCGCTCACGCGCGACGTCTCCGACGCCGCGCTGATGCTGCGTCACATGTCCGGGCGCGACGCCTGCGACGCGACCTCGCTGCACTCGGCGAGCGTCGAGCCACCCAGCGCGCGGCGGCTGGACGGGCTGCGGCTGGGCGTTCCCGAGGAGCTGGCCGGAGAGGGAATCGAAGCCGGCGTGCTCGAGTGCTGCCGCAGCACGCTCTCGCTCGCCGAGGGCCTGGGCGCCGATGTCGCGGAGGTGCGGCTGCCGCACGCGCCGCACGCGCTGGCCGCCTACTACGTGCTGGCGCCCGCCGAGGCCTCGTCCAACCTCGCCCGATTCGACGGGGTTCGCTACGGGCTGCGGGCCGAGGCCGATGACCTGCTGGCGATGTACACGCGCACGCGCCACGACGGCTTCGGGCCGGAGGTCAAGCGGCGGATCATGCTCGGAACATACGCGCTCTCATCCGGTTATTACGAGGCCTACTACGGCCGCGCGCAGCGCGTGCGCACGAAGATCGCCGAGGACTTCGCAGCTGCCTTTCAAAGCGTCGACTACATCGTGTCTCCCACCTCGCCGACGGTGGCATTCAAGCTCGGCGAGCGCACCTCAGATCCGCTGTCGATGTACCTCAGCGACTACTGCACCGTGCCGATGTCGCTGGCCGGCATACCGGCGATCTCGATCCCCTGCGGGCTGAGCGACGGCCTGCCCGTCGGCCTGCAGCTCGCGGGCCCCGCGCTGAGCGACAGCCGCCTGCTCGACGCTGCCCACGCGCTCGAGCAGGCGATCGAATTCGACCCGCGAGCGGCGCGTGTCTGAGAACGCCGACGCTGGCGCCAAAGGCGCTTCCGACGGAGCCGTCCCCGCGGCATGGGAGCCGGTCATCGGCCTGGAGATCCACGTGCAGCTGGCGACCGCCACGAAGATGTTCTGTGGTTGTGAGCTGTCGTTCGGCGAGCGGCCCAACACGCACACGTGCGCGGTCTGTCTCGGCCTGCCGGGTAGCCTGCCGGTGGCCAACGCGCGCGCGGTTCACTTCGGCCTGATGATCGGGCTCGCGCTGGGGTCCGAGCTGGCGCCCCGCTCGATCTTCCACCGCAAGAACTACTTCTATCCCGACCTGCCCAAGGGCTATCAGATCTCCCAGTACGAGGAGCCCCTGTGTCGCGGCGGGCGGCTGGGCGACGTGCGCATCCATCGTGTGCACCTGGAGGAGGACGCGGCCAAGCTGATCCACGTCGGCGCCAGCGGGCGCATCCACGGCTCGGACGCCAGCGTCGTCGACTTCAACCGCGGCGGGACGCCGCTGGCGGAGATCGTGACCGAGCCCGACCTGCGCTCGCCCGAGCAGTGCAGCGAGTGGCTCAAGCTGCTGCGCACCACGCTGCGCCAGCTCGGGGTCAGCGACGTGAACATGGAGGAGGGCTCGCTGCGCTGCGACGCGAACGTCTCGGTGCGTCCGGCCGGCGCGCGCGAGCTGGGCACCAAGGCCGAGCTGAAGAACATGAACTCGTTCCGCTATCTCGAACGCGGCATCCGGGCCGAGATCGCGCGCCAGGTAGAGGTGCTGCAGCGCGGCGGAGAGGTCGTGCAGGAGACGCTCCACTACGACCCCGCCAGCGACCGGCTGACGTCGCTGCGCTCCAAGGAGGAGGCGCACGACTACCGCTACTTCCCCGAGCCCGACCTGATCCCGGTGGCGATCGACGAGCGCATGCTCGCGCGCGCTCGCGCCGAGCTGCCGGAGCTGCCGGCCGCGCGAGCCGAGCGCTTCCAGCGCCAGCTCGGGCTGAGCCGCGAGAGCGCGCAGCTGCTCGCGTTCCGGGCCGAGCTCGGCGACTATCTCGAGGCGGCTCTCGCCGCGGGCGCCGAGCCCGAGCCGCCGCCGCAAGCGCTCGCCAACTGGGTCAGCGGCGAGCTCGCGGGGCGCCTGGACGAGGGCGCGGACCCGGCGAGCTCGCGCGTCACGGCCGCCGCGCTGGCAGCGCTGGTCGGGCTCGTCTCGGCCAAGCGGGTGAGCGTGGGAGCTGCCAGGCAGGTGCTCGACAAGCTGGTGACCGAAGGCGGCGAGGATCCGGCCGCGATCATCGAGCGGGAGGGGCTCGCCGCGCTGGACGGCGGCGAGGAGCTCGCGGCGGTCGTCGCGGCGGCTCTGGACGCCAACGCCGATGCCGCCGAGCGCGTGCGGGCGGGCAACGAAAAGGCGATCGGGCCGATCATCGGCACGGTCATGCGCGAAACCAAGGGCCGCGCCGATGGCGGCGAGGTGCGCCGGCTGGTGCGCGAACAGCTGGGCATCTGACGGATGGAGCGCCCAGGGGCCTGAATTTTGGACTGCCGGCCAATGCCGCCGCGCGATCGCCACGCGAGCATGCATGACATGCGATCGCCCCGCCTCACCCCAAGCGTCTGGACCCCGCGCCGGTTCCTGCTGCTGCCCGAGGCGCGGCCGGACGCAAACGGAGGGCGGCCATCGATCCGTCGCTACCAACTGACCAGCGTCGGGCCGCGCGCCGCCGTCCCCCCCGCAGTGCAGCCCGCGACTGTCCCCTCCGGCCGCGGGCCCGGGGCGGGCGGTCGCATCTGACCCTCCTCAGATCTCGCGCCGCGGCCTCCTCGGGCGGCGGCGGCGAGCGATGGCCCGGACGGGGATCGGATTCCCCGTCCGGGCCATTTCCGTCTAAGCTTATGGCTGCAATGGAGGAATCCTCGAGCAGATCGTTCGGCCGGACCGTGCTGGCGGCTCTGATCCTGGTTGTGGCAGCCTGGATCCTGCTGAAGATAGTCATCGGCATCGTCGCGGCCCTGTTCTTCCCGATCATCGCGATCATCGCGATCATCGCGGTCGTCTGGGCCTATCGCGTTCTCTTCTAGCCGACGCCGCGCGATGGCGTACGTGATCATCGCCATCTGCTTCGGCATCTCCGGCGGGATCGTGGGTCGCATCAAGGGCAGCTCGTTCATGCTGTGGTTCCTGATCTCGGCCGCCGTGCCGGTGTTCGGCCTGATCGCGGCGCTCGCGTATCGATTCGACAACCAGGAGCTGCGCCGGCAATGCCCGAGCTGCGGCCGGGTGACGAAGATCTATGACGCCGTCTGCACCCGCTGCGGCGCCGAGCTCGACTTCCCCGACGTCGCCGTCGCGCCCGAAACGTTCGAGCGCACGCCCGCTCGCTCCTGAGCGCGCGCCCCTCTGGGAGCGCCGCGCGGCGGGCTTGCGCGATAAGGGTGCCCTAAGCCGAGTTTGGCGGCCCTAAGCCGATTCGTCGCCTACGCTGTCCTGCACGACATGCACACGCAGGCCAACACAGCATCGCGCGGCGATCACTCGCTGATAGCGCGCGCGATCCACCGCGCGGGCTTCCACGACGAGCGGGAATTCGTGCTGCGCGTCGTTCAGCCGGCGCTGGTGGGCATGATCGACGGCACCATCTCTTCCTTGGCGCCGATCTTCGCCGCGGCGATCGTCTCGAGCTCACACACGGCGTTGATCGTGGGGCTGTCGGTGGCGCTGGGTGCCGGCTGGAGTATGGGCTGGTCGGAGGCGCTCTCGGACACGGGCGAACAGACGGGTCGCGGCTCCGCAGTCGTCAGGGGTGGGATCACGGGCGGGATGACCGTCTTGGGAGGGATCTTTCACACGTTGCCGTTCGTGATCAGCAACGTTCACACCGCGCTCGCGGTGGCGGGGGTGGTCGTGACGATCGAGCTGTTCGCGATCGCTTGGGTACGCTGGCGATTCTTCAAGGTGGCGGCGCGTCTGTCGCTGTTCTACATCACCGTCGCCGGGTTGGTCGCGCTGGCGATTGGCGTCGGTTTGGGCGCGTCCTGACGGCTCCCCGACGCCTCGGCGGCCCAAAACCCGCTGGTACACTGGGTTTTTTCGAGCCTCGGACAAGGAGGAGCTGCGCCATGCGCGCGGTCGACGCCGTGATGGAATGCCTTAAGGCGGAGGGCGTGGAGGTCGTCTTCGGGCTGCCGGGCGGCGCCAACCTCCCGACCTACGACGCGATCGTCAGCGGCGGCATCCGCCACATCCTCGTCCGGCACGAGGCCGGCGGGGGACACGCGGCCGAGGGCTACGCCAAGGCGACCGGCAAGGTCGGGGTCGCGTTTGCCACCAGCGGGCCCGGTGCGACGAACCTGGTGACGCCGATCTGCGACGCGATGATGGATTCCGTGCCGGTCGTGTTCCTGACCGGCCAGGTGCGCACCGAGCTGCTCGGCACCGACGGCTTCCAGGAGGCCGACACGATCGGCATTTCGATGCCCGTGGTCAAGCACTCGTTCATGATCCAGAGCCCACCCGAAATCCCGCGGGCGATCCACGAGGCCTTCCACCTCGCGCGCACCGGGCGCCCGGGGCCGGTGCTGGTGGACATCCCGCAGGACCTGTCGCGCGCGGAGATCCAGTATGAGCCCGTCACCGATGTTCGCCTGCCCGGCTACCAGCCGCGCGTGGAGGGCAACCAGAAGCAGATCCGCCAGGCCGCCAAGGCGCTCGCGTCTTCGCAGCGCCCGGTGATCTACGCGGGCGGCGGCGTGGTGAACGCCAACGCGTCGCAGGAGCTGACCGAGTTCGTCACAAGCGACCGCTTTCCGATCACCTGCACGCTGATGGGGCTCGGAGCGTTCGCCGCTCCCCATCCGCAGTGGCTGGGCATGCTGGGCATGCACGGCACGCGGGCCGCGAACTACGCGATGGACGAGGCCGACCTGATCTGCGCAGTCGGCGCGCGCTTTGACGATCGCATCACCGGCAAGCTGTCGGAGTTCGCGCCGCGAGCGAAGTTCATCCACATCGACGTCGATCCGGCCGAGATATCCAAGAACGTCCCCGCGCACATCCCGATCGTGGGCGACGCCAAGCACGTGCTGGCCAAGCTGCTGATCGAGTACCGCGCGATCGCCGCCGACCCGACGCGGCTGGATGCCTGGTGGAGCCGGATCGAGGGCTGGCGCAGCAAGTACCCGCTCACCTACGAGGACAGCGCCGACTCGGAGATCAAGCCCCAGTACATGATCCAGGCGCTGTACGAGGCGACCGGCGGCGAGGCGATCGTGACCAGCGACGTGGGCCAGCACCAGATGTGGACCGCGCAGTACTACCACTTCCCCAAGCCGCGGCGCTGGGTCAACTCGGGCGGGCTCGGCACGATGGGCTTCGGCCTGCCCGCGGCGATGGGCGCGGCCGTTGGCTGCCCCGATCAGCTCGTGTGCTGCGTGGCGGGTGACGGCTCGGTGCAGATGAACGCGCAGGAGCTCGCCACCTGCTCGGAGAACGACATCCCGATCAAGGTGTTCATCATGAACAACGGCTATCTCGGCATGGTCCGCCAGTGGCAGGAGCTGTTCTGGGATAGGCGCTACAGCGCCGTCGACATGGGCCGCTTCCCCGACTTCGTCAAGCTCGCCGAGGCCCATGGCGCGACAGGCATGCGCTTCGAGGACAAGCGCACGCTGGTCGAGGACTTCAAGCGCGCGATCGCCACCGAGGGCCCAGTGGTCGTCGATGTGAGGGTGACGCGCGAGGAGAACACCTACCCGATGATCCCGGCCGGCCAGCCCGCGCGCGAGATGGTCGGCTGATGGGGGAGCCCGCCACCAAGCAGCCGCTCAGCCTGGAGGAGCTCGAGGCCGCCGCCAGCCTGCGCACCGGCCGCAAGCACGTGCTCTCGATCCTCGTGGAAAACAAGACCGGCGTGCTCACGCGCATCGCGGGCCTGTTCGCCAGGCGCGGATTCAACATCGACACGCTCACCGTCGGCCCGACCGAGGACGAGCAGGTCTCGCGGGTGACGCTCACGGTCGACGGCGCGCTGCACCCGATCGATCAGGTGACCAAGCAGCTGCACAAGCTGATCAACGTGCTCAAGATCCGCGACCTGGAGCCGGCCGACACGGTCGCCCGCGAGCTGGCGCTGTTCAAGGTCTCCGCCGATGGCGTGCAGCGCGGCGAGCTGATGCAGATCGCCGAGATCTTTCGCGGCAAGGTCGTCGACGTGAGCAAGCGCGCGGTGATCATCGAGATCACCGGCACGACGGACAAGATCGCGGCGTTCGAGGCGATGGTGCGGCCCTTCGGCCTGATCGAGATGATGCGCACGGGCGAGATCGCGATCTCGCGGGGTCGCGGCGAGACCTAGCCGGTGCGCGTCACCTCCGGGCGCGCGTCGTTCGCCCTGGCCGCCGAGCAGCGCGAGCGGCTGGCGGCGCAGGTTTCGCTCGCGGTGCGCCGCGCCAGGCGCAGCGGGGCGCGCACGCTGGCCACCTGCTCGCTGCCGCTCGCGGCCGATGTCGATCCGACGGCGGTGGCGTGCTGCTCGCGCCGGCCGGGCGAGGCCTGGTTCGCGTTCGAGCAACCCGACCGCGCGCGCGCGGCGCTGGCCGGGCTCGGCGAGGCGCTCGTGCTGGAGACGGCCGGCCCTGGCCGCTTCGCGACGCTCGCGCAGCGCTGGCGGGAGCTGTCAGCCGCCGCCGTGGGCGATGGGGCGAGCACCCTCCCCGGAGACGGGCCCATCGCCGTTGGCGGCTTCGCGTTCGCCGATGACGGCGGCCGTTCGCCGCATTGGGCGGGCTTCGCGCCCGCCTCGCTGGTGGTGCCCGAGGTGACGCTGTCGCGCTTCCAGCGGGCTGGAAAGCCCGCCGTGCGCCTCACGCTGGCGACGCTCGCCTGCCCCGATGCCACCCCCGAGGATCTCCTCGCGCGCGCGCACGCACGCGTCGAGCAGCTGCAGATGCGCCCGCTGCCGCTGCTCGACCCGGCTCCCGCCGGGCGTTTCCTCCTAGCCGGCGCGATGCCCCCCGAGCACTACGAGGCGGCCGTCGCGCGCGCGGTCGAGCTGATCCGCGGCGGGCGCATGGAGAAGATCGTGCTGGCGCGCGAAGTCCACGTCCACGCGCCGCGCCCCCATGACCCGGCCGCGGTGCTTGGTGTCCTGCGCCAGGAGTTCCCCTCGTGCTTCGTGTTCGCCGTCGGGCGCGGCGACGCGGCGCTGATCGGTGCCAGCCCGGAGCTGCTCGTACGACGCGAGGGCCAGCGCGTGAGCACACTCGCGCTCGCGGGCTCGACCCGGAGAAGCGCCGACCCGGCCGTCGACGCGCACCTGGGCGAGCAGCTGCTGCGCGACCCAAGCCACCGCGAGGAGCACGCAATCGTCGCGCGGCGGATCGAGCGCAATCTGCGGCCGCACGCCGTGTGGGTCGCCTCCGCGCCGGAGCCGATGGTCGTGCGGATCGCCAACATCCAGCATCTGGCCACGCCGATCCGCGCGCAGCTGGCCGCACCCATGGACGTGCTGGAGCTGGCCGAGGTAATGCATCCCACTCCCGCCGTGGGCGGCGAGCCGCTGGCCGCGGCCGCGCCCCTGATCCCGGCGCTCGAGGGGCTCGATCGCGGCTGGTATGCGGGCCCCCTCGGCTGGACCGACGCGACCGGCGACGGCGAATTCTGCGTGGCGCTGCGCTGCGCGCTGCTGCGTGGGGAGCTCGCGCGCTGCTACGCAGGCAACGGCATCGTGCGCGACTCCGTACCGGCCGCCGAGCTCGCCGAGACCGAGGTCAAGCTCGCGGCGCTGCTTCCGCTGCTGGCGGGCTGAGCGCCGCTGACACCGCATCCCACACGCGCTCGTGCAGCTCGCGGTTGGCCGCTCGGTCGCCGGGGACCTCGATGATGCTCGAGCCATGGCCCGCCAGCGCCCGCTCCAGCGCCGCGCGAAAGCCCGCCAGATCACTCACGCGCTCGTGGCCCAACCCGTACAGCGCGGCGGCGCGGGCGAAGTCCAAGCCGGTCGGGGTAGCGATGTGCTCCGTGTAGCGATCGCCGGCACGCGCCAGCTGCGCGCGCGCGATGGGAAGGAAGTCGAAGATCGCGCCGCCGCCGTTGTCGAGCAGCACGATCGTCAGCGCGAGTTCCAGGCGCCGCGCAGCCAGCAGCCCGCCGATGTCGTGCGCCAGGGCGACGTCCCCGGTCAACAGCAGCACGGGTCCGGGTCCGTGCGCGGCGACGCCGAACGCGGCCGAGACGGTGCCGTCGATGCCGTTGGCGCCGCGGTTGCACAGCACTCGCGGCGGGTCGGCGCGGATCGGCCAGAAGGACTCGATGTCGCGGACGGGCATCGAGGAAGCGACGAACAGCGTAGCCGCGTCTGGCAGCAGCACGCCGAGCTCGGCAGCGACCGCCGGCTCCGACAGGCGCGTCGGACCGATCACGGCCAGGATCGCGCTCGCGGCCCGCGCGTCGGCGCTGCGCCAGGACGCCAGCCAGTCCGGCTCGGCTCGCTGCTCGCCCGTGCTCAGCTGCGACAGCGCAAAGGCGGGATCGAGCGCCAGCGAGTCGCTCACCACGCTCGCGGGATCCTGCCACGCCGCCTCGGGATCGAGCGCCACCTGGCGCACGTCGGCCAGACTCGCGAGCCACCCGCGCAGCGGCTTGGAGGTGGGGAGATCGCCGACGCGGACGACGAGGTCCGGGCGCAGGCTTCGTGCCAGCGCCGGCTCGCGCAACATGAGGTCGTAGTGGGCGATCGCCGCCCCGCCGCGGCGCGCTCCAGACAGCGGGTCGGCGAGCACGGGCCAGCCGGCGGCCGCGCCGAAGGCCGCCGCGGCCTCGCCCACCGAGCGTGGGTCGGCTGGCCCGATCGGAGGCGGCCCGCCGCGCTCGTCGCGTCCGGCCACGACCAGCCCGCGCTTGGCCGCGCGCGCCAGCTCGTACAGCCGGGCCATCGACCCCGGTGCGCTCAGCCTGCTGGGTTCGCGCCTGACGTACGGCGCCCGTTCGGGGCGGGCGCTCCCGTCCGGCGGCAGCTCGCCGTCGGGCGTCAGCGGCTCGCGCAGCGGGAAGTTGAGGTGCACCACTCCGGGGCGGCCCTCGAGCGCTGTCCAGTAAGCGCGGCAGGCGAGCGCGCGCATCCAGCGCAACCGCTCGGGCGCTGCGTCGTGCACGCCGACCTCGAAGAACCACTTGGCGGCGCCGCCGAGCAGCTTCAGCTGGTCGATCGTCTGCCCGGCGCCCACCTCGCGCAGCTCCGGCGGCCGGTCGGCGCTGAGCAGCAGCAGCGGCACGCGTGCCTGCTGCGCCTCGATCGCCGCCGGCAGCAGCTCGGCGGCGGCCGTGCCCGAGGTGCAGGCCACCGCCACCGGCAGCCCCGAAGCCTTGGCCAGCCCCAGCGCGAAGAAGCCCGAGCTGCGCTCATCGACGTGCGAGTAGCAGCGCAACCGCGGCTCGTGCGTGAGCGACAGCACGAGCGGTGCGCAGCGCGACCCGGGCGAGGTGCACGCGGCGCGCATGCCGCAGCGTGCAAGCTCCTCGACGAACGCGCGCAGCAGCACGTAGGTGTCGGTGGCTGAGCTCACGCGAATACGATGGCGCTGTGCGGGAGACGGTCGTCCTGTTGCACGGATTTGGCGGCACGCACCGCACGTGGGACGGCGTGGCGGCGCGGCTTGACCCTGAACGCTACCGGCCGCTGGCGCTCGATCTGCCCGGGCACGGCCGCGAGGCCGCCGCGCGCCCGATCACATTCGCCCGCTGTGTGGCCGGCGTGCTCGCCGAGGCGCCCGGGCGGTTCGTCTTGTGCGGCTACTCGCTGGGCGGGCGCATCGCGCTGCACGTCGCGCTCGCGGCGCCGCAACGGGTGACGGCGCTGGTGCTGATCGCGTGCAGCGCCGGCATCGAGGACGAGGCCGAGCGCGCCGAGCGCAGGCGCTCCGACGGGGCGCTCGTGAAGCAGCTCCGGAGCGCTCCCTTCGAGCAGTTCATCGAGCGCTGGCGCATGCAGCCGCTGTTCGCCGGCGATCCGCCGCACGTGGGCGAGCTGGTGCGGGAGGATCAGCGCCGCAACCGCCCCGAGGCGCTCGCGGCGGCGCTGCGCGGGGTGGGCGCCGGCGAGATGCGCCCGCTGTGGCGCCGGCTCGGCGAGCTGGCGATGCCGGCGGCCGTGCTCGTGGGCGATCGAGATCGCAAGTACCATGCGCTCGGCCGGCGCATGGTGCGGCTGCTGCCGCACGCCCAGCTGCTGCTCCTGGCGGGCGGGCACAGGCTGCCGCTCGAGAACCCCGCGGCGGTGGCGCGGGCGCTAGAGCGGGTCCACCCCGAGGCCCGGCGCCGAGGGGACGGCGATCCTTCCCCCGCGCGCGGGCAGCTGGTTCTCGATGCCCGTGAACAGCCGCAACGTCGCCAGCCCGCAGTGGGGGAGGGGACCCTCGGCCGCGAGCGCGGCCGCCGCGTGTAGCGCGGCTGCCGTCCCGATCGGGCCGTCGAGCGTCGAGGCGACATACAGCTCGGCGCCCGACGCGCGCACAACGGCGGCGGCGGCGAGCAGCCCGGAGATGCCACCACAGCGGGAGATCTTCAGGCACACCGCGTCCGCCGCCCCGGCTCCGAGCGCGCCGCTCTGGGCGGCCGTCTCGTCGATCGCGAGCCTGACCGCCACCCGCTCTTTCAGCTCCCGGATGTGCGCCAGGCCGTGCACCGGCTCCTCCACCAGCTCGAGGCCAGCGGGGGCAAGCGTCTCGATCGCGGCCACCGCCTGCTCCACGTTCCACGCTCCGTTGGCGTCCACGCGCAGCGCCACGCCCGCTCCGGCGGCGGCCCGCACCGCGGCCACGCGAGCGGCGTCGCCCTCGATCCCCACCTTGAGCTTGACGCAATCGAACCCCTCGCGCACGGCCGCCGCCGCCTGCTCGGCGGCCGCGGCGCGGTCGAGCGCGGCGATCGTCGCGTTGACCGGAACCTCGCTCGCCGGGCTGTGGTGGAGCAGCGCGGCCACGGGCATTCCGCGCAGGCGCCCCGCGCGATCCCACAGGGCGAGGTCGATCGCCGCCAGCGCGGCGGGCAGCGCATCGGCGTCGCGGCATGCCTGGATCACCTGCGCGTCCGCCAGCTTGCCGCTGCCCGCCAGCACGCGGCGATAGCGCTCGAGCGCGCGCGCGACCCGCTCCAGGCTGACGCCGTCATAAGCCGGCAGGGGCGCCGCCTCCCCGTGCCCGCTTGCGCCCGCATCGTCGGTGATCGAGACCGCCAGCAGCTCGCGCTCGCCGACAGACCCGTATGAGCTTCGCAGCGGCTGCGCCAGCCGCAGCGAGCGCCGCTCGACGCTCAGCCTCACGCTGTGACCCCGCCGCTCGCGATGATTCCCGCCGCGTAGAGCAGGCAGAAGGCCAGCTGCAGCAGGCCGGTGCGCGCGAGCGCGCGATTGAGCGCCGGACCGTCGCTGCGCGTGCGCACCACGTGCAGCACGCGCGCCGCCAGCGGCAGCACCAGCCAGGTGAGCAAGAGCCAAGCGCTCATCGAGCCGAGGGCCCACGGCAGCGGCGCGGCGAGGAAGGCTCCGGCGAGCAGCAGCCCGTACAGGACGCGCGTGCGCCGCCGCCCCAGGCGCACGGCCAGGGTGCGCTTGCCGGCACGCCGGTCGGTGTCGATGTCGCGCACGTTGTTGACGACCAGGATCGCGCTCGCCAGCAGGCCGACGGGCACCGCGCACACGAACGCCTGCCACGGCAGCGCCTGCACCTGCACGAAGTAGGAGCCAGCGACGGCGACGATGCCGAAGAACAGGAACACGAACACCTCGCCCAGGCCCTCATACCCGTACGGCCGCGGGCCGCCCGTGTACAGCACCCCGGCGAGGATCGACGCCGCGCCGACGGCGAGCAGCTCCGGCCCCGCGACCGCGACCAGGTACGCGCCGCAGGCCACCGCCAGGCCAAACGTCGCGTACGTCGCAAGCAGCACCTGGCTCGGCGGCACGAGCCCGCCGGCGGTCACCCGAACCGGGCCGAGCCGGTCCTCGGTGTCGGCGCCGCGGCGCGCGTCGGAGTAGTCGTTGGAGAGGTTCGTGCCGACCTGGATGAAGATCGCCCCCAACAGCGCCGCGACGAACGCCAGCGGGTGAAAGGTGCCCGCGCCGAGCGCCAGAGAGGTACCCACCAAGACCGGCGCCACCGCGGCCGGCAGCGTGCGCACGCGCGCCGCCATCACCCAGATGCGCGCTGTCCGCACCGGCTAGGGGCGCCGCGGAAAGCGGGAGAAGTCCGGGGCTCGCTTCTCCCTGTAGGCGTCGCGGCCCTCCTGGGCCTCCTCGCTGCCATAGAACAGCAGGTTCGCGTCGTGCGCGAGCTGCTGGATGCCCGCCAGCCCATCCTCGGCGGCGTTGAACGACGCCTTCAGCATGCGCAGCGCAAACGGCGACAGCGCGAGCATCTCGCGGCACCAGCCCACCGTCTCCTGCTCAAGGCGCTCCAGCGGCACGACCGCGTTCACGAGCCCCATCTGCAGCGCCTCCTGGGCGGAGTACTGGCGGCACAGAAACCAGATCTCCTTGGCCTTCTTCGGGCCCACCAGGCTGGCCAGCAAGCCGGCGCCGAAGCCGCCGTCGAACGAGCCCACGCGCGGGCCCACCTGACCGAAGCGGGCGTTGTCGGCGGCGATCGTGAGGTCGCACACGAGATGCAGCACGTGCCCGCCCCCGATCGCGTAGCCGGCCACCATCGCCACGACCGGCTTGGGCAGGCGGCGGATCTGCACGTGCAGGTCGGTCACGTGGAAGCGCCCCACCGCCGCCGGACCGGTCTGGTCCTCGTCGAGGTAGCCGGAGTCGCCGCGCACGCGCTGGTCGCCGCCCGCGCAGAACGCCTCCGGGCCCTCGCCCGTCAGCACGATCGCCCCGATCGCCGTGTCCTCGCGCGCGTCCTCCAGCGCTCGCGAGATCTCGATCACGGTGCGCGGTCGGAACGCGTTTCTCACCTCCGGTCGGGCGATCGTGATCTTGGCGATCCCCTGCTCGGGTGGCGCGGACTTCTCGTAGCGGATGTCCGCGTAGCGCTCCCCGGCGGCGGCCGGCGCCGCGATCCAGCTGGTGGGCATGGCCTGCAAGGCTAGCCTGTGGCCATGGTGGTGGAGGGTTGGCTTGCCCGCGCGGCGGCCGCGCGGCCGGGGCGCGCCGCGGTGCAAACACCCGCCGGGAGCTGGTCCTACGCGGAGTTGCTGGCGGCCGCACGCGCCGGCGCCGATGAGCTCGCCGGCCGCGGCGCGCGCGCGGGGGAGCGGGTGGCGATCGCGCTACCCGGCGGGCTCGCGTTTGCCCAGGCGCTGCACGCCTGCCTGCTGCTCGGCGCGGTCGCCGTGCCGGTCGATGTGCGCCTGACCGCGCGCGAGCGCGCGCACGTCGCTTGCGGCGCGACGGTGCTCGTCGATGAGCCGCTGGGCCGCGTCGCGGCCCCCTCGCGCGGCGGGCTTGCCCGGCGAGCGCGAGCGAGCGGGCGCGGCGCCCACGATCTGGACGCCACCGCGGTCGTGCTGCACACCTCCGGCACGAGCTCATCGCCGCGGCCGGTCGAGCTGACGTACGGCAACTTCCTGTGGAGCGCGCTCGGCTCGGCCGTCGCGCTCGACCTCGACCCGCGTGAGCGCTGGCTGTGCGCGCTGCCGGTCTCACACGTCGCGGGGCTGTCGATCCTGCTGCGCTCGGCGATCTACGCGACCACCGCGGTTCAGCACGAGCGCTTCGAGACCGATCGCGTGTTGCACGCCCTGCGCGAGCACGAGATCACCGTGGTCAGCCTCGTGGCCACGACGCTGGCGCGCCTGCTCGACGCCGGCCTGCGCCGGCCCGCGCGCCTGCGCTGTGCGCTGACCGGCGGAGGTCCGGTGCCGGCGGCGCTGCTCGAGCGCGCGCACGCCGCCGGCGTCCCGGTCGGCCTGACGTACGGGCTCACCGAGGCTTGCTCGCAGGTCACCACCACGCCGCGGCGCTCGCTGGCGCGCGAAGGTCCGGTCCCGGGCCCGCCGTTGTTCTGCGTGCGCGCGCGCATCGCCGTCGACCAGCCACGGCCCGATCGCTCGGGCGAGATCCTGGTCGCCGGCCCCACCGTCGCGCCGGGGGCGCGCCGACGCGACGGCTGGCTGCACACGGGTGACGTCGGCTTCCTCGATCAGCACGGCAGGCTGCACGTGAGCGGCCGAGCGGCTGACACGATCATCAGCGGCGGCGAGAACGTCGCCCCGGCGGAGGTGGAGGCGGTGCTCGAGACCCATCCGGACGTGCTCGAGGCCGCGGTCGTCGGCCGCTCGGATGCGGCTTGGGGGCAGGCGGTCACCGCGATCGTTGTGCCGCGCCCCGGGCGCGCGCCCGACGGCGAGTCCCTGCGTGCCCACTGCGCGCGCCTGCTCGCCGCCTACAAGGTCCCGCGCCAGGTGCTCGTGAGCGTCAGCCCGCTGCCGCGCACGCGCTCGGGCAAGCTCGCGCGCGGCAAGCTTTAGCTGACGCCGGTCGGGTAGCCTGCGCGGTCGGATGATCTACGACGACGACGCCAACCTGCACGCGCTCGACGGCAAGACCGTGGCGATCATCGGCTACGGCTCCCAGGGCCACGCGCACGCGCTGAACCTGAAGGACTCGGGCCTCGAGGTCGTGGTGGGCCTGCGCGAGGACTCCGCCTCGGTCGCTCAGGCGCGCGCTCAGGGGCTCGAGGTGCTGCCCGTGGTCGAGGCCGCGAGCCGCGGCGAGGTCGTGATGATGCTCGTCCCGGACGAGCTGCACCGCCAGGTGTGGGAGGGCGAGGTGCGCGACGGCGTAGCCGAGGGCAACCTGCTGCTGTTCGGGCACGGCTTCTCGATCCACTACGGCGAGGTCACGCCCCCGGCGGGCATCGACGTCGGCATGATCGCCCCCAAGGGGCCCGGTCATCTCGTGCGGCGTCAGTTCCTCGAGGGCAGTGGCGTACCCGGCCTGATCGCGGTCGCGCAGGATGCCACCGGCGACGCCCGCGAGCTCGCGCTCGCCTACGCCAAGGGGATCGGCTGCACGCGCGGCGGCGTGATCGAGACGACGTTCAAGGACGAGACCGAGACCGACCTGTTCGGCGAGCAGGCGGTCCTCTGCGGCGGCGCCTCCGAGCTCGTGCAGGCCGGCTTCGAGACGCTGGTGGACGCCGGCTATGACCCCGACATGGCCTACTTCGAGTGCCTGCACGAGCTCAAGCTGATCGCCGACCTGATGTACGAGAAGGGGCTCGCCGGCATGCGCAGCTCGATCTCCAACACGGCCGAGTACGGCGATTACACGCGCGGCAAACGAGTGATCACCGAGCAGACGCGCGCGGCCATGCGCCAGATCCTGGCCGAGATCCAGTCCGGCGACTTCGCGCGCGAGTGGATCGCCGAGAACCGCGCCGGGCAGGAGAGCTTCAAGCGCATGCGCGCCGAGCAGGCAGACACCCAGCTCGAGCGCGTGGGGGGGGAGCTGCGCTCGCACATGGACTGGATCAAGCCCGCGTTCTAGGCTCCGCGGCTCACCCTCCGCGTGCGGCTGAGCCCGCTTATCCTAAGCGCCGTGAGCAGACATTCCTCCTGGCTGGCTGCGACGGGCCCGCCCGCGCCCTGGCGCGCGCCGCGCCGCGACGTGCGCGCCTCCGACGCCGAGCGCGAGCAGACGGTGCAGGCGCTGCGTTCCCACTACGCGGCCGGGCGGCTCGATCGCGAGGAGCTCGAGCGCCGGGTGGAGCAGGCCTACCGGGCCGCTTCTCGCGGCAAGCTGCGACTGCTGCTCGCCGATCTGCCGCTCTCGCATGGAGGCCGCGTGGCGCGGCGCTTCTACCGCTTCCAGCGCGAGCTGCTGCATCAACGGCGCTCTAACTGCGATCTGGGCCGCGACCGGAGAGGGGCGCTTCTGGCCCGCGGGGGTGCTGGCGCCGACCACCGTGCTCGTCGTCTCGCACGCGTTCGGCTCGCGCTGGCTGCGGTTGCGACTGCGGCGCGGGCCGCAGCACGAATAGCGTGCTCGCCTACATCGCCTGGCACCGTGCCGCCGAGCGGGTGGAGCCCGCCGCATACGAGCGCGCGCTCGAGCTCTTCCACCGCTCGCTCGCGCGCGTGCCCCCGAGCGGCTTTCGCGGCTCGATCGCATATCGCGTCGAGGAGATGCCGTGGCGGTCCGGCGCCGCGGAGCCGGGCTATGAGGACTGGTATTTGGTCGACAGCTGGTCGGCGCTCGGCGTGCTCGAGGAGGCGGCGGTCGCGCGCGGGCACGTGAGCCGTCATGAGGCCGTGGCGGCGATGGCCAGGCACACCATCGGCGCGGTGTACCGGCTCGGCGAGGGCCATCCGCGACTGCAGCAGGCCCGCGTGGGCGTGTGGGTGGCCGCCGCGCAGGGCCACCGGCCGCCGACGCTCGCCGATCTGCTCGCCGACGGCATGGACCGCGAGGCGGCCGGGCTCTGGCGGCGCTGCCTGGGCCTCGGGCCCGCGCCCGAGTACTGCCTGCTCACGCCCGAGGTCCCTGCGGGCGTGGCTGCGGCGCGACTGCCGCAAGGCTGGACGAGTCACGCGGGCGAGCGTCGCGCGGTCTGGCAGGCTTGAGCGCGGCCGTCGGTCGGGTGAGGGGTCGTTCGCTAAACTCGGCCTCCTCGTCGCGACTGGCGCTGAGGTGGAGTCAACCACCGGGAAGCGGCGAGCAGCACAGCCGCGCGCCTGGGCACCCTCCGACACCGCTTCGTGGTCCACCAGCGAGGAGCCCCACATGACGCCGAGTCCCCAGCAAGCAGCGCAGCGACTGGTCATCCCAGCTGACCTGAGGCCCGCCGACGGGCGGTTCGGCAGCGGCCCTTCGCGCGTGCGCCGCGAGGCGCTCGCAAACCTCGCGTCGACCGGGGCATCGCTGATGGGCACCTCGCATCGCCAGCCGCCGGTGCGGGCGCTCGTGGCCGAGATCCGCGTGGGCCTGAAGGAGCTGTTCGCGGCGCCTGACGGCTACGAGGTGGCGCTCGGCAACGGCGGTGCCACGGCGTTCTGGGACGCCGCCGCGTTCGGGCTGGTGCGCGAGCGCTCGCTGCACCTGGCCTACGGCGAGTTCTCGCACAAGTTCGCATCCGTCAGCCAGGGCGCGCCCTTCCTCGCCGAGCCGGTGGTCATCTCCGCCGAGCCGGGCGACGCGCCCGACCCGGCAGGCATCGGGCCCGGCGCCGCGCGGGCGGGGGTCGATGCGCTGGCGTGGGCGCACAACGAGACCTCCACCGGCGTGATGGTTCCCGTGGTCCGCCCCGCCGACGCGGGAGAGGCACTCGTGCTGATCGACGCCACCTCCGGCGCCGGCGGGCTGCCGATCGAGCTGATGCAGGCCGACGCCTATTACTTTGCCCCGCAGAAGGGCTTCGCCGCCGACGGCGGGCTGTGGCTCGCGCTGCTCAGCCCCGCTGCGCAGGAGCGGATCGCCGAGCTCGCGTCGAGCGGGCGCTGGATCCCGCCCTTCTCCTCGCTGGCCACGGCGCTCGAGAACTCGCTCAAGGACCAGACCTACAACACGCCGGCGATCGCCACGCTGTTCCTGCTCGCAGACCAGGTCCGCTGGATGCTCGCCGGCGGGGGGCTCCAGTGGTGCGTCACGCGCACGCGCACCTGCGCCGAGCATCTGTACCGGTGGGCCGAGGCAAGCGGCTATGCGACCCCGTTCGTCGCCGATCCCGCCAAGCGCTCGCTGGTCGTCGGCACGATCGACTTCGACGAGCAGCTCGACGCCGCGCTGCTGGCGGCCACGCTGCGGGACAACGGCATCGTCGACGTCGAGCCGTACCGCAAGCTGGGGCGAAACCAGCTGCGGATCGGCATGTTCCCCGCGACCGACCTGGCCGATGTGCAGGCGCTGACGGCGTGCATCGAGTGGGTGGTGGAGAGGATCCGCGCGTGACCGCCGCCGGCGGCGAGTCGGGCGGCGGGCGCCTGAAGGGCGAGTCGGACGGCGAGCGCCTGAAGGTCCTGGTGGCCGAGAAGATCGGCGACTCGGGCGTCGAGCTGCTGCGCCGGCACTTCGACGTAGAGCTCGGCACCGACTGGAGCGCGCAGGAGCTGGCCGAGCGCATCGGCGCCTACCACGGCATCCTCATTCGCTCGGCTACCGCCATGAACGCCGAGCTGATCGGGCGCGCTGGCAGGCTGCGCGTGATCGGCCGCGCCGGCGTCGGCGTCGACAACGTCGACGTGGAGGCCGCCACCAGGCGCGGCATCGTGGTGGCCAACGCGCCGCAGTCCAACGTCGTGACCGCGGCCGAGCACACGATGGCGCTGCTGCTGGCGCTCGCTCGCAACATCCCGCAGGCGCACATGTCGCTGACGAGCGGCAGGTGGGAGCGGTCCAAGCTCTCGGGCGTGGAGCTGTACGAGAAGACGCTCGGCATCCTCGGGTTCGGCCGCATCGGGCAGCTGGTCGCGCACCGCGCGAGGGGGTTCGGCATGCGCGTGCTGGCCTTCGACCCGTTCGTGAGCGCCGAGCGCTACCGCGAGCTGGGCGTGGAGAAGGCCGCGAGCAGCGAGGAGCTGTACGCGCACGCGGACTTCATCACCGTCCACCTGCCCAAGACGCCCGATACCGAAGGACTGCTCGACGCGCGCGCGTTCGCGCAGATGCGCGAGGGCGTACGCATCCTCAACGTGGCCCGCGGCGGGCTGATCGACGACGCGGCGCTGAAGCACGCGCTGGACTCGGGCAAGGTGGCGGGCGCGGCGCTCGACGTGTTTCCGACCGAGCCGATCACCGACTATCCGCTCTTCTCCGGCTACCCCAACGTCGTCGTCACGCCCCACCTGGGCGCCTCCACGGCCGAGGCCACCGATCGCGCCGGCTACCAGAGCGCCGAGCAGGTGGTCGCGGCGCTCAGCGAGGGGGTGGTATCGACCGCGGTCAACATCCCCTCGATCGAGCCCGAGGACATGGAGGTGCTGGGGCCGTTCCTGCCGCTCGCCACCCAGCTCGGCCGCCTCGCGATGGCGCTCGCGGAGGGCAGCTCCGTGGAGCGCATCGAGGCGGCCTTCCTCGGCAGGATCGCCGACTTCGACACGCGCCTGCTGACGCTGGCGGTGATCCAGGGAGCGCTGCAGGGTCGCACCGAGCAGGAGGTGAACCTCGTCAACGCGCCGTCGATGGCCGAGGAGCGGGGGATCGTCGTCGAGGAGAAGGTGGTCTCCGAGGCCCAGGACTTCCACGAGCTGATCCGCGTCACAGTGACCGCGGGCAGCCTGCGGGTGGCGGTCGCCGGGACCGGCATCGGGCCCGGCCGCGTCCCCCACCTGGTGGAGGTGCAGGGCCGGCGGTTGACGGTCGAGCTGGAGCGGTTCGTGACGGTCTTCCGCTACGCCGACCTGCCGGGGATGATCGGGCGCGTGGGCACGATCTTCGGCACGCACGGCATCAACATCTCCTCGGCCGCCGTCGGCCACGCGCCCGACAGCGCGACCGCCGGCGAAGGTGCGGGCGCGAGCGCCGGGGCGGCAGCGGACCTCGCTTCCGCGCCCGACACGCGGGAGGGCGAGGGCGGGCAGCGCCTCGCGGCGATGGTCGTCACCACCGACGCGCTCGTGCCGCGCGAGGTGGTCGAGGAGATCGTGGCCTCGGACGGCTTCTTCGGCGGCTGGGCGGTCGCGCTGCGCTAGCGCGCGATCGGCTAGGCTGCCGGCGCTGTGCGCGAGGTGGTGATCACCAAGCACGGGCCGCCGGCGGTGCTCGAGGTCCGGGAGCGAGCAGACCCCCCGCTCGGCTCCGGGGAGGTGCGGATCGAGGTGGCGGCAGCCGGCGTCAACTTCGCCGACGTGCTGGCGCGCGTGGGGCTGTACCCCGACGCGCCGAAGCCGCCGTGCGTGATCGGCTACGAGGTCGCGGGCACGATTGTCGAGCTGGGCGCCGGCGTTAGCGGCCTGGCGGAGGGACAGCGGGTGTTCGCTGCGACCAAATTCGGCGGCTACGCCTCGCAGGTGGTCGTCCCGGCGGCCGATGTCACGGCGCTCGCGGAGGGGCTCACGTTCGAGCAGGGCGCGGCCATCCCGGTCAACTACGCCACCGCCTGGGCGGCGCTGATCGGCTACGGCAACCTGCAGGCCGGCGAGCGCGTGCTGATCCACTCCGCCGCCGGCGGCGTGGGCATCGCCGCCACGCAGATCGCCAAGCGCTTCGGCGCCGAGGTCTACGGCACCGCCTCGCCGGCCAAGCACGAGCGGATCACCGAGCTCGGCGTGGACCGCGCGCTGGACTACACCGCCAGCGGATGGGAGCGGGGCCTGCCCGAGTTCGACCTCGTCCTCGACGCGATCGGTGGCCACAGCTTCCGGCGCAGCTATGAGCAGCTGCGCGCCGGCGGGCGCCTCGTCGCGTTCGGCGCCTCCGCGGTCATGTCCGGGCAGCGCCGCAACGTCATCGTCGCGCTGCGCGCCGTGGCGCGCATGCCGCGCTTCAACATGATCAAGCAGATGTCCGAATCAAAGACCGTGATCGGGCTGAACATGCTCACCCTGTGGAAGGAGCGCGGCACGCTCGAGCCGTGGATCAGGCCGCTTCGCGAGCTGCTGGCCGACGGGACGGTAAAACCGGTGGTCGCCGGGGCCTTCAGCTTCGACGACGCCGGCGCCGCGCACACGATGATCAGCGAGCGGCGCAACGTCGGCAAGGTCGTGCTCGTCCCCTGAGCTCGCGCGGCCGCAGCGCCGCGCGCGACGCGGGCGCGGCGCCCGGGTGCTGGTGCTACGCTGCGGCGCAGATGTCGTTGCAGCGCTTGCTTCTCCTTCTCCTCCTCCCCCTGCGGGGGGAGTAGCGCGTGGCGGCCGCGCAGCCGCATACCAGAGAGAAGGCGTAGACGAGATACACGAGGAGCAACGGCATGAGCAGCACAGACACACGCAACGAGTCCGATCGCGTACTGATCTTCGACACCACGCTGCGCGACGGCGAGCAGTCGCCGGGCATCTCCCTGAACCGGCACGAGAAGCTCGAGATCGCGCAGCAGCTGGCGCGGCTGGGCGTCGACGTGATCGAGGCGGGCTTTCCGATCACCTCTCCGGGAGACTTCGAGTCGGTGCAGGCGATTGCCCGCGAGGTCGAAGGCCCGGTGATCTGCGGCCTCGCGCGAACCTCCAAGCAGGACATCGACGCGGCCTGGAACGCGGTCCGCGACAGCCAGCGCCCGCGCATCCACACCTTCATCGCCACCAGCGACATCCACATCGAGCGCAAGCTGCAGACCACCCGGGAGGACGTCAAGGGCCAGGTGCGCGCCGCCGTGGCGCAGGCGCGCGAGTACACCGATGACGTCGAGTTCTCGCCGGAGGACGGCTCGCGCTCGGACGTCGAGTACATGGCCGAGGTGATCCAGATCGCGCTGCAGGAGGGCGCCAGCACGATCAACGTGCCCGACACCGTCGGCTACACGATGCCCGGCGAGTACGCGGCCATGTTCGAGCAGCTCTATCGCCTCGTCCCGGACCTGCACCGGGTGGTCGTGTCGGTGCACTGCCACGACGACCTCGGCCTCGCCGTCGCCAACTCGCTCGCGGGCGTGCAGGCGGGCTGCCGGCAGGTCGAGTGTGCGGTCAACGGGATCGGCGAGCGCGCGGGCAACGCGTCGCTGGAGGAGATCGTGATGCTGCTGCGCACGCGCGAGCCCACGATGGGCCTGTGGACCGGCGTCGACTCGACCGAGATAGCCCGCACCAGCCGCCTCGTGTCACGGCTGACCGGCTATCAGGTGCAGCCCAACAAGGCGATCGTCGGCCGCAACGCGTTCGCGCACGAGGCTGGGATACACCAGGACGGCGTGCTCAAGGAGCGCCGCACGTACGAGATCATGGACGCGACCACGGTCGGGCTGCGCAGCAACTCGATCGTGCTCGGCAAGCACTCCGGCCGGCATGCGCTGCGCAAAGCGCTGCAGGAGATGGGCTACGAACTCGACGGCCAGGTGCTCAACACGGCGTTCAAGCGCTTCAAGGAGATCGCCGACCGCAAGAAGCAGCTGACCGCCATGGACCTCGAGGCGCTGGTCACCGACGAGCTGCGCGGCGAGGACGTGCGGGGCTACGTGCTGGACTGGTTCGAGGTCGAGGCCTCCTCGCGGCGGCCGCCGCACGCGCGCGTGTCGGTGACGCTTCCCGAGGGCGGCAGCGCGCAGGGGGCGTTCACCGGCGACGGTCCCATCGACGCGGTGTTCCAGGCGATCGACGCGGCCACCGGCGTGGGCGCGAAGCTCAGCGACTTCCAGATCGGCGCGGTCACCGAGGGCCAGGACGCGCTAGGCGAGGTGTCGGTGGTGGTCGAGGTGGGCGGCACAAGCGGCGCCGGCCAGGGCGTCTCGACGGACATCATCGACGCGGCCGCCCGCGCCTACGTGCGCGCGCTGTCGGTCGCCGTGGCGCGGTCGCGCTCCGGCGGCGCCGTCGGGCTGCCCGAGACCGCCGCGGGCTAGTCCGGCGGCTGGCGCCAGAACGCCGGTCCGTTCTGTTTGTGATAACGTACGCGCGTATGGCAACGCTGGCAGAGCGGTCGGGCGCATCCGGACGCCCGAGCGAGGCCGAGGCCCTCGATCCGGCCGTCATCGGCGCGCGCGTTAAGGCGCTGCGCGAGGGCGCCTCGCTGTCGCTGCGCGAGCTCGCGCAGCGCAGCGGCGTGAGCGCGCCGATGCTCTCGCAGGTCGAGCGCGGCGAGACCAGCCCCACGTTGACGGTCGCCGCGCGCATCGCCGCCGGCCTGGAGCTGAGGCTGTCCCAGCTGTTGCGGCTCGACGAGGACGGCGCGGTCACGATCGTGCGGGCCGCGCAGCGCCAGCGCGGGGGAAACGCGCGGCGCGGGCATCGCTTCGAGGTGCTGACCTCCAGCGCTCCCGGCCAGCGCGCCGAGCTGTCGCGTCACACGCTCGCGCCCGGCGGCGCCACGGGGGCACCCGATGACCCGCCGATGCACGAGCCCGGCAGCCGCGAGACGGCACTGGTGCAGCGCGGATCGCCGGTGCTGGTGTGCGACGGGCAGCAGCACCAGCTCCGCGAGGGCGACTGCGTGACCTTCGACGCCGACCTCCCGCATCACTTCGAGAACCCGGCCGCCGACGCGGCCGAGTTCTTGGCGGTGCTCAGCGCGGGATTGAGGAGAAGCTAGGTGCGCAGCGCCCAGCGACCCATCCGGACCCCGGTAGGGGTCCTCATCGAGACCCAGCCCGCACCCGGCGAGGCCGAGCTGCGATGAGCGCGCCGAGGACCCTGTTTCAGAAGATCTGGGAGGCGCACGAGGTCACGCCCGGGCTGCTGTATGTGGACCTGCACCTCGTGCACGAGGTCACCAGCCCGCAGGCCTTCGACGGGCTGCGCCTGGCGGGGCGAGCAGTGCGCCGCCCCGACCGCACGCTGGCCACCGCCGATCACAACACGCCGACTGACGGCACGCCCACGGCGGCGCGCATCAAGGACGTGCTGTCTCGCGAGCAGGTGCAGACGCTCGAGCGCAACTGCGCGGAGTTCGGCGTGCCGATCTACTCGCTCGGCTCCGAGCGCCAGGGGATCGTGCACGTGATCGGTCCCGAGCTGGGCGTCACCCAACCCGGCATGACGATCGTGTGCGGCGACTCCCACACCTCCACGCACGGGGCCTTCGGCGCGCTGGCGTTCGGCATCGGCACCAGCGAGGTCGAGCACGTGCTGGCCACGCAGTGCGTGGTGGGAGCCAAACCGCGGTCCATGCGTGTGCGCTACGAGGGCGCGCTCGGCTTCGGCGTCACCGCCAAGGATCTGATCCTCGGCACGCTGGGACAGATCGGCGTCGGCGGCGCCGGCGGTCACGTGGTCGAGTACGCCGGGCCGGCGATCGAGGCGCTGAGCATGGAAGGCCGCATGACCGTGTGCAACATGACGATCGAGGGCGGCGGCCGCGCGGGCATAATCGCGCCCGACGACACCACCTTCGAGTGGTTCGCCGATCGGCCGCGGCCGGGCGCGCCGGCGGGCGCCGAGCTCGAGCACGCGATCGAGCGCTGGCGGCAGCTGCCCGGCGACGACGGCGCCGCGCACGACCGCGAGCTGTCGATCGACGCCTCCGCGCTCTCGCCGCAGGTCACCTGGGGCACCAACCCGGGCATGGTGCGAGCGGTGACCGAGCGGGTGCCCTCGCCCGATGAGTTCGAAGCCGCCGCCGATCGCGACGCGGCCGAGCGCGCGCTCCAGTACATGGCGCTCGAGCCCGGCACGCCGATCGAGGAGATCGCGCTCGATCGCGTGTTCATCGGCTCGTGCACCAACTCGCGCATCGGCGACCTGCGCGCGGCCGCGAGCGTCGTCGCCGGACGCAAGGTCGCCCCCGGCATGCGCGCGATGGTGGTGCCCGGCTCGCAGCAGGTCAAGGCGCAGGCCGAGGCCGAGGGCCTGGACCGCGTCTTCCGTGCGGCCGGCTTTGACTGGCGGGCGGCGGGCTGCTCCATGTGCCTCGGCATGAACCCGGACATCCTGCAGCCGGGGGAGCGCTGCGCGTCTACCTCCAACCGCAACTTCGAGGGGCGCCAGGGCCGCGGCGGGCGGACCCATCTGGTGTCGCCGCAGATGGCCGCCGCGGCCGCGATCGAGGGTCACTTCACCGACATCCGCGCGTGGCGATGAGCGGCGCGTCACCCGGGGCGGCGTGGCAGCGGCCCGAGATCGTCAGCGTGTTCCTGCGGGAGCGCAGGACGGTCATGCCGCTGCTCGACGTGCAGGAGGACCTCGTCCGCCGACTACTCGTCAGGCACCCGCACCCGATGACGCGCTTTCTCGACCTGGGCGCCGGGGACGGCGCGATGTCCGAGCTCGTGCTGTCGCTGAAGCCGCGCGCCGAAGCGGTGCTGGTCGACTTCTCTGAGCCGATGCTCGAGGGCGCCGAGCGCCGGCTGGCGAGCGGCCGCGCTCGCTGGCAGGCCGTCCGCGGCGATCTCTCCGACCCCGCCTGGCGCTCGGGCCTTCCCGCCGGCGGCTACGGCGCCGCGGTCTCGGCCTTCGCCATCCATCACCTGCCCGCCGCGCGCAAGCGCGCCCTGTTCACGGAGCTGCTCGCGCTGCTCGAGCCGGGCGCGATGTTCCTGAACATGGACTACGTGGCCATCGAGGGCCCGTTGCGCGGCCTGTGGGACGAGCAGATGCTGGCCAACGCGGTCCGCGCCGAGCACGAGCGCGGTGGCAGCCGCTCGCCGGAGGAGGTCGAGCGCGAGCTGTTCGACGACCGCGAGGATGACCGGCCAGACAGCGTCGAGGACCAGGTGCGGTGGCTGCGCGCGGCCGGCTTCGAGCAGGTCGAAGTGCACTTCAAGTGGGCCGAGGCCGCGATCTTCGCGGCGGTCAAGCCGGCGCGGGGCGAGCGCTAGATGCAGCCCGTTGAGGTGATTCGCGGGCCGGTCAGCCACCTCGACCGCGCCAACGTGGACACCGACCAGATCATGCCCAAGCAGTTCCTCAAGCGCGTCCAGCGCACGGGCTTCGGCGAGTTCCTGTTCTACGACTGGGCCAAGCAGCCGGGCTGGGAGCTGCCGCCCAACCCGATCCTCGTGACGGGCGAGAACTTCGGCTGCGGCTCATCGCGCGAGCACGCTCCCTGGGGCCTGCACGATTACGGCTTCCAGGCGATCGTCGCGCCGTCGTTCGCCGACATCTTCTACTCCAACTGCACCAAGATCGGGCTGCTGCCGGTGGTGCTTCCGGAGCCGCACTGCCGCGCGCTGGCACGCGCGGGAGAGGGACAGGTGGACCTGCGCGCGCAGGAGGTGCGCTATCCGGGCGCCGATGGCGAGATCGTCACCGCCGCCTTCGAGATCGACCCCGAGGTCCGCCGGCGGCTGCTCGACGGCCTCGACGACACCGGCGTGACGCTCGCGCACGAGCAAGACATCGCCGCCTACGAGCGCGACCGCGAGCGCGACGGGCCGGTGACGACCGCGCTGTGAGCGGCCGCCGAGCGTGACGCGGGCAGCGCACATCGTCATCCTCCCGGGCGACGGGATCGGCCCCGAGATCATGGCGCCCACGGTCGAGCTGCTGCGCCGGCTGGGCTCGTTCGAGTTCGAGGAGCACCGCTTCGGCGGCGCCTCGATCGACGCTCACGGCGTGCCGCTGACCGACGAGGTTCTGGCGGCCGCGCGGCGCGCCGACGCCGTGCTGCTCGGCGCGGTGGGCGGCCCGAGGTGGGAGAGCACCGATCCCGGCAGGCCCCGGCCCGAGCAGGGGCTGCTGGGGCTGCGCAAGGGCCTTCAGCTGTACGCCAACCTCAGGCCCGTCAAGCCCTTCCCGGCCCTGTACGGCGCCTCGCCGCTGCGACCCGAGCTGATCGACGGCACCGACCTGCTGGTCGTGCGCGAGCTCACCGGCGGCATCTACTTCGGCGCCAAGCAGCGCACCGCGGACCGGGCGAGCGACGTGTGCGAGTACACCGTCGCCGAGATCGAGCGCATCGCCCGGACCGCGTTCCGCAGCGCGCGCAGCCGCGTCAGCAGCGTCGACAAGGCCAACGTGCTCGAGACCAGCCGCTTGTGGCGCGAGGTCGTGCGCCGCGTTCACTCGCAGGAGTTCCCGCAGGTGGAGGTCGAGCATGTGCTCGTCGACAACGCCGCCATGCAGCTGCTGGCCGCTCCGCGGCACTTCGACGTGATCCTCACCGAGAACATGTTCGGCGACATCCTCAGCGACGAGGCGGCGATGATCACGGGCTCGATCGGCATGCTCCCCAGCGCGTCGCTGGGCGCGGACGGCCCCGGCGTGTTCGAGCCGGTGCACGGCTCGGCGCCCGACATCGCCGGTCGCGGCATCGCCAACCCGCTGGCCATGTTCCTGTCCGCGGCGATGATGCTCGAGCACGGACTCGGGTTGGCAAGCGAGGCCGCGGCGGTAGAATCCGCGGTGCACCGCGCCCTCGATGCTGGGCTGCGCACGCCCGACCTTGGCGGTGACGCGAGCACGAGCGGGGCGAGCAGGGTGGTTCTCGACAACCTCTAAAGGAGCCCCGGGACAGTGCAGCCAACCGACGTCATCTGGATGAACGGAGACTTCGTCGCGTGGGAGGACGCGAGGGTCCACGTGCTGACGCACGGGCTGCACTACGGCACGGGCGTGTTCGACAGCATGCGCTGCTACGACACCGAGCTCGGCCCGGCCGTGTTCCGCAACGCCGATCACCTCGAGCGCCTGCTGCGCTCTGCCGAGCTGTACTACATGCCGGTGCCCTACTCACTCCAGCAGCTGCGCGCGGCGACGCTGGAGCTGGTGGCGCGCAACGGGCTGCGCTCCTGCTACATCCGCCCGATCGTCAACCGCGGCTACGGGCAGATGGGCTTGAACCCGCTCGAGGCACCCATCGATGTGACCATCGCCTGCTGGGAGTGGGGCGCCTACCTTGGCGAGGAGGGCAAGCGCAACGGCGTGCGCGCCAAGGTGGCCTCCTGGCGGCGCATCAGCCCCGACACGCTGATCCCGCACGCCAAGGCCTGCGGCCAGTACCTCAACAGCGTGCTGGCCAAGGTGGAGTCGTTGAAGGCCGGCTACGAAGAGGCGATCCTGCTCGACGCACACGGCCACGTCTGCGAGGGCACGGGCGAGAACCTCTACATCGTGCGCGGCGGCGAGATCGCCACCCCGGGCCAGCACAACTCGATCCTCGACGGCATCACCAGGCGCTCGGTGATCCAGATCGCGCAGGACCTCGGCTACACCGTCGTCGAGCGCAACGTGGCGCGTGCGGAGATGTACCTCGCCGACGAGGTGTTCATGTCCGGCACCGCCGCCGAGCTCGTGCCCGTGCGCGAGATCGACGACCACCTGATCGGGTCGGGCGCACCGGGCGAGGTAACGCGCGTGCTGCAAGCCGCCTTCGAGGACGCGATCCACGGGCGCTCCGAGCGCTACCGCGAGTGGCTCGACGTCGTGCACGCGCCGCCGCTGCACACGCCCACGGGCGAGGGTGCGGCACCAAGCGCGCACACGACGGCCGCGGGCTAGCCGATGGCCGACATACAGCTATACGACGCGACCCTGCGCGACGGCATGGGGGGAGGCGGCATGAGCCTCACAGCCGAGGAGAAGCTGCGCGTGGTGCAGGCCCTGGACGCGCTCGGCGTGCACATGATCGAGGCCGGCTTTCCGGCGTCCAACCCCAAGGAGCAGCGACTGTTCGAGCTGCTCGCCGAGCAGGACCTGCACGCCGCGGAGGTGGTCGCGTTCGGCATGACGCGTCGCCGCGGCGTCGACGCCGACGGCGACCAGGGGCTGCGCGTGCTGGCCGAGTGCTTCGCGCCGGTGTGCACGCTCGTGGGCAAGACATCGGTGCTGCACGTCGAGAAGGTCGTACGCGCCTCGCGCGAGGAGAACCTGCGCATGATCGGCGACTCGGTCGCGTTCCTCGTGCGCGCCGGCAAGCGCGTGCTGTTCGACGCCGAGCACTTCTTCGACGGGCTGGCGCTGGAGGCCGGCTACGCGCTGGACTGCCTGCGCGCCGCCCGCGACGCCGGCGCCGAGCGACTCGTCCTGTGCGACACCAACGGCGGCTCGCTGCCGCCGCAGATCCGCGCCGCGTTCGCCATCGTCGGCGAAGCGCTGGGGCCGGCCCCGCTCGGGATCCACACCCACGACGACAGCGGCTGCGCGGTCGCCAACACGCTGGCCGGCGTCGAAGCGGGGGCGACGCAGGTGCAGGGCACGATCAACGGCATCGGCGAGCGCACCGGCAACGCCAACCTCGTCACGATCATCGCCGATCTGCAGCTGAAGATGGGCCACCAGCTGCTGCCGGCCGAGCGCCTCGCGCGGCTCACGGAGACGGCGCACTTCGTCGATGAGCTGCTCAACCGCGCACCCGATCCCGCACAGCCGTACGTGGGCAAGCACGCCTTCGCGCACAAGGCGGGGATGCACGCCGCCGGGGTGCGCACCGACGCGCAGACGTTCGAGCACGTCGACCCCGCCGTGGTCGGCAACGACCGCGACGTGCTGATCTCCGAGCTCTCGGGCAGGGGCGCGATCGTGGAGAAGGCGGCAGGCGCCGGCATCAAGCTGCCGGCCGAGGTCAGCGACGCGTTCACCCGGCGGGTCGTGGAGCGCGTCAAGGAGCTCGAGCACCAGGGCTTTCAGTTCGAGGCCGCCGACGGATCCTTCGAGCTGCTGATGCGCAAGGAGGCCGGCGAGTACGAGCCGCTGTTCCGGCTGGAGTCCTGGCGCGTGCTGGTCGAGAAGCGGGCCGACGGCAAGGTGGAGACCGAGGCCACGGTCAAGATCTGGCTGGGAGGTGAGCGCTTCGTGCGCACCGCCGAGGGCAACGGACCCGTGAACGCGCTCGACAACGCCCTGCGCGACGCCATCGTCGAGATCCATCCGCATCTGCGCGACATCGAGCTGGTCAACTTCAAGGTGCGCATCCTCGATGAGCGCAAGGGCACCGGCGCGGTCACGCGGGTGCTGATCGACGCCTCCGACGGGCATGACGTGTGGGGCTCGATCGGCGTCTCCGAGAATCTGATCGCCGCCTCCTGGGACGCGCTGGTCGATTCGCTCGAGTACGGCATGCAGCCCGGACGCGCGACCGCTCCAAAGGCGCAGGTGCGGGCGCCCGGTACGGTGCAGGGGACGTCGTTGTGAGCGCCGCCAAGTCCACCCGCTCCGTGTCGAGCGCCGCCAAGTCCACCAGCTCCCGGTCGCGATCGGCGACCGGCCAGCAGGAACAGATCCCGCTCGCACGTCCGGTTCTGGGCCAGGCCGAGGAGCGCGCGGCGATCGCGGTCCTGCGCTCGGGCCGGCTATCGCTCGGCCCCCGCACCGAGCAGTTCGAGCAGGCGTTCGCCGCCCGCGTCGGCGCCGGCTTCGCCAGCGCGGTGTCCAGCGGCACGGCCGGCCTGCACCTGGCGGTGCGGGCGGCCGGCGTGAGCGAGGGAGACGAGGTCCTGACCAGCCCCTTCTCGTTCGTGGCCTCTGCCAACGCCGTGCTGTACGCGGGCGCGCGCCCCGTGTTCGCCGACATCGATCCGGTGACGCTGAACCTCGATCCCGCGGCCGCCGCCGCGGCCGTGGGCGAGCGGACCGCCGCACTGCTGCCCGTCCACATCTTCGGCTATCCCGCCGACATGCCCGCGTTCGAGGACCTGGCCCAGCGTCACCGGCTGGCGATCGTGGAGGATGCATGCGAGGCGCTCGGAGGAGTGCACGCCGACGGACCGCCCATCGGCGGGCGCGGGCAGCCCGCCGTGTTTGGCTTCTACGCCAACAAGCAGCTGACCACCGGCGAGGGCGGCATGGTCGTCCACAGCGACGCTGCGCTCAAGCAGCGGGTGGACTCCGAGCGCAACCAGGGCCGCGCCGCTGACATGGGCTCGCTCGAGCACGACCGGCTGGGATTCAACTACCGGCTGTCGGAGATCGCGGCCGCGATCGGGATCGTTCAGCTCGAGCGGCTGGATGAGATGCTGGCAGCGCGCAGCTGGGTAGCCCGCTGCTATCGCGAAGCGCTGTCGGGCATCGAGGGCGTTGAGCTGCCGTGCCCGGACACGGACGGCAACACGCGCGGATGGTTCGTGTTCGTGGTGCAGCTGCCGCGAGATGCCGACCGTGAGCAGACCGTGCGTGCGCTCGCCGAGGCCGGCATCCAGAGCAAGCCCTACATGCCCGCCATCCACCTGCTGAGCTACTACCGCGAGCGCTTCGGACACCGATCCGGCGAGTTCCCCGTGTGCGAGGACGTGGCCGCGCGCTCGCTGGCGCTGCCCTTCTTCCCCGGCATGGAGGAGGGCAGGGTCGCGCGCGTCGCCGAGGCCCTCGCGGCCGCGCTCGGGCGCTAACCCCAGCGGCGACGGCGGGCCGCCCGCGGCGCTGGCGCGCGGCCCGGCGTGCGGCCGCGGGAATCGGCGACGGCGGGCGGCCCTAGACTGGTCGCCCGTGTCGCGCTTGGATCAGTCCCATCATGCCGATTTCCACCGGCTCAACGCCTCGCTTGCGTTTGACCGGCGCCTGTGGCCACAGGACCTGGCCCAGTCGCGCGCACACGCGCGCATGCTGGCCGATCGCGGCATCCTCACGAGCGCGGACCGCGACGCGCTGCTGGCGGGGCTCGACGCGGTCGAGCGCGAGCTGAGCGAGGAGCGCTTCGCGTTCGAGCAAGGCGACGAGGACATCCACATGGCGATCGAGCGGCGACTGACGGAGATCGCGGGGCCGGTGGGCGGAAGGCTGCACACAGCGCGTTCGCGCAACGACCAGGTCGCGACCGACCTGGCGATGTACGCGCGCGAGCGAGCGCGCGCTGCCCAGACGGCGATCGCGGCGCTGATGAGCACGCTGCTGGCGCGCGCCGAGGAGCACGCCGACTGGCCCATGCCCGGCTATACCCACCTGCAGCGGGCGCAGCCCGTCTACCTCGGGCACCACCTGCTGGCGTACTTCTGGATGTTCGCGCGCGACCACGGGCGGTTTGCGTTCGCCGAGCACGAAGCCGGGCGCCTGCCGCTGGGCGCCGGCGCGCTGGCGGGCGTGAACTTCGACATCGACCGCGGACAGGTCGCGCGCGAGCTGGGCTTCCGCGACGTCGCTGCCAACTCCATCGACGCGGTGTCGGGCCGGGACTTCGTGCTCGACTACCTGGGCGCGGCGGCCACGTGCGCCACGCACCTCTCGCGCCTGGGCGCCGAGCTCGTGCTGTGGTCGAGCAGCGAGTTCGGCTTCTGCGAGCTGCCCGACGAGTGGAGCTCGGGCTCCTCGATCATGCCCCAGAAGAAGAACCCCGATGCGGCCGAGCTGCTGCGCGGCAAGGCCCCGCGGATGGTCGGGCACCTGGCGGCCATGCACGGGGTGATGCACGCGCTGCCCCTGGCCTACAACAAGGACCTGCAGGAGGACAAGGAGCACCTGTTCGACGCCGTCGACACGCTCGAGCTGACGCTCGCGGCCGCCACCGGGATGCTGGCCGGGGTGAGCTTCCGGCGCGAGCGGATGCGCGAGGCGGCGAGCGATGAGCTGATCGCCGCCACGGACCTCGCCGACCTGCTGGTGCGGCTGGGCGTTCCGTTCCGCGAGGCCCACGGCGCGGTTGCCGGCCTGGTGCGCGCGGCGCTCGAGCGGGGAGCCAAGCTGTCCGAGATGGGCGCCGATGAGCTCGCCGCGCACAGCTCCGTGCTCGCGGCCCACGCCAGCGAGGTGCAGGCGACACTGTCGCAGAGCTCGTGGCTTGAATCGAAGGTCTCCGAGGGCGGCACCTCGCTCGAGCGCGTGCGCGAGCAGCTGCGCGCGGCCCGCGAGACGTTGGATCGCGCCAGGGCCGGCTGAGCACCGCATGAGCAGCGCATCGAGCAGCCCGCTCCCGGCCGACTTCTACGCGCGCCCGGTGCTCGAGGTGGCCCCGGAACTGATCGGCTGCACGCTGCAGCATGGGCGCACGTCCGGCGTGATCGTGGAGACCGAGGCCTACCACCAGAGCGAGCCCGCCTGCCACGCGTTCGCCGGCCTGACCCCGCGCACGAAGACGCTGTTCGGCCCGCCTGGCCGGGCCTACGTGTATCGCTCATACGGGGTCCACGCGCTGCTCAACGCCGTGTGCGAGGCCGAGGGCATCGGCGCCGCGGTCCTGATCCGCGCGCTTCAGCCCGTGACCGGGATCGCGCGAATGCGGGCCCGTCGCGGCCCGCTCGCGAACCGGCCCCCGCGCGACGCGCAGCTGTGCTCGGGCCCGGGCAAGCTTGCGCAGGCGCTTGGCATCGGCCTCGACGACGATGGACGCTCGCTCTCGCGCGGCCCGCTGCGCATCCTCGCCAGGGCCGGAGCGTGGCGGGACCCGGTGATCGTGGAAGGCGAGCGCGTAGGCATCACGCGCGCGGTGGAGCTTCGCTGGCGCTTCTGCGCGGGCGGAAACGGGCACGTGTCGCGCCCGCGCCCGCGATCATCGCTGGCATCCGAAGCGTGACCGTCACGCGAGCCGCGCTATTTGCCGGGGCTGACGCCGCCGGTCGGCTGGGCGGGAGGTTCGGCTCCTGACGAGGGGGCTGGCGCCTTGGCGGGGGGAGGCGCCGCGGCCGGCGCTCGCCCTGCCGGTTCGGGCGCCGACGGCGCCTTCGGCTGTTCGCCGCTGCCGCGGCCCGCTTCGTCGCCACTCGGGGTCGCCGGGGGGGCGCGGCCGCTCGGCGCCGGCGCGCTGCCGGTGGACCGGCCACCGCCGGAAGCCGCACGCCCAGCGCCGGCACCGTGCGATGAGGACGGCGCGGAGCCTTCGCCGGAGCCCGCGGCACCGCTCGAGGCCAGCACGCCGCCGTTCTTGTTCGAGGCGTGTTCGGCCCTCGTCTTGTCGATCTGCGTGGCGCCGGTCATGAAGTCGTGCCAGATCAGGGCGGGGAAGGTGCCGCCGAGCACGGGGCCGCCGTTGAAGGCGTTTGTCATCGGCACCAGGCTGTTGGGGTAGCCGACCCACACGGCGACCGTGTACTTGCTGTCCCAGCCGACGAACCAGGCATCGCCGTAGTTGGTGGTGGTGCCGGTCTTGCCTGCGGCGAACTGACCGATCGCGGCGGCGCGTCCGGTGCCGTACTGAAGCACGGCTTCGAGCATCGAGGTCTCGGTGGCTGCCACCGAGGCCGGCAGGACCGGCTTGGTGATGACGTGATTGAGATCACGGTGAGCGCCGTCGGGCAGCACCTGGGAGCCGGCGTCTACCTCCTGGATGCTGACGGGCCGGTAGTTTTCGGCCAGCGTGCCGCTCACGCGGCGCCCGCCGTGGGCGATCGTCTCATACGCGTGTGCCATGTCGAGCGGCGTAACACCGACGGTGAGGCCACCGATCGTCATCGCCGGGTTGGTGGACAGGGGGGTGGTGATGCCCATCTGGTGTGCCAGGCGCGCGATGCGATGCGTTCCCACCCTCAGCCCCACTTCGGCGTAGATCGAGTTGTCGGAGTAGGCCGTGGCGCCGGTAAGCGTGTTCGATCCGGTGTATGCGCCTTCGTCGTTGTGGACCACGAAGCGTTCGGGGCCGCGGCGGGAGTGCACGATGAACAGCTTCTGCTTGGAGGCCCAGGTGGATTCGGGCGAGATGCCGTCCTCCAGCGCGGCGGCCAAATCGAAGGCCTTGAACGAGGAGCCCGGCTGGCGCTGTCCGCTGGTGGCCAGGTTGAAGGGACTGTTGGCGTAGCTGCGCCCGCCCACCATCGCGCGCACCTCGCCGGTCGAGTTTTCGATCGCCACCAGCGAGGCGCCGGGGCCGCTGGGGTCGGCGAGGTAGTTGTTGATGGCCTGTTCGGCCGCGCGCTGCATGTCGAGGTCGAGCGTAGTGGTGATCCGCAGGCCGCCGTCGAACGCGCGCGGCGCGCCGTAGCGTTCGACCACCTGCTGCTGCACCCAGCTCGTGAAG
>VAWK01000030.1:0-3064 GCA_005885515.1 Actinomycetota bacterium | reverse complement strand
GGGCGACGCTCTGCTCGTACACGGGCCGCGTGAGGTATCCCTGCGCGAGCATGTCGCGCAGGACGCCGTCGCGGCGCGCCCGCGCGGCGACCGGATGGGCCGCGGGGTCAAACCCGCTGGGGGACGCGATCACGCCCGCGAGCAGCGCCGCCTCCCAGGGCTGCAGCTGTTCGACGCACAGCTGGTGGCCAGGGGTGCCGCATTCGAGATGGTTGACGTCCTGCCCAAAGTAGGTCTGCGCCGCGGACTCGATCCCGTAGGCGCCGTTGCCGAAGTAGATCGTGTTCAGATAAGCGGTGAGGATCTTTTCCTTGGACCACTTGCGTGACAGCTGGTAGGCGAGGGCGACCTCGCGCAGCTTCTCGAAGATGGTGCGGTGCGACTGCGCCTCCAGGGCGATCTTTATGAACTGCTGCTCGATCGTGGAGGCGCCCTGCACAGTTCCGTTGTGCACAATGTCCTGGATGAACGCGCGCGCGATGCCGCGCACGTCGACGCCGCTGCTCGTCTGAAAGCGCCTGTCCTCGACCGCGATCACCGCCTCTTTGACGATCTGCGGGATTTGCGAGGGAGACACGATCACCCTGTTCTGCTGGCTGACGATGCCCAGCTCGCGCCCGCGGTCGTCCAGCAGCACCGAGCTCTTGGCGTCCTTGTACTGGGAGAAGCGCGTCAGCGACGGGAGGTCCGAGGCGACGGCGATGAACATGCCGAACACGAACGACACCACGCCCAAGAGCAACGCCGCGAAGAGAATGGCCAGGAAGCGCAGCCGCTTCAGCCGCGGCTTGGAAGGCGTGCTATCGGGGCGATCGTCCTCGCTCATGGCTGCCGCAGGCGGGGCCGCTGCGCCGGCTGGTTTCTCGATCGCGCTGGCCGCCAGCGGTGCGGCGCCGCATAACCCGCGTTGTGGTCTGACCCCTAACCCCGGGAGGGCGAGAGTCTAGCATTGCGCTTCGATGCCGAAATCCGCCGACGCGGCCGCAAAGGAGGCTGTCCAGCTGGCCCGCGAGCTGGCGCGCGCCGCCGTCGACAGCCTGCCCGAGGGAGCGCTGGCGGAGAAGCTGATAGCCGCGCGCGGCGAGCGCCGGCCGCTGCGCGTGAAGCTGGGAATAGACCCGACGGCGCCGGACATCCACCTCGGCCATGCGGTGGTGCTGCGCAAGCTGCGCGAGTTTCAGGACGCGGGCCACCGGGTGGTGCTGATCGTGGGCGACTACACCGCGCGCGTGGGAGATCCGTCGGGACGCTCCAGCGAGCGCCCGATCCTGTCGGTGGAGCAGATAGAGACCAACGCCGCCACGTTTCAGGCACAGGCGCTGCGCATCCTCGATGGCGACCCGGCGCGACTGGAGCTGAGGCGCAACAGCGAATGGCTCGACATGGAGATGGACCAGCTGCTGGAGCTGGCTCGCACCACCACGGCCGCGCAGCTGCTGGAGCGCGACGACTTCGTCAAGCGGCTGTCGGCAGGGCAGCCGATCTCGATGCTCGAGCTGCTTTATCCGCTGCTGCAGGGGTATGACTCGGTGGCGGTGCGCGCCGACGTGGAGCTGGGCGGCACCGACCAGAAGTTCAACCTGCTGCTGGGGCGCGACGTGCAGCGGGCCTACGGCCAGCCCTCGCAGGCGATCCTGACGATGCCGCTGCTGGTCGGCACGGACGGGCACAGGAAGATGTCGAAGTCGCTGGGAAACGAGATCGGGGTGACCGATCCGCCGCAGGAGATGTACGGCAAGACGATGGCGATCCCCGACGAGGTGATGGGTGAGTACTACCGCCTGCTGCTGGCACCGGAAGCACGCGCCGGCGGCGCGGGGGCGCCGGCGGGCGGGAGCGAGGGCAACCAGGCCGCCGGGCAGTCGGCCAGGGACGCCAAGCGCGCGCTGGCTCGTGGCCTGGTGAGCTGGCTTCACTCAGAGCAGGACGCGGCGGCGGCGGAGCGTCACTTCGATCGCGTGTTCGTGCAGCACGAGGCGCCTGAGCAGATAGCCGAGGCGGCATTCTCGGCCGACGGCGGAATGGTGCACATTCCGGCGATCATGGCCGCGGAGTTCGGCATCTCGCGCTCGGAGGCGCGCAGGCTGATCGATCAGGGCGGGGTGACGCTCGGCGAGGCGCCGCTCGGGGCGGGCGAGCACGACGTCCCGGTGGCGCGCGCGGAGGGCCAGCTGCTGAAGGTCGGCAGGCGCCGATTTCGGCGTCTGAAGGCGGCGTAGCGCTATACTGCTTGGTTGGCCTGATGCGCGCCCGTGGGCGCTGGGCTGGACGGTCTCCTCTCGAGGTTGCCCTTCCTGAGGGGCTTGGCGGTCTTTGAAAACTCAACAGCATGCGCAACCGCGGTCGATGCTCGATCGTGGTGTGCGTCCAGGTTCGACCCGTCCGCGGGCCGGTCAGTGACCGGTGCGAGGACGGCAAAGAGTCAAGTAGAGAAGTACCCCGTCATGGTTCGGAACCACGGTGTATTGGTTCCGACCGCCGGACGCGGCCGATCGCTTCGATCGGCGGCGACCGGCACGATCCATGACAGCTTTTCGTGATTTCACGGAGAGTTTGATCCTGGCTCAGGACGAACGCTGGCGGCGTGCTTAACACATGCAAGTGGAGCGACGAACCAGGGCTTGCCCTGGGGCAAAGCCGCGAACGGGTGAGTAACACGTGGGTCACCTGCCTCGATGACTGGGACAACCCGGGGAAACTCGGGCTAATACCGGATGTGCCCGCAAGGGGAAAGGAAGCTTCGGCCTCCGCATCGAGATGGGCCCGCGGCCCATTAGCTTGTTGGTGTGGTAACGGCTCACCAAGGCTCCGATGGGTAGCTGGTCTGAGAGGACGATCAGCCACACTGGGACTGAGACACGGCCCAGACTCCTACGGGAGGCAGCAGTGGGGAATCTTGCGCAATGCGCGAAAGCGTGACGCAGCAACGCCGCGTGGGGGAAGAAGGCTTTCGGGTTGTAAACCCCTTTCAGTTGGGACGAAGCTCTGCCGATGAATAGTCGGTTGGAGTGACGGTACCTTCACAAGAAGCACCGGCTAACTACGTGCCAGCAGCCGCGGTAAT
>VAWK01000007.1 GCA_005885515.1 Actinomycetota bacterium | reverse complement strand
GGTGCTCGTCGATCAGCCCCAGGAAACGCCCCGACTCGGCTCCCTGGATGACGCGATGATCGTAGGTGGAGGTCATCGTCATGACCTTCTCCGCGCCGATGGACGGACCCGCCACCTCCAGGCCGGCGGGGTAACCGATCGCCCCGGTTGCGACGATCGTGCCCTGGCCGCTCATCAGCCGGGGCACCGACGCCACCGTGCCGAGACCGCCGGGGTTGGTGAGCGTGATGTTGGCTCCCTGCAGGTCGTCGGCGGTCAGCGTGTTGGTGCGCGCCTTCTCCACCAGCGCGTCGTACGCCGCGACGAACGCCGCGAACTGCATGCGTCCGGCGTCGACGATCACGGGGACCATCAGCGTACGCGAGCCATCCCGCTTCTCCACGTCCACCGCCAGCCCGAGGTTGACCTGGCCGTCGCGCGCGCGATATGGCTGTCCGTCGACCTCGGCGAAGTGATCGGCCATCACCGGCATCTCGGTGGCCGCGCGCGCGATCGCGTAGGCGATCAGGTGCGTGAACGACACCCTGTGGCCGGCCTCTTTGAGCTCGCGCCTGCGCGCGTCGAGCGTGCCCACCGTGAGCGTGCGAAAGCTAGTGGCGGTGGGGATCGCGCGCGATTGCTCCATGTAGCGCGCGAGGGCGGCGGCGGCGCCCTTCATGGGCTCCATCTCGCCGCGTGCGGGCTCGGCCACCTTTCCGTCGCTCGGCGCACCCGCCGTGGCAACGCCCGCATCCGCGCTGCCGTTCCCCGCGGCGGACAGCACATCTGACTTGGTGATCCGCCCCGCCGGGCCGCTGCCGGAGACGCCGGTGAGGTCCACGCCCTCCACCGCCGCGGCGCGTTGGGCCACCGGCGTGGCCGCCGGCAGCACGCGCTCTGAGGCCGGCGCCTCGGCGGCGGCGGGTGGCCCCGGGGTTGTCTGCGAGGCGACGCTTTGCGGCTGCGCGCCCGCGTCCTGCGCCGGTCCTGTCGCGGGCGGTGTCTCGGGGTGCGAAGCGGTCTGGGGCGGGCTGACGGCGGACTGCTGCCCGGTGTCCGGGGCGGACGGCTGCGCGGTGTCCGGCGCGGACGGCTGCCCGGTGTCCGGCGCGGGCGCCCGCGGCTCCTGCGCGACTCCGGCGGCACCGTCGCCCGCGGGGGCGTCGCCGACTGCCAGACGAGCGATCACCTGCCCCACGGTCACGGTCTCGCCCTCGTCGATCAGGATCTCGGTGACGGTTCCGCTGGCCGGTGCGGGCAGCTCGAGATCCACCTTGTCGGTCGAGATCTCGACGATCGTGTCGTTGGCCCTGATGAAGTCGCCGACCTTCACATGCCATTCGAGGATCGTTCCCTCGCTTACAGACTCACCCGCGGCGGGGGTCACGACGTCGATGATCTGCTCAGCCGTGGTGCCCGTTGCCATCGGGGTTCTACTCTAGCGCGGGGGGTTCGGCGGTTGTGCCGCCAGGCGGCGGCGCTGCTCGCGCATGAACTCCAGCGAGCCGAAGAACGGCCCGATGCCCCCGAGCACGGCCACCGCCACGGCCACCCGCAGCGGGACGATGCGCCGCCGCGCGGCAGTCACGCAGGCCAGCGACATCGAGATCCACAGCAGTCCGTGCGTCCACCCGAGCACTTCCGTGAGCGGCTCGGGTTTGCCCGCCGCGAAAGCGCTGAGGAGCAGCGAGAGGTAGATGGCCGAATGCGTGAACGAGGCCCACTCCAGGCGCGTGAAGGTCAGCAGCGCGGCCCCTGCGCCGGACGCGGTTCGGGAGCCCGGTCGAGCGGCTGCGCCTTCGAGCTCGCCACGCGAGGATGCGCCGCGCTCGGTCGCGTGCTCACGCGAGGCAGGCAACCCGGCGCGGTTCGGGGCGCGCACGCCGCGCGGCGCGCCCGCTCGGGATGGTCCGTTCACTCCTCTAGCAGGCTGGCCATGCGGCGCAGCGGCTCACCGGCCTCGGCTGGCCAGCGCGCGATCTCGCGCGGCCACCACGCGTGCGCATCGTGCTCGTGGTCTGGTGAGACCGCGTCCTCGGCGCCGCTCGCGAGCCAGGCCTGTCCGACGAACATCACCAGGTGCTGCGGCAGCCGCACGAGCGCCTCGCCGCGGACGTGCGCCGGCGCTACGCCCCACTCCTCGCTCAACTCGCGCACGAGCGTGTCGCCGAGATTCTCGCCCACATCGACGGAACCGCCGGCGCCGAGCGCCCAGCGGCCGGCCCACGAGGCGACCCACTGCGCTCGCCTGCCGGCAAGCCAGCGGCCGTCGGCGGAGCGGGTCACGCACAGCGCCGCCACGCTGTGCGAGGCGTCACCCGCCACGAGCCGCAGCGCCCAGCGCAGCGGCTGCAGGTCGATCGCGATGCCGTCGTCCTGGAGGCGATAGTCGACCAGGCGCGCGGCCATCCCGTCATGGCTGGGCGAGCCCCGATCCCGCAGGCCCCTGATCGCCGCGTCGGCGGCCTTGGTGTGAGCCGGTGAGGGCTCGAATTTCTCCGCGAGCCAGCACGTCCTCACGCGGTCCAAGGCCCAAGGCCCGCGGGCCAGGATCACAGGCTGCTCGAGGGTGGGGGTTTGGGAGGGAGGCGGCATTTGCAACGGATCGATGTCGCGCAGCACCAAGGCTAGTGAGCATAGACTCGCCGCGGTGAACATCCGGCGAAGGAACCACTGGGGCTGGGGATTTGAGGATCAACGCCCCGACCCGGCGGCGATTCGTGCGACCGCGGCGTCGCTTGCCTCGCACCTCGGCCTGCGGGCGGGCGAGGTGCGCGAGCCGGTTCCGCTCGAGCGCGTTAGCCTGCGCGCGCCGCGCGTCGGTGCGCCCGCGGGCCTTGCCGAGATCTGCACCAGCGACGCGCACGCGCGTGCCTGCCACGCCCAGGGCAAGTCCTACGCGGACGTCGTCAACGCCTTCAACGGCCGCTTTGACCATCCCCCGGACTTAGTCGCCCGCCCGCGCGATGAGGAGGACCTCGAACGCCTGCTCGAGTGGTGCTCCAGCGAGCGCGTCGCCGCGATTCCCTACGGCGGCGGCACCTCGGTGGTGGGTGGGGTCTCGCCGAGCGTGGGTCCCTCCTACAACGGCGCGGTGTCGGTCGACCTGTGCGTGTTCGACCGCGTGCTGGAGCTCGACCCGATCTCCCGCGCGGCGCGCATCCAGAGCGGGGCGCCGGGCCCCGCGCTGGAGGCGCAGCTGGGCGAGCACGGCTTCACCCTGCGCCACTTCCCACAGTCGTTCGAGTTCTCCACGCTGGGCGGTTGGATCGCCACGCGCGCGGCGGGTCACTTCGCGACCGCCAAGACGCACATCGAGGACTTCGTGGAGTCGGTGCGCGCGATCACCCCGGCAGGCGTGTGGGCATCGCGCAGACTGCCGGGATCGGGTGCGGGCGTGAGCCCGGACCGCATGCTCGCCGGCTCGGAGGGAACGCTGGGGGTCATCAGCGAGGCGTGGGTGCGCGTGCAGCCGCGGCCCGCGCACCGGCGCTCGGCGGGGGTGCGCTTCGAGAGCTTTGCGCAGGGCGCCGAGTGCGTGCGCGCGATCAGCCAATCGGGGCTGCAGCCCGCCAACTGCCGCCTGATCGACGCGCGCGAGGCGCGCCTGACCATGGCCGGGGACGGCGCCCATGCGCTGCTCGTGCTGGGCTTCGAGTCCACCGACCACGAGGTCGACGCGGCGCTGGCGCGCGCGCTCGAGCTGTGCGCCGAGCACGGCGGCAGCACCTCCGCTGGCGGCAATCGCGCCGGCGCCGACGCGGTGAGCTCGTGGCGGGAGGCGTTCCTCGGAGCTCCCTACGTGCGTGACGTGTTCGTCGCCATGGGCGTGCTTTCGGAGACCTTCGAGACGGCGATCACGTGGGAGCGCTTTGCCGCCTTCCACGAGCGCGTCGAGGCGGCGGCGTGGGAGGCGGTGCGCGAGGTGTGCGGCGCCCAGGGGCTGGTGTCCACGCGCTTCACGCACGTCTACCCGGACGGACCGGCGGTCTACTTCACGGTGCTCGCCCCCGCGACGCCAGGCGAGGAGGTGGCGCAGTGGGGGCACATCAAGCGCGCAGCCTCGGATGCGGTCATCGCCGAGGGCGGCACGATCACTCACCATCACGCCGTCGGCCGCGACCACCGCCCCTGGTATGAGCGCCAGCGCCCGGATCCCTTCGCCCGGGCGCTGCGCGCGGCCAAGGCGGCGGTCGATCCAGCCGGCATCATGAACCCGGGCGCGCTGATCGAGCCGCTGCGATGACGATCGCGATACTCGGTCCCGGAGGCGTGGGTGGGCTGCTCGCCGGCGCGCTCGAGCGCGCCGGCGAGCGAGTCGTGGTCGTGGCCAGAGATACCACGGCGGCGGCCATCTCCGCGCACGGGTTGCGCGTGAGCAGCGTCAGCTTCGGCGAGTTCGTCGCCCGCCCGCACGCCGTCGCGGCGCTCCAGCAGCCGGTCGAGGCGCTGATAGTCGCCACCAAGGCCCAGGGCATGCAGCCGGCGCTGGAGCGAATCCAGGCCGCGCCAGGGCTGGTTTTGCCGCTGCTCAACGGGCTCGACCACATCGCCGCCCTGCGCCGGCGTTTCGGAGATGAGAGCGTGCTCGCCGGTGCGATCCGGGTCGAGGCCGACCGGCCGGCGCCGGGGGTGGTCGTGCACACGAGCGCGTTCCTGCTCGTGGACATGGCCTCGCAGCATCCCTCCGCCCGCGGGCCGATGGGCGCGCTGGCCAAGGCTCTGGCCGACGCCGGGGTGCCGACGCGGGTGCTCGAGTCCGAGGCGCAGGTGATGTGGTCCAAGCTCGTGCGGCTCAACGCGCTGGCATGCACGACCAGCGCCTACGACAAGCTGTTGGGCGACATCCGCTCCACGCCGGAGCTGCGCCGCGACCTGGAAGCGGCGATCGAGGAGGGCTGCGCGGTGGGGCGCGCGGAGGGCGCGCGCGACGTCGACCCGGCGGTCGCCATCGCGGAGCTGGACCGTGCCCACGACACGCTTGGCAGCTCGATGCAGCGCGACATCGCCGCTGGACGCGCCCCCGAGTTGGACGCGATCCCGGGGTCGGTGCTGCGCGCCGCCGCCCGCCACGGCCTGCGCTGCGCGACGATCGAGCGCCTGGTCGGGGTGATCGCCGCGCGCGCCGGCATGCCTGCGCCGGTCATCGCCCGCTGAGTGCCGGTGGCGTCACCAGCGCTGTCCTCGTTGGGCGCGGGCTGGGCGACGCGCCGTTGCCTGGGCTACTGCTCGTTTGGGTGCCGCGGCGCGCTGCCGGGCAGCCAGCGTGTCGCGATCGCCTCGAGGGCCTCCTCCTCGACCTCGACCTGACCCTCGTCGTGCTCGGCGTCGCAGAGCACGCGGAAGTTGCCGCTGACGCCGCCGTCGACATGGATCGTGATCCCCGGCAGCACCTGCTCGCCCTCCTCGAAGCCGAGCCGCTCCATGTCGAAATGAGCCAGGCCGATGCCGTAGGCCGCGTGCGTCGGATTCTCCCGGTCGTGCGCGGCGACCGCTTGCGCGAATCGCTCGAGGCTCTTGGCGATCTTGACGTTGTCGGTCATGCCCCGCCCAGCAGCGTAGCGCCCGGGCCAGGGCGCCGTTGCGGCGGGCGCTCGCCGGCGCACGCACGTGCGATCGGCCGCGCTGGACACCGCGAGCGCGCCGCGGGCAATAGAGTGGCGTCTCCTTTGAGTGGTCGGATGGACGCGCTGGCATCCGTACGCGGAACGGCGCGAGTGGTGCTGTCGATCCGTGTCCTGCCTGTCCGCGTGGGCTGGTTTTGGTTGCGTGCGCACCATCGCGCGCGCAACTCGGAAGATCGCTTCAGCCTCGCCTCGGCGGCGCGACCGATCGAGCTTGCCCAGCTCCTGACCCTCGCTCGCGGTCGTGCGGCCGTCGTGGAGCTCGGCACTGGAACTGCTTGGACCGCGATCGCGCTGGCGCTTCAGGCCCGCGACGGGAAGGTCATCACGTATGACCCATGCGTACGCTCTGAGCGCGAGGCCTACCTCGACTTGGCCGGGCGAAGCGCGCGTGCTCGTATCGAGCTGCGGGACGAGCCGGATACCCGCGGACCGCGAGCCGGTGACCCACCCGTGGAGCTTCTGTTCATCGACTCCTCTCACGACCGCGAGTCTGTCGTGCGGGCCTTTCGCACATGGCGAAACGCTCTTGCCCCGGCGGCATTCGTGGTGTTCCACGATTACGACCATCCGGAGTACTCGGGCGTTCGCGAGGGTGTCCTCGAGCTCGAGTTGTCAGGGACGCAGAGCGGCAGTCTGTTCGTGTGGCGTGCCCCGCCCTGACCTCAGGACGTCCGCGAAGGTCTTTGGTGAGCCATCTCCAATATCTCAACCCTGTAGCCGTCGAGGTAGTGGACGGCTTGCAACTCAGGCAGTCGGCTCGGCAGGCACGATCACGGGGCGCCCGTCCTCCTCTCGCCAGCGCGAGCGGATTGTCACCTCGTCGCTGTCGCCGCGCCCTACCGGGGGGCCGTGGTGACGGCCGCCGGGACGACCTCGGCGAACCTCACCGTGTCGATGAACTGCCGGAACCGTGCGACCTTGCCGTCGCGGATATCAAAGACGTGGACGGCTGGCAGGTCCAGCGCGTTCCCGGTCGCTTTGCCCGTCCCGGTGTAGCGGACGACCGCCGCGACGGATCCACCCGATCCAATTAGCTCCTCGGGTGTGACCGCGAAGCCGTCGACGTCCTCGGTGATCGGGCCGAACACGTTCTGCGCGACGGCCTCGCCACCGCGGTGCAGGCCCCCGTACGGCATACCCTCGGCCTCGTACCATTCGATGTCGTCAGCGAATGCGCCGAGCACGGCGGGCACGTCGCCTCGCGCGAACGCTCCATAGATGCCCTCGACGAACTCGATGCTCTCCTCGCTCATGGTTCCTCCTCGGTCGGAAACGCTTGGAGCCTGACACTACTCGAGCGCAAGCTCCCGCGTGCACGCCCGAACCGTGGCCGCGGCCTCAGGGCCGCTGCATCTCAAGTAGCTCAATTCGATAGCCGTCGGGATCGCGCACGAACGCGAGCCTGTTGCCGCCCTCGCGGACGGAGTAGGGCGACTTCTCGGGCTCGATTCCCTGCTCGGCCAAGCGCGCGAGCGTCGCGTCGATGTCGTCGGTCGTGATCGCGATGTGGCCGTAGGCCGTGCCGAGCTCGTAGGAGTCGACGCCGTGGTTGTACGTCAGCTCCAGGCGCGGCATGTCGCCGTCGCCGGGCTGGTTCATGAACACGTTGATCGCCTCGTCGCGGATCGGCAGGCGTCCGACCTCTTGGAACCCGAGCGCCTCGTAGAACGCGACCGACCGGTCGATGTTCGTGATGCGGTAGCAGGTGTGGATGAGCGCCACGCGGCGGAGTCTACGCGCCTGGCTAGGCTGCGGCCATGCCGTTCACGCGCAGGAACCTCAGAGAGGATCTGGCGGACGTCGGGTCCAACTTCGACGGCGCGCCGGACCTGGAGTTCCGTCTCGCGAGCAAGGCGCTCGAGCTCGAGCAGTCCGGCCTGAGCTATCAGCGCATCCCGCCCGACTACCGGTTCCCGTACGGCCACACGCACAAGGAGCAGGAGGAGGTGTTCGTCGTCGTGGGCGGGAGCGGGCGGATGAAGCTCGACGACGAGATCGTCGAGGTCAAGAAGTGGGACGTCGTGCGCGTTCCGCCCGGTACATGACGAGGGTACGAGGCCGGGCCGGAGGGCCTCGAGATCCTCGTCTTCGGCGCGCCCAACCTCGGCGAGAACCCGCGGGAAGACGTGGAGGGTCAGCGAGACTGGTGGGCTGACTGAGCGCCGCTAGGTGGATGGATCTGGGCGATGCGGCCTCGTGCAAACGCACGAACTGCAAGCCGCAGAAGTGCGAAGGCGGCAAAGGGTAGGAACCCGCGCGCTAAGCGACGGTCAAGCTACCTTGTCCATCTGGTGGATCGAGTGGACGGCGGCTTCTCGGGCTCGATCCCCTGCTCGGCCAGGCGGGCGAGCATCGCGTCGAGATCGCCGGTCGTGATGGCGATGTGGCCGTAACCGGTGCCGATCTCGTAGCTGTCGTCGGCGACCCGCGCTGTACGCGGGCACTGGGGGGTCGATATCGCGGCGGTCGGTTATGCTCGCCCACGAGCAGAGGATCTGGCCCGTCGACCCCCGGGAGGCGCAAGATGAATGGACGGCTTTTCGCGGTTGCCGGTCTGACCCTGTCCCTCGCCATCGTCGGCTGCGGCGGCGGCAGCAAGGTCTCCTCCGCCTCGCTCGACCCGCGCCTGCTGCCCGGCTCCGCTGTCCCCGGCTTCGCGGTTCAGCGAACGCAGGACTGGAGCGATCCGGTGAACCTCGTCGGCGAAGGGCTCGCGCTTCCGCAGCGGACGCGTCCTAGCGAAGCCGTCAAGGAGTTCACGGGCGCCCACTTCCGGGGCGCGGCGGGCGAGGTGCTCGCGCAGGGGACCGGTCTGGAAGAGACCGCGGTTCGCGTGGGGGTCGCGAAGTTCGCCTCCGCCGGCGACGCCAACACGGTGCGCGACTGGATGCACCGCGAAGATCTGAAGCAGCCCTGCTACAGCCAGTGCGTCTTCGCCCCGGCTCCCGTCAACGAGCCCGGCTTCCCGAGCATGCGGCTCGTGGTGCAGAGCGGCCGTGCCAAACCGCCTCCGGGCCCGCCCCCGGGCGCGCCGCCGGGAGTCAAAGCCCACGTCCTCGGCCCCGCCAACTACCTGGCCGAGTTCACCATCGGCCCATACCTCTACTGGACGATCCTGCAGGGGAACGCCGGTTTGCGCTCGAGGTTCGAAGCGGGCGTCAAGCTCTACTACGCGCACGCAAAGCAGCGGAGCTGACACGCCGCCGCGGCTGTTGGATCGGCCCCAAGCGGCGGTTTAGACTGGCCGCGTGCGAACGCTGCGCACGATGATCGTCGGGCACGGCGGGCGCGAGAGCGCGCTGGGCTTTCGCATGGCCCAGCACAGCGAGCTGCACGCGTTCATGGGCCATGCGAACCCGACGCTCGTGCGCCACGCGCGCGCCTCTGGCGGCAGCCACGCGCTCGGGAACGTGTGCGACCCCAGCGCGGTGGCCGCGTTCGCGCGCGAGCGTGCGATCGAGCTGGCGATGGTGAGCGCCGATGAGCCGCTGGCGGCGGGCGTCGTCGACGCGCTCCTCGCCCAGGGCACCCCCACCGTGGGCCCGACCAGATCCGGCGCCGAGATCGAGTGGAACAAGGCTTACGCCCGCTCGCTGCTGGGCGAGCTCGCGCCCGACGCGATGCCGGAGCTGCGCGTCGTGCGCACGCCGCACGAGGTGGACGACGCGATCTCCTTCTTTGGCGAGCGGCCGGTGGCGGTCAAGCCCTCGGGACTGACCGGCGGCAAGGGCGTGAAGGTGATGGGGCCGCACCTGGCCGATCACGTGCAGGCGCGCGAGTACGCGCTGAGCCTGCTGGCGCGGCGGGGCGGCGGTGACTCGGTGCTGATCGAGGAGAAGGTGCAGGGCGCCGAGTTCACGATCCAGGCGATCAGCGACGGCAGCACGGTCGTGTTTCCGCCCTGCACATACGACTACCCCTTCCGCTTCGACGGCGACCGGGGTCCAGGAACGGGCGGGATGGGCTCGCTCACGATGAATGGCCCGACGCTGCCGTTCATGGCCATGCGCCACTACGAGCAGGCGTGCGAGATCATCGACCTGGTCGTCGAGCGCCTGGCGCGCGAGCGGCGACACTTCAGCGGCGTCATGAACAGCGGCTTCTTCGCCACCGCCGATGGGGTCAAGGTGATCGAGTTCAACGCGCGCTTCGGCGACCCCGAGTGCATGAACATCATGAGCCTCTTCGCCGGCAGCTGGCCTGACGTGATGGAGCGCATCTGCGCCGGCAAGCTGGCCCGTGGGGACGTGCCGCTGCGCGAGGAAGCCTCACTGGTGCTGTATCTAGTCTCGCCCGACTACGCGCTCCGCACGGGGCCGCCTTACCGGTTTGAGCTGGATGAGCAGGTGATGGAGCGGGCCGGCTGCCGGGTGTTCTTCTCCTCGGCGGTGGAGGTCGCCGAGCGCTGCTTTGAAACCGTCGGGACCTCGCGCGCGGTCGCGCTGGCGGCCAGCGCGCCGACGCTCGCGCGGGCGCGGGAGCGGGTGGTGGGCTGCGCTCGCGCGGTCCCAGCGCTGGAGTGGCGCCGTGATGTGGGCGACGAGGCCTATCTCGAGGGCCTGCGGGGCCTGCTCGCCCGCCAGCCCGCCTGAGCGCTTCGTGCAACCATGGCGCCGTGATCGTCGAGTGCGCCACGCATCCGCGCTTCTTGTCCAATACCTATCTGGTCAGCGACGGCGGCGGTGGGCCGGCGTTCTTCGTCGATGCGGGCGGCCCCGTGTCCCCCTGATCGATATGGCGNNNNTCCAGCTCTCGCCCACCCACGTGCTGCTGACTCATCATCACTTCGACCACGTGTGCGAGGTGGGCGACCTGCGCACGCGGTGGCCGGGGCTCGAGGTCCGCATGAGCGAGCTCGAGCGCGACCTCTGGCAGGGGCAGGCGCAGGACGCCGACGGCGCGCCGGCTGGCTGCGCGACGATCGAGGCCGGGCAGCCGCTTCGCTTCGGCGCGCTCGAGGTCTGTCCTCTGCACACGCCCGGACACACCGCGGGCATGCTTTCGTTCCTCGTTGGCGAGTCCACGGGCGACCACGCGGACGCCGACGCGGCACGCGCTCGCGCACGGCCGGCCTCGAGCACGGCGCCGGGCGGGTTCACCGGCGGAGCCGCCGTCGTGTTCACCGGCGACACGCTGTTCAAGGGTTCGGTCGGCGGCGTCAAAGCGCCGGGTCACACGAGCTATACAGACCTGCGTGACTCGATCATGGGCACCTTGATGGAGCTGCCGCCGCAGACCGTCATCTACCCAGGCCACGCCGACCCGACGACCGTCGGCCAAGAGTGGGACTCCAACGCGTTCATCCGCATCTGGCGCGGGCTGGATCGCGAGGGCACGGCGCGCTGCACGGCGATGGGCCGGCCAGCCACGCTGGTGCTGCTGGGCCGCGACTACGACGGCGGCACCAAGGCTTGGGTGCGCTGGCCGGATGGCACCGACGACATCGTGCCCGGGTCGCGCGTGGAGCGCGAGGCGTGAGCCGCACTTCCTAGGATTTAGGCATGGCGCGCGAGAGCGAGAAGATTCCAAGCTCGCGCGCGCGCCGCACGGCCACCGTGACCACGCTGGCGGCCAGTGAGGCCGTGAAGCAGTTCGGCACGCGCGCCGCCAACGTGGCTCGCTCGCAAGCGGCGTCTGAAGAGGCGATGGCCCGGCGCCAGCTGGAGACCGCCAAGCAGATCGTGGCCGTGCTCGGGACGATGAAGGGAGCCGCGATGAAGCTTGGCCAGGTGATGTCCTTCCTGGACGTCGGTCTGGTGCCGGAGCAGCATCGCGACGAGTTCCAGCGCGAGCTGGCAAAGCTGCGCGATGCCGCGCCCACCGTTTCGTTCAAGCAGATGCGGCAGGTGATCGAGGACGATCTGGAAGAGCCGATCGAGGAGGTGTTCGCGTCCTTTGCCGAGCAGCCCATCGCGGCTGCCTCGATCGGCCAGGTGTACCGTGCGACCCTCCACGATGGCCGCGATGTGGCCGTGAAGGTGCAGTACCCCGGGGTCGCCAGCGCGGTGCGCGCGGACCTGCAGAACCTGGAGATGATCATGCGCCTGCTCAAGCGGATGACCCCGGGACTGGACGTGAAGGCGATCGCGGAGGAGATCCGCGAGCGGATCGGCGAGGAGCTCGATTATGAGCTCGAGGCCCAGAACCAGCGCTCGCTCGCGCGCATCTTCGCCGGCCATCCGTTCATCTTCGTCCCGAATGTGGTGAGCGAGCTGTCGCGCGAGCGCGTGCTGGTGAGCGAGTTCGTTCAGGGCACCGGCTTCGAGCAGCTCAAGCGCCGCTCGCAGGCCGTGCGCGACCGGGTAGGGGAGATCGTGTTCCGCTTCTTCGTCGGCTGTTTGTACCGGCACCGGCAGTTCTCGGGCGACCCCCATCCGGGCAACTTCGTGCTGCTCGCGGACGACCGCGTCGCGTTCCTGGATTTCGGGCTGTTCAAGCGAATGCAGCCCGAGCCGGTGGAGCTGGAGCTCGCCTGCCAGCGAGCGGTCGTCGAGGGCGATGGGCAAGCGCTCCACCGGCTGCTGGCGGCCTCGGGGTTCCTGCCAGAGCCCGAGCGCGTGAATCCCGATCATCTGCTTGCGTTCATCGAGGATGCGATCTGGTGGTACACGACCGCCGACGAACTGGTCGCGCTGTCGCCGGAGATCGCGACCGCGGTCATGATCGAGAGCTCCGATCCCCGCTCCAGCCACTTCCGCGAGATGCGCCACCAGGACATGCGCCCCGAGCACCTGTTCGGGCGGCGCATGGAGATGCTGACGCTCGCCGTGCTGTCTCAGCTGCGCGCGCGCGCCAACTGGCATCGGATCGCGCGCGAGTGGATGTACGGCGACGAGCCGGTCACGTCCTTGGGCAGGCAGGAGGCGGAGTTCTACCGGGGCGCGGTTGGCGCGGCCGGCTGAGCCGCGCTCTCAGAGCACCTGTATCTGCACGAGGCTGGTGGTGCCGGGACGTCCGGAGGGCAGTCCGGCGGTGATCCCCACGCGCTGTCCGGGCTTGCACCAGCCGAGCTCGATCACGCGCCGCGCGGCGTCGGCGATGAGGACCTCGGTGGTCTCGTGGCGTCGCATCGACGCCGCCCGCACCCCCCACATCAGCCCGCAGCGCCTGACCGTCTCTTTGCCAGGAGACAGCGCATAGATCGGCACGACCGGGCGGTGCGCGGAGACCAGACGCGCCGAGCGCCCGGACAGCGTGGGCACGATCAGCGCGTCGAGCCGCAGCTCGCGGGCGGCGATACACAGGTTGTGGGCGATCGTGTAGGCGGGATCCGATTCCGTGCGCCGCACGCGCGAGCTGTTCCAGCGCTCATATGGCGCCACCGTCTCTGCCTGCTCGGCCACCGCCGCCATCATCTCGACCGCCTCCACCGGGTAGGCGCCGATCGCGGTCTCCTGCGAGAGCATGACCGCGTCGGTTCCGTCGAGGATCGCGTTGGCAACGTCGGCGACCTCGGCGCGCGTCGGCCGCGAGGAGACGACCATCGAGTCGAGCATCTGCGTGGCCGTGACCGACGGGCGCGCCATCCACCCGGCGAGCTCCAGCAGCTGCTTCTGGACGATCGGCACGCGCTCGATCGGCAGCTCGATCCCCAAATCGCCGCGCGCGATCATCACGCAGTCGGCCACCCGCAGGATCTCCGCGGCGCGCTGCACCGCAAGCGGCTTCTCCATCTTTGCGATCAGCGGCAGGCGCGTGTGGCTGCGCACCGACAGCACATCCTCGGGCCGCTGCACGAAGGACAGCGCGACCATGTCCACCCCGAGCGACTCACCATGGCGCAGCATCTCGAGGTCCTCCTCGTGCACCGATGGCAGCAACTCGACCGGGCCGGGGATGTTCAATCCCTGCCGCGACGCGACCGCGCCGCCGATCTCGATCTCCGCTTCCACCTCGTGGCTGGCCGCGCGCACCTCCACCGCGCGCAGACGCACCGAGCCGTCGGCCAGGTACAGCACCGCGCCAGGTTCGATCGCGTCGGCGAGCCCCGCCCAGGAGATGCTCATGTGGTGTGCATCGCCCTGGATCTCCTGCTGGTCGCACACGAACGTCAGCCGCTCGCCGGGCGTGAGCTCGACGATGTCGTCCTTCAGCGGTCCGATGCGCAGCTTCGGTCCTGGCAGATCCTGGAGGATCGCCACCGCCCGCCCCGCCTGGCCGGCAGCGTTGCGCACGCGAGTGACCGTCTCGGCGTGCTCCTCGAGCGTTCCGTGCGAGTAGTTCACGCGCGCCACGTCCATGCCGGCCTCGACCATGCGCAGCAGCGTCTCTGGGTCGCGCGAGGCGGGCCCGATGGTCGCGACGATCTTTGTGCGGCGCATCCGAGCAAGGTATCGCGGGCGGCGGGCACCTCCGCTCGCCCGCCCGGCGCTCAGCGGCATCGCAGTCGGCCGCTGCCGCCGCGCCGTGGGTGTCGACGCCTGGGCGTAGCATCGCGTCTTGAGTGCGCCCCTCGCGACCCGTTCCCAGTGTCGGCACACACGCCCGCATCGTGCACTTCGGCGGTGGCTTCGAGTCCGGTGTCGTGCTGGCCGTGCACGACGACGGCCGCCGCGTTCAGGTGCGCGGCGAGGGGGGAGAGGTGCGCGAGTTCGTGCTCAGTCCCGCCACCGCGCGGTTCGTCTCCGCCGACAGCGCGCACGGGCCGAGGCTCGAGTTGCTGGGCGAGCTCTGAGCCTCACGGCGCGCGCACGTCGGGGAAGTGCGTTGCGCAGTGCTCGCGCAAGGTGCTGCGTACCCACGCCCGCTCTTCAGGAGTCGCCGCGCGGAAGCGCGCGAGCAGCTCGCGCTGGCGTTCGATCGGCGCGCCCGCGATCTGCCAGCGCACCGCCAGGCGCTCGAACAGCAGCTCCACCGCTCGCTGCCACGCGTCCTCGCGCGAGAGTGGGCTGCCCGCGAGCGCTTCCGCGCACTGGCGTCGCGAACCCGCCGTGAGCGAGCCGCGCAGCGTCAGCACGTTGCCCGCCGCGTCGGCGTATTCGCTGGCCTCGGCTCGGAGCCTTGGCTGCCGGCCCCCGCGCCTACCCATCGGCCCGGCGGCGCATGGCCGGCCTAGGCGGCGCGCCGCCGCCGGCCGTCTGCGCCGCGGTCAGAGCTCGGCCGCCCGCTCGAGCTGCGCGCGCACGTCGCCGGTCGCCGGCTTGGCGTGCCCGGGCCACGCGGCCTCGGGCTCGAGCGCCGCGAGCTTGCGGATGCTCGCCCGCGCCTGCTCGCTGTCGTAGTTGTATGTCGCCGCCGGCGCCCGTGGCGGGCAGTCTCGCCCCCACATGTCCAGCGTGTAGAAGCAGTCGCTGCAAAGCGCCAGCCGGTCCGACTCGCGCCACAGCCCGATCAGGCCAGGCGCGTGGCCGGGGAGGTCCACGACGCGGAATCCCGCGACCTCGTCGCCCTCGCGGACGGTGTCGGAGATCTTCACCGGCCCGCCATCCCAGGCGTAGCGGTGCAGCAGTCGCTGCAGCTGGCGTGCCCCCAGCGGCAGCCCGGCGAGGTCCGCGGGCCAGTAGCGAAAGCCGCCGCTTCCTTCGGCGTCCTGGACCTCGTCGGGGTGGCACAGGACCGGCACCCCCAGCGCCGGGGCGACGCCGCGATGGTCGGTGTGCCCATGCCCGAGCACGATTCGGCGGATGCCGCCGAGCCTTGCCCCCGCGCCCGCCACGGCGCGCGTCATCGTGCGCGCGCCGGCATCGAACAGCGTCACGCCGCCCTCGTCCTCGAGCAGGTACACGTTGCAGCGCCCCGGCTGGCCCTGCACCAGCCATACCCGCTCGGCGACGAGGCGGGGCTCGGCGCTGGACAGGCGCGAGGTAAGGCGTGTCTTGGTGTTGAAGGCGCCCAGCAGCCGCTGGTCCGCGGTCGACCCCTGCGCGGGCATCATCCCGATCTGCCGCGGCAGCGAGATCGAGTCGGGGAAGGCGTCGTTGGCGTGGATCAGCCCGCCACGCACCGTCAGCAGATCGATTCCCTCGAGCGTGAGCGGATGGCCGGTAGGCTCGATTCCTCCCAGCGGGCCCGGCCCCGCGAAGGTCCCTCTCAGGCGCCACTGCACCGCGCAGCGATCGTCCTCGGTGGTCGTGCTGAGCAGCTCGAAACGCACATCTGGCACCGCGCCAAACAGTTCGCCGATGAAGTCGCGCACCCCCTCCGGCGCGGTCACGTCCACCTGACCGCGCACGTTCTCGCGCCCCCCGTCGGCCCACATCGCGACGGCCGCATCGAGGTCATGTGCGCTTAGCGCATCGAAGTAGCGGCGGGCCACCGCGTCGGCTCTATCCGCGGTGATGCGCTGCCTGCGTTTGGTCACGTGCTGGACGTTCGCCGCGGCCTCCTGCACCTTCGCAGCCGCGCGTGCGCTCTGTTCCTCCTCCTCGCTCATGCGATCTCCTTTAGACGCCGCCGGAGAGTCGTAGTCTAGTCTGCCGCGAGTGGCTCATGCGCGCGAGCGACCAGGCGCCTCGTCCGGGCGCAGGGCGATCTCAAGGCGTGAGCTCGGCAGGGGAGAGCGTGTGCTGGCAGGCGTTTACCGCCTGCGCCTGCCGCTTCCATGGCCCGGTGTGCCGCACTGCAACGCCTGGGCGGTGAGGGCCGGCGAGGGCATCGTTCTGTTCGACACCGGCATGCACCAGCCCGACTCGCTCGCCCACCTGGAGCGGGCTCTGCAGATGTGCGGCCTGCGCCTGGAGCAGGTGCGGCTGGTGGTGTGCACGCACGCCCATTCCGATCACTACGGGCAGGCCGCCACGATCGTGGCGCGCACGGGCGCCGAGCTGTGGATGCATCCCAACCACCAGCACATGACCCGCATGGCGGAGGATCCCGACGCGCTGCTCGACCGCCGCATCGAGGTCGCTCGTCACAGCGGCGTGCCCGAGGAGCCCTTGCGCCGCTGGGCCTCGGAGCGCCGTGGCAGGGAATCCGGGATCGCAGGCGTGGTCGCGCCGGACCGCGACCTGCTCACCGGCGCCCAGATCGACAGCGACGTCGGCACCTGGCGGACGTACGAGACGCCTGGCCACGCGCCATCCCACGTGTGCCTGTTTCAGCCCGAGCGGCGCCTGCTCATCTCTGGCGATCACCTGCTGGGCCGGATATCGCTGTACTTCGACTATGGATTCACGCCCGACCCGGTGGGCGAATTCTTGCGCTCGCTGGAGGTGGTCGAGCGGCTGGGCGGCCGACTGTGCCTGCCCGGTCACGGCCGCACGTTCGCCGACGTGCAGGCGCACATCAACGCCAACCGCGCGCTCGTGCACGAGCGCCTGGGGGCGGTGCTCGACGCGGTCACGGGCAGGTCGCTGACGGCGTTCGAGGTGGTTCCGCACGTGTACGGCGACTCGCTGTCCGGGCAGAACGCTCACTGGCTGCTCTCGAAGGTACTGAGCTATCTGACGCACCTGCAGATCGAGGGACGCGTACGCTCGATCGCCGGTGAGCCCGAGCGCTGGATCGCATAATCAGGCTAATGCGCATCGATCAGATCCTCGCCGACGGCCGGCCGGCGTTCTCGTTTGAGTTCTTTCCACCCAAAACGCAGGCGGGCGAGCGCAACCTGTACGCCGCGCTGAGCGAGCTGCGCACGCTGGATCCCTCGTTCGTCTCGGTGACCTACGGCGCCGGCGGCTCGACGCGCGAAAAGACGATCGAGATCGTCAAGCGGATCAGGGAGGAGTATGGCCTGGAGGCGATGGCGCATTTCACATGCGTCGGCGCAACCGTGCCGCAGCTGCACGCGACGCTCGACGAGATGGAGCAGGCGGGGATCGACAACGTGCTGGCCCTGCGCGGTGACCCGCCCGCCGGTCAGGAGCATTGGACCAAGACGGAGGGCGGGTTGGAGTACTCGCGCGAGCTCGTCGAGCTGATCGGCAACGGCTACCCGTTCGCGATCGGCGCAGCGTGCTTTCCCGAGACGCACATCCACGCCGAGAGCCCCAAGGCGGACCTCGAGCATCTGGCCGAGAAGGTGGCCGCGGGGGTCGACTTCCTGATCACCCAGCTGTTCTTCGAGAACGACGTGTACTTCGCATTCGTGGATCGCGCCCGCGCGATCGGCATCGAAGTGCCGATCATCCCGGGCATCATGCCGATCACGCACGCAGGCCAGGTCGAGCGCATGGCCAGCATGTGCGGCGCGTCCATCCCCGCGGGGCTGCACCGGGAGCTGCACGCGCGCGAGGAGAACCCCGAGGCGGTGCTGGACTTCGGCGTGGCGTACGCCACGCTGCAGTGTGCCGAGCTGCTCGCCGGCGGTGCGCCGGGCATCCACTTCTACACGCTCAACCGCTCGCCGGCCACGCGCGCGATCGTCAGCGCGCTAAAGCTGAGCCGGCCCTGGAAGCGCGTGAGCTAGGCGGGCTCGATGTCCAGCGCCTCGGCCACCCGGGGCGAGCCGTCGGGCGCCACATAGCGCACGTCGACGGAGTCGTTCTGGCGGTAGGTGCCCACGCCCCAGGCGCCGAGCAGCCAGCGCCAGCCGCTGATCCGGTCCTTGCGCAGCTCGCGCGGGAACACGAGCGCGCCTTCGCGCACTAGGTAGTCCGCGCCCAGCTGCTGGCGCACGCCATTGAGATAGACCTCGTAGGGCTCGCGCACGTCGCGCGGCAGCCTGACCCTCGATTTGGCCATCGCAGCCTGAGCTTAGGGTCAGCGCGCGCCGCGTGCCGGTCCGCGCGGGGTGCCGGCAGCTCGGCCCAGCCGGCGGCGCTCCTTGCGCTGGTGCCCGTGCGCGACGTCGATGATCTCGCCCAGCTCGCTCGGCGAACGCACGAGCTGCAGCAGCTCCAGATCCGCGTGAGCGATGCGGCCGTCGGCGGCCGCGCGCTCGGCCAGCCACCGGACCAGCCCCTCCCACTCGCCCTCTCCGACGAGGATCGCGGGGAAGTGGCGGATCGTCCCTGTCTGGATCAGGGTCAGCGCCTCGAGCAGCTCGTCCAGCGTGCCGTAGCCCCCCGGGCAGATCACGAAGGCGCTCGCGTAGCGGACGAACATGACCTTGCGCGCGAAGAAGTGGCGGAAACGCAGGCCGATGTCCACGTAGGCGTTGAGCTCCTGCTCGTGCGGCAGCTCGATGTTGCAGCCGACCGACAGTGCGCCCACATCGCGCGCGCCCCGGTTGGCGGCCTCCATCAGCCCGCCGCCGCCCCCGGTGATCACCGCGTAGCCGCGACGTCCGATGCAGGCCCCGACCTCTCGCGCTAGCGCGTAGTACGGGTGGGTACGCGGGGTGCGCGCCGAGCCGAACACGCTCACCGCCGGACCGATGCCGGCCAGTGCGTTAAAGCCCATCGCGAGCTCGGCGGCGATGCTGCGAATGCGCTCGACGTCGGCCGCGCGGTCCGCTGGCGGCTCATCGCCGAGCCAGCCCAGCAGCTCGGTATCGAAGGTCTGGCCGGCCGCATCGGGTTTTTTGCGCCCGCTACCCACAGGCGCCAAGCGTACGTCCTCGAAGCCTCGCCGCCCCGGCGCCTGAAGAACGCCGGACAGCCGCGTACCCTCACGGGGCATGCCCGCGCGGCAAGCCACGCATGCGATCCCGTACACCGTGCGCCGCTCGTCGCGCGCGCGGCGGGTGCGGGTCAACGTCCACGCACAGGCCGAGCTGCGCTCTGTCGGCGTGGAGGTGGTGCTGCCCGAGCGCGCCCCCGAGCGGGCGGCGGCGGCGGCCGTGCGCGAGCTGCGTCCCTGGATCGAGCGCCGCGTGGACGAGGCCCAGGACGTGATAAGGGTGCTGGCCGCGCGCGCCGGCACCGTGCCCTACCTCGGCCTGCCACTGCGGCTGGTCCCACAGGCGGGCCGCACGCGCGTGCACCGCGCGGGCGAGCGCCTGCTCGTCCCCGCCCGCGATGCGCGGCCGGCGATCGAGCGCTTCTACCGCCGCGCGGCACGCGCGGAGGTGCGCCCGCGGCTGGACGCCGCCACGGCGATCACGGGGCGCCCGTATCGCGACCTGCAGGTCCGCTCCCAGCGCAGCCGCTGGGCTTCGTGCTCGCCGGAGGGCCGAATGAGCTTCAACTGGCGCCTGCTGCTGGCGCCCGAGCGGGTGCTCGACTACGTGATCTGGCACGAGGTCTGCCACCTCGAGGTGCTCGACCACTCGCCGCGCTTCTGGGCGCTGCTGCAGCGGCGCTGGCCCGGCTACCGCGAGGACCGCGAGTGGCTGCGCCGCTACGGCGCCACGCTCGTGCTGTGAGCTAGTCGCGCTGCGCCAGCGGCACGTAGTCGCGGTCGCGATCGCCGGTGTAGATCTGGCGCGGCCGCGCGATCTTCTGCTCGGCATCGCCGACCATCTCAAGCCACTGCGCGATCCAGCCGCTGGTGCGCCCGATCGCGAACATCACCGGGAACATCGCCACCGGCAGGCCCAGCGCCTCATAGATCAGCCCGGAGTAGAAGTCTACGTTGGGGTACAGCTTGCGCGACGTGAAGTAATCGTCCGCGAGCGCCTGCTTCTCGAGCTCGACGGCCACGTCGAGCAGCGGGCTGCGGCCGCGCACCTCGAACACGGCGTCGAGGTGTTTGCGGATGATGCGCGCGCGCGGGTCGTAGTTCTTGTACACGCGATGGCCGAAGCCCATCAAGCGCTCCTTGCCCGCCTTGACGCCGTCGAGGAAGGAGGGGATGTTCTCGACCTTGCCGATCCGCCCCAGCATGCGCAGCGCCGCCTCGTTGGCGCCCCCGTGCAGCGGTCCGTACAGAGCCGCCACGCCGGCGGCGACGGCCGTGTAGGGGTCGACCTGGGTCGAGCCGACCGAGCGCACCGCGCTGGTGGAGGCGTTCTGTTCGTGGTCGGCGTGGAGGATGAACAGCACGTCCAGCGCACGCGCCAGTCGAGGATCGGGCTCGTATTTGAGCTCGGTCATCTTGTACATCATCGAGAGGAAGTTCCCGGCGTACTCGAGCTCGTTGTCGGGATACACGTACGGCTGGCCCATGTTGTGGCGGAACGCGAACGCCGCCAGCGTTGGCATCTTGGCGAGCAGCCGGATGATCTGGATCTGGCGCACCTGCTCGTCATGGATCTGGTTGGCGTCCGGGTAGAAGGTCGACAGCGCGCCCACCGAGGCCACGAGCATGCCCATCGGGTTGGCGTCGTAGCGGAAGCCCTGCATGAAGTCCTTGACGTTCTCATGCACGAATGTGTGCACCGTGATCTCGTGGACCCAATTCTCGAGTTGCGCGCGCGAGGGCAGCTCGCCGTTGATGATCAGGTAGGCGACCTCCAGGTAGGTGGAGTGCTCGCACAGCTGCTCGATCGGATAGCCCCTGTGCTGCAGCACGCCGGCGTCCCCGTCGATGTACGTGATCGCGCTGCGGCACGACGCCGTGTTCATGAACGCCGGGTCGTAGGCCATCAGGCCGAAGTCCGCCTCTGCGGTCTTTATCTGGCGCAGGTCCAGCGCGCGCACGGTCCCGTCGGTGATCGGCAGCTCGTAGCTGGAGCCGGTGCGGTTGTCGGTGACCGTCAGCGTCTGCTTGGCGGCGGCCCCGTCACCGGAACCGGCGTCGTCGCGGGGCGCCGGGCGCACCTCGGTCTTGGGCGCGCTGCTCATCGCCTCAGGAGTGGGTCAGGCGGCGCTGGCGGGCGCGCGTGCGGACGCGCGGCGGCGAGGCTGGCCCGGGCTCGCGGTGCGGGCCGCGTCGAGGGTGGCGGGGCGGATCGGGACGCGGATGGTGGGGGTGGCGCGGGCCCAACCGCGGCCCGATGCCGCCATCCTCGCCCGTGGCTGGCTCGGGCGTCTGGCGCACCGCCCAGCGCACCAGCAGGAACAGCGCCACGATCGGGATCTTCAGGCAGGCCATCAGCCAGATGAAGGTCCATGTGTCCACTGCGCCGATCGTATACCCGGCGGCCGCTGCCCACAACCCTCACCCCGCCGTCAGGGGGCGCCGCTGAAATGCGTCATCGCGCGCAGCTCGCGCAGCCTCGCGACGATCTCCTCGCGAGCCAGGCGCTGCACGCGCTCGGTACCGAACTCCTCGACGTTGAACGAGGCCAGGACCGTCGCGTGAGCCATCGCCCGGCGCAGCAGCTCGTCGCTGAGCCCGCGGGCGCGGTTGGCCGCGATGTAGCCCACGAGGCCGCCGGCGAACGTATCGCCGGCGCCGGTGGGATCGATCACGGTCTCGAGCGGGTACGCGGGCAGCGCGAAGAAGCGCTCGCGCGTGATCAGCGACGCGCCGTACTCGCCCTGCTTGGCCACGATCACGCTCGGCCCGCGCAACGCCGTCTCGCTCGGCTTCCATGAGAGCACCTCCCGCGCCGCGGAGAGCAGGTTGGGCTTGCCCGTCAGCTGGCGCAGCTCGGCGTCGTTGAGGACCACGCAGTCGACCTCGGCGATCGCGCGCAGCAGCGAGTCGCGCGCGATCTCGATCCAGAGGTTCATCGAGTCGAGCGCGACGAAGCGGGCGTGCGGCAGCTGCGCGCGCACCTCGCGCTGCAGGTCCGGCTGGATGTTCGCCAGGAACAGCAGCTCGCTCGCACGCGAGCGCTCCGACAGCTTGGGCTTGAACTCCTCGAACACGCCGAGCCGGGTTTCCAGCGTCTCGCGCGTGTTCAGATCCCAGCCGTACTCGCCGCGCCAGAAGAACGTGCTGCCCCCGGCCACGCGCTCCACGTCGGAGACGTCCACGCCGCGCTTGCGCATCGCCTCGAGGTCCTGCTCGGCAAAGTCGGCGCCCACCGGTCCGACCACGTGCACCTCGTCGAAGAAGGAGGCAGCCAGGGCGAAATGAACGGCGGCCCCGCCGAGCATCCGCTCGCGCTCGCCGAACGGTGTCTTGACGGAGTCATATGCGATCGACCCGACCACGGTGATCGGCATGGGCGCGCACCTTAGAGGACGGCCAATCGTTCGGGAACTCCGACTGCGCTCCAACCGGAGCACGGGGCGACGCGGTCCAGGCTTACCAAGTCCACCACCGGGACGGATGGACCGTCAGGCGTGTCCGGTCCAGTCTCCTCCTCATTCCATCGCTCCGACTCCTCCGCGAGCCACTTCTCCCAAAGCCGGTAGGCGGATACTTACCGGGCGATGTCCGAGAATCTGGACCTCGTACGTTCGATCTACGCGGCGTGCTCCGCGGCAGGAGGCACTCAAGGATGCGGGGAAGGAGTAGACGATGTCGCAGGAAGTCAGGTCCGCCGACCCGGTCGAGCTGACGCGCCGCCTCTATGAAGCGGCCGACCGAGGAGACTGCGACGCGATGATGGGGCTCTTTCGTCCCGACGCGGTGTGGGATCTGTCCGAAGCGGGGATCGGCACATTCGAGGGCGCGGCAGCGATTCGCCGCCTCGTCGAAGACTGGCAAGGATCGTATGAGGACTACAAGGTCGATGTCGAGGAGATCCGTGACCTCGGCAACGGGGTAACGCTTGCCGTTTCTCTGCAGACAGGCCGTCCGGCGGGAAGTACCGGTGAGGTTCAAATCCGTTTTGCGTCCATCCAGGTATGTGAGGACGGCTTGATCGCGTGGATGAAGAACTACAACGAGATCGACGAGACCCGTGCAGCCGCCGAACGGCTCGCCGCCGAGCGAGGCTAAGCGATGTCGCAGGAGAGTTCATGACGCCGTGGGCGTCACCCACGACGCATAAAATGGGCTAGGTGAGCGCGTATTTCTGAGCAGAACGTGGAGCGGTTACGCGCGGCTTTCGACAACTTCCTCGCTGGTAAGAGTGACTTCGGTCCGGAGCTGTTGGACCCAGAGACCTCAGCGGTGTCTACGACGGGGGAGAGTCAGTCAGGCAGTACCGGCGAGATTGGCTGGCGGCCTGGGGGACTGTTCAATTCGAGTACGAGTTGGTTGACGCTGGTGACCGCGTAGTGGCGTTGATCGACCAACGGATGCGAGGACGCTCCTCGGGTATCGAGGTGACACTTGGGAAGTACGCCCACGTCTACACGTTCAAAGACGGACTGATCGTCCACTGGAAGCTCTACGTGAGCCAGTCGGACGCCCTCAGGGCCGCCGGGCTGACGGGGTAGGCGATGTCGCATGAGAACGTGGAGCTGTTTCACCGCGCGACTGCGGCTCTGAATCGTGGCGATGTCGAGTATGCCGTTCGCCGCAGCACCGAGGATGTGGTGTTCATCGCCGCCAGAAGCGCGATAGAGGGAGCTTTCGTCGGACACGAAGGACTGCGCAAGTTCTTTGCCGACAACGCCACGAACTTCGAGGTGTTCCAGGCTCGCTACGACGATGTGCGGGACCTCGGCGACGATCGGGTCCTCGCGATTGGCACCATTCACATCCGAGGCCGCGGGGCTGGCGTTGAGACGGACATCCCGGTGGCGGGCATCGCGACCTATCGGGAAGGGAAGCTGAGCAGGTGGGAGGACTTCCGTGAACGTCGCGCGGCCCTCGAAGCCGCAGGGCTGGCGGACTAGGCATGTCCGCCAACCTCGACCTCGTGCGCTCGATCTACGCTCACTGGGCTCGCTGTCCAGTAAAAACCGTCGGGCGGTCCGGGCGCATCGCGCGAATCGATGGCCGGGCGGAATACTGCCTATGCGATGTCGCAGGTGAAGAACGTGAGGTGGTCAAGCGAGCAATCGACGCCACAACGTTGGTGGGGTAGGTTGATCGACATGAGCGAGGCCGATGTGCAGCTTTTCCAGACGTGGGCCGAGCAACTGGCGATCGCTGAGGACCCGCTCGACTTCTGGTACGAGAACGTGTGGGCCGAGGACATCGACCACCGTGCGGTCGAGGTTGCCCCGGACGATCACGGCCCGATCATCGGTCGTGACGCGATGCGTGCCTACGTCGCCGATTGGTACGAGATGTTCCCCGACCTCACGATTTCCTTTGAGGACATCACAGACGCGGGTCCTGGTCGCGTAATCGCCGTATCACACATAGCCGGAACCGCGCGGGCCAGCAGCGTGCCGACCGAGCTTCGGTTTGCAATCGTGTGGACGATCCGCGACGGCAAGATCGTGCGAGGCCGTGAGTACTGGACTCGCTCCGAAGCCCTGAAAGCCGTGGGACCGAAGGAGTAGGCGATGTCGCAGGCTACAAACGTGGACACCGTGCGCGATTCCTCGATGAGGTGGCCAGGGTGCGGCTACCGGCGTGAGCGTCGATCAGTACCGCTCCTACTGGGGTTTCAGCGCTGGTCAGATGGGTAGGTAAATAGATTCGGTCTCCCTTCGCCACGGAAGTGGCGATAGACAAGGCACGAACGCAGAGCGCAGTCGGGGAGGCCAGCGTCGGGTGGGCGGCCGAACCAGCGTGCTGCGAGTTTCGGCAGTCCCCCGGCGCATTGCGTTACGCCGGGAATACGCCGCAAGATGCGGGAACTCAAAACGGCGGTCCCGTGGCGGGTACCGCAGCCGAGTAGCATCGGTCCCCCGAAAGAAGTCGGGGCGCGCGTCCCCGGTCCGGTTCCCTCCTCCTCCAACCGGGGGCGCACATTTAGTCCTCTACATGCGCATCATTCTCCGCATCGCTTCCAGCGCAAACGTAGATTAGATCGTAAATCTCGCACTTTGGGGCGAGGGACCTCGCACTTTGCGCGGGAAAGTCCGGCGCGACTTCGACCGGCTGTTGGACGCTCTGCGACCGGCGTTGGAGCGCGGCGACTGCAGCAAAGTCGAGTGGGCGGACGCTGGCCCACGTAGAAGCCGTCCGTCTTCCTAAGGGATGGTCGGCCTCTGAGAGTACGGAGTGCCCAACTGCTGAACAAGATGATCGAAGAGCAGACGCCGCCGAACCAGATGCGGTGGGTGAGGGTCAACGAGGCAGAAGTTCTGCCGACCGGCCCCCCGCCTGAGACGCCGAGCGGACCTGCGCTAGATTTTGGCTTTGTAGGGCCGATTCCGGGCGCTATTGCTTTTTCTTGACCTCGTGTGGGCGAGCGCAATGCGGTGGCCACCGTCCTGGCTAAGCCGGCAGTGCGCGACAGCTAGCTTGACGAAAGGTCAAGCGGAATCGGCTCAAACAAATGGGCGCGCACCTCAGAGCACGCGCTAGCCTCACGAGCACGATGCGCGCGATTCAGATGAACGAGTTCGGCGGACCGGAGGTGCTGCGCCTGGTGGAGCTGCCTGATCCGCAGCCCAGACCGGAGGAGGTGCTTATCCGCGTCACCCGCGCCGGGGTGAACTTCGCCGATACCCACACGCGCACCAACTCCTATGTGCAGCGCGCCACGCTGCCACTGGTTCCGGGAGGCGAGGTGGCGGGAACCCGCGCCGACACCGGTGAGCGCGTAGTGGCGCTGGTGGGCACCGGTGGCTACGCCGAGTATGCGACGGCGCCCCGCGAGCTGACCTATCCGATCCCGGACGGGCTCGACGACGCCGCAGCGCTGGCGATGATCGTGCAGGGCACCACCGCCTGGCATCTGTACCGCACGGCGGGAAGGGTGGCCGAGGGTGAGAGCGTGGTGGTCCATGCCGCGGCCGGGGGCGTCGGCACGCTCGCCGTGCAGCTCGGGCATGCGTTCGGCGCAGGGCGCGTGATCGCGACCGCGTCCAGGGCCGAGAAGCGCGCGCTGGCGCTGCGGCTGGGCGCTGACGCGGCGGTCGATGCGCAAGCCGAGGGGCTGACCGAGCGCCTGCTCGAGGCAAACGAGGAGAGCCCCGTGGACGTGGTCTTCGAGATGTCTGGTGGCGAGGTGTTCGAGGCCTCCTACAGGGCGCTCGCCCCGTTCGGCCGGATCGTCGCCTACGGCATCGCGACCAACCAGCCCAACGAGGTCTCCACCGGCTCGCTGCTGCGCCATTCGCGTTCGGTGGTCGGCTTTTACCTGTTTCACTGCCTGCAGCGCCCGGGGATGTTCACCGGTGCGCTGTCGGACCTGTTCGCGCGCGCCGGCCGCGGCGAGCTCGAGGTGGTCGTGGGGCGCACCTACCCGCTCGCGCAGGCCGCGCAGGCCCACGTCGACCTGCGCGCGCGGGCCACCACCGGGAAGCTGCTGCTCGACCCGGCCGCGTGATCGGGCTCCCGCTCCGATGATGCCCCCTTCGTTCGCCGAGCTCGGGCTCACGCAGCCCACGCTGCAGGCGCTGCGAGAGGTCGGCTATGAGGCGCCGAGCCCGATCCAGCAGCAGGCGATCCCGGCGCTGCTCGAGGGTCGTGACGTGATCGGACAGGCCCAGACCGGTACCGGCAAGACGGCCGCCTTCGGGCTGCCGATCCTGGAGTACGTGGACCCGCGAGACGGTGGCCTGCAGGCGCTCGTGCTGACGCCCACGCGCGAGCTGTGCATCCAGGTGACCCAGGCGCTGCGCACGTACGGCTCGCACACCGGCGTGGACGTCGTGGCCGTCTTCGGGGGGGCGCCGATTCGTGCGCAGCAGACGCGGCTGCGCGCCGGCGGTCACCTCGTGGTGGGCACGGTGGGACGCGTGCTGGACCTCATCTCACGGCACTCTCTGATCCTGCACGAGTGTCGCTTCGTGGTGCTCGACGAGGCCGACGAGATGCTCGATCTGGGCTTTCTGGAGGACGTCGAGAAGATCCTCTCGCTGACCCCGTCGAGTCGCCAGACGGCGCTGTTCTCGGCGACGATGCCAGAGCCGATCCGCAAGCTGGCCGACCGCTACATGTATGACCCGATCCTGATCCACGTGGAGGCCGCGACGCTCACGATCGACACCGTCGAGCAGTTCCAGCTGCTGCTCGACGCCAAGGACAAGCCGCAGGCGCTGGTCGACGTGCTGCGCGCCGAGGCCGCCATGGCAGGCGGCGAGGCTCAGCAGGCGATCGTGTTCGTTCGCACCAAGGTCCGCTGCGAGCAGCTGTACCGGCTGCTGCGCGAGCGTGGCATGAACGTGCGGGCGCTGCACGGCGACATGTCACAGGGCGCGCGCGACGGGGTCATGCTCGCGTTCAAGGCCAGGCAGGTGCCGGTCCTGATCGCCACCGACGTCGCGGCGCGCGGCCTCGACATCTCGACGGTCACCCACGTGATCAACTACGACGTTCCGACCTCGCCTGACACCTACGTGCATCGCATCGGACGGACCGGACGGGTGGGGCGCTGGGGCAGGGCGATCACGTTCGTCGAGCGCCGCCAGCGGCGCGAGCTCGAGGCGATCGAACGCCACATCGGAACCGCCATCAACGCCTGGGCGCCGGGCGCCGTGGCGGCGCCCACTCCGGTACGCGAGCGACCGCGAAGACATTCAAAGCCGCACGTTTCGCGGCCCGATCTACAGGAGCGCTACGCGAAGCTCGTGCTCGCCGGGGGTCGGGCGGCCGGCTTGCGCGTGGCCGACATCGTCGGCGCCGTGACCTCATCGGCCGGGCTCGACGGCGAGGCCGTGCGCGACGTGCTGGTGCTCGACCGGTTCTCGTTTCTGTCGGTTCCAGCGGGTGAGGCTGAGCGCGTGATCGAGGCGCTCGCCGGCCGCCAGCTCGCCGGCCGGACGCTGAGCTTGCAGCGAGTGCAGCAGTAGCCGCCGCGCGGTCGCGGCGGCGCGTATGATCGCTACCCCCCGCCCGCAGCTCGCACATGTCGATCGCCACCATGCAAACCACCGACGGCTCGATCACGCTCGAGCTGTTCGACGAGGACGCACCCAAAACGGTCGAGAACTTCCGCCGGCTGGCCGCCGAGGGCTTCTATGACGGCCTCACCTTCCACCGCGTGATCAAGGACTTCATGATCCAGGGCGGCTGCCCGGAGGGGACCGGCACGGGCGGGCCCGGCTACACGTTCCCGGACGAGATCAACTCGCACAGGGTCGTGCACGGCGCGCTCGCGATGGCAAACGCCGGGCCGGACACCAACGGGTCGCAGTTCTTCATCGTCACCGCGCGCGCGTGCCCGTGGCTGGACGGCAAGCACACGGTATTCGGGCGCGTGCGCGACGGCCAGGACGTGGTGGACAGCCTCGAGCGCGTGCCCACCGACGCATCGGACCGCCCCACGCGCACGATCGGCATCGACTCGATCGAGCTGTCCGACTAGCGACGCGAGGCGGCGCGCGCCCCGGGCGGGCGCGAGCTGGGGCTGGACTGGCGGCGCGGTGGGAGTAGTCTTGTTCGCAGCGAGCGAACGAAGAGGGGAGCGAACATGGCGACGGTCGAGCAGCACATTCCCGAGACCCACAACGGCAGCGCTGGTACCGGCGAGGGCATCGCGGTAGAGAACCCCGCCACCGGCGAGATCGTCGCCACCGTCGCCGACCTCGGGCCCGAGGCCGTGGCCGAGATGGCCGCGCGCGGGCGCGCCGCGCAGCCGGCGTGGGCGGCGTTCGGCTTCGAGGGCCGCGCCCGCGTGCTGCTGCGCGCGCAGAAGTGGCTCATGGACAACGCCGAGCAGGTCGTCTCGACGATCGTCTCGGAGACGGGCAAGACCTACGAGGACGCCATGTTCGCGGAGATCTCCTACGGCGGCGGCGCGTTCGGCTTCTGGGCCAAGCAGGCGCCGCACTACCTGGGCGACGAACGCGTCAAGTCCTCGCAGGTACTGGTGAAGGGCAAGAAGCTGATCCTGCGCTTTCGCCCACTGGGACTGATCGGCGTGATCGGGCCGTGGAACTATCCGCTGACGAACTCCTTCGGCGACTGCATCCCCGCGCTGGCCGCAGGCAACAGCGTGATCCTGAAGCCCTCGGAGATAACGCCGCTGACCTCGCTGCTGCTCGCCGAAGGGCTGCGCGAGTGCGGACTGCCCGAGAACGTCCTGCAGGTGGCCACCGGGCGCGGCCCGACCGGCGCGGCGCTGATCGACCACGTCGACATGATCATGTTCACCGGCTCGACCCGCACCGGTCGCAAGGTCGCCGAAGCCGCCGCACGGCGCCTGATTCCGGCCTCGCTCGAGCTGGGTGGCAAGGATCCGATGATCGTGCTCTCCGACGCCGACCTCGAGCGCGCCGCTAATTTCGCCACCTACTACTCGATGCAGAACGCGGGCCAGACCTGCATCTCGATCGAGCGCGCGTACGTCGAGGAGGCGGTGTACGACGAGTTCGTGGCGAAAGTCTCGGACAAGGTGCGCGCGCTGCGGGTGGGCAAGCCCGACGACTACGGCACGGTGGAGGTGGGGGCGATCACGTTCCCGCCACAACTGGACACGATCAAGGATCACGTCGGCGACGCGATCCAGAAGGGCGCCCGCGTGCTCACCGGCGGCCACCAGGTGGCAGGCGCGGGGCGCTTCTTCGAGCCCACGGTCGTCGTGGACGTGGACCACTCGATGAAGATCATGACCGAGGAGACCTTCGGCCCGACGCTGCCGATCATGAAGGTGCGCGACGCCGAGGAGGCGCTGCGCCTGGCCAACGACACGCCGTACGGACTCGGCGCGTCGGTGTTCACGCGCGACACCGAGCGTGGCGAGGCGATCGCCCGGCGCATCGAGGCCGGTGCCGCCACGGTCAACGACGCGATGATCAACTACGCGGCGCTCGAGCTGCCGATGGGCGGGGCCAAGGCCTCCGGGCTCGGGTCGCGCCACGGCGCCGGCGGGATCCGCAAGTTCTGCTCACAGCAGGCGATCGTGGTGACGCCGCGGCTGGCGCTCAAGCGTGAACCGCACATGTATCCCTACAAGGCTCGCACCTCGCGCCTGCTCGGTCGCTTCTTCAAGTTTCTGTACGGACGCGGCAGGCGCGACTAGCCGACAGCCGCGTCGGGCTCGTCCGCCCGCAGGGAGATCCCCAGCAGCCGTTCGAGCTGGGCAATCGTGTGCTCGGCGCTGGTGTGATGCACCGTCGCCATGCCCAGGCGCTCGGCCGGTGGCAGGTTGAAAGGCAGATCATCGACAAACACGCACCGCGCGGGCGCCACTCCGATCGCCCGCGCGCCCAGCTCGTAGATGCGCGGGGCGGGCTTGCGGATGCCCACCTCGCCCGACAGCACGATGCCGTCGAACAGCTCGGCCAGCAGCTCGTGCGGATAGCGCGAGGTGCCCCACGAGTTGGAGATCAGGCCGGTCCGCACGCCGCCCGCGCGCGCGGCGCGCACGGCGCCAACCATCGCCTCTTCCAGCAGGCTACCCGAGAACAGGCGATCGATCAGTCCTTCGGCAGAGGCCACGCCGAGCAGCCCCGCCAGACCGAGCTCGAACTCGGTCTCCTCGATGCGCCCCTCCTCGAACGCGAACAGCAGCTCGCGGGCCTCCCGGTTGGCGCGGAAGATCCCGACCAGCGCGCCCGGGTCGAGCCCCTCGGCCTCGCAGAAGGCGCTGAAGGAGGACATCAGGTTGCTCGTCATCACTCCGCCCCAGTCGAGCAGCAGGCCCGAGCGCGTCTCAGCCGCCATACGCCACGTGCTCGGCCTGGCGCGCCAGCTCGAGCACGCCGTCGCCGAAGGTCTTGAGGTACGGGTCATCGGTGCTGCCGGCGACCGCGCGCTTGTAGTTGCCCTCCATGAACACGATCGACTTCCACAGCGCGAGCGTCATGTACCAGCGCAGGTCGTTCATCGAGCGCCCGGTGTGGCGCTCATACTGAGCGATCAGCTCCACGCGCGTGGGGAAGCCCTCTCGACGCGTGATCGCCCCCAGCGCCTCGCGCAGGCCGCCCGGGGGGTCGTGCTTCTCGGTCCACATCATGCACAGGTAGCCCACGTCTGCCAGCGGGTCCCCGATCGTGGCCATCTCCCAGTCGAGCACCGCCGCCAGCCGAGCCGGGGTCTCGGGCGCGAAGATCGTGTTGCCGAGGCGGTAGTCGCCATGCACGATCGTCGCCGCGCCCGAGCGCGGCAGGTGCTCGGCAAGCCAGCCGCCCACGCGCTCGACGGCCGGGATCTCGCGCGTCTTGTTCACCTCCCACAGGCCCGAGAACCGGCGCAACTGGCGTTCCAGGTAGCCCGTCGGCTTGCCAAACCCCTCCAGGCCAGCAGCCCGCCAGTCCACCGCGTGGATCTCGGCGAGCGCCTCGACCAGCTGCTCGCCGATCAGCCGCCGCTGCGCCGGTGAATCCAGCGCCGCGGGGATGCTGCTGACCATCACCTCGCCCGCGATCCGCTCCATCACATAGAAGGGGCTTCCGATCGTCGCCGGGTCCTCGCACACGGCGAGCACCACCGGGACGCGCGCCGGCGTGTCGCGCAGGGCGCGCAGCAGGCGCGCCTCGCGCAGCACGTCGTGAGCGCTGGGCGGCAGCGGCGGGCGCGGCGGGCGGCGCAGCACGAGCTCGGCCTGACCGCGCCTGATCAGATAGGTCACGTTGGAGTGGCCCTCGCCGATCGGGCTCGCGTGGATCTCGCCCTCGCCCAGCCCGTGTCGGTCGAGGAACTCGCTCAGCGGCTCGAGCACGAGCAGGGGCGGGCGCTCGTTGGCGCGCGCTTCCGCGGGTGTGTTGACGATGTCGTCCGGCGCCACCGACAGGGCCATACCGGCAAGCTACAGGGCCGCTCGCCGGATCGTGCTCCGTCGGCCCGACGCGCCGCGCGCCCAGCGCACACCCGCGCCGGTGGGCGAGCGCGCCCGGCGCCGCCGCGCGGCGCTACGTCCGCGCGCGCCTGAAGAATGTCGGCACGGCAGCCTGCGCGCCGCAACCTTGCCGCTCTGGAGGTGTCTGTAGCCACCATGTTTCGGATCCGCACACTCCTTGCCCTACTGCTCATTTCGGCGCTCGGCGCCGGCGCCGCGGGCGCCAGCCCGGCGCTCGCCTCCCACAACGAGGCGGTGTTCTTCGAGGGCTCGACGATCCTGCTGAATCCCAAGACCCGCGAACGCGCGATCTCCCAGCTCCAGCACCTGGGCGTGAGCGCCCTGCGCGTGGAGCTCTACTGGGTCGGGGTGGCTCCCGGCGCGAAGAGCGCGCGGCGCCCCAGCTTCGACGCCACCAATCCGGCAAACTACAACTGGGGAGGCTACGACTGGCTTCTGGCCAAGGCCAAGGAGCTGCACTGGACCGTGCTGCTCACGGTGACCGGGCCGGTGCCGAAGTGGGCCACGTCCACGCGCCGCGACTTCGTCACGAGCCCCAACGCCCAAGAATTCGGAAGGTTCATGACCGCGGTCGGGCGCCGCTACGGCTCCGAGGTGGCCCTGTACTCGATCTGGAACGAGGCCAACCACCCCGCGTTCCTGCGGCCGCAGTTCAAGGCCAACGGGAAGCCCGCGTCCCCGCGAATCTACCGCGGCCTCTACCAGGCGGGCTACGCAGGGCTCCAGGCGGCGGGGCTGGCCAATCCGCGGGTGCTGATCGGCGAGACGGCGCCGACGGGCTTCGACACCGTCAACGTGCGCCGCGAAGGGAAGAACGCACTGCTGCACGACGTTGCGCCGCTCGCCTTCCTGCGCGAAGCCCTGTGCCTGAACTCGCACTACCGCAAAGCCGGCTCCTGCGGTCCGCTGGCCGCCGCCGGATTCGCCCATCACGCCTACACGAACGCCGCCGGCCCCTTCTACGCCCCCCCTGAACGGGACAACGTGACGATCGGGACGCTGGGGAGGTTGACGCGGGCGCTCGACCTCGCCGCGCGCGCGCGCGCGCTGCCGGCGCACCTGCCCATCTACCTGACCGAGTTCGGCGTGCAGAGCCGGCCGAACCGGTTTCTCGGCGTGTCCGTAGGCCGGCAGGCCGAAGACGACGCAATCGCCGAGCGCATCGCGTGGAGCAATCCGCGGGTGGTGGCCTTCTCCCAGTACCTGCTGCGCGATGACCCGGTCGGCGGCGCCCCGGGCGCGAGCGTGCACGGCGGCACGATCGGCTTTCAGACGGGGCTCGAGTATCTCAACGGCAAGGCCAAGCCGCTCTATTTCGGCTGGCCGCTGCCGCTCACCGTGGCCAAGCGCGGGCGCCGTGTCTCGCTGTGGGGCCTCGTTCGCCCCGCCACCGGCGCCACGAGCGTGACCGTGCTCGTGGCGGCCGCGCACGCGCGGCGCTATCGCGTGCTGAAGACCGTGGCGACCGACAGCCTCGGCCACTGGTCATTGAGCTCCAGCGCGCGCGGCGCGCGCTGGCGCGTGCGCTGGCGCAGCCCGGCCGGCATCACCTACGAAGGACCGCCGATCGGCGCCTCCTGACAGCCGCGCGCATGACTCCGCCACGCCCGGCGCCGGGCGCGGCGGCACACGGTCGAGTCCGCTCGGCGCGGGAGGCCGCCCCTACAGTGAGGGACTGTGCCCGAGCTGCCGGAGGTGGAGATCAGCGCGCGTCTGCTCCACGACGCGCTCGACGGAGCGCAGGTCGAGTCGGTGCTCGCGCCCGGCATCAACGCGCTCAAGACGATCGAGCCACCGCTCTCTGCGCTGCACGGCAGGCGCATCCTCGCGGTGCGCCGCCGCGGCAAGCACTTGATCGTCGAGTTCTCCGATGGGTTGGCGCTGCTGATCCACCTCATGTCGGCGGGGCGGCTGCAGCTGTTCGACACCCATGCCGGGCCTCGCGACCGCACCTCGCGCCTGCTCGTGCGGTTGCGCGACGGGCGCGAGCTGCGCCTGCGCGAGTTCGGCTCAAAGCAGGCAGCGTGGGTGAAGCTGCTGCGCACGCCGCAGCTCGAGCACGACGCCGCGCTGGCGACGCTTGGACCGGATGCCTGGCCGGACGTGCCGCCGCTCGAGCGGGTGCTTGCCGCGCCGCGACCGCTGCACACGCTGCTGCGCGACCAGCGCACGATCGCCGGCATCGGCCGCTCGTGGGTCGATGAGATCCTGTGGACCGCCAGGCTGTCGCCGTTCAAGCGCGGCGAGGACCTGGACGAGGAAGAGCGCGGGCACCTGGAGGATGCGATCGAGCAGACGCTCGCCCGAGCGCTGGCCCACTACGAGCAGGTGCTGCGGCTGCCGATCCCGGACAAGCTGCCGATGCCGCTGCGGGTTCATCGCCACGAGGGCCAGCCGTGCCCCCGCTGCGGCACCGTGCTCAGATCGGTGCACTTCGAGGACTACGTGATCGCCTACTGCCCCGCATGCCAGACGGAGGGGCGCACGCTGAAGGACCGGCGGCTGTCGCGGCTTCTGCGATGAGGGCACGAAAGCGCGCGGGCGCGCGCCCATCGAGGCTAGGATCCCGGGCGTGATCGGGCGAGGAGACGTGGCCCCGGACTTCGAGCTGCCAGATCAGGACGGCCGCGCCGTCAAGCTGTCGGACTTTCGCGGGCAGCCCGTAGTGGTCTATTTCTATCCCAAGGCAGAAACACCGGGCTGCACCGTGCAGGCGTGCGGCATTCGCGACCACCACGCCGAGTACGCCGCCGCAGGCGCGGCGGTGGTGGGGATCTCGCCCGATCCGGTGGCCAAGCTGGAGCGCTTTCGTGACAAGCACGCGCTCGACTTTCCGTTGCTGGCCGACGAGGCGCACGCTGTCGCCGAGGCGTACGGGGTTTGGGTCGAGAAGTCCATGTACGGGCGCACCTACTTCGGCAACGAGCGCACCACGTTCATCATCGACCCCGACGGGCGCGTCGCCGACGTGCTGCGGAAGGTAAAGCCCGCCGAGCATGACCGGCTGGTGCTCCAGGCGCTGCAGCGGGCGCGGCCACCGCTCGTCTGACGATGCGCCCAGCGGCGCGCGGCGCCGGGCGGCTCAGGCCCGCGCCCGCGCGGCGGCGATCGTCTCACGCAACGTTTGCATCGCGGTGTGGCGCGGGCGCCAGCGCAGCTCGCGCCGGGCCTTCGCGGTGTCCATGATCACGGGCTCGCGAAACGCGCTGATCCACTGCGCCTGGGCCGGCAGGAACGCGAGCCGGCCGGTCATCCCGGCGAGCGCGTCCACGGCCAGCCCGGGCACCGGGACCGAGCGCCAGCCGAGCTCGCGCGCCAGCGCCGCGACCGTCAGCTCACCCGGGCCGGCGAGGTTATAGGCCCCCGGCCGTCCGCGGCCGAGCACGGCGGCGCGCATCGCGCTGGCGACATCGTCGTGGTGGACGAGCTGGAAGGGCACGCCCGGGTCGGGCAGCACGGGCCTCACGAGCGGCACTCGCTCGAGCAGGCCGCGGACCGGAGCGGGCAGCCGCTCGGAGAGGAGGCGGTAGGGCAGGCTGTCGATCAGCAGCGACGCGTGGCGTCCGGCCACGATGCAGGGGCGGAACACGTACGCGTCGGTGGCGCTGCCGGCGAGCGTGCGGCGCAGCAGCCGCTCCACCTGCGCCTTCTGCGCGGAGTAGTAGTGGCCGTCGGTGCCGCGCGCCGGGACCTCCTCCGTGAGCGGCCGCGGGTTGTCGCGGTGGAAGCCGTACGCGGCGACCGAGGACGCGTAGACGAGGCGCTTGACGCGCGCTGACGCCGCGGCTGCAAACACCGCGCGCGAGCCCTCGAGATTGACGGTGCGGCTTTCGCTTGCGCCGCCGATGATGACGAACGCGAGGTGGACGACCACGTCGGCGCCGTCGACCAACGCCCCCACGGCGCGCTCGTCGAGCACGTCGCCGCGCCTGTACTCCATCTTCCGCCAGCCCAGCGCGGCAGGGTCGAAGGCGCGGCGCGCCATGCCGCGCAGGCGAGCCACCTCGGGGCTGCGCTCGAGCGCTGCCACCACCGAGCGGCCGATCTCGCCGGTGGGGCCCGTGATCGCGACCGTCAGTCGCGCCGGCGCGCTGTTGCCTGCCACGCAGCGGTTTGTATCGCAGCGGCGCTCTCCGCGCGGCCGAGGTCCGTACGCTTGAGGACGTGCCCGGAGCGCTCGCCTCGACCTCGATCGGCCACAGCCTGAGCGTCTTCTTCGACGCGGTCGGCAAGTTCTTCTCGGATCTGGCGGCCGTCCATTGGGGCGCGCTGATGCTCGCGCTGGCCTTCTTCGGCCTGAACCTCACGCTTCGCTCGCGTGCCTTCTTTCACAGCCTGCGCGCCGCCTATCCCGGCGTCAGCTTCCAATGGCGACGCGTGTGGGGCGCCTACTTCGCCGCGGTGGGCTTCAACAACGTCGTGCCGGCGCGCGGTGGCGACATCATCAAGCTGTTTCTCACGCGCTCCTCGATCCCAGGCTCGCGCTATCCGACCGTCGCCTCGGCGTTCTTCGTGGAGTCGATCTTCGACGCCGCCGTGGGCGTGCTCGTGCTCATCTTCGCGTTCACTCAGGGCGTGTTCCCCAAGCCGCCCAAGTTCTCAAAACTCAGCTCCTTCGACATCTCCTACCTCGCCAGCCACTTCCGTCTGACGCTGTTCTTGATCACGGCGCTGGCGGTGCTCGGCCTGGTCGCGTTCGCCGCGCTGGCGGGCCGCGCCAAGGCGTTCTGGGCGCGCGTGCGCCAGGGCGTGGTGATCCTGCGCGATCGCCAGCGCTATCTGCGCGAAGTGGTCTCGCTGCAGGTGGTCGCCTGGTTGAGTCGCTTCGCCGCCTTCTGGTTCTTTCTCGAAGCCTTTCGCGTGGGCGCGTCGGTCAAGAACGTCCTGCTCGTGTTCGCCGTCAACCAGGTGGCCGGCGCAGTGCCGCTGACGCCCGGTGGGGCCGGCGTCCAGCAGGCGCTGCTCGTCAAGGTGTTCTCGGCCAGCGCCCCCACCGCCGTGGTAGCCGCGTACTCGGTGGGCCAGCAGATCGCGATCGCCGCGTTCACCGCCGTGGTCGGCCTGGGGGCGGTCGTATTCATCTTCCGCTTTCGCTCCTTCAAGGAGGTCCTGTTCGCCGGCCGCGCGTCCCGCGAAGCCGAGCGCGCCGCGGAACGGGTCGAGCCACCGCGCGCCGACGGCGGACATGCACACGAAGAGGCGCCGCCAGCGGAAGCCGCGCGCCGCGGCGGGCTGCGCCCGCGTTACTGAAGGCCCTCGCGCGCCTCGCGCACGAGCGCGACCGCCTCCGGAAAGATCCTCGCGATCACGACGCGGATCTGCTCGGCCTGGTCCTCGGCGTTGCCCTGCAGGTTCACCCGCGTCACCGCCGCGACCGTCATGTCGACGGCCAGCTTGATCGCGTTGTCGGCCCAAGCAAGCCGCTGCTGTCCATGCATCTGCTCGGCGAACTCGGCCAAGCGCCGCTGCAGCTCCTCGGGGTCTCCGAACAGGTCTCCGAGCCCGCCGCTCTCCATGGCCGCATCCTAGAGCCTTCTCCTTGGCATCCTAGAGCCTTCGCCCTGGCGGCCAAGCATGCGTTCGTCCCGCGGCTGCGCGTGCCGTCAGGCGCGGGTCACGACAGCCGCACGCCGCCGTCGTCTGTGAGGCGCCAGTGCGGGTTGTGGGCGACCTCCCACGGATGACCCTCGGGATCGATGAAGATCGAGTCATACCCGCCCCAGAACGTCGCCGCCGGCTCGCGCGCGATCGTCGCGCCGGCGGCGCGGGCCTCCTCCGTCACCCGCTGCACCTCCTCGGGCGAGCCCACCACGAGCGCCAGCGTGACACCGCCCCAGCCGCCGCCGTCCTGCACGCAGCTGTCCTCGGCGAGCTTGCCGCGATCCCACAGTCCCAGCACCATCTCGCCGGCCTGGAAGAAGACCACATCGTCAGCGTCCGCCGCGCCCGTGTGCCAGCCCAGCGCTTCGTAGAAGCGCCGCGCGCGGGTGAGGTCGTGCACGCCGAGCGTGATCAGGCTGATTCGCTCGCGCACGACGTCAGTCTCCCACCTTCAAGCTCCGCCCGGGTTCGCGGATCGGCTCCGGTCGCGGCGCGATCGAACGCCGCGCGAGCGTTCGGGAATAGATTCGATCCGATAATGATTTCAGAGTGAAGTCTTTCGATGTCGATATGATTTGGTTTCATGCACAGCGACATGCATCTGCGCTCTGGCGACGATCCGCCGCGGGCTTTCGCCGCAGGCACCGCGGCAGGGCCAGCTGCGCCGTTTCGATCGGTGGGGTTCACGCTGTCGACCACCGGCTACGCGGTCGCGCGGCGCTTTCGCCGGATCCTCGACCCGCTCGCACTGGACCCGCGCGAGTTCGCTCTGCTCCGTTCCGTGGCCGCCTGCGAGGGCTCCTCCCAGCAGACCCTCGGCGAGCGTCTACAGATACCGGCCAGCCGCATGGTCGGCCTCGTCGACGCGCTCGAGGCCCGGGGGCTGCTCGAGCGACGCCAGAATCCCGCCGACCGCCGCGCACGGGCGCTGCACCTCACCGAGGCGGGGCGCAGCGTGCTGACCCGCGCCTTTGCGCTGGCGGCGGAGCACGAGCGCGATCTGTGCGCCGGGCTCAGCGCGGAGGAGCGCGAGCAGCTGCTCGAGCTGCTGCAACGCGTCGCCGACCGGCTCGGGCTGGCGCCCGGTGTCCACGCGGCGCTCGCCGACGGGTAGGCGGCGAGACTCGCATCGGGATCGCGCGACCGCGCCGCGGGGCGCTCGTACGGGCCTCGGCTGCGCGTAGACTTCGCTGACCATGCCCAGCTCGAGCGAGACCAGGGCGCAGGTCGCGCGCGAGTCCGAACGCCGCCGCCGGCTGGCCCCGCCAGCCGTCGCGGGGGGCGTGCTGTATCTACTGAGCGGGATCGTCGTCGCGGCCACGGCCAACGGCGCCCCGAGCGTCGGCCTGCTGCAAGGGCTCGCTCCGGCTCTGCGCGGCGAACCACGCCCCGCCGAAAGCCCGCGTGCACCGGAAGTTAGATACCTGAGCCATCACGCCTTCGCACTGATCTCCGGCAGCGTGATCGCGGCGATCGCCATCGGAGCGCTCGTGCTGATCCTGCTGCTGCTCGTCGACGCCGCGCGCTTTCGCCGGCCGGAGACCTGGTCTGCAGCCCGTCCGCTCGTGCTCGCCGGCGGGATATCGCTGGCGCTGGTCAGCGTCGCCCACCAGGTGGTGGGATCGATCGAGGCGCACAAATTCGCCGTCGGTCACGACTTCACAAGCCACGCGGTCGACAACGCGCTGAGCAAGGCCACGCCCTACCAGGTGCTCGCCTACCCCGCCCTGATCGCCGGGCTGGCCATGGCCGCGGGGACGATCGCCACGTCGCTGGCCGCGATGCGGGTGGGGCTGCTGACGCGCTGGATGGGCATCCTCGGAGTGTTCACGGGCGTCCTGACGTTCCTCCCGCTGGGTGGCGTCACGCTCCAGGTGGTGCCGGCGTTCTGGATGGTGATGGCCGGCATCCTGTTCGGCGGCCGCTGGCCCAACGGGGATCCGCCCGCCTGGGCGGCGGGCGAGGCGCGCCCGTGGCCCACACAGGCGCAGATGCGCGAAGCGCGCGAGCAGGCGCGCGCGCGCGAGCCGGCGCTGTCCACCAGCGCCGGCGGCGATGCGGCCGGCGGCGGCGACGTCGCGCCTGCGCCCACGCGTCCATCGGCGAGCGGCTCCTCGCGCCGGCGCCGCAAGCGGGGGGCACGGCGCTGAGCTGGGCGCGCTAGCGTGGTGCGCTGGCGAGCGGAGCAAGAACGGCAACGCAAGGGGGTGCACAATGGCGACTGAGCCGCAGACGGCAGGCAGCGAGCAGCTCGAGCGCGAGCTGGCCGAGCTGCTGGCGGTCGAGCGCTTCGAGCCGCCGCGCGAGTTCCGCGAGCAGGCGCTGCTGAAAGACCCCGCGATCTACGCTGAGGCCGAGCGCGACCCGCTCGGCTTCTGGAGCGCGCAGGCCGAGCAGCTGCACTGGTTCCGCCGCTGGGATCGCGTGCTCGATGACTCCGACCCGCCGTTCTACAAGTGGTTCACCGGCGGCACGATCAACGCCTCCTACAACTGCCTGGACCGGCACGTCGAGGCGGGCAGGGGCGATCGCGTGGCCTTTCACTGGCGTGGCGAGGAGGGCGAGGAGCGCGACATCACCTACGCGCAGCTGCTCGCCGATGTCCAGCGCCTCGCCAACGCCCTGAAGGCGCTCGGCATCGGCAAGGGCGACGTGGTCGGGATCTACGTGCCGATGATCCCCGAGGTGGTGGTGTCGATGCTGGCGTGCGCCCGTATCGGCGCGCCTCACAACGTGGTCTTCGGCGGTTTCTCCGCGGAGGCCGTGCGCGAGCGGATGGAGTTCTCACAGGCCAAGGCGCTGATCACCGTCGACGGCGCGGCGCGCAAGGGCAAGACCGCGCCCGTAAAGGAGCGCGTGGACGAGGTCATGGGCGACCTGGAGACGCTCGAGGCGATCGTTGTCATCCGCAGCAAGGGGACGCCATGCTCGATGCGCGAGGGTCGCGACGTCTACTACGACGAGATCGTGGCCGCGGCCGACCCCGACTGCCCCGCCGAGCCGCTGGACGCCGAGCACCCGCTGTACATCCTGTACACCTCCGGCTCCACCGCGAAGCCAAAGGGCATCCTGCACACGACCGGCGGCTACCTGACCGGGGTGGCAGCGACCCACCGCTACGTGTTCGACCTGAAGCCCGACGCCGACACCTATTGGTGCGCCGCCGATGTGGGCTGGGTCACCGGGCACTCCTACATCGTCTACGGGCCGCTCTGCAACGGGGCCACCTCGGTGATGTGGGAGGGAGCCCCTGACTACCCCGACAGGGGCATCTGGTGGGCGCTCGTCGAGCGCTACGGGGTGAGCATCCTGTACTGCGCTCCCACGGCGATCCGCGCGTGCGTCAAGTGGGGCGCTGAGTGGCCGCGCAGACACGACCTCTCCTCGCTGCGCCTGCTGGGCACGGTGGGCGAGCCGATCAACCCGAAGGCATGGCTGTGGTACCACAAGGTGATCGGGGGCGGGCGCTGCCCGATCGTCGACACCTGGTGGCAGACCGAGACGGGCGCGATCATGATCACGCCGCTGCCGGGTATCACGGCCACCAAGCCTGGATCGGCGACCCAGCCGTTCCCGGGGGTGCGCGCGGAGGTGCGCGATGAGTCCACCGGGCAGCCGATGCAGGAAGGTCAGGGCCTGCTAGTGCTCACGCGCCCGTGGCCGTCGATGCTGCGCACCCTGTACCGGGAGGAGGAGCGCTTCGTGGAGACTTACTTCGCGCGCTTCGGGCCCGAGACCTACCTCGTGGGCGACGCCGCGCGGGTGGACAAAGACGGCTACGTCTGGGTGATCGGCCGCATCGACGACGTGGTCAACGTATCGGGACACCGCCTCTCCACGGCCGAGGTCGAGTCTGCGATCGTGGCGCACGCCGATGTCGCCGAGGCCGCGGTGATTGGCCAGCACGACGAGGACACGGGTCAGGCGATCGTCGCTTTCGTCACGCTGCAGGGCGAGCTGGAGGGCGACGACTCGGTCGTGGAAGGGATTCGTGCCACGGTCGCCGAGCGCATCGGCAAGTTCGCCCGGCCCAAGCGCATCATCTGGACGGACGATCTGCCCAAGACGCGCTCGGGCAAGATCATGCGGCGCCTGCTGCGCGACATCGCCGAGGGGCGCGAGCTCGGCGATGTCACCACGCTGCGCGACCCCGCCGTCACCGCCAAGCTGAAGGAGCGCGTGGCCGAGCTGCAGGCTGCGGAGGGCTGAGGGCGCGCGCGGCGCGTTCGGCACCGCGGCCGCCTGCGCAGCGGGGCGGCGCGCTCACACCTTGTGAAACTGCGGCACCCACGCGCCGTCGGCATGGCGCGCGAAGTCCTGGAACAATCCCGGCGCCTCCGCCTGCATGATCGCCGCGACGCGATCGAACACCAGCCGCAGCTCCTCCTCGGCGCCCTCCGCGGTGCGCATCTCGATCACGTGGCGCAACGTGCGTACGTTGGCGGTCCAGATGATGTCGGTGCTCAGCCCGATCGGGGCCACGCGGCGCAGTGCCGAGGTGACCTCCTTCTTGATGTGGAAGGGCACGCCCTCTCGGTCGATGCCCAGCTCCTCGGCCGCGCTGCGCTGGAACTCCTCGAGCTGCTCCACGATCGCGAGCACCCGCTCGCGCGCCGGCTCGAGCGCCGGAGGCACGCGAAAGCCGATGTCGGCCAGGCGCACGTAGCGCAGGCTCTCCTGGCTGAAGGCCGAGCCGGCGCGATGCCTGACAAGCTCGTGAGTCATCACGCGTGAGCAGTTGCGCAGCGCGAACGAGTAGTTGGCGTGCTCCAGCACCGAGCCGTGCGCCGAGCGCAGGATGTTGGCGAAGTACTCGCGCTGGTCGGTGCGGACCTTGCTCACGTTCGGGTTCAGCCCGGGCTCCCAGCTGCGGTAGCAGGCGCGCCCGGCGAACTCCACGAGCAGCTCGCCCGCGTTGGGGCTCGCCCGCGACTCGGCCAGCCGCCGTGTGAGCCACGCTTCACCGCCGACATCTTGCAGGTAGCCGCGCATCCCCTCCAGGTCGATCGACGGGCGTGCGATCAGGAAGACTTTGGGGGTGGTCTCGTGCACGGGGTGCGGGATGCTAGGTCGCCTCCCGGACGTCTACCCGCGAGCGCACCGGCTCCACCTCGGTGGCTAAGCTGCTCGGCACGATGGCCACCAAAGCCGCCTCCACGCCGAGCGACCCAGAGCTCCAGGAGACGCGGTGGGACCTCGAACCACTCCTCGATGGAGAGGGCGAGGCGGGCGTGGAGCGCCGCCTGCAAGAGGCGCTCGGGCGGGCGCAGGCGTTCGCCGCGCGCTACGCCCGCGCGCTCGCCGAGCTCGACGGAGCGGCGCTTGGCGAGGCGATGCACGAGCTCGCCGCGATCCAGGAGCTCGTGGGACGCGCGGGGACATTCGCGGCCCTGCGCTTCGCCGCCGACACGGCCGAGCCGGCCAACGGCGCGCTGCTGCAGCTGGTTCAGGAACGCGCCACGGCGATCGAGACGACGCTGCTGTTCTTCGAGCTCGAGTGGGCGGCGCTCCAGGACGATCGCGCCGAGGCGCTGCTGGCGGACGAGGGGCTCGACTTCTGCCGACATCACCTGCGCAACGTGCGCCGCTACCGCGAGCACCTGTTGTCCGAGCCGGAGGAGAAGATCCTCGCCGAGAAGGCGCTGACCGGCTCGAGCGCGTGGACGCGCCTGTTCGAAGAGCTCACCTCCGCGATAGCCGTGGAGCTGCCCGCGGCCGCCGGCGAGGAGCGATCGGCGGTCGACGGCCGCGGCGGCCAGCGCGAGAAGGTGGCGCTGGACATGGCGCTCAGCCGCCTCATGCTGCCCGACCGTGAGCTCCGGCGCGCGACGGCGGAGGCGATCACCGACGCGTTGGGGCCCGGTCTGCGCACGCGGGCCTACCTGTTCAACACGCTGCTGGCAGACAAGGCGATCGATGACCGCCTGCGCCGCTACCGGCACTGGCTGGCCGCGCGCAACCTCGCCAACGAGGCCAGCGACGAGTCCGTGCAGGCGCTGATCGCGGCGGTGCGCGCGCGCAACGAGATCCCGCGGCGCTGGTATCGGCTCAAGGCGAGGCTGCTCGGCCTGGACCGTCTCGCCGACTACGACCGCATGGCCGCGGTGACGCAGGACGAGGTGACCTACTCGTTCGCGCGCGCGAGGGAGATCGTGCTCGACTGCTACTCGGCTTTCTCGCCGGAGCTGGGCGGGCTCGCGCGTCGCTTCTTCGCCGAGCGCCGCATCGACGCGCCCGTGCGCGAGGGCAAGCGCGGCGGCGCGTTCTGCGCATCG
>VAWK01000029.1:13004-78858 GCA_005885515.1 Actinomycetota bacterium | reverse complement strand
GCACTTTGCGCTCGCGGCTCGCCAGGGCATCTTTCACCAGAGCACCCCGCTGACCCTGGCCGAGACCGCGTCCGTGTTCGGCGAGACGATCGTGTTCGGCCGACTGCTACAGGAGGACACCGCGCCCGCCTCCCGCCTGGCACTGCTCGCCGAGAGCCTCGAGGACACGATCGCGACGGTCTTCCGTCAGGTGGCGATGAACCGCTTCGAGGAGCTCGTCCACACCGAGCGCCGCGACAGCGGCGAGCTGTCGGTCGAGCGCCTGGGCGACCTGTGGCTGCAGAGCCAGGCCGAGCTGCTGGGCGATGCGGTCGAGCTGACCGACGGCTACCGCTGCTGGTGGTCTTACATCCCTCATTTCATCGGCAGCCCCGGGTATGTGTACGCGTATGCCTATGGGCAGCTGCTGGCGCTGTCGGTTTATGAGCGCTACCTGCAGGCCGGCCAGGAGCTCGTGCCTCGCTACCTGGAGCTGCTCGCCGCCGGCGGCTCGCGCGAGCCGGAGCGCCTCGCCGAGATCGTCGGCATCGACCTCGCGGACCCGGGCTTCTGGGACGCGGGGTTGGACCTCGTGCAGCGGCAGCTCGAGGACGCCGAGCAGGCCGCCCGCGCGGCAGGCCGAGCGTAGGCGCGACCCGATCAAGCCTCCTACCAGGCCACGGCCGTCTGATCGCCGCCGTCTCTAGAGCAGGCCCAGCGCCCGGCCGGCTCCGTGCACCAGCTCGAACAGCGGCTGGGGGATGATGCCGAAGAAGATCGTGGCGAGTGCGGCCGCGATCGCCACCAGGGCGACCTCGGGCTGAGCGCCTAGCACCCGCTCGCCGCGCGCCTGCCAGGGCGGCTCGACGGCGCCCTGCGCCTCCGGCTCAAGCTCGGGCGAGCCTCCGGCCAGGGCGGGGAGGGCCTCCGCGCCCGGTCCAGGCGGGTCTCCGCGGCGGCCCGCCCCGGCGGGCGCTGGTCGCATCCACATCGCCGCCAGCACCGGCAGGTAGTAGCCGAGCGAGATCATCGACCCGATCACGATCACCACCCCCAGCCACGTATACCCGCCCGAGACCGCGGCGTCGATGAGGTAGAACTTGCCCGTGAACCCCGCGGTCGCCGGGATGCCGGCGAGGGCGAGCATGGAGATCGTCATCGACAAGGCCAGCAGCGGCCGCTCGCGGCCGAGGCCCGCGACGGCGTCGATCGCGTCTCCCCAGCCGGTCTGACGCTCGCGCGCCACGATCACCGCGAACGCGGCCATGTTCATCGCCACGTAGACCGCCAGGTAGAACACGGTCGCCTGCACGCCAAGCCGGGTTGCCACGACGATGCCGGCGAGCATGTAGCCGGCCTGGGCCACCGACGAGTAGGCGAGCATCCGCTTCAGCGAGGACTGCCCGAGCGCGCCCACGTTGCCGACGACGATCGTGATCGTGGCCAGCGCCGCCACGGCCGGTCCCCAGCTGTGGTGCGCGGGAATGAACGCGACGTCGAACAAGCGCACGAACACGGCCAGCGCGGCGACCTTCGTCGCGACCGCCATGAATCCGGTCACCGGCGTGGGCGCGCCCTCGTACACGTCGGGGGTCCACTGGTGAAAGGGCGCGACCGAGGCCTTGAAGCACAGCCCGGCCACGCACAGCGCGATCCCCGTGAGCGTGAGCGGATCGCTCGCCAGGCTAGCGCGCGCGAGCGCGCCTGCGATGGCCCCGAAGTCGGTCTTGCCGGTCGCGCCGTAGATCATCGCGAGGCCGTACAGGAAGGTGGCCGAGCCGACCGAGCCGACGATCAGGTACTTCAGCCCCGACTCCAGCGAGTGCTCGCGTCGAAGCTCGGTCGCGCACAGCACGTACAGGGGGATCGACAGCAGCTCCAGGCCGAGGAACACCGCCACTGTGTTCTGCGCGCAGGCCAGCAGCGACATACCGCCGATCGAGCTCAACAGCAGAGCGTGCCACTCCCCGTGCGCCGCTTCGCGCGCCGCCAGCGAGCGCCACGCCAGCAGCACCGCGCAGGCGCCGCCCGCGATCAGCACCAGGTTCGACGCCAGCGACAGGTCATCGATGCGCAGCGCGCCGGAGACGACCGACTTGCGCGCGTCCCACTGCCAGATCGTCAGGCCGAGCGCCGAGCCGAGCGCCAGCAGGCTGAGGGTCGGCACGACCTGCGCGCGCACCCAGCGCGAGCCGATCAGCCCGGCGAGCAGCACGACGACCGCCCCGCCGAGCAGCGCGAGCAGCGGCGCCAGCCCGCCGAAGTCGACGTGCGGGCCCTTGAGGTGGGCGCTCGCCAGCGCCACGGCGCTCATCGCCTGCGCCCCAGAACCAACGCGCGACAGCGCAGGCCAGACCCCGGCTGAGCGGCGTACGGTGGGCAGCCGCCGCGAGCGGCGTAGGGCCCCGGCGGCGATAGCGGCGCTCGCAGTGGCGTGATCGCCTGCTTGACCGATCCTTCGCTGCGGTGCAGGGCCAGCTGGGGATACAACGACAGCAGGCCGACCACCGCCAGAATGGGCACGAGCACGGCGCCGTCCAGCAGCGAGATCTCGCGCGAGCGCACGCCTGGCCCGACGCGGTTGTGCATGGCGCCGATCAGCAGCCGCAGCGCGTAGAAGCTGGCCATCACAACGCCGGCGAAGGCGACGGCGGCGATCGCGAGCTTGGCGTTGAAGACGCCGAGCAGGATCAGGAACTCGCCCACGAAGTTGGCCGAGCCGGGCATCGCCAGCGTGGCGAGGGCCACGAGCAGAAACAGCGCGGCGAGCACCGGCGCGCGGAAGGCGATCCCGCCCATCTCGCGCACGTCCTCCGACCCGCCGCTGCGCTGTGCCAGCAGGGCGACGATGAACAGCAGCGGCGCGACCACCAGGCCGTGGTTGAGCATCTGCAGCAGCGCGCCCTGGGCGCCCTGGGCGTTGAGCGAGAAGATCCCGAGCGTGATGAAGCCGAGCTGCGCGACCGAGGAGTAGCCGGCGATCAGGCGGGCGTCCGTCTGCGTGAAGGCCACCGCCGAGCCGTACAGGATCGAGGCCAGCGCGAGCAGCAGCATGAGCGTCTGGAAGTGCACCGCCGCCTGGGGATACAGCGGCAGCACGATCGCCAGAAAGCCGTACGCGCCCACCTTGGCGAGCACGCCGGAGAACACCATCAGCACCTCGATCGGCATCGCGCGGTAACCGTCGGGCATCCATCCGTGCAGCGGGAAGGCGGGCATCTTCACGAGGAAGGCGGCGGCGAAGAACAGGAAGATCCACTCCTGCGAGCCCCTGCCGAGAGGCGTGGCCTGCAGCGACGAGAGCACGAACGTGATGTGCCCGCCCGTGTGCCGGGCTGCCAGCACGCCGGTGGCGATCGCCGCGGCGAGCATCAGCAGCGAGCCGACCAGCGTGTATATGACCAGCTTGAGCGTCGCGCGCACGCGCCCCGGCTCCCGGCCCCAACCGCCGATCAGGAAGTAGAAGGGGACCAGCATCAGATCGAAGAAGGCCACGAACAGCGCCAGGTCCTGCGCCAGGAACGCGCCCAGCACGGCCGACTCGGCGAGCATGAACTGGAAGTAGAAGAGCCGCGGCCGCTCCCACGAGCGCAGGTTGGCGGCGAGCGTGGCGGCCGCGAACAGCAGCGCGGTCATCCCCACCAGGAACACGTTCAAGCCACTGATCGCGAGCTTGTAGTGGATGCCGAGCTCGCCGATCCAGGTCACGTCGGTGACGTGCTGCAGCCCGGCCCGCGGGCCTTTGTATTCCGTGATGTAGCCGATCGCCAGCGCCAGCGTGGCCAGCGAGCCGGCCAGCGCCAGCCGGCCGGAGAGCCTCTGCCCCGGGTCGCGCACCGAGCGCGCGCGCGCCGCCGGCGAGACCTGCCCCCACCAGTCCGGCGGCGGCGAGGCCGGCGGGATGTGAGCCCGCCACGGGCGCCACGACAGCGACGCCGCCAGCAGGCCGGTGATCGCCGGCAGCCAGATCAGGATCGAGAGCGGGGGCATCGGTCTCGCTGCCCTAGGACTGCAGCAGGAAGTAGAAGCCGACGCCGGTGACGCCGAGCACGAGCAGGGCAGCGTAGTAGCGCACGAAGCCGCTCTGCGCCGCGCGCACCGCCGCCGAGCCGGCGCGGATCAGCGTGGTGGTGCCTCCGATGAGCGCGTCATCGACGACGCGCCGCTCGAAGGTGTCGCGCGCAAACCGCCCGGCCGCCACGGCCGGCCGCGCGATCAGCGCGGCGATCAGCTCATCGAAGTACCACGCGTGCACGAACAGCTCGTACAGCGGGCGGGCGCGGGCGCGCACGCGCGCGGCACTGCCTGGGCGCATGACCCACACGCGATACGCGATCGCGATACCCGCCAGGCCGAGCGCGGTGCCGAGCGAGAGGCCCAGGACCAGCAGCCAGTCGCGCCCGTGCGTCGCATACAGCGAGGAGTCGCCGAAGCTGGGTCGCAGGAAATCGTCGATCACGAAGTCGACGTGGGGGATCTGTAGCGCGCCCGCGCCGATCGAGCCGACCGCCAGCAGCGCCATCGCCGCCCGCATCGGCAGCGCGCGCTCGGCGATCGCGTGGTGCGGGCCGGGGAAACCCACGTCGGTGTCCTCAGGCTCGCCGGTGGCGGGGTTGCGCGGCACCTCGGCGTGGTGGGGATGCCCCCGTTCCAGCTCGCGCGCCTCGGCCACCGGCGCGCCGTGGAAGGCGCGGAAGACCATGCGGAACGTGTACACGGCCGTCAGCAATGCGCCCAGATAGCCGACCACGTACAGCGCCCAGTGCCAGCCACCGCGCTCGCCGGTCACGAGCAGGATCTCATCCTTGGAGAAGAAGCCCGAGAAGGGCGGTACGCCGGCCAGCGCCAGTCCGCCGATCAAGAAGCTCGCGTACGTGAACGGCAGCGCCTTGCGAAAGCCGCCCATCCTCTGCAGCGACTGCTCGCCGGCCATAGCGCCGATGAGAGAGCCCGCGGCCATGAACAGCAGCGCCTTGAAGAAGGCATGCGTCATCAGGTGAAACAGTCCGGCGGCGTAGGCGCCGACGGACACGCCCATGATCATGTAGCCGATCTGGGACATGGTCGAGTAGGCGATCACGCGCTTGATGTCGACCTGGGCGAGCCCCACCGTGCCTGCCACCAGCAGGGTCGCCGCGCCGATCACCGCGCCCACGTCCTGGGCCGCGGGCGCGCGCTCGAACAGCGGGTGCATGCGCGCGATCAGGTACACGCCCGCGGTGACCATCGTGGCGGCGTGGATGAGCGCGCTGACCGGCGTGGGCCCCTCCATCGCGTCGGGCAGCCACGTGTGCAGCGGGATCTGGGCGGACTTGGCGAACGCCCCCACGAGCAGCAGCACGCAGCCGGCGATCAGGTCGCCGTTGCCCGAGCCGCCGACGAACGCGCCCGCGCTGGCGGCGTGGAAGGACCCGCGGAGGTCCAGCGTGTGGGTGTGCTTGAAGATGAAGTAGGTCCCCAGCACCAGCCCCACGTCGCCCACGACGTTGATCACGAACGCCTTGATCCCTGCGCGCGTGGCGGTGCTGCGCCGGTACCAGAAGGAGATCAGCAGATACGAGGCCGCGCCCACGAACGCCCAGCCCACGATCAGCAGCAGGAAGTTGCCGGCCAGCACCAGCAGCAGCATCGAGAAGACGAAGAAGTTGAGGTAGGAGAAGTAGCGCGCGTAGCCGCGGTCGGAGTCCATGTAGGAGACCGAGTACAGGTGGATGAGCGCCGACACGCCGCTGACCACCAGCAGCATGAACACCGACAGCGGATCCACGAGGATCGAAACGCGCGCGTCGATGCCGGCCGTGACGGCGTAGCTCCACAGCGAGGAGGTCAGCGCGCGATGTGCCGGGGCGCGGTCCTGGAGCTCCAGCAGCGCCCCCAGCGCGGCGACGAAGGCGAGCACGATCGTGCCCGTGCCGATCCATCCCGCGCTGCGTCCCGGCAGCGAGCGGTACCCTAGCGCCAGCACCAGGGTGCCCGCGAGCGGCATCGCCAGCGCCAGCCACGCGAACGTGGTCGCGCTCACGAGCGCGACCCGCTATCGCACTCGCGCTCCGGCGTCACCCCTGCAGCTCCCGCAGCTCGTCGACGTCGATCGGCAGCCGCCGGCGGTGGATCGCGACGATCATGCCCAGGCCGATGCACACCTCGCAGGCCGCGACGGTCATGACCACGAGCGCCAGGATCTGGCCGTCGCCGTTGCCCCACAGGCGCGAGAAGGCGATCAGCGCGAGGTTGGCGCCGTTGAGCATCAGCTCCAGGCACAGCAGGATGACCAGGGGGTTGCGCCGCGCGATCACGCCGATCGCGCCGAGCGTGAACACGATCGCCGAGACGGCCAGGTACCAGGCGATGCTCACGGCAGCGGCTTCCTCCGCGGCCCACCCGGTGCGCCTGCGGCGGGCGCGGGCAGCGCTTCCGCGTGGCGCGGCGCGGCGGCGAGCGCCGGCCCCACGCCCTCGGCCATCGTGCCCGCCTCGCGCGGAGGCGCAAGCCCCAGGGGTGCGAGCGCCTCGCCTGCCTCCTCGCCCTCCAGCCCGCCCCGGCGGCGGGCGAGCACGACCGCGCCCACGGCGGCGATGAGAAGCAGGAACGAGGCGACCTCGAACGCCACCAAGAAGCGCGTCAGCAGCAGCTTGCCGATGTAGGCCGGTGTGCCGAACGTGCGCGGGCCGGGGCTGTAACCCGCTCCGTGCCCGCCGATGCCATGCAGGCCCGTGCCGAGCATGGCGATCAGCAGCTCGATCATCAGCGCCCCGCCGAGCACCGCCCCGCCGATGCGCATGCGCGAGCTCGGGAAGCCGTGCGAGCGCACCCGCTCGGAGAGCTGGCCGAGCTCGAAGCGGTCGCCCTCGCCGCCGACGTATGCGACGACGAACACGTACAGGACCATCACCGCGCCCGCGTACACGACGACCTGCACGGCGGCGACGAACTCGGCGCGCAGCAGCAGGAACAGCACCGCCAGGCAGACCAGATGCCCCACCAGCGCGAGCACGCTGTAAAAGGGGTCGCGCAGCAGCACCACGCCGATGGCGCCCGCGATCGCGCCCGCGCCCGCGCCGAAGAACAGGACCGCGCTCACCGCCGCGCGCTCACTCGTCCTCGGCCCTCAGCGGCGTGCGCTCCAGCGGCTCGGCCAGGAGCATCTCCTTGGTGAAGATGAGATCGGAGCGGTCGTGGTCGGAGAGCTCGTAGTCGTGGCCCATCGTGATCGCGTCGAACGGGCACGCCAGCTCGCAGTAGCCGCAGAAGATGCAGCGCGACAGGTTGATCTCATACACGGCGGCGTAGCGCTCGCCCGCGGAGACGCGGTTGGCGGGGGTGTTCTCTGCGGCCACCACGCGGATGCAGTCGGCCGGGCAGGCCGCGGCGCAGAGCGAGCAGCCGACGCACTTCTCGAGCCCGGTGTCCTCGAAGCGGTGCAGCTTGTGACGACCGCGGAAGCGCGGGTACACGGGCACCTTCTCCTCGGGGTACTGCACCGTGACGGGCCCCTCGGGGATGCGCCCGAACGTCGTCCTCATGCCGCGCAGCGTCTCGCGGAAGGCGCGCCACGCCCCGCGCGCCGCGCCGGGCGCGGGCGTGCGCCGAACCTCGATCATGTGCTCGCCGGGGCTCCAGGTCATCGCGCCGCCCGCTCCTTCAGTGGGTGGCCACGACGACGATGGCGGTGACGAGCGCGTTGAGCGTGGCCAGCGGCAGCAGCGCCTTCCAGCCGAAGCTCATCAGCTGGTCGTAGCGGAGCCGCGGCAGGGTCGCGCGGATCCAGATGAACAGGAACGTGACGAGCGACATCTTGGCCAGCACCACGAGCGGGTCGACCCAGCCGGGCGGATGCAGGCCGAAGGGCAACAGCCAGCCGCCGAGGAACACGGTCGTGGTGATCCCCGAGACGACGAGCACGTTCAAGTACTCGGCGAAGTAGTAGGAGGCGAAGCGCCCGCCTCCGAACTCGGTGTTGTAGCCGCCGACCAGCTCGGCGTCGGCCTCGGTGAGGTCGAACGGCGCGCGGTTGGTCTCGGCGAAGCCGGCGATCAGGAAGATCAAGCAGCCGGCGAACTGAGGTACCACGTACCACATGCCGGCCTGCGCGTGGACGATGCCGGTCAGCGACAGCGTCTGGGAGCTAAACAGCACGCCGAGCAGGGCGAGCCCCTGCGAGACCTCGTAGGAGATCAGCTGGGCGGCGCCGCGCATCGCCCCGAGAAACGAGTACTTGGAGCCCGAGGACCAGCCGCCGAGCATGACGCCGTAGAAGGCGATCGCGCCGAAGGCGAGCAGATACAGCGGGCCGATCGACACGTCGACCCCGTACAGCCCCACCCTGGTGCCGAAGATGCGCTGCGTGTCGCCGAACGGGATGAGCGCGAACGCGGCCACGGCCGTGAGGATGGAGATGACCGGAGCCACAGCGAACAGCAGGCCGACCGAGGTGGTCGGGCGGAACTGCTCCTTGGTGAGCAGCTTGAGGATGTCGGCCATCGGCTGCAGCAGCCCGAACGGGCCAACGCGGTTGGGCCCGTAGCGGCTCTGAAAGCGGCCCAGCAGCTTGCGCTCGGCGATCAGCACCACGGGCACGAGCTGGAGCGCGACCGCGAAGATCACGATCGACTTCAGCACCTGGACCCACCAGGGCTCGTAGTAGCCGACCAGCGCCAGCACGCTCACGTCGCCGGGACCCCGAGCGCCGGCCGAGGGCGCTGCCTGCCCGCGAACAGGAACCGCAGCGCCGGCGAGAACTCCACCTCGGGGGCATCCCACAGCGAGCGATAGCCCGCCAGCTCATCGGCCTCCTCGCCCGGCGCGACGAGCTCCTGATCGCGCAGCAGCTGCTCGGCGCCGGCCGCGGGCGCTGGAAACGCCGACGCCGCGGCTCGCTCCTGCCAGCGCACGCCACGCCCGCCGATCTCCTCGAGCGTGAGGCCGCGATAGAAGGGGACGGCCTCGAACAGCTGCCGCGACGCCATCGTCGCCGTGAGGACATCCAGGTCGCTGCCCAGGCGCAGGCCGAGCTCGGCGAGCACCTGCCACCCCGCGCGTACCAACCCCGGTCGCGCGATGGCCGGGCGCAGGCGCTGCAGGCGCCCGTCGGGATGGACGATGGTGCCCTCCTTCTCCGCGTAGGACTCGGCAGGAAACACGACGTCGGCGTGCTCGGCGATGGCCGCCGTGAGAAATGCCGCGTGCGCGATCACGGCCCCGGCGGCCGCCAGCGCGCGCTCCCACAGGCGCGCGGGCGCCAGCTCGCGCACGGGGTCGCACTGCAGCAGGTAGAGCGCGCTCAGCTCGCCGTCGGCCAGCGCCTGCGCGATCGCGACCGCATCGGCCGGGTCAAGCTCGCCGCCGCCGGCGCCGCCGCCGCCGCCGCCGGCGCCGGCGTCGTCCGCGCCGGCCAGCGTCGCGCTGATCACCGCGGGCGCCGGCGCGAGTCCCGGGCCGGCGTTCGGCAGCACTCCGGCCTCACGCAGGCCGCGCCCGTTGGCGCCGGCCGGCAGCTCCAGCAGGCCCGCGCCGTCGGTGCTGGCAAGCGCAAGGCTCTCGGCGATCGCGAGCAGCGACCTGGCGGCAGCCGCTCCGTTGGGCCCCGCGGTGAGCCTCTCGCCCCACAGGATCACCACCTCGCGCGCTCCCGCCCGGCGCTCCGCAGCGGGCGACGGGGTCGGGTGCCCCTCCTCCGCGCCGCGCAGCAGCGCCACCAGCTCGCGCACCGCGCCCGGCTCGGCACCGGCGGCCAGCGCGAGCTGCTCGTGCTGCTCGCCGGCAAGTGCCGCGCGCAGCGCCCGAACGAATGCCGCTCCCGCTCCGGGCGCGTAGCGCACCGACAGCGATGCGCTGGCATCGAGCGAGCTCGCGCGCGGGGAAGCCACGGCGAGCCTCAGCCCGTGCCGGCGCACGCCCTTGCGCAGGCGCAGGTCGAGGATCGGCGCGTCGTCGATCGGCTCGGCGTCGAGCACGAGCACCGCGTGCGCGAACTCCAGGTCGGAGGTGCGCGCCGCTAGCGCCGGTGCCGCCAGCGCACGCAGCAGGTCGAGCTCGAGCGCTCCCGCCCGGCGCGAGTCCAGATGCGGTGAGCCCAGTGCCTCGCGCAGCAGGCGCGCCAGCAGAAAGCCCTCCTCATTGGTGCTCTGCCCGCCGGCGATCGCCCCGGTGCGAGCGCCGCTGCGGGCCAGACCGGCGGCGGCCTCCGACAGCGCGCGCTCCCAAGACACCGCGCGCAGGCGACCGCCGTCGCGCACCAGCGGCTCGGTGACGCGCTGATCGACGTGGATCGACTGGTAGCCGAAGCGCCCCTTGTCGCACAGCCAGCCGTCGTCGACGTCGGGATTGTCACGCGCCAGCACCCGTAGCGCGCGCTCGTCGCGGACGGTCACGGTGAGGTTGCACTGGGCGGGGCAGAAGGTGCACACCGAGCCGGCGTCCTCGACGTCCCACGGGCGGGCGCGGAAGCGATACGCGCGAGAGGTGAGCGCGCCCACCGGGCACAGCTCGATGATGTTGCCGCTGAACGGGGCCACGTATGGGCGCCCGTCGAAGGTCGCCACGAACGAGTCGGCGCCGCGCTCGGCGAATACGAGCTGGTCGTCCTCGGCGACCTCCTGCGAGAAGCGAACGCAGCGATAGCAGAGGATGCATCGCTCGCGGTCGATCGCCACCAGCGGCGAGAGCTCGAGCGGCTTGACGAAGTGACGCTTTGGCTCGATGAAGCGCGAGATGCCGGCGCCCCAGCCGAAGCTGATGTCCTGCAGCGGGCACTCCCCGCCCTTGTCGCAGACCGGGCAATCGAGCGGGTGGTTGACGAGCAGGAACTCCACCACCGAGCGCTGGGCGGCCTGGACGCGCTCGCTGCGCGTGTGCACAACCATGCCGTCCTTGACCGGCGTCGAGCAGCCGGTCTGCAGCTTGGGGATGCCTTCGATCTCCACGAGGCACATGCGGCAGGCGCCGACCGGTTGGCCGAGCTTGGGCTCGTAGCAGAACACCGGGATCTCGACGTCGCCGTGCTTGGCGGCGTCGACCAGCATCGCGTTCTCCGGCGCCTGCACCTCCAGGCCGTCGATCGTGAAGCCGATCATCCGCTGCTGCGGTCGCGGCATCGCTAGGCGCCGCCTCGTTGCGTGCCGGGCGCGCCGCGGTGCTCGCCGGGCGCCTGCGCGCCGGCGCCGGTTGCCGCCACGTCGGCTCCGCCCGCCTGCCTGTGCAGCGCCCCCTGCGCGGCCAGCGCCGACTCGGTGCCCGCCAGACCCGTGATGCCCCGCCGCTCGCGGGCGGCCTCCATGTGCGCCTCGAGCTCGGCGCGGAACTTCTCGATCATCGATCCGATCGGCATCGCCATCGCATCGCCGAGCACGCACAGGCAGTTGCCGATGATGTGCTCCTGCACCGAGGCCATGATGTCGAGGTCCATCGGGGTGGCCTCGCCGGAATCGATCCGCTGCAGCATCTTCACGGTCCAGTTGGTGCCCTCGCGGCACGGCGTGCACTTGCCGCAGGACTCATGGCGGTAGAACTTCGCCACCTTCATCGCGACGTCGAGAATGGGCGTGGAGTCGTCGACCACGATGATCGCGCCGGAGCCCAGCATCGAGCCGGCCTTGCCCATCGAGTCGAAGTCGTACGGCACATCGAGATCGGCCGCCGTGAGCACCGGCGCGGATGAGCCGCCCGGAAACCAGCACTTGACCTCGCGGCCCTCAGGCGGGCCGCCGGCGAGCCCGTAGATGATCTCGCGCGAGGGGATGCCGAGCTCGATCTCGTAGTTGCCGGGCCGGCGCACGTGTCCGGAGACCGATACGAGCTTGGTTCCGGTCGAGGTTGGCACGCCCAGCCTCGCGTACTGCTCGCCGCCCATCTCGATGATCGCGGGCACGGTCGCGAGGGTCTCGACGTTGTTGATCAGCGTGGGACCCTGATAGAGGCCCTGGATGGCCGGAAATGGCGGCTTCAGCCGCGGATTGCCGCGCTTGCCCTCCAGCGAGTCCAGCAGCCCGGTCTCCTCGCCGCAGATGTACGCGCCGGCGCCCCGGTGCACGACCACCGACAAGGCGTGTCCCGATGCGAGGATGTGATCGCCGATGTAACCGGCCGCGCGCGCTTCCTGAAGCGCCGCCTCGAGCACCTCGGCCTGTAGCGCGTACTCGCCGCGGACATAGATGAACGCGCGGTCTAGCTCCGCCGCGTAGGAGGCGATGACGATGCCCTCGAGCAGCATATGCGGCGTCTTCTGCATCAGTTCGCGGTCCTTGAACGTGCCCGGCTCGGACTCGTCCGCGTTGCACACCAGGTACTTGTCGGTAGCTCCGTGCGGCAAGAACGAGACCTTCTTGCCCATCTGGAAGCCGGCGCCGCCGCGACCTCGCAGGCCCGACGCTTCGAGCTGCGCGAGGACTTCCGCCGGCGAGCACGCGAGCGCCTTGCGCAACGACGCATAGCCTCCGCGGCGCTCGTAGACGGGGAGCGTGGCAAGCCCGGGCTCGTCGATGTTGGCGAACAGCAGCCTGCGCGTGCGCGCCTGGCGCGGCGCCTCCCCCGGGCCCGCCGCTGTCCGCGCCGGCGGCTGCGGGGGGTTGGCGCCGGGATCGGCGACGGGGCGGCCCGCCAGCTGCTTCTCGACGAGCACCGGCTCGCCTGCGCGCGCCTGTTCGAGCAGCCGCGGCACGTCCTCGGCCGTCAGCGGGCCCACGTAGGTGCCATCGACCGAGGCCATCGGCGCGATGTCGCACGCGCCCAGGCACTCGAAAGCGCGCACGTTCACATCGGGGCAATCGCCGGCGGCCGCGAGCATCGCCTCGAACAGCGCATCCGCGCCAAGCAGCGAGCAGGAGATGTTGGTGCACACATACACGGAGTGACGGCCCGCCGGCGAGGTCTCGAGCATGTCGTAGAAGGTCGTCAGCGACTCCAGGTAGGCGGGCGTCACCCGCATCACGCACGCGACCTGCTCGAGCGCCTGCGGCGAGCACCATCCGTGCAGGCGCTGCGCCGCCGCCAGCGCCGGCAGCGCGGCGGAGTGGCGGTCGGGATAGTTGGCCATGTGCGCCTCGATCTCCGCGCGCAGCTCGCTCGGGACCTGGACCAGCGCCGGATCCGGAATGCCGGCCGGGTCCTTCTCGAGGTCGGCCGGCTCGTCCCAGCCGGGCCCGCGCGAGCCGTGCTCGAAGCGCAGCACGGGCATGGTCCCGGCGCCCGTGGCGGCTGGACGCGCAGGCGCTCGCGTGCCGGCCGAGCCGCGCTCGCCGGTCCCCGCGCTCACCGGTCGATGCCTCCGAGGATCGGATCGAGCATCGCCACGGTCGCGATCATGTCGGCGATATAGCCGCCCTGGGCCATGTGCGAAAGGGCCTGCAGGTTGACGAACGATGGGTCGCGCATGTGCACGCGCGCCGGCTTGGATGAGCCGTCCGAGCGCACGTAGCAGCCGAGCTCGCCGCGCGGGGATTCGATCGGGTAGTACACCTCGCCCGGCGGGACGCGGAAGCCCTCGGTGACGAGCTTGAAATGGTGGATCAGCGCCTCCATCGAGGTCGCCAGCTCGTGCCGCGGCGGCAGCGCGAACTTGCGGTCCTCGGTGATGTGCGGTCCCCCCGGCAGCCCGTCGAGCGCCTGCTCGATGATCTTCACCGACTCGTACATCTCCGCCATTCGGCACGCGAAGCGGTCGTAGTTGTCGCCCACGGTGCCCACCGGGATCTTGAACTGGAAGTCCTCGTAGGAGCTGTACGGCTCGGCCTTGCGCAGGTCCCACGGGTTGCCGGCGGCGCGCAGCAGTGGGCCGGTCACCCCGAGCGCCAGGAGCGTGTCCGCGTCCAGCGGGCCGGTGCCGCGCAGCCGCTGCAGGACGATCTCGTTGGCGTTGAGGATCGCGCCGTACTCGTCTGCGCGCTTGGGCATGTCCTTGAGGAAGTCGCGCAGTTTTCGCGCGAACCCCGGTGGGATGTCCTCGATCACCCCGCCCACCTGGAAGTAGCGCGTGTGCATGCGCTGTCCCGAGGACATCTCGAACAGGTCCAGGATCCGCTCGCGCTCGCGCAGGCAGTACAGGAAGATCGAGACCGCCCCCAGGTCGAGCGCGCTCGTGCCGAGCCAGATCAGGTGGGAGGCGATCCGGTTCAGCTCCAGGTGGATCACGCGCAGGTACTGCGCGCGCCTGGGAACCTCGACCTCGGCCAGGGTCTCCACGGCGCTGCAGAACGCCATCGCGTTGAAGTAGTACGCGAGGTAGTCCATCCGCTCGACAACGGGGATCACCTTCCAGTAGGACTTGTCCTCGGCCGTCTTCTCGATGCCCGTGTGCACGTACCCGATGATCGGTTTGATGTCGCGCACGACCTCTCCCTCGAGCGTCACCAGCAGCCGCAGCACGCCGTGCGTGGCCGGGTGGTGCGGGCCGAAGTTGAGCGTCAACAGCTCGCGTCTGGTGCCGTCGCCGGCGGCCTCCGTGTGCGCGCGGGGCTGCTCCTCGAGGGGCGCGATCGTGGTGCTCTGCTCGCGCCTTCGATATGCGGAGAGGGTGCTCTCCTCGCCCGCGCTCATGGCGCCGATCCGCGCGTCTCGCCTTCGTTGTACGTGAACAGCACGGGCTCGCCGCCCACCGGGAAGTCGCGTCTCAGGGGGTGGCCCTCGTAGTCCTCGGGCATCAGGATCCGTCGCGGGTTCGGGTGCCCGCGGAAGGAGACCCCGAACATGTCGTGCACCTCCCGCTCCTGGTGATCGGCCGTGGGCCATTGCGGTGTGACCGAGTCGACCTCCGGCGTCGCGCTTGCCAGGCGCAGCTTGACCGTGATGCGGTCGACCTTGTGCATGTCCAACAGCTCGTAGATCACGCCCAGACGCGGCTCGTGCGGGTAGTAGTCGACGCCGTGCAGGCTCGCCAGGAACCCGTATCCCCGCTCGCGCAGCCGTACAAGCACCGCGCCGATCCGCTCGGACTCGACGACGAGCGTCGCCCGGCCGCGGAAGAACACGGTCTCCAGCACGGGGCTCCCCGACGACGCCTGCGCTGAACCCTCGGCGGCGCGCAGCTCTTGGGCGATCAGCTCGAGCTCGGTTGCGTCAGGCACCGGCCGTGTCCCCTTCCAGGGGCACGTTCACCGCCGCCGCCGCGTGGGGCGAGGGCAGGATCTCCTCGGTGCCGCGGGCGTGGTAGCGCTCGCGCCAGCCGGCGTCGGGATCGTTCTGGACCATCTGGCGCAGCTTGAGCACGCCATGCATCAGCGCCTCGGGCCGGGGCGGGCAGCCGGGCACGTGAACGTCGATCGGCATGAACTTGTCGGCCGGCACGAGCGCGTAGTTGTTGAACACGCCCATCGAGCTGCAGCAGGCGCCCATCGAGATGGCCCACTTCGGCTCGAGCATCTGGTCATACAGGCGGCGGATGATCGGCGCCATCTTGATCGACACGCGCCCCGCGAGGATGATCAGGTCGGCCTGCCTGGGCGAGGCCCGGAACGCCTCGTAGCCGAAGCGCGCGATGTCCAGGCGCGGCCCGGCCGCGTGGAACTGCTCCATCGCGCAGCAGGCCAGCCCGAACGAGAGCGGGAAGAAGGAGTTCGACCGCGCCCACGCAACCGCTCGGTCGAGCGTTGTGGTCAGCGTACGCTCCTGCACGTAGCGCTCGAGATCGGCGGCCTCCAGGTGCGCGGGCCGGTTGGCGCCGAGCAGGTCTCCGCCGCGCAGCAGCTGGCTGGCGTTCAGCTCGCGAACGCCTAGGGCCTGCGGATCGACGTGCTCGGGAACTCCCGGCGTAGCGGCGGAGGTGGGCGGCAGCGGCTCGCGCCTTACCTCCACTCCAAGGCTCCTCTGCGCCACACGTAGATCAAGGCGACCAGCAGCAGGGCCACGAACACGACCGTCTCGATCAGCGCGAAGCTGCCGAAGGCGCGCAGCTGGACCGCGATCGGATACAGGAACACGACCTCGAGGTCGAACAGGATGAACAGCATCGCGATCAGGTAGAAGCTGATTCCGAAGCGCATGCCGCGCTTGACCTCGGACGGCAGCCCGCACTCATATGGGTCCTGCTTGTGGGGCGTGGGACGGCGCGGTCCGATGAGGGAGTTCAGCGCTGCAAACGCCCCGCCCACGATGCCACCGAGAAGGAGGAAGACGATCGCTGGGAGGTAGCTACGCAGCACCGAGCGCGTTTATAGCACCTTGTGGCAAAGTGTTACATAGTGGCAATCGGCTCGATATCAACGGCGTGATCGCACCGGTCGGGCAGGCATGACCGCCGCGATCGTGGCCGGCACCCTGGCGGTCGCGGCGCTCAACGCGATCGCCGCGACGCTCGGCGGCTGGCTCTGGTACCTGGGGGACCCGAACCTGCGCGGGGCGCGCACCTTCTGGCTGCTGCTGCGCGTCGGGCAGGGCTCGGCGCTGACCCTCGCGCTGGCCGTCGGCTCGCTGGCGGCGGCGGGCAACTACCCCCGCGACCACCTCTTCTACCTCTACGCGTTGCTGCCGCTGGCGGTGGCCTTCGTCGGCGAGCAGCTGCGCGTAAGCTCGGCGCAGACAGTCCTCGACCAGCGCGGCCTGGCAGGCGCCGAGGCGGTGGGGCGGCTGCCCGAGCGCGAGCAGCGGGGGGTCGTGGCGCAGATCGTGCGGCGCGAGATCGGTGTGATGGCGACCTCGGCGCTGGTGGTCGTGTTTTTGGCCCTGCGCGCGGCAAGCACCGCGCACGGCTTCTGACCGCTGGCTGCACGCCGCTCGCTCGGTGGCCGCCGCTCTATATATTCCGGCCCGCATGAGGGCCTTCCCGTCCCGCCCCGCATGATCCTTCGCGCGCGAACATCGGTCGCGGCTGCGAGCGTGACGCTCGCGCTGCTGGTTGCGGGGTGCGGCTCGCAGGGCATCCAGCTCTCGAGCTCGAGCCCCTACCACCACGGCGCGGTGCTGTTCCGCGATCACTGCTCGGGCTGTCACACCCTGTCCCTCGTCGGCGCGCAGGGATCGGCCACGAACATCAAGAACCGCCTGCCCACCAACGGGCCGAACTTCAACGTCCGCAAGGAGAACCTCGAACAGGTCCTCTACGCGATCAGGAACGGCGGCTTCTCGGGTGCGATCATGCCCCAGAACATCGTGGTGGGCGAAGACGCACGGGCGGTCGCGACGTTCCTCGCGCAGTACTCCGGTCGCCAGGCCGCGAACACCCCGTGATGACCGACCTCGCCACGCCCTAGGACACCACCCGGCGGAGCGAGTGCTCGACCTCAGGCGAATCCGCGAGGATCCCGTCGGCGTCCGCGCGGCGCTGCTGGCACGCCACCCCGCGCTGGGAGAGGCGCTCGACGAGGTCCTGGCCAAGGACGCGCAGTGGCGCTCGGCGACGACCGCGGCCGAGACGCTGCGCGCGGAGCAGCGCGAGCACTCCGAGCGCATCGCGGCGGGCAAGCGCGCGGGAGCGGACGTCGAGCCGGAGCTAGCCCGGATGAAGCAGCTGAGCGTGGAGGTGAAGGCGCGCGCCGAGCAGGCGCGGATCGCCGAGCAGCAGCTGCAGGCGGCGCTCGCGCTGCTGCCCAACCTGCCCGATCCGAGCGCCGCGCCGGGGCCCGATGACGAGGTGCTGCGGGAGGTTGGGGAGCTCCCCGAGCTGGCGTTTGAGCCCCGCGACCATCTCGAGCTCGCCGGGCCGCTGATCGACACCGAACGTGCGGCCAAGCTCTCGGGCTCGCGCTTTGCGTATCTCAAAGGCGAGCTCGTGGCGCTCGAGCTCGCGCTCGTGAGCTGGACGCTCGACAAGCTCGCGGCACACGGCTTCGAGCCCGTGATCCCGCCTGTGCTCGTGCGCGAGCGCGCGCTGTACGGCACCGGCTTTCTGCCCGACACCGAGCAGCAGATCTACCGGCTGGCCGACGATGAGCTGTACCTGCTCGGCACCTCCGAGGTGGCGCTCGCCTCTCTGCACGACGGCGAGATCATCGACGGCGAACGGCTGCCGCTGCGCTACGCGGGCTTCTCGCCCTGCTTCCGCCGCGAGGCGGGCGCGGCCGGCAAGGACACGCACGGGATCTTCCGCGTGCACCAGTTCGACAAGGTGGAGATGTTCAGCTTCGTCGCCCCCGAGCAGTCGGCAGCCGAGCACGAGCGCATCCTGGCGATCGAGGAGGAGATCCTGCGCGAGCTCGAGCTGCCATACCGCGTCGTCAACATCGCGGTGGGCGAGCTCGGCAGCTCGGCCGCCAAGAAGTACGACTGCGAGGCCTGGCTGCCGAGCGAGGGACGCTACCGCGAGCTGACCTCGTGCTCGAACACGACCGACTACCAGGCGCGGCGGCTTAACATCCGCCTGCGGCGCGCCCCCCCTGGGGCCGCGGAGCAGGGCGGCGGCAAGCGCACCGAAGTGCTGCATACGCTCAACGGGACCGCGGTCGCGGTCGGCCGCACGATCATCGCGCTGCTCGAGAACGGCCAGCGCGCGGACGGCAGCGTGCGCCTGCCGGCGGCGCTCGTTGCGCACGGCGCCCCGACCGGCCTGGACGCCCGCGCTCCGCGGCGTTAGGCAACTGCGCCACAGCCTGGCCGGCCCGGTCCAGCGCCATCGCCGTCAAACCGCGGAAGTTCCCCACACGAAGGCGGGTCGCTCACGCGTCGACGTCGACTCTGAGCGGCGGCATTGGGATGCCACCGCTGTGGCGCGGGATTGGCGGTCGCAAGTGGGCGCAGTTGAGGGTCGTTCACCGCTGGGTTACCTGCGCGCCGCGTGAACGCGCAAACGTTTGTCCGGAGCTGTGTGGGTACGGCCGCGCGCCGGCAAGGGAACGGCCCGCGGGAGCGCCTCCCCGGCAGGACGCCCGGGCGCCACGCAGAGCGCAGCCGCGGGGCGGGAAGGGAATCCCGCCCCGTCCGCTACGCGGCGATCACGAGCAGCACCGCCACGAATCCCAGGTACGCGGCGATCACCAGCGCGCCCGGCACGCGGCGCAGGCCGGACACGACGTAGGCGCTCGCCAGCGCGAAGGCCGTGAGGCCGAGGTAGCTGGCGCTGACGAACGTCGTCGGCCCGGATGGCGCGCCCAGGCCCGTGAGCGTCGCCGGCAGCAGCAGCCCCGCCAGGACGTTGATCGCGTTGCTGTTGAGCGCCGTGCTGAGCACGGCTGCCCCCCGGCCGCGCGCCGCGAGATAGGTCGCGGCAACGGCATTGGGAAGGCTGGTGACGGCGGCGAGCAGCAGCGCTCCGGTCACGATCTCGGGCACGGCGTGGCGCGCGCCGAACGTAGCGGCGGTCCGCTCCATCGCCACGCTCGCGCATACGACGATCAGCACGGCGACCGCCGCGATCACGACGTCGCGCCTTCCGCCGCGGCTGGGATGGAGCGCGACCTCGAGCTCCAGCTCCTCTTCCCTGACGGCCGTGCACAGCCAACTCCTCCACGAAACCGGAAGGCGCAGGCGCGCAAGTCGCTCGAGCCCAAGCCCGAGGACCGCCAGGTAGGGGCCGAGCACGGCGAGGGCCGCGACCAAACCCGCAAGCGGGGAGAGCGCGCCCACCACCACCAGCAGACACAGCACGGCGATCCACACGGCGACCGCCCCTGCCATCTCGATCACGCGCCGGTGCAGTGCGACACGGCCCGCGACGATCGACGCGAGCCCGAGCAGCGCCGCCAGGTTAAAGACGTTCGAACCGATCACTACGCCCGCGCCGATGCGCGAGTTGTGCCGAGCCAGGGCCGTCACCGCAGCCGCGATCTCTGGGGCGTCGGCGACAAGCGCGGCCAGCATGCCTAGCAGTCCCTCGGTCATGCCGAGGCGCGCGCCCACCCGCTCGATCGAAGTCACCAGGACCCAGCTGAAGCACAGGCTCACGACACCTGCGATCGAAAACAACGCGACCAGCAGCGCGTCGCTCATCGCTATCGCCGCCGTCGGGTCCCGGCGCGGCCCGGCGGGGGCGCTTCGCCGGCGGAATCGCCGGCGTTCTCGTGGCGGCTCGGGGTCGGTACGGTGTCCACGGGCGGTCGCGTGCCGACCAGGCTTCCCGGCTCCCCGCGCGACACTGTACCTCGGTGCCGGCGATCGCCCGCCTGCGGGTCGGCGAAGGCGAGCTCGTGGCCGCGGTTGCAATCAAAGTTGCACCGCGGCTGCTGGACGCCGGCCCGCCGTCGATCTGCGCGTCGCCACCGATCTCCGCGCTGCGCCACCCGGGGAGAGACCGCCGCGGCCCGCTAGCTGGGGAAGGATCCCTGGCCGTGCACGGCGAACACTCGCAGCAACAGGCCTCAGCGGCGCGAAATGCGGCCCCGGGGCGGTGTAGCCGATGGCCAGGGCGGCCCGGTCGCGGCGGGTGCATTTCTAAGATCACGCGAATTCTTATGTCCCGCCAAGGGCAACATTTCCCCCCGAGGGCTGTTAGAGCATGACCATGAAACGACCACTACGAGCTCTGCGCCGCCTGCTGACGCGCGCGACTCCTCCACTGGCACTGGCTGCGTGCGCGCTGCTTGCGTCCAGCCCGACCGGCCACGCGGCGAAATCGTCGGCCCACGCCGCCAGCCGCCACAAGGCGCATGCGGCCGCGCGCTTCCTGGTCGGCGTCGGCGATGAGTACGCGGAGATGTTCAGCAACCAGCTGTGGCAGCAGCTGCACACGAAGATCGCCCGCTACATCGCTCCCTACGACACGGTCGCGCACCGCGACTCGCTGGCGCGGACGACGGCCTGGATCAGGGCCGCAGAACAACAGCACGCGCAGATCCTGGTGGCCTTCTACCACTCCGAGCACACGCCCACGCAGGTTCCCAGCGTCGCGCTGTATCGCCACGACGTGCAGAAATTCATCAAGCGCTTCCCGAAGGTGCGTCAGTATCAGGCCTGGGACGAGGCCAACCGCGGCAACATCCCGCATTACCTGTCGAGCCCGTCGGCCAGCACGACGGCGCAGTACTACCAGGCCCTGCGCCGCCTGTGCACAACCTGCACGGTCGTCGGCCTGGACGTGCTCGACCAGGACAAAATCGGCCCCACGCTGCGGTACATCGCCGAATTCAAGAGTGCGATCGGGCGGCTGCACACGGTCATGCCCGGGATCTGGGGGTTGCACAACTACTCCGACGTCAACCGCATGCAGAGCTGGCGCACGCGCGAAGTCAGCCGCGCGCTGGGCGGCGATGTGTGGCTCACCGAGACCGGCGGCATCGTGCAGTTCGGCGGCGCCTTTCCCAACCGGCGCGGGGCGGGCCTCGCGCGGGCGGCCCGCGTGCTCGGCTACACGTTCAACCTCGCGTCCGACTACTCGCGGATCAAGCGTCTGTACATCTACAACTGGAGCGGCGGGCTCGATTCGGCGCGATTTGACGCGGGCCTCACCGACCGACACTTCCGGCCGCGAGTCGGCTATGTGGTGGTGTGCAAGCGCCTGCACGGAGCGAAGTGCAACGTGAAGGTGTCTAAGCACTAGCCGCGACCGCCGAATCGTGGCGCCAGCGCCGTGCGGCGGCCAGCGCGAGCAGGCCCGCCCCCGCCGCGAGCGGGGCCAGCGCCTTCAGCGGATAGGAGCCGAAGCCCTTGTGCAGCGCTGTATGGTCGCCCGCGCCGACGATGCTCAGCAGGCCGCGGTGGTCGATCCCGAGCACGGTCGGCGCGAGCGCGGCGAACAGCCCCCAAGCCGCCAGCGTCAGCAGTGCCGCGCGCAGCGTGCTGCCCGACATGCTGAGCCGTGGCGTGACCAGCGCTGCGAGCACGACCGCGGCGCCGGCCGCCAGAAAAAACGGCCAGATTGCGCCCCAACCGCGTCCCAGGCCGAAGGCCGAGGCGATCGTCGGCTGGAAGAAACCGTTCCGCAGGTAGCGCCCCCACACGACCGTCTCGGTCTCGTAGCCGACGAGCGGGTGGGTGATCGTGGCGACCACGGCCACGGCGATCGACGCCCCTGCCAGCGCGACGGTGGGCCCCGGCAGGCGCCGTAAGGCCAGCGCGATCGGAAAGCCCAGGAAGGGCACGATCGTGAGCAAAAAGCGCGGCCCCATGGAGCCCCCCCCGAACGGCAGGTAGTAGCCCGAGTTGTAGCCCAGGTAGCACACGCACACGCCCGCGATGGTCAGTGCCTCGGCGCGCTTCCCGCGCCGGTACAGCAGCACCGTGCCCACTGCTCCCATCGCCATCAGCGGGCACAGGGTGAGCAGCCCGCGCGAGTCGAACAGCAGTGTCGCCAGAACCGGCAGGCTGGGTGCGGAGATCCCGAAGAACCCTCGCTGCTGCTGCGGGATGTTGGAGTAGGCCAGATGCGTCCACGAGTGGAAGGCGGCGTGGTTGTAGAGCAGCAGCGGCACGACTCCAATGACTCCACCGACTACGTACGCCCCCGCCCTGGCCGCCACGAGCGCGGGTCTAAGCGCGTCCGTACGTGACAGCAGGTACAGGCCGAGCACGAGCGCGACGAACGCCAGCGGGTACTCCGAGCTGATCGCGTAGCCCATCGCCAGGCCCGCCAGCCCGAGCAGCAGCGGCCGCGGCGGGCCGGCGCGCTCGCGCAGCATGATCGCAAACGCGCCAAAGCCGAGCAGGGTGGCGAACACGTGCGAGAAGAGCAGCGTCGAGAATGGCAGCAGCATCGTTCCCAGGCCAAGCGCGACGGCGGTCGCCACCCCGTAGCCCGGCTCGAAGCGGTCGGCCACGCGCCACACCAGCAGCAGCAGAGCGAGCGCGGGAAGCACGGTGGCCCACAGGCCGACGAAGTCGATCATCTCATCTTCACCTCGCAGGGCGTGCGAGGAGCGCGCGACGGCTGGCGCGTCCGCGACCGTCAGCAGCTCGTAGAACGGCAGCGAGTACATCGCCAGCCCGGGCGCGCGTGCCGAGTAGTAGTGACCCTTGTAGAACGCCTTGTCTTTGGTTGGGTACGGCCCGTAGTCGATCGTCGTGCGGCCCGCGTCGAGCGCCCGGATCAGGTCGTAGTGGGAGCTCTGGTTGTCCGACCAGTTCTGCAGCATCGTCGCGGACGCGACGCCCACGAGCACGATCGCGTACAGCGCCAGGCGCTTGGCCCGCGGGCGGCGGGCATGCCCGGACGGCCGCCGCTCGTGGTCCCCGCCGTCGAGCGTCTTAGGCGCGCGTGCTCCTGCGGCCCGGGAGACGCTCACGCGAAGCTCAGTGGAGCGCCTTGGGCCCCGGGCCAATCTCATAGATCACGATCGAGCCGACGCGCCGCCTGCCGACGCCGAGACCCGCGACCGCCTTGTCAGCCGCCGCCGCGGAGTCGCGCGGCTCGGGCAGCGCGTAGCCGGCGATCCCCGGCAGCTTGGGCAGCCGCAGGTGCAGCACGACCGTGCGGATGCCCAGGTAGCGAAGCTTCTCCACGCTCGCGCGATCGGGAAACCCGGCCATGCCGCCGCGCAGGTCGTCGACCGCCGGGATGTCGAACGTGCTGTTGCCGACGGGGATCTTGTAGAAGCCGTCCGTCGAGAAGTACTGCCACACGCGATCGGCAGCGCCATCGGTTGGCAGGTCGAGCACCGGCGCCGGCAAGCCGACCTCGGCCCGGGCCGGCTGGGGCACGACCGGATGGCCGAGGTGCCCGGCGCCTTCGCCCACGATGCCGGCCGCGAGTGCGGCGCCGAGCACCACGGGCAGCCCGGCGGGCGAGCGCCGCTCTCGCCGGCGCCCCGCCCGCGCCGCCACCAGCTGCGCGCCGGCGCCCGCGAGCAGCGCGAGGCACAGCGTTGTCATCGTGAACACCCTGCCCGGTACGCGCACCCCGTTCCAGCCGGGCGCGTAGTCGTACAACAGCCGGTAGGGGTAGCCCGCGCCGGTGAGGCCGACGCCGAGCGCAAGCACCGCACAGGCGAGCGCTCCCAGCAGCAGCCCGGCGCGTAGTCGACGCGTGTACGGCGGGCCCGCCAGGCCCAGCAGCGCCAGCGCCAGCACCAGCCCTCCGGGGAAGAACACGCTCTCGTTCTTGGAGTGCACGTGCGCCCTCAGGCCGGCGGTCGCGCCGCCCCACACCCGGTTCTCCGAGGAGGCGGCCAGCAGGGCGGCAGGTCCCGCAGAGTAGGCTTTGACTTCTCGGATCGTTCGTTTCGCCGTCGGGTAGTCGTGGGCGACCTTCAGGTAGGGGCGTGCCTCGTACACCGCCACCGCGGCCACGACGGCGATCCCGGCGCAGGTCACGACCAGCAGCCGGCGTACGGGCAGCGCGCCTCTGCCCGGCGGCGAACCGCTACGCCACCAGCGCCACAGCACGAGCAGGGCGAGCAGGGCGAGCAGGTAGGTGTACTGCAGGCCCAGCGTGAAGCCGAGGCTGATCTGCCAGGCCGACACCAGCCAGCCGGCGAGCACGAGGCCGCGGTGTCCGCGCCGGTAGCCGCGCAGCAGCAGGAACAGCGCCAGCGGGATGCCGCCGGAGGAGATCACGTGCAAATGCCCGGCCTCGGTCACGCGGTAGGGCGCGTAGGCGAAGGCCGTGCCCGCCGCGGCGGCGCCGATCTTCCCCAGCCCCAGCTCGCGGGCGAGCAGGTAGGCCCCCACGAAGCACAGCGCCCACGCGAACAGGAACAGCAGGTTGTAGCGCACCAGTGCCGCGACGGTGCCGGAGCCCAAGAAGGCGGTGGGACCGTAGCCCAGCAGGGAGTCCGAGAAGGCCAGGCTCAGCGAATGCGGATAGAACGCGTTGGCGTTGAAGATGTGCAGCGGGTCGTGCAGCATCGCGTGGCCTACCCACGCCACCTGCCAGGCGGCGCGTACGGGGTCCCCGAGGTCGGGCGAGATCCGGCTGGACAGGTGCAGCACCAGCGGCCAGCTCGTGATCACGGCGAGCAGCACGCCGGCCAGCGCCACCCAGGCGAGCTCCGCCCGCCCGAGCGCCGGCGAGGGCGCCCAGGGTTCCGCTCGCGGCGCCGTGTCCGGCCGTCGCAGGCGGCCGGCCAGCGCGCCCTGGCGCGCGGCACCGGGGGGCGCGCCCAGCGCAGCGGCGGCAGCGCCCGCATCGCCGTCTCGCGCCTCGGGACCGGTCGCGGGCTCGGTGGAGGCGGGAGGCGTGCGGGGCGGACTGACGAAGCCGGCGCTCATCCTGTTTTCGTGTCGGGGGCGGCGCGAATCGCTGCAGCATACGGGAGCGAGGAGCCGCACCAGCCCGGCACCAGCGGTCCTGCGGGGCGCCGTTTGCAGACTGCCGTTTAAGGCACACTGGGGCCGATGAGGGTACTGGTCGTTGGAGCCGGCGGCGTCGGCGCGGCCTTCGCCGCGATCGCCCAACGGCGCGAGGCGTTCGAGCGCGTGGTGCTGGCCGACGTGGCGCCCGAGCGGGTGCGCTCGGTGGTCGCCTCGCTGGGCGAGCCGGCGCGCTTCTCGGCCGAGCGGGTCGACGCCTCCGACCAGGCCGACGTGGTACGCCTGATCGGCAGGGTGCGCCCCGATGCCGTCCTGAACGCGTGCGATCCCCGCTTGAACGTGCCCATCTTCGGCGCCGCGCTCGAGGCCAGGGTCACCTACCTGGACATGGCGTTGACGCCCTCGCGGCCCGACCCCAGCCGGCCCTACGAACGCCCGGGGACGCTGCTGGGAGAGCACCAGCTCGCCCAGCACGAGGCCTGGGAGCAGGCCGGGCTGCTGGCGCTCGTGGGTATGGGCGTTGAGCCCGGCCTGTCGGACGTGTTTGCCCGCTACGCCGCGGATGAGCTGTTCTCGACTATCCGTGAAGTCGGCGTGCGCGACGGCTCCGACCTGGTCATCGAGGGCTATGACTTCGCGCCCACGTTCTCGATCTGGACGACGATCGAGGAGTGCCTGAACCCGCCGCTGGTGTGGGAGCGCGGGCGCGGCTTCTACACCACCCCGCCGTTCTCTGAGCCGGAGGTGTTCGAGTTCCCGGAGGGGATCGGCAAGCTCCAGTGCGTCAACGTCGAGCACGAGGAGGTGGTGCTGGTCCCACGCTGGGTGGTGTGCGAGCGGGTGACGTTCAAGTACGGGCTGGGCGAGCAGTTCATCGACGTGCTGCGTACGTTGCACCAGCTCGGGCTGGATTCGACCGAGCCGACCGCGGTCGGCAACGTGAAGGTGGCGCCGCGCGATGTGGTGGCCGCCGTACTGCCCGACCCCGCGACGCTGGGAAACCGAATGACGGGGCGCACGTGCGCGGGGACATGGGTGAGGGGCACCGGATCCGACGGGAACCCGCTCTCGACCTACCTGTACCACATCGCCGACAACGAGCACACGATGCGCGAATACGGCAGCCAAGCCGTCGTGTGGCAGACCGCGATGAACCCGGTGGTGGCGCTGGAGCTGCTCGACGAGGGGACCTGGCAGGGCACCGGGGTGCTCGGGCCCGAGGCGTTCCCGCCGACCCCGTTCCTCGAACGCCTGGAACATCTCGGGGCGCCGCACGGGCGCGTGGAGCTGCCGGCCTGACCCCGCTGCCGCCGCCGGCGCCGCTCGCGCGGCCGCGGATCGCCCCCGGCTGGCCACCGTGCACGCGCGGCGGGCGGGGATCGCGATGAGCGCCGTCACACGGCGCGCGGCCCTCCCTGCCGCGCGCCGTGTCCCCTGACGGGGCTCCTCCCAATCCTCAGAAGTGAGCCGGTGCGTGCTCCACGGGCTGCTCGAGTAGCCCGGGAGGCGCGGTTTCGGTCTTGCGGGAAAAGTACGCGCGAAAGTACAGGCGCGAGACGAGCATCAAAACGAAGCCCAGCAGCAGGCCGCCGATGCCCAGCCACAGCGGCAGCGTGATGCCAGCGATCGGTGGCGATTCGACATTCGCCTTGTGGCCGTAGAAGATCGCCGCCTTGATGAACACCCCGAAGAGGATCGCCGCGCCCGCCAGCGGGACGATGCCAAGCATCAGCAGCTTGCGCGCGCTCTTGAGCAGCTCGTGGCGGTAGTAAACCGCGCACGCGACGCCCGTGAAGCCGTAGTAGAAGCAGATCGCGAAGCCGGTCGCCGTCAGCGAGTCGGCGAGCACACTTTCGGAGATCAAGATCAACGGCACCGTGACAGCGATGGAGATCGCGCCCATGCCGAGCGTGGACACCGTGGGGGTCAAGTAGCGCTTGTGGATCCGGCCGATCGCCGAGGGGACGGCCTTCCAGGCGGCCATCGACAGCGTCGTGCGGGCGGTCGGCAGGATCGTCGTCTGGGTTGAGGCCGAGGCCGAGGTCAGGACCGCGATGATGAGCAGCTTGTAGAAGACGCCGCCGAGGACTGGTTTGCCCAGCGCGCTGAGGATATCTTCCTGGTTGGCTTCGTTCGTCAGGAAGCCGACGCCGTGGAACGACTGGGCGCCGGCCGTGACGATGAGGTAGATGAGCAGCAGCAGGATCGTGGAGACGACCGCCGCGCGGCCCGGCCCCTCATTGGCGTCCTCGGACTCCTCGTTGACGCTCACGGCGGTGTCCCAGCCCCAATAGATGAAGACTCCGAGCAGGATTCCGTCGACTAGGTCGCCGAAGTTCATCTGCGTCGGGTCAAACCACGACGCCCTTGGCTGGATCGAGCCCGCCGGGTGACCGCCGTAGACCTTCGCGAGCGCAACCGCGGCGAAGATCGCGAGGATCACAACCTCGGCGCCGAGCAGGAACTGCTGCACCCGCGCGGAGAGCTCGATACCGCGGTAGCAGATCCAGGTCATCACAGCGATCCAGATGACGGCGGCGACGATGATCGCCGCTTTGGATCCCCCGAGTTCGGTGAAGCCGAACAGCTTAAACGTGTACACGGCCGCGATGTCCGAGAGCGAGGCCATGACGATCACGTCCGCGAGAACGATCGTCCAGCCATTCCACCAGCCCAGCCCAGGCCCCAGCGCGCGCGTGCTCCACGCGAACGTCGTGCCTGCGTCCGGATCCGCCCTGTTCAGGTACCTGTAGCCGACCGCGATCAGGAGCATCGGCACGAATGAGACGAGGAGAACGGCGGGTGCGTGCACCCCCACCCCCTTGACCGCGACGATGAAACCGAGGGTCGCGGCCAACGAGTATGCGGGCGCCGTCGACGCCAGGCCGATTACCAGGTTGGAGAGGTAACCGATCGCGTTGCGCTTCAGGCCCTTGTCGGGGACTTTCACCGTTGCGGGCGGGCCGGCGACCCCGACTCCGGGTGCCGCGACGCTCTCGGTGGCCATCGGTCTCCTCTCGCCTCTTGATTCCGGATCGCTCCGCCACCGCCGGCGGACGTGTCCGTGACAAACGGTACGTGCCGGCGCGGCGCGCGCGCAAGGGGCGCGATTCCCCAAGCGGCCGACGAGATTTGTACGCTCTGTACAAGGCAGCCCGACGTCGTTGACCGCACATGTCCTTGCGACGTCAATCGCCACGCAGTACCGTTGTCCCGAGTGTCTAGCCGACAGTGTCTAGCCGGCGCGCTCGGCTCGAGAACGTCCGGAGGAGAAGACCCCATGGCAGTCTCCAGCGATTCCCAGCATCCGGCCGGCGCCACAGGCAGTGCAAGGACGGCGCCCGCGGAGCCGACCGGACCGGCGCATGCAGCGCTGGCCGACGGGGACCCGGGCGAACTGCAGCGCAACGCCAAGCGCCACCTGTGGCTGCACTTCACGCGCATGGGCTCCTACGCGCACATGCCGGTTCCGGTGATCACGCGCGGCGACGGGTGCTACGTGTACGACGAGCACGGCAAGCGCTACCTCGACGGGCTTTCGGCGCTGTACTGCGTCAACGTCGGTCACGGCCGCGCCGAGATCGCCGAGGCGGCCGCGAGGCAGGCACGCGAGCTCGGCTTCTACACCAACTGGAGCTACGCCCACCCGCCCTCGATCGCGCTGGCCACGCGCATCGCACAGCTGGCGCCCGCCAGCCTCAACCGCGTGTTCTTCACCTCGGGCGGCTCAGAGGCGGTGGAGTCTGCGTGGAAGCTCGCCAAGGCCTATCACGCCGCTCGCGGGGAAAGCTCGCGCCACAAGCTCATCTCGCGCGTGCTGGCCTACCACGGCAGCTCGATGGGAGCGCTGACGGCGACCGGGCTGACCCCGCTGCGCACCCCGTTTGAACCGCTCACGCCTGGGGGGGTGCACGTGCCGAACACCAACAGCTACCGCTGGCCGGAGGACCGCGACCACTTGTGGGCCGCCGACGCGATCGAGGAGGCGATCGCCTTCGAGGGCGCGCAGACGGTGGCGGCGGTGATCCTGGAGCCGGTTCAGAACGGCGGCGGCTGCTTCGTGCCGCAGGACGGCTACTTCCAGCGCGTACGCGAGATCTGCGACCGCCACGGCGTACTGCTGATCTCCGACGAGGTGATCTGCTCGTGGGGCCGGCTGGGCGACTGGTTCGGCTGCGAGCGCTATGGCTATGAGCCCGACCTGATCACCACGGCGAAGGGGATCACCTCGGGCTACGCGCCGCTGGGGGCGGTGATCGCGGCGGATCACATCGCCGAGCCGTTCCTGCACGGCAAGGCGATCTTCAACCACGGCTTCACGTTCGGAGGGCACCCCGTCGCTTGCGCGACGGCGCTTGCCAACATCGAGGTGATCGAACGCGAGGGCCTGTGCGCGCACGTGCGGGCCAACGAGGGACCCTTCCGGGAGATGCTCGAGAGCCTGCGCGACCTGCCGATCGTCGGCGACGTGCGCGGCGCGGGCTACTTCCAGGCGATCGAGCTGGTCAAGGACCGAGACACCAAGGAGACGTTCGACGAGCAGGAGTCGGAGGTCCTGCTGCGCGAGTTTCTGTCGGGCGAGCTGTACAGCCGCGGCCTGATCTGCCGCACCGATGACCGCGGTGATCCGATCGTGCAGCTGTCGCCCCCGCTGATCGCGGGGCAGCAGCAGTTCGAGGAGATCGAGTCCGTGCTGCGGCCCGCGTTGCGCGCCGCCGGGGAGCAGATGGAGCGATGGAGCTCACTGTCGAGAGCCTGATCGCGGAACTCGGGCTCGAGCTGGCCACGGGCCACGAGTCGGCCGCCGCGAACGTGCGCTGGGTGCACAGCACCGAGCTGCCCGACCCCACGCCGTGGCTGCGCGGCGGCGAGCTGCTGCTGACCACCGGCATCCAGCTGACGGAGCCGAAGGTGCAGCGCGATCTGATCGAGCGGCTGGCCGACCATCGCATCGCCGGTCTTGGCTTCGGCACCGGTTTCGCGCACAGGCGGCTGCCGGCGGCGCTGCTGACCGCCGCCCGCAAGCGGGACTTCCCAGTGTTCGAGGTTCCGTACGAGCTGCCCTTCATCGCGATCACCGAGCGCGCGTTCGCGCAACTGCTCAACGAGCGCTACGAAATGCTGCAGCGCAACATGGCGGGCGACGTGCTCGCCGAGGCGCTGACGGGGCACCTGTATCCGGAGGAGCTGCAGGCGCGCCTGCGCCCGTTCGGGATCGGCGAGCAGGCCGCGGTGCTCGCGTTCTCGCTGCCGGACGCCGCCGCGGCGGCCTCGACGCTGGAACGCGCGCTCGAGCGCGAGCGTGTGCGCAGCCTGGTCGCGATCCGCGGCGGGCTCCTGTGCGCGGTGATCGACGCGCTGGAGCGGGACCCGGTCGCGCTCACGCGCGGCCTGCGCCGCGAGCTGGCAGGGCGCTTCGGCGAGGCGCGTGCCGCCGCGAGCCGCGCGGCTCCGGCGCACTCGCTGCGGCTGAGCTTCCACGAGGCGCGCTGTGCCCTGGAGGCGGCGCGCCTGGCCAACGGCCGGGCGGTGGAGGTGGCCTCATACCAGGACCTGGGCGCATTTCAGCTGCTGCTGTCGCTGCAGGACGACGATGCGCTGAGCTCCTACTGCCGCAGCGTGCTCGGGCCGGTCGAGCAGGGCGAGGGCGACTACGGCGATGAGCTGCTGCGCTCGCTGGACGCGTTCATCGAGCACAACGGCCACTGGGAGAAGGCGGCAAGCGTGCTGTACTGCCACCGCCACACTTTGCGCTACCGCATCCGGCGCGTCGAGCAGCTGACCGGGCGCGACCTGTCCAGCGCGCGCGATCGCATCGAGTTCTGGCTTGCCCTGCGCGGAAGGGAGCTGGCGAGGTGAGGATCGGCGTGCCCAGCGAGCTCAAGCCCGACGAGTACCGGGTCGCGATCACGCCTGCGGGAGTCAGGGAGCTGTGCGAGCGCGGCCACAGCGTGCTCGTACAGGCCGGCGCGGGCGAGGGCAGCGCGATCGCCGACGACCAGTACCGGGCCCAGGGCGCGACGGTGCTCGCCGATGCGGCCACGGTGTTCGACGCCGCCGAGCTGGTGCTGAAGGTGAAGGAGCCCCAGCCTGCGGAGGTCGCGATGCTGAGCGAGCGCCACACCCTGTTCACCTTCCTGCACCTCGCCGCCCAGCCCGAGCTGGCGCGGGACCTGCAGGAGTCGGGCGCGACGTGCATCGCGTATGAGACGGTCGAGGATGTCCACGGGCGCCTGCCGCTGCTGGCTCCGATGAGCGAGGTGGCGGGCAAGATCGCCACCCAGGCGGGAGCGTTCATGCTGGAGAAGCCGCTCGGCGGACGCGGGATCCTGCTCGGCGGCGTGCCCGGCGTGGCCGCGGCGACCGTGCTCGTGATCGGCGGCGGCGTGGTCGGGATGAACGCCGCCTTCATCGCGATCGGGATGGAGGCGGACGTGTTCGTGTTCGACCGCTCGATCGATCGGCTGCGCGAACTGGAAGTGGCGTTTGGCGGTCGCGCTTCGACCGTGTACTCGTCGGCTCTGGCGATCGAAGAGATGCTGCCGATCGCCGATCTCGTGATCGGTGCCGTGCTGGTGCACGGCGCGCGCGCCCCGCACGTGGTGACGCGCGAGCAGCTGCGGCTGATGCGCACGCATGCGGTGCTGGTCGACGTGTCGATCGACCAGGGCGGGTGCTTTGAGACCTCGCGCCCGACCACCCATTCGCACCCCACCTTCGAGGTGGACGAGATCACCCACTACTGCGTGACCAACATGCCGGGGGCGGTGCCGATCACCTCCACCTACGCGCTCACCAACGCGACGCTGCCGTACGTGATCGAGCTGGCGGACAGGGGCGTGGCCGAGGCGCTCGAACAGAACGCCGGGCTGGGGCTCGGGTTGAACGTGCGGGCGGGCGAGATCACGCACCCGGGGGTAGCGGAGGCGCTCGCCGCGCCCTCGCTGAGCACGTCGCGATAACTCGAGGAGGGACCGAATGGCCACGCTGCAGAACTTCATCGACGGCGCGCCCGCGCCGGCCGAGGGCGAGCTCGAACCGGTGCTGAACCCGGCGACGGGCGAGGAGCTGGCGCGGGCGGCGAACTCGACCGCCGAGGACGTGGACCGCGCCGTGCGGGCGGCGCGGCGGGCGTTCGCAGGCTGGTCGCAGACGACCCCGGCGGAGCGCGCTCGCGCGCTGCTGGCGCTGGCGCAGATCGTCGAGGACAACGGCGATGAGCTCGCGCGATCGGAGGCGCTGAACGCCGGCAAGCCGCTGGCGGCGGTGCAGAGCGACGAGATCCCGGTGGTCGCCGACAACCTGCGCTTCTTCGCGGGCGCGGCCCGCTGCCTGGAGGGCAGGGCGGCCGGCGAGTACATGCACGGCTACACCTCGTTCACGCGGCGCGAGGCAGTGGGCGTGATCGCGCAGATAACCCCGTGGAATTACCCCCTCATGATGGCCGTCTGGAAGATCGGGCCGGCGCTCGCGGCCGGCAACACGGTCGTGCTCAAACCCGCCGAGACGACGCCGGTCACCACCGTCAGGCTGGCCGAGCTGGCGGCCGAGACCCTGCCGGCCGGCGTGTTGAACGTGGTCACCGGCCGCGGCGAGCCGACCGGCGAGGCGCTGATCGGTCACCCGGAGCTGGACATGGTCTCGCTCACCGGCTCGGTGGAGACCGGCAAGCACATCGCGCGCACCGCGGCCGACAGCCTCAAGCGGGTCCACCTCGAGCTGGGAGGGAAGGCGCCGGTGGTGGTGTTCGACGACGTCAGCCTCGAGAGCGCGCTCGCGAAGATCGCCGGCACGGGCTACTACAACGCCGGCCAGGACTGCACCGCGGCCACGCGCGTGCTCGCTGCCGCCGGCGTCTACGACGACGTCGTGTCGGGCCTCGCCGAGCAGGCGAACGGGCTCGTGATGGGCGACACGCTCGCCCCCGAGACCACGCTCGGGCCGGTCAACTCGGCACATCAGCGCGAGCGCGTCACGGGGTTTCTGGCACGCAAGCCCGAGCGCGCCGAGGTCGTGACCGGCGGGCACGTCCCCGACCGCCCCGGCTTCTATGTGGAGCCCACGGTGGTGGCCGGCCTCGAGCAGGGCGACGAGATGATCCAGCGGGAGATCTTCGGCCCGGTCATCACCGTGCAGCGCTTTTCCGACGAGGAGCAGGCGATCGCGTGGGCGAACTCGACTCGCTACGGCCTCGCCTCCTCGGTGTGGACGCGCGACGTGGCCCGCGCGCTGCGAGTCTCAAACGCGCTGAGGTTCGGGTGCGTGTGGATCAACGACCACATCCCGCTCGTGTCCGAGATGCCCCACGGGGGGCTCAAGGAGTCCGGCTACGGCAAGGATCTGAGCATCTACTCGCTCGAGGACTACACGGTCGTCAAGCACGTGATGGCGAGCCTGCAGTAGCGACCGTGTCGGGCGCGCGCGAGCGGTTGCTGATCCTGTATGACGGCGACTGCCGCTTCTGCGCGTGGGCGCTGGCCTGGCTCTTGCGCTTCGATCGCGCGCGGCTGCTCAGGCCGGTCGCGATCCAGAGCGGGGAGGGCGCCCGCCTGCTGGCCGACGTGCCGCCCGAGCGACGCCTTGCCAGCTGGCACGCCTGCGACGCCGGCGGGCTCGTGGGCTCGGGGGGCGCGGCCGTGGCGCCCCTGCTCCGGCGGCTGCCCGCGGGCGGTCCGCTGGCCGAGCTGGCGGACAGGTTCCCGCGCGCGACTGAGGCGGGCTACGCCTGGGTCGCCGAGCATCGCTCCGGCCTCGGCGGGCTCGTGTCCGCGGCCGCCGAACGCCGCGCACGTGCCTTGATCGCGACGCGCATGCACTAAGGTCGCGCTCGTGAGCACCACGCTTCCGCCGGGCGCCGAGTTGGAGCTGGGCGCCGAGCCGCGACTGCTGCGCAGCCACGACATCCTGTGTGTGCGCGCCGCCAATCCGGGGCCGTTCACGCTGTCGGGGACCAACACCTGGCTCGTGGGCCGTGCGCCCGCATGGTTGATCGACCCGGGGCCGCTCGAGGATGGCCACATGCGGCGCGTGCGCGGTGCGATCGTGGCGCGCGGCGGGCTCGGCGGGATCGCGCTAACTCATGGCCATCGCGATCACAGCGAGGCCGCAGCGGCGCTGCGGGCCGAGCACGGGGCGCCGCTCGCCGCCGCGCGCGGCGAGGCCGACGTGATGCTCGCCGCGGGCGTGCGCTTTGGTCCGCTGCAGGCCGTGCCGACGCCCGGTCACGCCCCCGATCACGTCGCGTTCGTCGGCGCGGGCGCATGCTTCACGGGCGACGCCGTGCTGGGGCAGGGCAGCGTGTTCATATCCCCGGACGAGGGGGCGATGGCGGCCTACCTGCGCGCGCTCGAGGGGCTGCGCCGCCGGGAGGACTTCAGCGTCATCTGCCCGGGCCACGGGCCCGTCGTGTGGGAGGCGAAGGCCAAGCTGCAGGAGTACCTGGAGCACCGCGCGGAACGCGAGCGGGCGCTGCTGCTGGCGCTGGACGACGGGCGCCGCAGCGTCCGCGAGCTGCTCGACGCGGCGTGGCCGGAGGTGCCGCTCCCGCTGCGCGGAGCGGCGCGGGCGACGCTGGCGGCGCACCTCGACAAGCTCGGATCGGAGGGGAGGCTGCCGGCCGGCGTCGAGCGCCCAGCCGGCGGCGCGGGCGCCTGATCATGTCCGACGCCACCGCCGCAAAGCAGGACCACCGGCGCAGGGCCCGCAGCGCGCAGCCGGATGCGCCGCCCGGCGCGCGCAGCCCGCTGCCGGCGAGCGCCTCCTCGATGAACTCGCCGTTTCCGCCGATCGCCGACTACGGCTTCCTGTCCGACTGCCACACCGGCGCGCTCATGGCCTCCGACGGCTCGATCGAGTGGATGTGCCTGCCGCACTTCGACTCGCCGTCGGTGTTCGGCGCGATGCTCGACCGTGGCGCCGGCAGCTGGCGGGTGGGGCCCTACGGGCTCTACGTGCCGGCCGGCAGGCGCTACATCCCGGGCACCAACGTGATCGAGACGACGTGGATGACGCCGCAGGGTTGGCTGCGGGTCATAGATGCGCTGGCGATAGGGGAGTGGCACGACAACGTGCACACCTCGAGCCACACCCGCCCGCCGACCGATTTCGATGCCGACCACCTGCTCGTGCGCGTGATCGAGTGCATGCAGGGCCAGGTCCAGGTGGAGATCGTGTGCGAGCCGATGCTCGACTACGGGCGGATCCCCGCCGAGTGGCGCCTCTCGGACACCGGCGCGGAGGGTGGCGAGGCCGTGGAGGCGGCCTGCGGCGATGCGGCCTTCCGCCTGTACAGCGACATGCGCATGGGTATCGAGGGGAACCGCGTGCACGCCCGCCACACGATGAGCGAAGGCGAGAAGCGCTTCTGCGCGCTGTCGTGGACGGAGGCTCTGGGTGGCCCGCGCACGGTCGAGCAGGCAGAGGAGTGCCTGCGGCGCACGAGCCACTTCTGGCGCACGTGGATGGCCGAAGGCACCTATCCCGACCACCCGTGGCGCTTTCATCTGCAGCGCTCGGCGCTCGCGCTGAAGGGCCTCACGTTCATGCCGACGGGCGCGCTCGTGGCGGCGGCGACGACCTCGTTGCCGGAGACGCCGCGGGGGGAGCGCAACTGGGACTATCGCTACTGCTGGATGCGCGATGCCGCCTTCACGCTGTGGGGGCTGCACGCGCTGGGGCTTGACTGGGAGGCGGACGACTTCGTCCAGTACGTGGCGGACCTGCCCCGCAACAAGGACGGCTCGCTGCAGATCATGTACGGCATCAAGGGCCAGAAGGACCTGACCGAGTCGAAGCTCCCGCTCAAGGGCTACGAGGGGGCGCGGCCGGTGCGCGTGGGCAACGGCGCCTTCAAGCAGCGCCAGAACGACGTCTATGGAGCGGTGCTCGACTCGGTGTATCTGCACTCCAAGCAGCGCGACCACATCCCCGAGCGGCTGTGGCCGGTCCTGGTCGATCAGGTTCGCTGCGCGAGCAAGGCGTGGAAGCAGCCCGACCAGGGGATCTGGGAGACGCGCGGCAAGCCGCACCACTACGTCTCATCCAAGCTGATGTGCTGGGTGGCGCTTGACCGCGGTGCGCGGCTGGCCGAACGCCGGGGCGAGGATGAGCAGAGCGAAGGGTGGCAGGAGCTGGCCGAGGAGATACGCGCGGAGATCCTCGACCGCGGCGTCGACGGGCGGGGGGTGTTCCGCCAGCACTACGAAACGGATGCGCTCGACGCCTCCAGCCTGCTCGTGCCGCTCGTGCGCTTCCTGCCGGCCGCCGATGAGCGCGTGCGCGCGACCGTGTGCGCGATCCGCGACGAGCTGAGCGAGGGCGGCCTCGTGCTGCGGTATCGCACCGAGGAGACCGACGACGGCCTGCACGGCGAGGAGGGGACCTTTCTGATCTGCTCCTTCTGGCTCGTGTCGGCGCTGTCGGAGATCGGCGAGCACCGCGAGGCCGAGCACCTGTGCGACCGGCTGCTGTCCTATGGCTCCCCGCTGCAGCTCTACGCGGAGGAGCTCGAGGCCTCCTCGGGGCGTCATCTCGGCAACTACCCGCAGGCGTTCACTCACCTGGCGCTGATCAACGCCGTCACCCACGTGATTGCCGCGCAGCAGCGGGCGACGGCCCTGCACGGTCAGTAGCCGGGAGCACGGCCCGCTAAGCCTGGCTGCCGCAATAACTGACAGCGATAGCTCGGGGCCTTCCGGCGCTTGGCTTCAGCGGCCCGCAGGGCCTCTTGCATGGCCTCGTTGAGTTCCAGCGGAGTGGCATAGGGCTGCTGCTTGCTTCGGCGGTGGCCCTTGCGGTGATTGGATGTGGCAGCGGGACAGCGACGATCACGACGGCAGCGAAGCCGGGCGCCCGTCAAGAGCCGTCAGCCATTCGCGCGACCTAGCCCACCGCGCGTAACGTCGTATCGAGGTAGAGCTTGATACGCACTGCGCGACCGTTGAGCAGCGTCCACACGTGCGCATCCCGTAACTCGATATCCGCCTCGCTGCCGCCCGCGCGAACGGTCTGATGCACCGCGGCGACCACGCGGTCGTCGGCTTCGATGAGCTCCTCGACCTCGAGGCGGTGCCGTTCGAAGCCGCCGAGAGCCTCGCTCAGATAGCGCATGACCCCGTCATGGCCCGTAAACGTGCCGGCCCCAGGCAGGTCGGGGTCGTCGAGCTCCACGCCGGGATCAAGCAGCGCTAGCAACGCCGGGAAGTCGCGCCGCTCGAGCGCCTCGTAGGCCTCGCGCACCACCGCCACGTTGTCGGCACTCATCTGCCACCGATTATTGACCTCCGCCGTAGCGCATGAGGGCCGCCCTTTACGACTCCAAGCCCAGGGCTTTGAGGGCGTCGGACGGGTCGGAATACATGTCCATCCGGGTGAACCGTCCGTCGCGGATCGTCCAGACCTGGGCAAACCTCATGTCGAGAGCCATGCCAGTCGTCCTTGCCCGCCCGCGTTGGTGTACGACCACCACCGCCTTATCGCCCGCCCCGTAAATCTCCTGGATCTCTAACTCCCAGTCGTCCCACGCGCCCGTCCAGTCGTCCAGAAACCTCTGTGCGCCGTCTGCGCCCTCGTAGCGCTGCTGCTCGGGCCAACCCTCGTAGTTCGACATATCCCAGACGAAACCGGGAGCGAATCTCTCGGCGTAGACCTGCCCCGTCGCCTGAGTGTGTGCATAGGCGCGACGCACCAGCTCAACGTCCTCCCTCGACATCGCTACCCGCGCTCCTGGGCGAGCAGTTGGCGGCACCGCGAGCGCACGAGGTCTAGATTCGCCGACATCGGTCAGCCAAGCCTGGCACACGTGGCGATTTCGAGGCCCTGGCAGCCCTGGGCAAAGCGCGTCGTTGTTGTGAATTTTCCGGAGCTGCGGATTCCGCGCTGAGGCCGGCTCAGCCGGGCCGATCTACTGCCGCGTCGCCCTCCCGAGCGTCGGCCTGCTCAGGCGGGCGCGCGCTCGGGGTAGCGCGGCAGCCCGTCGTTCGGGATCTCCTCCCAGGGCGCCGAGTAGGCGACGAACTGCCGGAATTCGGGTCGCACTCCCGGGTCGCCGTCGATGGCCCCCAGTCGCACCCCCGTCTTGGCGTGGTCGGTGGGGTCGCGGGTGAAAATCGCCGAGCCGCACTCGCCGCAGAACCACTTCTCGTGCCCGTCGGGCGGCATCCAGGCCTTCAGCGCCGCCTCTCCGGTGACGATGCGAAACGACCCGGGCACAACGGCGGCGTTGGCCGACGCCGCGCTGCCGGTGCGCCGCTGGCAACGCGTGCAGTGGCAGTAGCGCGCGCCGAACAGGGGCTCGGCGATCTCGAAGCGAACGGCGCCGCAGTTGCAGCCGCCGGTCAGGGTGGGGTTCATCGAGCAGATCCTACGAGGTCGCGGTTCGCGCGGATCGCAAGCGGCGCGCGACCTCGTCGGGGCAGGGTCTTGCGTCAGCCGACTTCGGCCGCACAGCGCCGCCGGGGCCCGGCCTGGACGCCCACCCCAGGCGGCCCTACACCCGATTTATCAGTAGCCCGGATCGCCTGGCAGCAGCACGCGCGCGACCTCCCCCTCGAGCACCAGCTTGGGCTGCACCGGGATCACCTCGCGCCCGCGCGCGTGCGCGAGCAGCTCATCGACCGAGTGAAACGCGCTCAGCTGTTCCAGGTGCTTGATCGTCGGGAACACGAGCTCGAGGTCGCCCGTCCGGTGCGCGTCGAGCGCGGCGCGCGGCGCAAACCAGCCGGCGTCCACGCACTCCTCGCCGTCGATGCTCGCCTCCTGGCCGGGCGGCAGCGGGGCGAGGAAGAAGTGGGTGTCGAAGCGGATCTTGACCTGGGCAGGGGTGATCCAGCGCGAGAACTTCACCAGCGCGGCCGGGTCGGCGAGCGTGATCGCGGCCTCCTCGCGCAGCTCGCGCAGGGCCGCGGCGCGGTGAGCGTCGTCGCCCTCGCCCTCGCCCGCGTCGACCGCGCCGCCCGGGAACACCCACACGCCCCCCATGAACCGCGCCTGTGGCGAGCGGCGCACGAGCAGCACCTCGAGCCGCGCCGCTCCGCCGCGCAGCAGGATCACCGTGGCGGCTTGGCGTGGCTTCGTAGCGCCTCCGGGGTCGTACTCCTCGCCCGAGCCGGCGGTCTCGCCTTGGTCGGGAGCGCTCATCGCGCTGACCCTACTAGCGGCGGTAACCTTGATCGCATGAGCACCAGTACGAGGACCCTTCAACGCTGGATCTGCGAATCCTGTGGCTTCATCTACGATCCCGAGGAAGGCGATCCAGACGGCGGCATACCCCCCGGAACCGCCTTCGAGGACATTCCCGACACCTGGTTCTGCCCTGTCTGCGGAGCGCGCAAGCGCGACTTCACGCTATACGAGGAGTAGACCGAGCCTGAGCGGCTGGGAGGCACTGCTCGCGTTTGACCGCGAGCACATCTGGCATCCCTACGGCGCGCTGCCCTGCCCGCGTCAGCCGCTGCCGGTCGTGGCGGCGGAGGGGGTGCGCCTGGAGCTGGCCAGCGGCGATCGGCTGATCGACGGTATGGCGTCTTGGTGGTGCGCCATCCATGGCTACCGGCATCCGGCGCTTGACCGGGCCGCGCGCGAGCAGCTCGAGCGGATGGCCCACGTGATGTTCGGCGGGCTCACGCACGAGCCGGCGGTGCGGCTGGCCGAGCGTAAAATAGCGATCGCGCCGGGCGCGCTCGGGGCGGTCTTCTTCGCCAAGCTGTGCTTGCAGTTCCAGCGCGCATGCGGGCGTCCGGCTCGCACGCGGCTGCTGACCGTGCGCGGCGGCTACCACGGTGACACATTCGGCGCGATGGCCGTGTGCGACCCGGTCGCGGGCATGCACAGCGCGTTCGCCGGCGTGCTCGCCCAGCACGTGTTCGCCGCGCGCCCGCCCGACGGCTTCGATGCGGGGCTGGACGAAGGCTGGGCGGCGCATGTCGGCGAGCTGGTGGAGCGCCACCGCGAGCAGCTGGCGGGCATCATTCTCGAGCCGGTCGTGCAGGGCGCCGGCGGCATGCGCTTCCATTCGCCGGCCTGCCTGTCGCTGCTGCGCGACCTGTGCGACGAGCACGGCTTGCTGCTCGTGCTCGATGAGATCGCCACCGGCTTCGGCCGCACGGGCGCGCTGTTCGCCAGCGAACACGCCGCGATCGGACCCGACGTGATGTGCGTGGGCAAGGCCCTCACGGGCGGCTACCTGACGCTCGCCGCCACGCTCTGCACGCGCGCGGTATCCGAGGGGCTGATGCACGGGCCGACGTTCATGGCGAACCCGCTCGCCTGCGCCGTGGCGCTCGCCTCGCTCGATCTGCTCGACGGGCGCGAAGGCCGGCAGCCCGGGCTCGACGCGGGCGTGCCAGGCAGTTCGCGGGGCCCGGGCGGGGAAGCCTGGCGCGAGCGGGTGGGAGCGATCGAAGCGGGGCTGCGCGCGGGTCTGGAGCCGGCCCGCGAGCTCGCGCTTGTGAAGGATGTCCGCGTGCTCGGCGCGATCGGCGTCGTTCAGCTACAGCGCGACGTCGACGTCGGCGCCGCCACCGAGGCGGCGGTGCGACGCGGCGTGTGGTTGCGCCCGTTTCGCGACCTGGTGTACACGATGCCGCCGTACGTGATCGCGGAGGAGGAGCTCGCCAGCGTCGCCGCGGCCGTCGTCGACGCCGCGCGAGCCGGGTCAGGTTCCTGACGACGGGCGGACCGGCACGGCTTCGGCGCTCGCCGCTGTTGCGGAACGCGCCCGCGGTGTGGTGCACCGACCACGCGAGGATCGCGATCAGGAAGGGCGCATCGCTGAGCGCGGCGACGAGCACGTAGCGATCGGTCGTGAGCGTGAGCAGCGCGGCCAGGCGCACGAGCGCCCTCGCCAGGAAGTAGGCCCCCCACACCGCGGTGATCGTGCTCATCGCACGCGCGAACGTGTCCGACTCGGTCATCTGGGGCGGCAGGGGGTAGATCTCGCGGGCAAACACGACGGCCAGCGGGCGCCCCCGCGCGAGCAGTCCCAGCACGGTCGCGCCGATCAGCGTGTCGACCACGACTTCCGCTGCCAGATACGCGCGGGCGCTGCCCGAGCTCAGGCCGACGCCGGCGCGGATCGCGACGAACGCGAGTGCCACGCGAACGATCATCGCCGGCCTGCCCTGGCGGCGCTCGTGCGCGAACACCGCCGTGGCGAACAGCGTCGCGATGCCGATGCCGGAGGCCAGGCCGATCAGCTTCCAGCCGGCGAAGAACAGCGCCAGCGGACCGAAGCCGTCGCGCAGCAGGCGCGGAGCGGCTTGGCGCACGATCGCGCCTGTCGCAAACGACTCGAGCGGCACCTGGTCCTCGCGCGCGGCCTCCATCGAGCAGCGAGTGTAGAGCCGCCGCCGCGCGCCTGCGCGCGCACGCCGCGGCGGCGGATCAGCGCTCGGCGTCGGGCAGCCAGGGACCGTGCCAGCCGCCGAAGCGCGCCACAAGCTGATCGCCGGCGGCCGGACCCCACGAACCCTTGGCGTACCGGTCTACCGGCGGGGGCGCGTCGAGCAGCGGCTGGACGATGCGCCAGGTCTCCTCGACGCTGTCCTGGCGCGTGAAGTGGCTGCTGTCGCCCTGCAGCGCGGCGTGCAGCAGGACCTCGTACGGAGCGGGCCCCTCGCCGCCGGCGTGAGCGAACTCCACGTCCAGCGCGACCTCCCGCGGCCCCCGCGCGTCGGCGCGCAGCGCGTCGAGAATGATCCTGATGCCGGTGCTCGGGTCGAGCTTGAACACGATCTGGCTCGGCTGGGGGCGGCGGTGCTCGACGCTGAGGAACCCCAGCCGCGGGGGGCGCTTGAAGAGCAGTCGCAGCTCGGTCTGGGTCACGGCCAGGCACTTGCCGGCGCGGATGAAGACCGGCACGCCGGCCCAGCGCCAGTTGTCGATCTCCAGGCGAAACGCCGCGTAGGTCTCGGTGCCGGAGTCCGGCGAGACTCCCTCGATCTCGCGATAGCCGTCGTACTGCCCGCGCACGTAATGTCGCGGACGCGCGTCCGCGGTGGCGCGGAAGACGGCGAACTTGGCGTCCTTCACCGTTTCCGGGTCCGAGCCGGCGGGCGGCTCCATCGCCGCCGCCGCGAGCAGCTGCATGAGATGGTTCACGACCACGTCGCGCAGGGCGCCGACCGGGTCGTAGAAATGCCCGCGATCCTCGACCCCAAAGCTCTCGGCCATCGTGATCTGCACGCACGCGAGGTAGTTTCGGTTCCACACCGGCTCGAGCATCGAGTTGGCGAAGCGCAGGTACAGGATCTCTTCGAGGCCCATCTTGCCGAGGAAGTGGTCGATCCGATACAGCTGCGGCTCCTTCACGAACCGGTGCAGTTCAGCGGACAACGCGCGCGCGGAGGAGACATCGTGGCCGAACGGCTTCTCCACCACGACCCGGGCGCGCTCGCCGAGCAGCTTCGCGCCTGCGAGGCCCTGCACGACCGTCGCGAACAGCGACGGCGGTATCTCCAGGTAGAAGACGGTGGCGTGGGACTCGCCCAGCGCGGCGGCGAGGCGCGCATAGGTGTCCTGCGCCCGGAAGTCACCGCCGAGGTAGGACATCCGCGCGGCGAGGCGGTCAAACACGCTCTCGTCGAGCGGCTCGCCGCTGGCTTCGATCGATTCGCGCGCGTGCTGGCGCAGCCGCTCGGTGCCCCAGTCATCCACCGCCACGCCCACGATGGGGCAGCTCAACAGCCCGCGCCGCTCCAGGCGGTAGAGCGCGCAGAAGGTCATCTTCTTCGCCAGGTCGCCTGTGATCCCGAAGATGACGAGGGCGTCCGCCGCGGGATGGCTGCGCGCTCGGGCCATCTGAGAACCGCATGCTAGGCCGCCGCCGGCTGCGGTGGCGCCGACGCCGCCAGCCACTTCCGCCATGGCAGCCGCGCACCCGCGCGCGCGAGCGCATCCGGCTGCGGAGCCATGACCCGCGCCAGCTCGGCGACCGCGACCCCTGCCGTCCGGGCAATCGTTTCGCGGTTCGACAGCTCGAGCGCCGACGGCCGCTCGGGCCACGGCGTGAGGACGACCGCGCGCACCTGGAGCCCGGCCGCCTTGGCCGCCTCGAGCGTGAGCAGCGTGTGGTTGATCGTGCCCAGGCCCGGCCGCGCCGCGACCACGAGCGGCAGCCCGAGCGATGCCGCGAGCTCGCGTACGCCGTAGCCGTCCGCGAACGGAGTCAGGAGGCCGCCAACACCCTCGACGATGATCGTCCGCCCGGGGTCCGCCGGCACCGACGCCAGCAGGTGAGCGGGGTCGATGCGCTCGCCGCACAGCGCCGCCGCCAGCTGTGGCGAGGCCGCGGGCGCGTATCGCAGCGGCGCGATCTCCTCCGCGCACATGCCGGTCACGCTGGCCAGCAGCTCGTGGTCGGGGGGCCAGCCGGAAGGCGCCGCGTCGTCCAGCCCGGTCAGGACCGGCTTGTGTGCTCGCACCCGCTCGCCCGCGGCCGCCATGGCGGCGAGCAGGGCCGCGCTCACGACCGTCTTGCCGACGCCGGTGTCGGTGCCGGTTACCAGCAGCCCGCGCAACGCTCGCGCTCGACGCGGGCCCTACGCCGCGCGGGCGAACTCGCCGTCGCGCTCGTGGTCAAACGGGGCGTGCTCGGGAGGCGTGCCCTGCTCGTGGTCAAACGGAACCGAGGACGACAGCGCTTGCGGCTCGTACAGCGCCGCCTCTTCGCGTTCGTGATCGGCGGCTGTCTGCTGGTCGGTCGGCAGGCGGCTGGGCGGCGGTCCGATGGCAGCGGGATCGAGCGCCAGCTCGCGGGCAGCCGCGGCGAGCACGCTCGCCGCCTTGACCATGTCGGCCGAGGTGTGGGAGGCCATGGCGGCAAGCCGCAGGCGCGAGGTCCCCGCCGGGACCGTCGGCGGGCGGATCGCCTGCGCGAACACGCCGCCCTCGATGGCGGCCTGGCACATTTCCATCGCCGCCCGCTCGTCGCCAAGCACGAGCGGCACGATCGGCATGTCGTCGTCGGCCACGGCAAAGCCCTCGGCCGACAGCGCCCGTCGCAGGGCGCGAGCGTTGGCGCGCAAGCGCTGCACGCGGTGCGGGCGCTCGTCCAGCAGCTCCAGCGCGGCCAGGGCCGCGGCGACCGCGGGCGGCGAGGGCGCGGTCGAGAAGATCAGCGGCCGCGCGGCGTTGATCAGGTAGCGCACCATGTCCTCCTCGGCGCAGACGTAGGCGCCGTAGGAGCCGAGCGCCTTGCCGAGCGTCCCGATCGTCACGTCGATCTCGCCCTCGAGCCCCGCCTCGGCGATCGCGCCGCGGCCGCCTGGCCCGACCGTGCCGGTGGCGTGCGCCTCGTCCACCGCCACGCGCGCCCCGTGGGCGCGTGCGATTTCCACGATCGCTGCCAGCGGGGCGATGTCGCCGTCCATCGAAAACACCGAATCGGTCACGATCAACCGGCGGCCTCGCCCGTCGCGCCGAGCCCGGTCGCGGCGCATGCTCCACTCGAGGTGTTCCACGTCGAGATGGCGGTAGACGATCACCTCCGCGCGGGACAGCCGGCAGCCGTCGACGATCGAAGCGTGGTTCAGCTCATCGGAGAAGACCGCGTCCTCGGGGCCGGCCAGCGCGCTGATCACGCCCAGGTTGGCCAGATAGCCGGCGCCGAACAGCAGGCAGGCCTGGCTGCGCTCGAAGCTCGCCAGGCGCTCCTCCAGGCGTCGGTGGACGGTCATCGTGCCGGAGATCAAGCGCGACGCCCCAGCGCCGGCGCCCCAGCGCATCGCCGCCTCGGCGGCCGCCTCGCGCACGCGGGGGTGGTCCGCCAGGCCGAGGTAGTTGTTCGAGCACAGCAGCAGCACCGGCTTGCCGTCGAGCAGCACGGTCGGCCCCTGCGGGCCCGACACGAGGCGCAGCCTGCGATTCAGCCCCAGCCGCTCCAGCTCCGCGAGCCGCGCTGCGATATCGCTCATCGGCTCTGCCTCGCGCGCTTGGCGCGGTAGCGCAGCTGCGTGGAGGGGTCCCACAGGCGCACCCGCAGCGCGGGCTGGCCGCCATCGCCCGCGTTGGCCGCCGATGCACGGCCGCGATCGTGCTCGCCGAGGAACTCGTGCACGAGGTCCGGCGTCTGCCCCGCCAGCCACCCCGAGCGGTTGTCCGGCCGCGGGTTGGCGGCGTTGTCGGGCTGGCGCGCGACGTTCAGCCCGTGCTGCTCGAACATCGCCCGATCCTCCGCCGGCTCGGCCCCGAGGGTGGTGAGGAAGTTGCCCATCATCACGCCGTTGAGCCCCGCCTTGACGGCCAGCGGCTGCAGCTCGCCGAGGTTCTCCACGCGCCCTCCGCACAGGCGGAACAGCGCCTCCGGCAGGATCAGGCGGAAGATCGCGATCCACTTCACGGCCTCCCACGGGTCGATCAGCTCCCGGTCGCCGAACTTGGTGCCGGGACGCGGGTTCAAAAGGTTGATGGGGACGCTCGTGGGGTCGAGCGCCGCCAGCTCGAACGCCATCTCGACGCGCTGCTCGCGCGTCTCGCCGAGGTTGAGTATGCCTCCCACGCAGGTCTCCAGGCCGGCCTCGCGCACCGCCCGGATCGTGCGCAGGCGTCCCTCGTAGCGGACCGTCGTGGTGACCTCGTCGTGGTAGCTGGAGGCGGTCTCCACGTTGTGGTGCACGCGCTGGATGCCCGCCTCGTGCAGGGCGGTCGCGCGCGTCACGGACATGTGCCCGATCGAGGCGCAGCGCTTGAGGTTCGTGTGCTGGGCGACCAAGCGCACGCCTTGCAGGTACTTCTCGAAGTCGCGCTTGGACAGGCCCTGCCCCTGCGTGACCATGCAGAAGCGGTGCGCGCCTGCGGCCTCGGCCGCACGCGCGTGCTCGAGCACCTGCTCGGGCTCCATCATCGCGTGCATCGGCGTGTCGGCGTCGGCGAAGCGCGACTGCGCGCAGAAGCCGCAGTCCTCGGCGCAGCCACCCGACTTGGCGTTGACCAGCGAGCACATGTCCGTCGAGTCGCCGAAGCGCTCCACGCGCGCGCTCCAGGCGCGCTCGACCAGGGCTTCGATCTGCGCGCGGTCCTCGAGCTGGCCCAGGCGCAGGGCCTCCTCGCGCGTGATCAGTGGCGGCATGCGCCGCAGGTTATGCAGCCTCGCGGACGGCTATTCGCCGCGCCAGCGGGCGGACCGTTTCTCGGCGAACGCGCGCACGCCCTCGCGCATGTCCTTCGAGGCGAAGGAGGCGCGCCGCAGCCCGATCAGCTCCTGCGCGACCGGCTCCGGCAGCTGCCCGCGAGCGCTCAGCAGGGCCGCGATCACGCGCTTGTTGCCGGCCTGCGCAAGCGGCGCGTTGCTCGCCAGCTCGCCCGCGAGCTCCAGCGCAACCGACTCCAGCTGCTGCGCGGGCGCCACGCGGTTGACCAGTCCCCAGGCGAGCGCGGTATCGGCATCGATGTAGCGTCCGAGCAGGAACAGCTCGCGCGTTCGCGGCGCGCCGATCGCGTCGAGGAAGCGGCGCAGCCCGGTGTGCGAGTACACGAGCCCCAGCTTCGCCGGCGGCATGCCGAGCAGGATGCCCGCGGCGGCCACGCGCAGGTCGCAGGCCAGCGCCAGCTCGAGCCCGCCGCCGATCGTGTGCCCGGGGAGCGCGGCCAGCGTCGGCAGGGGGAAGCCCTCGAGCGCGTCGATGGCTTCGGTGAACGGATGCGCCACCAGCTGCTCGGCGCGCTGCTCGAACTCATCGTCGGGGATCTCGCCGATGTCGTAGCCGGCGGAGAACATGCCGTGCGCGCCCGTGACGACCACGCAGCGCGCCTGCGCGGGCGAGGCGCCGGCCTGGCTGAGCGTGGCGGTGATCGCGTCGAGGATCGGGTGATCGAGCGCGTTGCGCTTGCCGGGATTTGAGATCGTCAGGCGAAGCACCCCGGGCGCGGGCTCATCCACCAGCAGCTTGCCGTCGGCGAGCTCGCGCACGGAGCGCTTGGCGGTGGAGTCGGCCTCGGCGGACACCGGCCGGACAGGCTAGCCGAGCTACTCCAGCACGACCAGCGTGTCGCCCTCGTTGACCGACTGGCCCTCCTCGCAGCGTATCTCCGCGACCGTGCCCGAGTCCTCGGCCTCGACGGGCATCTCCATCTTCATCGACTCGAGGATCGCGACCGTGTCGCCCTCCTCGATCTCGTCGCCGACAGCGCATTCGATTTTCCATACCGTGCCGGTGATATGGGCCTCAATCTCAGTCACGCATACCTCCCGGGTCCGATTGCCTGCGGCGCCTACGGACGATAGCCAGCAGCGCCGACGAGAAAGTGCCCGCAGACACGCTCACGATCGTCACGGCCCGCAACGAGGCCGAGCGCATCGGCGCGACCCTGGCGGCGCTTGCGCGGAGCCTGCCCGGCGTGCCGGTGATGCTCGCCGACGACGGCTCGAGCGACGCGACCGCGGAGATCGCGAGCGAGGCGGGGGCGCGCGTGCTGCGGGGCGGGCGGGCGATCGGCAAGGGCGGCGCGGCGACGCTGGCCGCGCGCGCCGCGCTGCAGGAGCTGGGCCCGGGCTCCGGCGAGGAGGCGGTCGTGCTGTTCTGCGACGGGGACCTCGGCGACTCCGCGGCACGGCTCGCGGCGCTCGTGCACGCGGTGCGGGCCGGGGAGGCGGACGTCGCCGTGGCGGCCTTCAGCAGGCGGCTCGGCGGCGGCTTCGGCGTCGCGGTTGCCTTTGCCCGCTGGGCGATCAGGCGCCGCTGCGGGCTGCGCGCGGCCGCGCCTATCTCGGGGCAGCGCGCGCTGCGTGCGGACGTGCTGAACGACGTGCTGCCGTTCGCGGCGGGCTTTGGCATGGAGCTTGCGATGACGATCGACGCGGTGCGCGCGGGCTACCGCGTGGTCGAGGTCGAGCTCGATCTCGCGCACCGCGCAAGCGGCCGCACGCCGGCAGGGTTCGTGCACCGCGCCCGCCAGCTGCGGGACTTCGCGCGCGTGTACATCGCGCGCAGGTAGGCTCGCGTCAGGAGTGATCCTCGCCATCGACCAGGGAACCACGGGCACGACCTGCTTGGTGTTCGACGAGCGTGCCGAGCCGGTCGGCCGCTCCTACCGCGAGCTCACCCAGCACTTTCCCAGGCCGGGCTGGGTGGAGCACGACGCGGATGAGCTCTGGCGCCTGACGCAGTCCGTGGCCGGGGAGGCGCTCGCCGATGCCGGCGTGGCCGAGGGCGAGCTGCTCGCGGTGGGCGTGACCAACCAGCGCGAGACGGTGTGCGTGTGGGATCCAGCGAGCGGCGAGCCCCTGCACCGCGCGATCGTGTGGCAGGACCGCCGCACCGCCGCCCGCTGCGATGAGCTGCGCGCGGCGGGCCACGAGCAGCTGGTTCGGGAGCGCACCGGGCTGGTGCTCGACCCGTACTTCAGCGCCACCAAGATCCAGTGGCTGCTCGAACACGTCGACGGCCTGCGCGAGCGCGTGCTCGCCGGCCGCGCCGTGTTCGGCACCGTCGACTCGTGGCTTGCCTTCAAGCTCACGGGGGAGCACGTGACCGACTGCTCCAACGCCTCGCGCACGATGCTGTACGACATTCACGCCGGGCGCTGGGACCCCGAGCTGCTGGAGCTGTTCGGGGTTCCCGAGCGGGCGTTGCCGCGCGTGCTGCCGAGCGCCGGGATCTTCGGCCACGCCCGTCCGCAGGCGCTGCACGGCCACGCCGCGCCGCTGGCGGGCGCGGCGGGGGACCAGCAGGCCGCGCTGTTCGGGCAGGCGTGCGTGAATCCGGGCATGGGCAAGAACACCTACGGCACCGGCTCGTTCGTGCTGCTGAACGCGGGCTTCACCGTGCCGACGCCTCCGGCCGGGCTTGTGACGACGCTGGCGTGGTGCATCGGCGACTCGAGCACGTACGCGCTCGAGGCATCGATCTTCGTCACCGGCGCGGCCGTGCAATGGCTGCGCGACGGGCTCGGCATCATCGCCGGCGCGGCCGAGACGGAGGCGCTGGCCGCTGCGCTGGATGGCAACGATGGCGTGTACTTCGTGCCCGCGCTCACTGGCCTCGGCTCCCCGCACTGGGACCCGTACGCGCGCGGCACGATCGTCGGGCTCACGCTCGGCTCCGGGCGCGCGCATCTGGCGCGGGCGACGCTGGAGGCGATCGCCTACCAGACCGTCGATGCGGTGCGCGCGATGGAGTCGGCGTCGGGGCAGCCGCTCAGCGAGCTGCGCGCCGACGGCGGCGCCAGCGGCAACGCCTGGCTGATGCAGTTCCAGGCCGACGTGATGGGCGTCCCCGTGGTCGTGCCCGAGGTCGCGGAGACGACCGCGCTCGGTGCCGCGTACCTGGCCGGCGTCGGCGCCGGCGCGTGGACGCTCAGCGACATCGGCGCCGCGTGGCGCGAGCGCCGGCGCTACGAGCCGCGCATGGGCGAGGACGAGCGCGCCGCCCTGCTCGACGGCTGGACGGAGGCGCTCGCCCGCGCGCGTGCTCGCCGGTGAGGCGCGCCGTGCGCGGCCTGCGGCGACGCACGACGATCGGCCGCGCGCGTAACCTTGGGCGCCGCTCGCGGTAGACCGCTCAGATGAACGAGCTGGCCCCGATGCGCGAGCAGGTCTACGCCGACCCGCGGCCGAAGGAGTACTTCGACCGCTTTCACAAGCGCGCGCGCGAGCGCGAGCCGGACGCCATCTATGAGCTGTGTCGGGTGATCACCTCGCTGTACGCGTATACGCTCCTGCGCGCCCGACCGATCTCGGCCGACAAGGTGCCCGGCCGCGGCGCGGTCATCCTGGCGCCCAACCACTTCTCGTTCATGGACCACTTCCTGATCGGCTGCTACCTGCGCCGGAAGGTGCGCTTCATGGCCAAGTCGCAGCTGTTCAAACGGCCGATGCAGTTCATCTACACGCACGGCGGCGTGTTTCCCGTGCGCCGCGGAGCGCGCGACGAGGAGACGTTCGTCACGGCGGAGACCATTCTCGGCAAAGGGGGGGCGGTGGTGATGTACTGCGAGGGCGGCCGCTCGCGCACCGGAAAACTGTCCGAGCGCGCCAAGCCGGGCATCGGCAGGCTGGTGCTGCAGAGCGGAGCCCCGGTGGTGCCGATCGCGGTGCACGGCTCCTCGCGCATCCGCAACTGGAAGCGGCTGCAGTTTCCGCGCGTGACCGTGCAGTACGGCGACGCGCTGCGCTGGGCGCCGATCGCCGACCCCACGCGCGAGCAGCAGCAGGCGGTGGCCGACGAGATCCTGGCGGAGATCCGCCGCCTGTATGCCGGCCTGCAGCAGCACGGGCGCAAGGGCATCCTCAAGCAGCTGCGAGCAGGGCGCCGCACCGGACCGGGCGCGCCGAGGGGAGCGGCCGCCTGAGCGGGCGTCAGGCGCTGGCGGCGGACGCTGCGCCGGCGCCGATCGCCGCGCCCTGACCGTGCGCGCGAGCGAGGCCGCCAAGCTGCTGCGCCCGGGACTTCTGGAGGGGGTGTGGGTGCTGCTCGTGGGCGCCGCCGGCGAGCAGCCAAGCGCCGCTTCCCCGCGCGCGGCCATCCACGCCGCGCTCGGAGAGCTGGGGGCGCGCGTTGCGGAGTGCGAGGCGACGGTCGCCGGCGAGCTCGCCGCGGAGGCGGACATCCAGCGGGCGGTGGCCGCGGCGCCGGCCGCGGAGGCGCGGACCGGGATGCTGATCGTCGACGGCGCGGGCATGTTCCTCGCCGCGGGCGCCGGACGGGCCGGCTTGCGCGTGTGCGCCGAGGCGACCTGGTGCGTGACGCGGGCGCTGGCGGACGCCGCGTTCATCCCCGGCGGGCGCGGCGGGAGGATCGTCTACCTGGCGCCGGCGCCCGGTGCCGGCGCGCATGCCCCAGCGGCTCGGGCGGCACTCGAGAACCTCGCTCGCACGCTGTCGATCGAGTGGGCCCGACACGGAATCACGGCGGTCACGATCGGAGCCGGCGACGCGAGCCGCGCATCCGAGCTGGCGTCGCTCGCGGCTTACCTCGGCTCCGAGGCGGGCGCCTACTTCTCGGGCTGCATGCTGGACCTGGCGGGGCCCCGCTGCGGCGGGTAGGGGCCGGCGTCCCCGCGGTCCCTATCCGGACATGCCGCCGAACATGCCGCCGGTCACGTGCAGCGTCTGGCCGTGCACGTAGTTGGACCACGGCGAGCACAGGAACAAGATCGCGCCGGCGGCCTCGGCGGGGCTGGCGGGGCGCCCCAGCGGGATCATCATGGGAGCCATCTGGCGCATCTGCTCGGGAATGCCGAGCTGGATCGTCTCGCCGTCCTTCTGCATCACGTTCCCCTCGACCTTGGCCTGGGTGAGCCGCGTGTCGATGAAGCCGAAGGCGACGGCGTTGACGTTGACTTTGAACTGCCCCCACTCCTTGGCGATCGTTTTCGTGAGCCCCACCACCGCGGCCTTGGCGGACGAGTAGTTGGCCTGGCCGGCGTTGCCGAAGGTGCCGGAGGTGGAGGAGACGTTGACGATCTTGCGGAACACCTCGCGCCCTTCCTCGCGCTCTTTCTTGGCCGGCTCGCGCAGGTGCGGAGCGGCGGCACGGATCACGCGAAACGGGACCACGGTGTGGATGTCGAGCATCGCCTGGAAGTGCTCGTCGGACATCTTGTGCACGGGCGCGTCGAGCGTGTAGCCGGCGTTGTTGACGATGATGTCGAGCTTGCCAAACGCGTCCACCGCGGTCTGCACGAGCTGATCCGGCACGCCGGGCTTGGTGAGGTCGCCCGCGAACACCGCCGTCTCGCCGGCGATCTCCTCGCCGGCCTGCGCTGCGATGTCGCCGTCGAGGTCGTTGATGAGCACGTGGGCGCCCTCGGAGGCGAGCAGCTCCGCGGTGGCGCGTCCGATCCCGCGCGCCGATCCTGTGACGATCGCCGCCCTGCCGTCGAGTACTCCCATGGTCGTTCGCTCTCCTTGTCGCGGTCGGGGAGTCGAAGTTATATACGGCCGGCATCGCTCGCCGGCGATACGGCCGGCGGCGCTCGCCGGCGGCGCGGGGCGGGGCTACCCGCCGATGAGGACGCCGAAGTCCTGCGTGTACATGGCCCCCGCCTGGCCGCGCGCCAGGGATGCCAGCGGCTGCGCAGAGACGCCGATCGCGGTGTCGCGATAGCGGGCGTCGAGGATGTTGGCGCGGTGTCCCGGGGAGGCCATCCAGGCGGCGACGATCGCGTGCGGGGTGGCCAGCCACAGCGTGCCCCAGGCGATGTTCTCGCCGATTTCATAGCCCAGCCGTGCTCCTGCGAAGTAGCCGCAGCCGCGCAGGCGGCTGGCGGGGGTGTCGCCGCGCGGCCCGACGTGATCGAAGTAGTCGGCCGAAGCCATGTCGTCGCTGTGCGCCTGTGCGGCACAGGCCATGTGCGGGTCGGCGCTCAACGCGCTCTCTCCCTGGCCGGCGCGTTCACGGTTGACCAGGCACAGCGTGGCGACGCGAATGCGGTCGAGGTCCGCCGCTGTGGGCATGAGGTTGGCATCGACGCACGTGCTGCTGTGGGCCGCGGCTGGCACGTGCCCGGCGCGCCGCCGGACGCGCCGGCGCCGGCTGCCTCTGCGCCGGTGCTGGCAGCGCGAGCCGCGCCGCACGAGCGGCGTTCCTGAGCCGCTGCGATAGCTTGCGTGCCTGGCGCGGTGGCGCAACGCGCGGCGGTGCCTGCGGTTCGCGGTGCAGCGCGCACCGTGCCTGTGCGTCCCGTGAGGGGCGGCCAGGCGGTAGTCCGCGACATGGCTGCGTCCGGCGCCGAGCGCAGGTGGGGCGGGCAGGTATGCAGATGCTGCAAGCACGCCTGCGGAGGCGAGCAATGCGAGGCGGTGTTGTGCCACGCCGTCGTATCGGTCGCGGCGCGCGGCGACATGAGCCCCGAAAGGCAGCCTTCGACCACAGTCGCGCGGCCGGCGCGGCGGCTACAGGCTCAGTGTGCGCCCGAGAATCTCGCGCATGATCTCGTCGCTGCCGCCGCCGATCGGGCCCAGGCGAGCGTCGCGGGCCGCGCGCTCGACCCAGTACTCGCGCATGTAGCCGGCGCCGCCGTGGATTTGCAGGCAGGCGTCCATCAGCTCGAAGCAGGCGCGCTGCGTGAGCAGCTTGGCCATCGTCACCTCGCTCACGGGCTCCTGGCCGTCGACGAAGCGGCGCAGCGCGTCGTAGGTGACGCAGCGGCAGGCATACGTGGAGGCGGCGAGATCGGCGAGCTTGTGCCGGATCGCCTGGTGGCCCGACAGCGGCCGGCCGAAAGCGTGTCGCTCGCGCGCGAAGGCCGCCGTGCGCTCCCACGCCAGCTGCATCGCCCCGACCGCGCCCAGGGCCATCGCGAGCCGCTCCCACTGGAAGTTGGCCATGATCAGCCTGAAGCCCTCGTTCAGCGGGCCGAGCAGGTTGTCTTCGGGCACGAACACGTCCTCGAAAGCGATCGTGGCCGTGTCGGAGGCGTGCCAGCCGAGCTTGTCGAGCTTTGACGAGCTGACCCCATCGCCGCGGTCGACGATCAAAAACGAGGTGCCGTGGTGGCCGCCCTCGGCGGTGGTGCGAACGGCGGTGACGATGAAGTCGGCGCGCACGCCGTTGGTGATGTACGTCTTCTCGCCGTTGAGCACCCAGCCTCCGCTCGCCGGCTCGGCGCTGGCGCGCAGCGAGGCAACGTCCGAGCCGGCCCCGGGCTCGGTGATGCCGAGCGCGCCGATCTTCTCACCGCGAATCGCGGGCACGAGGTAGCGCTGCTTCTGCCGCTCTGAGCCGAACTTCCAGATCGGCGGCGTGGCGATGTTCACGTGCGCTCCGATGCCCGCGGCCGTGCCGCCGGAGCCGATGCGCGCGAGCTCCTCGCACAGCACCGACTCGTGCAGGTAGTCGCCGCCCTGCCCGCCGTACTCGGCTGGGTACTTCAGCCCCAACAGTCCCTGGCCGGCGAGCGCCTCAAAGACGTCGTTGGGGAACCACCGCTCCTCCTCCCAGCGCTGGGCGTGCGGCGCGAGCTCGCGTTGCAGAAAGCCGCGAATCGAGTCGCGCAGGTCCTCGTGCTCCTGGGTGAATGGGGGTACTGGCCAGCTCACGCTCCTGGCGTGATCGTAGGCGGAATCAATCGCCCTCGCGGCGGGCGCAGATCGTCCATCATTGATCTCGATTGCGGCTGCTCCTCGGCATATGATCGCCCGCGCGAGCACTGTGGCGCTGCTCCTGGCCGGCTTGCTGCTGTCGGCGTGCAGCTCGGGGACCGCTCGCAAGACGGCCGACTCCGCCTCCGGGGCACGAGGCCCGCGCGCCGCGCGCCACGCGGGGACAGGCGTTAGCGGGCCCGGAAGCGGCGCCCATGCGGGCCACGCGCATCGCTCCGCCAGCGCGCGCGCGGGCGGCGGGCTGCCGCTGCCTCCGGCGTCGTCGTCGGCGGCCGCCGGGGAGGTGAGCGGCAAGATTGGCTCAAAGCCGGACCGCCTGCCTGCAGCCTCCGGCTCGGGAGGCCTGCACGTGGCGGCCGGCGCGCCGTCGGACGCCCAGATCAAGGCCGAGATCGCGCAAGCTCGCGCCGCCGGGATCGTCCTGCCGTCGGGCGAAACGGTGCAGTCCTTCGAACGGGGCGCCACCTACACGTACGCCGCCGAGGGCAGCTACGCGTTCCCGATCGAGCCGATCTCGGTGGCGCTCGCGCCGCAGACGTGGAGCCTCGACCAGGGGGTGGACATCTCGACCGCCGGCGGCGCCTGCGGCCCGCGCGCGGTGGAGGTGGCGATCACGGCGGGCACGATCGTGCAGGAGGGCATCTCGGGCTTCGGGCCGTACGCCCCCATCGAGCGGGTCGCCGGCGGCCCGTATGCCGGCTGGTACGTGTACTACGGCCACGCGGCGCCGGCGCTGGTCCCGGTCGGCGCCCACGTGCAGGCTGGGCAGCCGGTCGCCGAGGTCGGGTGCGGCGTCGTGGGGATCTCCTCGGGGCCGCACCTGGAGATCGGGCTGACTCCCCCCGGGCGCGCCACCTGCTGCCCCGCGCTGGGCGTGACCGCGGCCACGATCGAGGCGATCGTGACCCAGCTCTACACGCGCACGCTCGCCGCCGCGCGCTAGCGGCAAGAAGGCGCGAGCGACATCACGCGCTTCGGGGGCGTGCTTCGCCCGGCGCCCGGGCCGGGCGGGCGCCCGGGGGCGCCGCCTACAGCCCGTACGAGCGGCCGATGACCTCGAGCATTATCTCGTCGGTGCCGGCACCGATGCGGTTCAGGCGCGCGTCGCGCCACGCGCGCTCGACGTTGTACTCCTTCATATAGCCGGCGCCGCCGTGGATCTGGATGCACTCGTCCGCGACTTCGACCGCGACGCGCGAGGCGAACAGCTTGGCCATCGAGATCTCGCGCACGGGGTACTCGCCGTTCGCGAAGCGCCACGCGGTCACGTACACGAGCTGGCGCGCGGCCTCGATTTTGGTCGCCATCTCGGCGAACTTGTGGCGAATCACCTGGAAGTGGCCGATCGCTTTGCCGAACGCTTCGCGCTCTTTGGCGTAGGCGAGCGTGCGGTCGAAGCACCGCTGCGCGCCGGCGAGGCTGCCGGCGGCGCCGATCATGCGCTCGCCCTGCAGCTCCCACATGATGTGGTAGAAGCCCTTGCCCTCCTGGCCGAGCAGCGCCGAGGCCGGCACGCGCACGTCCTGGAAGGCAAGCAGCGCGGTGTCGGAGGCGTGCATGCCCAGCTTTTTGAGCTTCTCCTCGCGGATCACCCCCGGGGCGTCCATCGGCACGAGGAACAGGCTGAAGCCGTCGTAGCCGGCGTCGGGGTCGGTCTTGGTGACGAGCACGATCAGGTGGGCGCGGTGGCCGTTGGTGATGAACGTCTTGGAGCCGTTGATCACGTACTCGTCGCCGTCGCGCACAGCGCGAGTCTTGATGCCTTTGACATCAGAGCCGGCGTCGGGCTCGGTGATGCCGAGACAGAGGATCTTCTCGCCCTTGATCGCGGGCACGACCCACTGCTGCTTCTGCTCCTCGGTGCCGAAGGCGAGGATCGGCGGCATCGCCATGTCCGTCTGCACCGCGACGCCCATCGCGAGCCCGCCGCAGTTGGCGTGGGCGATCGCCTCGCCCAGCACCATCGCCGAGAAGTAGTCGCCGCCCTGGCCGCCGTACTGCTCGGGCTTGTCCAGGCCGAGGAAGCCGAGCTCGCCCATGCGCGTGAACACCCAGTCGGGGAACGTCGTCTCCTCCCATTCCTCCGCGTGCGGCGCGAGCTCTTTGACGGCGAAGTTGGTGATCGACTCGCGCAGCTGTTCGTGCTCGTCGGTGAAGATGAAGTGCTTGCGCCTGGTCTGGAAGTCGGGCTTCAGCACGCTCTCGGCGGTGGCGGCCATGGTGGGCGGTCTCCTTATGTCGATGGTCCCGGCCGGCGCCGCGTGGCGACCGGCGCCCGGGATCAGCAGACGCTAGTGCAGCGTCGCCAAAAAGTAAACAGTAGCGCTACATACTTCTGGCAGTGCGACCCACGCCGCCGGGCCGCCGCGGGGCCGCGCAGAGCTAGGATGCAGGCGACCGCGATCGCAGATCGCCCTAGCGGGGAGGTGCCATCGTGACGAGAGCAGCCGTGACGCTGTGCGCGCCGCTGCTCGCATTGGCCCTGACCGCTACGCCCGCACGCGCCGCGACCGTGCCGCTGCGCCCGGGTGAGTCGCCGCTGCCGCCCGACCTGGCGGCGCTCGCACAGAAGATGGAAGCCGTGCGCGTGATCAGCGAGCGCTTCCGGCTGCGGACCTCGATCACCGCCTCCGGCGCGCACCTGCCACGCGAAGCGGAGGCGTTCCAGAAGCTGTTCGACACCGACCTGTCGGGTGAAGCGACGCTCTCGCCGCCGGCCGGCTCGTTCGCGCTCACGCTGCTCGGGCACACTCTGAGGCTGCGCGTGGTGCACGAAACGGTCTACGTATACGAGCCGCGGGTCGCGCACCGTGATGGGGGTCGTCCCTGGGTCGACCTCGGACGCGGCGGCGGGCTGGACGGGCTGTTCGGGCCGGGCGGCGGCGGTTCGCCCGCGAGCGCCGTGGCGAGCACGTTCCGGGCCCTGGCGTCGACGCTCCGCGGCGCCCGCAGCGTGACCGAGCTCGGCCACGGCGTCATCGACGATCAGTCGATCACGGGCTTCAGGGCGACGGTGGCGCCCGCTGCGCTGGAAGAACCAGCGGTGCCGGCCAAGCCGCGGAGCATCCTGAGGAACATCTTCGCGCAGCGTGCCGCCGCACGCTCCCCGCGAAGCGCTCCCGCTCCGCCGTCGACGCTGCTTGAAACGTTCATCGCGGCGAGCGGGCTGCCCGTGCGCACGCGCATCTCGGCGAGCTCGGAAGGGCTCTCGACGGGCACGCTGCTGGACGTGTTCGCGATCAACTTTCCCCTGCGCGTGCAGCCGCCGGCCCGCGGGCGGACGGTCAGCCTGGCGGCCCTGCGCAGGCTCACCGAGCGACGCTCCGGGCGGCAGCGCCCGCGGGAGCGGGAGGACGACGAAAAGTAAATAGTAGGACTGTTCACTTCCCACCGCCGCGGCCTTCAGGCTACGATGCGGCGGTGGCGAGCGAGAAGGTCACCTACGAGGCCGACGGCGAGGGGGTGGCGACGCTCACGCTGAACGACCCCGACACGCGCAACGCGCTCTCGGCCGAGCTGCTGTCAGAGCTGATCGCGGCGCTGCAGCGGGCCCGCGACGACCCCGCCGTGCGCTGCGTGGTGCTGGCCTCGTCGCACGAGAAGGTGTTCTCGTCCGGCGCCAACCTCGGCGGCTTCAGCCAGGAGGCGCCGCTGGTGGCCAAGCACATCGCCTCGGAGCGCTTCGTCGAGCTGTTCAGGCTGATTGGATCGCTTGGCAAGCCCACCCTGTGCGCGGCGCGCGGGCACGTGCTGGCGGGCGCGTTGGGGATCGCGCTGGCGTGCGATCTGATCGTGGCCTCCGAGCAGGCGACGTTCGGCACGCCCGAGATCAACGTGGGCGCGTTCCCGTTCATGATCATGGCGCTCATCTACCGCAACGTGCCGCGCAAGAAGGCCAACGAGCTGCTGCTGCTGGGCGAGCGCTGGGACGCACAGCAGGCGCTTGCCGCCGGCATCGTCAACCGCGTGGTCACGGCCGATCGGTTCGAGGCTGCGGTCGGCGAGTGGGCGCTCAAGCTGGCGCGCTCCTCGCCGGTGATCATGCGGCTGGGCAAGGACGCGATGCGCCGGCAGATGGACATGGGCCTCGACGACGCGCTTGACTACCTGCGCGCGCAGCTCACGCTGGCGCTGTCCACGGAGGACATCGTGGAGGGCGTGAGCGCGTTCTTCGAGAAGCGCGAGCCGCAGTGGAGCGGGCGCTGATGTCGACGCTGCAGAGGAGCTCGTTGCTGCGCCCGCTGGTGGAGGACCTGCAGGCGCGCCGCGCGCAGATCAAGCTGGGCGGCGGGGAGGAGAAGATCGCGCGCCAGCACGCGCAGGAAAAGCTCACGGCGCGCGAGCGCCTGGCGCTGCTGATCGACGAGGGCACGTTCACCGAGCTCGGCATCCACGGCCGGCCCCACTCCTCGCAGCGGGCGATGGAGGGAAAGGAGGCGCCGGCCGACGGCGTGATCACAGGCTACGGCAAGGTGGAGGGACGCCTGGTTGCGGTGTGCGCGTACGACTTCACGGTGATGGCGGGCTCGATGGGGATGACGGGCGAGCTGAAGGTGGGGCGTCTGCGCGAGCTGGCGCTGACCAAGCGGATCCCTTTCATCTGGCTGCTGGACTCCGCCGGCGCGCGCATCCAGGAGGCGGTGGGCTCGCTGTTCGCCGGCTCGGGCCACCTGTTCCGCGAGGAGGTGGTGATGAGCGGCGTGATCCCGCAGATCGCGGCGCTGATGGGTCCGTGCGCCGCCGGCACCGCCTACATCCCGGGGCTCGCTGACTTCGTGCCGATGGTCAAGGGGCGCGGCTCGATGGCGCTGGCGGGTCCGCACCTGGTGCGCGCGGCGGTGGGCGAGGACGTGACCCAGGAGGAGCTGGGCGGCTCGCGCGTGCACTGCCGCCGCTCGGGCGTGGGCGACCTCGAGGTAGCAGACGACGAGCACTGCATCGAGGCGATCAAGCAGTACCTGTCGTTCATGCCCCAGCACTGCGAGGAAGCGCCACCGTGTCGCGCCAGCGGCGACCCGGTGGAGCGCGCCGACGAGGGGCTGCTGGACGTGCTGCCGGAGTCCAATCGCAAGCCGTATGACATGTACGACGTGATCGCGCGGATCGTCGACGATGGCTTCTACTTCGACCTGAAGCCGCAGTGGGCGAAGACGATCATCACCTGCTTTGCCCGCTTCGGCTCGCGGCCGGCGGGGATCGTGGCCAACCAGCCCAAGCAGCTGGGGGGCATCCTGGACAACGACTCGGCGGACAAGGCGGCGCGCTTCGTGAACCTGTGCAACGCGTTCGGCGTGCCGCTGGTGTTCCTGATGGACGTGCCGGGGTTCATGGTGGGCACGAAGGTGGAGGCCGAGGGCATCATCCGCCACGGGGCAAAGATGCTTTACGCGGTGGCCAACGCGACCGTGCCGAAGGTCACGGTGATCACGCGCAAGGCCTACGGCGCGGGCTACTACGTGATGAACGGGCGCGCGTACGAGCCGGACCTGATCGTGGCGTGGCCGAGCGCGGAGATCAGCGTGATGGGCGCGGAGGGCGCGGTGGAGATCGTGATGCGCAAGCAGGTAGAAGAAGCGGACGACCCGCAGGCCAAGAAGGCCGAGCTGATCGAGGCGTACCGCAAGATCATCGACGTGTACATCGCGGCGGGCAACGACATGATCGACGACGTGATCGACCCGCGCGAGACGCGGCCGACGATCTGTCGCGCGCTGGAGATGGCGCAGGGCAAGCGCATCGAGCGCCCGTGGAAGCGCCACGGGGTGGTGCCGGTATGAGCCTGGAGGACCCGGTGGTGATCACGTGCTCGATCTCGGGCGCGATCGCCAACCGCGAGCAATGCCCGGCGATCCCCTACACGCCGGCGGAGTACGCGGCGGAGGCCAGGCGCATCGTGGACGAGGGCGGCGTGATGATCCACATCCACGCGCGCACCCCTGACGGCACGCCGAGCTACGAGGTGGAGGACTTCCAGGCGATCAGCGAGGCGATCCGCGCGGAGGTGGCCGACGCGGTGATCATCAACTTCTCCACCGGCACGATCGGCGTGCCGGTGGCCAAGCGCATCGCCTACCTGCGCGCGTGCCGCCCGGAGGTGGCGGCGCTGAACATGGGCTCGATGAACTACGCCAAGTACTCGCGCGCGCGAAGGGACTTCGTGTTCAAGATGGTGTTCGCCAACCCGTTCGAGGAGATCATCGAGCTGCTGGAGGCGATGAACGAGCTCGGCATCAAACCCGAGCACGAGTGCTTCGACGTGGGCCACGTGGGCAGCCTGGCGCCGCTGATCGACATGGGCGTGCTGCGCACGCCGCTGCACGTGGATTGCGTGATGGGGGTCGTGGGGGGCATCCCGCCGACGGCGCGCAACCTGGCGGCGATGGTGGACAACATCCCCGAGCCGGCCCACTGGGGAGTGATCGGCATCTCGCGCGATCAGTGGATGCTCGTCTCCGCGGCGCTCAGCCTCGGCGGCTCGATCAGGGTGGGCCTGGAGGACAACCTGTACCTGCCGGACGGTCGCATGGCGCGCTCCAACGGCGAGCTGATCGCCAAGGCGCGGCAGATGACCGAGGACATGGGCCGCCGCGCGGCCAGCGTGCAGGAGGCGCGGGCGATGCTGGCGATCGGCGCGCGCGAGCGGGTGAGCAGCGCGTGAGGACGTTTTTTAGGAGCGGCCTTGCGGCCGCCGGATGCGTTCGCGTGGAGGGACTGCGGTGAGCCTGCCGCTGGAGGGCGTCCGCGTGCTGGACCTCTCGCGCCTGTTGCCGGGCGGGTTCTGCTCGCTGCTGCTGGCGGACTTCGGGGCGGACGTGCTGAAGGTCGAGGACACCGGCATGGGCGACTACATCCGCTGGTCGCCGCCCTACTACGAGGGCGTGCACGAGAGCGCGCGCTCGGCGCTGTTCTTGTCGCTGAACCGCAACAAGCGCTCGATCCGCCTGGACCTCAAGCAGGAGCGCGGGCGCGAGGTGCTGCTGCGGCTGGTGCGCGACCACGACGTGGTGCTCGAGTCGTTCCGCCCCGGCGTGCTGGAGCGCCTGGGCGTGGGCTATGAGCGCATGCGCGAGGAGAACACCGGCATCGTGTACTGCGCGATCTCGGGCTACGGGCAGGACTCGCCCAAGCGCGAGGCCTCGGGGCACGACACGAACTACCTGGGCCTGGTCGGGCTCCTGGGCCTGACCGGCGAGGCCGGCGGCGAGCCGGTGCAGGCGGCCGGCCAGATCGCCGACATCGGCGGCGGAGCGCTGATGGCGGCCTTCGGGATCATGGCCGCGTTGCGCGAGCGCGACGGCGGCGGCGCGGGCTCGGCCGACGCGGGCTCGGGCACGGGTCAGGTGGTCGACGTGTCGATGGCCGACGGCTCGCTGTCGTGGCTGGCGATGGTCGCCGCCGCCTACTTCGCCGACGGCACGGTGCCGCGCCGCGGCGACCTGCCGCTGGCGGGTGCGCTGATCTGCTACCGCCCGTATGAGTGCGCAGACGGCTGGGTCACGCTGGGCGCGCTTGAGCCGAAGTTCTGGCAGGCGTTCTGCCGCGGCGTTGGCCGGGAGGACCTCATCGAGCGCCAGTTCGAGCGTCCGGGGACGGAGGCGCATGCGCACGTGGTGGAGATCTTCAAGGGTCGCACGCGCGCGCAATGGGAGCAGTTCGCGGCGGCGCACGACTGCTGCCTTGAGCCGGTGCTGGAGCTGGACGAGGCGCTCTCGTCGCAGCTCGTGCGCGCGCGCGAGATGGTGGTCGAGATCTCCCAGCCCGGTGCCGAGCGCGCGGTGCGCCAGCTGGGCCTGCCGGTGAAGCTGTCGCGCACTCCCGGCGAGCACGCGCGGCTGCCCGGGCCGAAGCTGGGCGAGCACACCGAGCAGGTGCTGGCGGCGGCCGGCTATTCGGAGGCGCAGATCGCCGAGCTGCTGGACAGCGGGGCGGTGGCGGCGGCCGGCGAGCCCCAGCCGGTGAGCTTCAGAGCATGAGCGCGGCCGCGCCGGCGGAGCGCGCCGGCTCCGCGCAGAAGCCGCTGCTGAAGATGAGCGAGCTGGCCGAGCGCTCGGGCGTGAGCCCGGGCACGATCCGCTACTACCTGCGCGAGGGCCTGCTGGGGGAGGGGGCGGACATCATCCGCACGAGCCGCAACATGGCCTACTACCCGGCCGAGTACGTGCAGCGGATCGAGCTGATCAAGCGGCTGCAGCAGCAGCGCTTCATGCCCCTGCGCGTGATCAAGGGCGCGCTGGAGGACGATCCAGAGCGCGTGCGCGCGCTGGTGGAGCTCGAGGACCGCATCATCGAGCGGGCGCTGGCGGGCGCCGAGGAGGGCAAGCGGGTGTCGGTGCGGGCGGCATGCGAGCGCTATCAGATCCCGCGCAACGTGCTCGAGCGGCTGGCCGAGATCGGCGTGCTGAGCCCCAACCGCAACGGCTACGACGCCGAAGACGTGAGGATCATCGAGGCGATCGCCAGCTTTCGCGCCGGCGGCTACGACGAGGCGCTGGGCTTCACCGTGTATGACACGCTGCGCTACCGCGACGCGCTGCAGCCGCTGGTCCGCGAGGAGGTGCGGGCGCTGCTCGGGCGGCTCGCCGGCGAGGTCGACGTGGAGCGCGCGCTTCAGATCGTGGCGGCGGGCGTCGAGCCCCTGCGCGAGCTGCTGGGGGCGATGCACTCCAAGCTGCTGCTGGCCGAGCTGCGCCGCCAGCGGGCGGGCGGCGATGCGTGAGGGGCCAGCGCTATCAGCGGGCGTATAGGGCTACCAGCGCGCGCGGTGGTGCTCGACCACGCCGAGGCCGTGCGCGAGCGCGACTGGGCCGCCGCCGCGGACGCCGGGCAGCGTGCCCGAGAAGCTGCCGAACGGGGCCCTGTAGTCGCTGCTCACGATCAGCAGGTTCTGGCGGTGAGAGCGCTCGGCCTCGGCGGCGAAGCGCAGGCTGGCGCCGTCCTCGCAGCAGATCTCGCCCAGGTCTGAGCGGAAGCTCACCGGCGCGCACTCGTGCGGGTCGCCTGCCACCCACACGGCGCGCTCGGAGCCGCGCGCGGGGTCGTTGACCCCGCTGACGAGGTTCCACGCCAGCGCCGCGCCGTCGCGCCCCGTGCCCGCCCCGGCGCTCCACCACCACTCGGTGTGGCGCGCGTGGTAGCCGGCCGTGTCGTCGACCACCGCCAGCGCCTCGAGCTGCCGTGGCGCCCCGCCGTCGAGCGCCAGCGTGCCGCGCGCAGGGATGCCGGCCTGCTTGCGCGTGAACACCTCGCCGCCGTCGTGCAGGCAGCGCGCGTGGATGGGCGCGGCTTCGCTGAAGCAGAAATCGAGCCGCACGCCGGCGTCGTGCACCTGCAGCTGGCCCTGGCCGAGCTGCACGGCGCCGCGGCCGCGAAGCATGCGCGTGCGCTCGCGCAGGCTGCCCTCGGAGCGCAGGTACAGGGCCCAGAACGATTGCCGGGCGGGGCCGATCTGCACGCGCGCCGCGCAAGCCATCATCTGCTCGCAGAACAGGCCCACGTAGCGCCAGCGCTTGAGCGCTCGCCCGCCGCGAACGGGGCTCAAGCGGGCGGGACGCCAGCTGTCCGGAAGCGGCGGGTGCGCGGCCGGCGGCGTTATCCTTGTTGGTGTTGACTGACCAGTCAATCTGATCTCCATGGTCGCCCGCGCGCGGGCACAGGCCCGGCGAAAGCGCTCGTGAGGGCCGCCGCAGTCCAGCTCAACTCCACCGCCGATCCGTCAGCCAACCTGGCCAGCGCCGACCGCCTCACCCGCGCGGCCGCTGCCGACGGGGCTGGGCTGATCGTACTGCCCGAGAAGTGGACTGCGATCGGCACCGACGAGCAGCTGCGCAGCGCCGCCGAGAGCCTCGACGGCCCGGCGATCGCGTGGGCTCGCGCGACCGCCCGCGAGGTCGGAGTCGACCTGGTGGCGGGGTCGATCCTCGAGCGCCTGCCCGGGCAGCAGAAGCTCGCCAACACGTCCGTGCACGTCGGCCCCGACGGCGAGCTGCGGGCCGTCTATCGCAAGCTGCACATGTTCGACGTGCAGGTGGGCGGGCGCTCGTACCGCGAGTCCGAGCTCGAGGAGCCGGGCGATGAGATCGTCGCCTCCGAGACCGCCGACGGCGTCGAGCTCGGGCTGTCGATCTGCTACGACCTGCGCTTCCCCGAGCTGTACCGCATCCTGGCCGTGCGCGGCGCGCGCGTGATCGCGGTGCCCGCCGCGTTCACGCTGGCCACCACGCGCGACCACTGGGAGACGCTGCTGCGGGCGCGGGCGATCGAGAACCAGGCGTTCATCGTCGCCGCCAACCAGGTCGGCGCCCATCCCGGCGGCTATCGCTCGGGCGGGCGCTCGATGATCGTCGATCCCTGGGGACTGATCCTCGCCCAGGCCCCCGACACGGAGGGCTACGTCGTCGCCGAGCTCGACCTCGAGCGCCAGCGGGAGATCCGCGAGCAGCTGCCGTCGCTTGCCAACCGTAGGCCCGTCGCGTACCGCTGGCCCGAGGAGGTGCACGCGTGAGCCCGGCCGGGGCGCCGGTGGGCGGCGAGAAGGTCGCCGGCGGCGACCAGAGGCTAGCCGGCGGCGACGAGAAGGCGGCGACGAGCAAGCGCCGGCAGATCCTCGATGCGGCCGTGCGCGTGTTCGCCCGCCAGGGGTTCCATGCCTGCCGCGTGTCCGACATCGCCGATGAGGCTGGCGTGGCCTACGGCTTGGTGTATCACTACTTCGCCTCCAAGGACGAGGTGCTGGACACGCTTTTCCTGGAGCGCTGGCAGGTGATGCTGGAGCTGATCCGCGAGGTCGACGCGCAGCCGATCTCGGTGCGCGAGAAGTTCGGCGCGATCGCGTCCTTCATCGTCGACAGCTATCGCCACGACCCCGACCTGATGAAGGTGATCATCGTCGAGGTCACGCGCGCCGCCAACTCGTTCGGGCAGACCCACCTGGCGGAGATCCGCACCGCGTACGAGCTGATCGGGGACATCGTCACCGAGGCGCAGGCGCAGGGCTACTTCAGGCCCGAGATCGAACCCCGCTTTGCCGCCATGGCCTTCTACGGGGCGATCGAGCAGCTGCTCACGGGCTGGATCTTCGGTCTGCTCCCGGCGGGGCCCGAGCACTTCGAGCGCGCCAAGTGGCTGGTCGTGGAGACGATCTGCGGCGGCCTCGAGCAGGCTCCGCGCGGTGGCGCCGGGAGCGAGCGGGCTCGCTCCTCCGGCGCTCAATAGACTGCCGGCTCGATGGAAAGCGACCTCGCCAAGCGCTTGATGTGGTCGGGCCTGCAGGCCGGGCTGGGCGCCCTGTCGGGCATCATCGTGCAGCGCGTCGCCGTGCTGGTGTGGAGGCGCGCGTTTGGAGAGGAGCCGCCCGAATGAGCACGCCCCCCGAGCCGCCGCGCGCGCCCGAGCAGGCGCAATCGAGCCAGAACATCGCGGCCGCGCTCGCGGAGGTGTCCGAGCGCGCCTCGGTGCTGGTCCGCGAGGAGATCGAGCTGGCCAAGGCCGAGGTGAGCGAGAAGGCGAGCAAGCTGATGCGCGGCGCGGCCGCCGGCGTCTTCGCCGGCGTGTTCGTGCTCAGCGCGCTCGTTTTCGCGCTGGTGGGATGCGCCTGGCTTTTGTACTTCTACCTCCCCGGCAACACCTTCGCGTACTTCTGGGGCTTCTTCGCGATGGCCGTGATCCTGCTCGTGCTGGGCGCGCTCGCCGGCCTGGTCGCCGCGCGGGCCGTCAAAAAGGGCTCGCCGCCGGTGCCCAACATGGCGATCGAGGAGGCGCGCAAGATTCGCGACACGGTCAGCGCCGGGTCCGAACCCG
>VAWK01000029.1:0-12910 GCA_005885515.1 Actinomycetota bacterium | reverse complement strand
GAGATCCGCAGCTCGATCGAGGCAAACCGTATGGAGCTGGCGGTCTCGATCGACCGCCTGCGCGGCGAGGTCACGCGCCTCACCGACTGGCGCGGGCACGTGCAGCGCCACCGCGGCCAGCTGATCGCCGGCGCTGCCGTGGTGGGTCTGGTGATGGGCATCCGCATGCTGCGCCGCCGCGGCGGATCGGACTGAGCTGCATTGCCGAGGCGCCGGGCGGGCGCCCGTGCCGGGCGGCGCGGGCCTCACGCGAGCAGCGTGCGTGGCACCGCGCCCACGCCGATCAGGCCGGGTCCCGTGTAGGTGCCGATGACGGGTCCCACCTCTGAGGTGAAGACCGGCTCTGCGCCGAAGATCTCGCGCGCGCGATCGATCAGCCGCTGCGCCTGGTCGGGCGCCTGGATGTGCTGCACCACCCACCCGCCCGCACCGCTGTCGTGCAGCTCCTGCGCGTAGCTGACCATCCGCTCGAACGCCCTGCCCGCTGTGCGCACGCGCTCCACGGGCACGATTTCGTACTCCAGCGAGAGGATCGGCTTGATGCGCAGGGTGCCGCCCAGCCAGGCCTGCGCCTTGCCGATGCGCCCGCCGCGCCTGAGGTACTCGAGCGTGTCGACGCAGAACCAGATCCGCAGCGCCTTGCGCGTGTCGCGCACCCGCGCGACCACGGCGTCCTTGCCGGCGCCACCGCGCGCGGCAGCGCATGCCGCCAGCGCCAGCAGCCCGGTGCCGCCGCAGGCGCTTTCGCTGTCGATCACTGCGACGCGTTCGCCCAGGCCGCGCTCGGCCAGCAGCGCGTGCGCCTGGCGCGCGGCCTCGCAGGTGCCCGAGATGCCGCCCGCGAGGTGGATCGACACGACGTCACGGCCGTCCTCGATGAGCGGCTCCCACACCTCCAGGAAGTCCCCGATCGAGGGCTGCGAGGTGGTCGGCAGCTCGGGGTCGCTGCGCAGGCGCTCGTAGAAGCCGTCGAAGCTGTCCATCTCGAGCTCGCGCTCGCGGCCCTCCTGCCAGCCGACGTACAGGCTCACCTGGTGGATGCCTTCGCGGTCGGCCAGCGACCGCGGTAGATAGTGGGTGCTGTCGGTGGCGACCGCGACTGGGCGCATGCGGTCGCCGACGCTACCGCAAGGCCGCGGCCAGCTCTCCCGACTCGTACATCTCGGTCACGATGTCGCACCCGCCGAGCAGCTCCCCGTCGACGAACAGCTGCGGGATCGTGGGCCAGCTGGAGATCGCCGAGAGCTCCTGGCGAATGCGCGGATCGGGCAGCACATCGACGGCCGCGAAGGGAGCGTCGAGCGCCTTCAGCGCCGCCACGGTGCGCGCGGAGAAGCCGCACGCGGGCGCCTCTGGCGTGCCCTTCATGAACAGGATCACCCGGTGCTCGGCGATCGCCTTGGCGATCGCCTCGCGAACCGGGTTGGGCTCGCTCGAGATCGCCGCGCCGGTGGCGGCGGGTGAATTCGGGGGTGCTGACATGGGAAGCTCCTGACTCATTGGTTCTCGCCTTCAGGGGGTCTGGGTTTTCAGCGACAGCGCGTGGATGGGGCCGCCGATCTCCGCCCCGAAGATGTCGTACACGAGGCGGTGCTGCTCGATGCGGCTGCGACCGGCGAACGCGGCCGCGGTGACGGTGGCGCGGAAGTGATCGCCGCCGCCAGTGTAATCCTCGACCTCGGCCCGCGCGCCGGGGATCGACGACTCGATGCGCTGTCTTATGTCCTCGGGGGAGGGCATGCCCTTGCAAGCGTAGCGGGTCCCCGGCCCTCGCTATACTTTGGAAAGTCTTGCCATCGGCCCTGCGATTGAGCGCGCAGGCAGCACGCATCACGGGAGCAAAACAGATGATCACGATCACCGACAAGGGCGCCGAGAAGGTGCACGAGTTCCTCGCGGCCCAGCCGGGCGATGTGGGTGTGGCGGGCCTGCGCGTGGGCGTGCGCGGCGGCGGCTGCTCGGGCTTTCAGTACCAGCTGGCCTTCGATGAGCAGCGCGCCGGGGACGTGGTGTTCGAGAGTCACGGCCTGCGGCTGCTGGTCGACAGCGAGAGCCTGCCGTTCGTGCGCGGTGCGCAGATCGACTACGAGGAGAGCCTGCAGGGCGCCGGCTTCAAGGTCAACAACCCCAACGTGGTGGCCGCGTGCGGCTGCGGGTCCTCCTTCCGCGTGGCCGAGGAGGAGCAGGTCTCGGCGGTCTGAGGACCGGCAGGACTCGCCGGTCCCACGGGAGGGCTCGCCTTGTCCCGTTTGGGTTGGTGCTCGGCTGGCGGCGAGCGGACGCATACCCTCGCTCGGTGCTGTCTCGCCTGCAGCTGAAGCCGGCGACCTGCACGGTGGCCGCGCTGATGGTCCTGTGTGCGGGCGGTTGCGGCAAGGGTGCCTCGCGCGCTCGGTCAAGCGGCGTGCGGGCGGCGGCCACGCCCCGCGGTCCGGCGCTCGGGCTGACCGAGGACAACGCCAACCTGCTGTGGAGCCCGCACGGATCGCCGCGACCCGCCGCAGCTTTTCAGCCCGTGCGGCAGGAGCTCACCGCGTTGCACCCGCGGTACCTGCGCCTACTCGTGGACTGGGCGGCCCTGCAGCCCGATCCGCGCGAACCGCCGGCGCTTGAAGCTCCGGCGAGCGGCTGCGCGCGGCAGGTCGGCCCCTGCGGCCGCTTCGCGGGCATCCGCGACGAGCTGGCTGCGATTGCCTCCCAGCAGCGGGCGGCGGGCACGGGCGCCGTCGGCGACTTTCAGGTCGTGATCGACATCTACGGCACGCCTGCCTGGGCGGCCGGGGCTCCCTCGGGCTGCGAACGCTCGCACGCCACCGCGTTCTCACGGGCGCCGACCCATGCCGCGATCACCGCGTACAGGACGCTGATCCGCTCGCTGCTCGCGCTCGCCGCTCGCGAGGGGGTGGCGCTCCAGTGGTGGAGCCCGTGGAACGAGCCCAACCACGCTGTCTTCCTAAGTCCCCAGCACTCCTCCTGCGCGGCGGATTCCCGACCGCTCTCGCCGGCGCTCTACGCCGAACTTGCCCGCGCGATGGCCGCCGAGCTGCTTGCCGACGGCGGTGAGCACCACCTGCTGCTGGGCGAGCTGAACGCCTTTCAGAGCGACTCGCGCGATCACCTGAGCGTCTCGCGATTCGTGTCGGCGCTTCCGTCAGACGTCGTCTGCCTCGGCGATATATGGTCGATCCACGCATACGCCAGCCGCGGTGCGGCGAGCCCGCGCGTGGACCCGGTCGCGGACCTGGAGGCGGCGCTGAACGCCCGCGGCGGGTGCGCGCGCAGCGCACAGATCTGGGTCACCGAGACAGGCGCCGGCGCGCCACATCCCGGCTCGCCGAGGCCCGCGGGCGCCGCCGATGAAGAAGCCGGTTGCCAGGCGATGGCCGCCCAGCTGATTCGCTGGTATCACGATCCGCGCGTCGGCGCGGTCTTCCAGTACACCTTCCGCGAGGACCCGGCCTTCCCCGTGGGCCTGATCGGCGCCGAGCTCTCCCACCTCTACCCGACCTACCGGCTGTGGCAGGCGTGGTCGCGCCTGCGCGCCGCGGGCCGGCCGCCACCCACGCCCGCGGCGGGGTGCGCATAGGTGTGCCACCCGATGCGGCTCCCATCGCGAAGTCGTCAAGTCGGGCCCAGGTAAAGACTTGGTCCGGGCAGTTGGAGTTAACCAATGCGATCCTCAGCCCTTCTAAGGCCCTGAACAGTCTCCTGAGGGAAATCTCTCGCGGCGAAACGCGTCGATCGATCGCCGCGCGGACTTTTCAGCAGTCTCCTAGCGGCGAACGACCGTGAAGCTCAGCGTAACGGGCTTCGAGCGCCCAGCAGCGTTGCTCGCGCTGAGGACCGCGTTGTAGCTGCGAGGGCTGAGCGCACGGCGGTCGATGCGCCCGCTGAAGGGGACGCTGTCGGCACCCTTCGGCACGTTTGCGCGGGTGAGGGTGGCGACGGTCAGTGTGCGCGTGCAGCGTTTGGCGTGCGCTCGTTTGAGCTTATCGGTCGGTGCCAGGCAGCTGTGGGCGTGCTGCAGTCCCGGCGCAGATCGCGTGATCGCGATCTGCAGCTTCGCGGCGGCGGACAGCGTGAAGCGAAAGCTGGTCCCGAGCGGCTTCTTGCTGGCTGAGATCGCCGTGGGTTGCTTTCCGACGCGAAAAAGCCTATGGGTCAGCCTCACCGCGCTGATCGTCAGCTTCGCGGCGCTGATCGCGGGCGGCGAGCTCGCCGCTTGGATCGCAACCGTCCTGAAGGACCGGTCCGAGCCGGCGCCTGTGCCGTCCACGTTGGTCGCTGAGACCCGGAAGTGATATACGGTGCCCGCGGCAAGGCCCGTGATCGCCGCGGACACCGGGACAGGACTCGCGCCGAAGCCCAGCGAGGGCGTGCACGTCACGGTGGATCCGTAGGCCGCCGAGGTGCCGAATTCGAACTCGCATTCGCTGACCAGTCCTCCGGGGGTCACGAGGCCGTTCAAGATCGCCGAGGTCTGCGTTACCGCCGTGGCCGCGTCGGTCACGACCGTCGGCACCCTTGCTCGCGAGTACTGTGAGATGTTGTGGCCTTCTTCGTTCATGACGTAGGCAGACTGACCGTTAGGACTAACGGTAACTGAGTAGGAGTGCGCACCCGCCGCGACTGTCGCGGGACTGAGGGCCGTGAGCTTGCCGGTCTCGCCGTTGCGGCTGTACTGCGAGACTACTCCCTCGGTGCCGTTCGCTACATAGACCGATGCGCCGTCGGGACTGACTGCCACACCGCGTGCACTGCCTGCCGTTTCCACCGTAGCTGGACTCAGTGCCGTCAGCCGACCCGTTTCGGTGTTGCGGCTGTACTGCGAGACCGTGGTTTCGCCAGCATCTGGCACATAGACCGATCTACCATCAGGGCTAATCGCGACATTGTGTGGATTGGCCCCCGCTTTGACCGTCGCCGAACTCAGCGGTGTGAGCTTGCCGCTTTCCGCATTGCGGCTGTACTGCGAGACAGAGTTGCTAGTCCGATTCGCCGTATACACTGACGTGCGATCGACACTGATCGCGATACCGTTTGGGTTCGAACCCGCTGCGACCGTCGCCGGCCGCAGCGCCGCCAGCGCACCGGTTTCGGTGTTGCGTGAGTACTGCGAGATGGTGGCTTCTCCATAGTTGGCGACATAGACCGACTTGCCGTCTGAGCTGACTTCGATCCCATGTGGGTCAGTGCCCGTCGCGACCGTCGAGCCGTGCACCGTGAGCTTGCCGGTTTCGGGGTTACGCAAGAAGGTAGTGATGTTGTTGCTGCCGAAGTTCGCAGCATAGATGTACTTGCCGTTGGGGCTGACAGCGAGCGTGCGCGGTTCCCTGCCCGCCGCGACGGTCGCCGGACTGAGTGCCGTGATCTTGCCCGTAGCAGTGTCTCGACTGAACTGCGAGACAGCCCCGCCATACTCAAACCCAACATAAACAGATTTGCCATCCGGGCTGACGACGAGAGAGATAGGCTCAGATCCAGGAGTCGCAACGGTCGCAGGGGAGAGCGGCGAAAGGTTGCCTAACCCGCCGAACGGTGCGCTGCCGGCACCGTCCGAGAGCAGCGCCCCGAGCGCCAGCGAAAGGAGCACGGCTGCCACCAGCGCGCGCCATGTGCTCAGGACGACGGGCACACCAGTGGCTTGAGCCCGGCTGGGTCGAGACACATGTCGACGCGTGCGGGCAGCTTGCCGCGGCGAATCGCGAAGCGGGTGTACTTTCCAATCTTGCCGGGCTTGGAGACCAGGATTTCCAGGGTGATGCCAAAGCGCAGGGAGCGCTCGAACCTCCGAAATTTGACCGCGGCGGCTCCCTGCTTGCTAGACGCCGCGACTCGTCTCTCAGATCTGATCGGACAACCACGACCCTTGCACCTCACCGTTATCCGTGCTCCTGCGGGCACCTGCTGCACCGTCAGCAGCCTGAGCCTGACCCCCGAGGCAGTCTCGTTGCCCGCGATCCGGACAACGGGAAACGGCTGCATGAGGGACACCGTAGGACCGACCACATTGATCATTGCGGCGGCCACGTTCGAAAGGCCGTAGGCGTCGATCACACGCAGCCGCACGACATGAGCTCCGGAGGTGGAGAACGAGGTGGTGAGCACGGTTCCGCCACCCTGGAATGGCCCGCTGCTCGTGAGCGCCCAGGCGATCCCGACGATCGGACTGGTGACATCGGTGGACGTCGACACGAGCGAGACGGGCGCGCCGGTCGTCGGCACGGACGGGAACCACGTGAACGAGGCCACCGGAGGCCCGATCGACGCGGCTTCCCCGGGCGTGGGGGGCGTGACCGTGAAAGTAACCGGTTTGCTCCTAGCCGCGGGGTTTCCTGACAGTGAGCCTGCCTGGATGGCGACCGCGGTGTACTGTCCGCTCGGCAGGGCTGGGCTCGCACTGCCAGACATCCACCCGGCGCCGGTGCCTGTGGCCGTCGCCGTCGAGACGACCGTGCCTCTCGCCGTAGCTCCAGCGTGAATCTGAACCGTGACTGGCGTTATGTCGCTAGCGCTGCCAGTGAAGGACGGCATCGTGTTGCTCGACGGCGATGTGGGCGAGTCCAAAGTCACCGTTGGTGCAACCGAGAGCGCCTTATGTAGCGTGAACGTGACAGGCGAGCTCTTACCAGTTTCCAACGCGAGGTTGGTCTGCGTCGCCTGCGCGGTGTAGGTGCCGACCGGCAGGGGTTCGGTGGGCCCAAGGGACCACATACCGTTTGACGAGAGCAACCGCGTGTCTAATTCCTGTATGACCGTCCCTGTGGCGGTCGGGCCGTTGTATATCCTGAGTGTCACTTCGCCGCCGGGGGCTTCGGCATGGCCGCTGAAAGAGGGCGTCTGGTTTTCGCGCACGCTTCCGTTGGGCGGACTTTCGATCGTGACGCTGGGTGGTGCGGCGATGGCAGCGCCGATTGGCCCCGCCGCGATCGCGACGAGCCAAACCACAACCATCCGCGAGAGCCTTCTTCCTGCCCCTTTCATAGGGTCGTGCACAGAGCCATTCCAGCTCCCATTCCAGCTCCTTCTCCTGGCTAACCAGCGAAGCCAGCCTATCCTGCTACCGCGCAAATACCGCGTAAGGCACGACCGGTTCTGCGCAATTTGCAGGAATTCGCTTCTCAAGCGGAAGCCGCGCTGTTGAATCTCGCGCTGCGGTCATAGCGCGTCTACGCAAACGGGCATGCCGTGGCGAACGGTTCGGTCGACCAGCACCGTCGACCGAACGTCGGTACAGCTTCAGGACGCCGGCATCGCGGTCGTCTCGAACACCACCGGCTCACCATCCAGCGCGTTCAGCGCGCGCCCCAGCGACATAGCGATGCATGTGAAACTGGGCGTGTCCCGTACGGTGTAGCGCGAGGCCTCCGTCGTGCGCAGCCGCTGCACGAGGTCCAGGAAGGTGGCGACATCGTCGGTGTCGAACGCGACCACGAACTCCTGGTCATCCAGGCCGAAGGAGTAGGTCGTGTGGTTGTCCACCGCCGGGTATTCGCGCCCGACCTCGATGTGGCGCTGCATGATGCGCCACCGCTCAGCGGCGGGCAGCGCGTACCACTCACGCGACTTCACGAACGGATACACGAACACGTACTTGCCGCGGAAGCCGCGGGGCGTGACGCGCTCATCTTCTGAGTATTCAGAGCTCTTGCGCATGCCCAAGAACGAGTGCGGGACATGCGCCCACTTCATGACCCCGCTCTGCGCCAGCACGACGTGGAACTCGTGGATGCGCTCGAGGTTCTCCGCCTCCGCGACCAGCAGCAGATCTGCGTCGCCGCGCGTGCCGACCAGCGAGAAGGCCTGCAGCAGATGCCCGTCGGCGAAGTCCTCGCATGCTGCCAGCAACTCGCGCTTGTCCTGCTCGCGCTGTGCCCGATCGAGCCGGCGCCAGGCCGGGTCGAGCTTCAGGAACGTGTACTTGACGAAGTGGCGCGCGCCCACGCAACGATTATCGCAATCACCCGCCCAACGTCGGTGCAAGCCGAGCCCCTCCAGACGTCTGCCAAGCGAGACCTCCTGCCCGCCTGCGCGAATGGCTAACATCCGCACGTGCGGATCGCGCTGGTGTCGCCGTATTCGTGGACCTACCCCGGCGGTGGGCGCTCGCGTCCGGGCTGGCGGAGGCCGGTCACGACGCTTGCATCCTCGCCCCGTTCGACCCCGACGACAAGCTGTCCGTGCGCCTGCATCGGGGGGCCTTCCCGCAGCCGCGCGCGGCGCCCGAGAGGTTCGTCTCGCTCGGTCGCACAGTCGGGGTGCCCGCCAACGGCGCGGTCTCCAACGTCGCCATCGGCTCGCAGGGCCTGCTTACTGTGCGCCGCGAGCTGCGCGAAGGAGCCTACGATGTCGCCCACATCCACGAGCCGGTCGTACCGCTGATCGGCTGGGACGCGCTGTGCAGCGCGGGCGACCTCCCGCTCGTCGGCACGTTTCACACCTACTCCGAGAACGCCTTGACCAATGGGATCGCGGCGATCGCGCTCGGTGGACGCCGGCGTATGAACCGCCTGCAAGTCCGCGTCGCGGTCTCCGAAGCCGCCGCCTGGACGGCGCGGCGCTTCTACGGGGGGCGCTACCGCTTGATCCCCAATGGCGTCCACCTCATCGATCCAAACCCCCGCGCGGAGGCCGGCGCGCCGGGGCAAGCGCCGACAGCGGGGGAGCAGACGATGGACGCATCACGCGGCGATTCGGCTGCGCGCGCAGAGCACACCGATCCGCAGCGCGAGCTGCGGATCCTGTTCATCGGTCAGGCGGTCGAGCGCAAGGGCCTGCCGGTCCTGTTGCGGGCGTTCGAGGCTCTGCGCGACCACGTGCCAGCGACGTTGACGCTCGTCGGAGCGAGCGGGGCGGAGGTCACCTACATGATGCTCGACGACCGCGGCGTGCGCACGCTGGGCAAGGTCTCCGAGCAGCGAAAGCTGCAGGAGCTCTCGCGTGCCGATGTCCTGTGCGCTCCCTCGCTCGACGGAGAGAGCTTCGGCATGGTCCTGACCGAGGCGTTCGCCGCCGGGGTCCCCGTGCTGGCCTCGGACATCCCGGGCTACCGCGATGTCGTGCGCGACGGTCTCGACGGGCAGCTGCTGCCCGCCGGCGATCCGCTCGCGCTCGCCGAGGCCCTGCGCGGACTCGCGCTCGACCCCGCACGGCGGGTGCGCATGGCCGCCGCCGCGCGCGAGCGCGCCGAGCGCTTCGCCTGGCCCCACGTCGCCGCCGAAGTGCTCGACTGCTACGAGCAGGCGCTCGCGATCGCCCGGCGTGCCAGTCACCCCGCGCGCGGTCATCTGGCCCGCACCGCGGTGCGCTACGGGCTCGCGCCCTCAGACCTGCTGCCGCGCGTCCCCGCCCAACGGCTGCCATCCCTGCAGGCCGCCAAGCCGGTCGCGCGCACCCCCCTCGGCCGGCGCGAGCGGCGCCTGCGCACGCTGCGCCGGCTAGCGCTCACGACGAGCACCCTGGGAGCCGGCGCTCTCGGGGCGCTGGCGCTGCAGCGGGTCGGGGTCGCCCGGGTCGCCGCCTCGCTCGTCGCCTCCAAGCCCGGCCTGCTACTAGCAGGCCTCGCGCTGATGTGCGCGGCGATGCTCGCCCGGGCGATCTCCTGGCATGCGATCCTCACCGCCGCCCCCACCTGGCGCCGGGCCAAACGCAGGGACGCGATGCAGGGCACGTTCATAGGCGTGCTCATGTCCGCGACACTGCCGGCGCGCCTCGGCGAGACCTCGCGCGCGTTGATCGTCGCCCGTCGCCTCGGCCGCGCCCGCGAGACCCTGCCGGTCGTGTTCGGCACCATGGTCTCTCAGGCGCTGCTCAACCTTCTCGCGCTGTGCATCCTCGGTGGCGTGACCCTGTCTACCGGCAGCGTTCTCGACAGGCACGACCGGACCCTGGTGCTGATCGCGCTCGCGCCGCTCGCGGCGCTGCTGGCGGCGCTGCTGGCGCCGGTCCTTGTCTCACCCGTCGCGCACCGAGCGAAGATCGGCCAGCGCTCGCGCCATGCACAGGCGCTCGCGGGGGCGGGCCATTCGCTGCTGCGCCTGCGTGACGGCCTACGCGTGTTCGCCCGCCCGCGTCCCGCCGCGGTGGCCACCGCGAGCCAGCTCGGCGCCTGGGCCCTGCAGTGGCTGTCCTGCTGGCTTCTGCTGCGGGCTCTGGGCCTTCAGTCCCAGGCGGGAGCCGGCGCCGCGGCGGGGGTTCTGTTCGCCGTCAACGTCACCGCCGTAGTGCCCGCCACGCCGGCCAACGTGGGCGTCTTCCAGGCGGCGTGCGTCGCGGTGCTCGCCGGCGTCTACCACGTTTCCACGCCCGAAGCGATCGCCTACGGGATCGTGCTTCAGGCCGTGGAGGTCTCGACCGCGCTGATCATGGGCCTGCCGGCGCTGCTGAACGAGGGCCTGTCCTGGCGCGAGGTGCGCCTGCGAACGATGCACGCGGCGCCCGTGAAGCTGCCGGCCCTGCCGGAGCCCGGGCGCGCGGCGGCGGCGCGCGGGCGCTGAAGACGCCGCGGCCTCGCTGAAGGACACTGCTGCCGAACGCGCCGGAGGACCCGCGCCGGTGCGCCATCATGGGTGTAGGTGTCAAGCCAGCCTTCCCAGCGCAGCGTCAAGATCTCCGCCGATGAGCGCACGGGGTGGTCGTCGGACCGCCCGCGCCGCGACGGCGCGGCCCGGCCGGCGAACCTGTTCGTGCACTGCCGCGTGCTGGCGCCCAGCGAGCGCCTCCGCTACTCCCCGGGCAGCCTGCTCGTGGTCGCGTGCGCGTCGGAGGACGAGCGCGACGGTTTCCTGGCGCGCGTGATCGAGGACCGCGCGGCGGTGCTCTCCCTCGCGAAGGTCCGCGGGCTGCTGTCCGGCCGGGTCGCGCAGGAGGAGCTCGATGAGCGCGCGCAGCAGCTGCTGGAGGCGGCCGCGCGCAAGCGGCTTTCCTCAAGGCAGACGGTGGTGCTGGGCCCGGACGGCCTCGCGCCGGCCGAGCGTGAGCCGTTCGTGCGCATCGCGGCAGAGCTCGGCCGCCCGCGGCATCTGATCCTGCTGGAGACCTCGCGCGAGCGCGTGCGCGAGCAGGACGCCTCCGCACTGAATGAGCTGCGCAGGGCGCTCGATGCCGGCGAGCTCGGCGCCGAGGGCTTTCAGACCGCGCTTCGGCTCGGCGGCGGCTCGGCTGCAGACGTCAAGCGGATCCTCTTCCGCTCGCTGCCGCGGGAGGACTAACTGGGTGCGCTGCTAGAGCGACTGGGCATGGAGCTCCCAGTCGTGCAGGCCGGCATGGGCGGCGGCCTGGCGGGACATCGGCTGGCCGCGGCCGTGTCGGCGAGCGGCGGCCTGGGGACGATCGGCCTGCTTGCCCCCGCCGAGCTGCGCCGGGAGATCGCCGTGGTGCGCGCGCTCAGCGACAAGCCGCTGGCGGTCAACCTGCTGCTGCCATTCGCGCGTCGCGCGCACTTCGAGGCCGCGGCGGAGGCCGACGTGCTGGTCACGTTCTGGGGCCGCCCGGAGCGCCGCACGCGCAACGTGTGGATGCATCAGTGCGGCTCGGTCCAGGAGGCGCTTGAGGCACGCGCGGCCGGGGCCGACGCCGTGATCGCGCAGGGCTGTGAGGCCGGCGGGCACGTACGCGGCAGTATGCCCGCGGTGGAGCTGCTGGCCGCGGTTCGCAGCGCCGTCGGCGAGGACTATCCCGTGCTCTCGGCGGGGGGCATCGCCACCGCGGCCGAGGTCGCGTCCCGCCTGCGGCTCGGAGCGGAGGCCGCGGTGTGCGGCACGATCTTCCTCATGACCGACGAGAGCGGCGCGCATCCCGCGTACAAGGAACGCCTCGTGCAGGCGCGCGAGACCATCCTCACCGAGCTGTTCGGCGCCGGCTGGCCGGCGCCGCATCGCGTGATCGCCAACGAGGCAACGAGCCGCTGGCTGAGAGGCGACCCCCGCGGTCCGGCCTGGCTGCGCGCGTTGCACCGCGCGAGTGCGCCGGTCCTTTCACGGGCTCCGCTGACGCTGCAGCTGCGGCTGGCCGGGGCGCAGAGAGCCAGCCGCCCCGTGTTCGGTCCCGCCGCCGCGACCGCGGATGGGCCACCGAACCTGATCGACGCCGGGCCGCTTTACGCCGGACAGTGCGTCGAGCGGATCGCCGACATCCGCCCCGCCCACGAGCGCGTGCACGCCCTGGTTCCATAGTCGAGCGCGGGCCAGGCGACGATCGCTTGACTCGATCCGAGCGGGCGCCAGTCGCTCGCCGTGCAATCGATCGTGCAGGTTCGCTTCGTGCAATCGACCGTGCAGGCTTGCTGTCAGCCATTGAAAGCCTCGCAAATAGCGAAGTTTTTTCTCCAAAGTTAGCCCGCCGAGCGATAGCTTCCGCGAGGAACAGCACGGGTATCGAGACGGCGGATGCACGCCGCTTGACGTGTCCGGCTGCGATTCACGACAGGCACGATGCTAGGTGGGGGTCTTGCTGATGGAGTGGCTCAATCAGGTCATCGGGATCGAGAGGCCAGAACCCGCTGACCCCTCATTGCGGGCCAGCCGGGAAGAGGTCGGGCGGACCTTTCGATGGGGCTTCCATGCCAGCTGAGCGTCGAGCCCAGGGCGTCGACCTGAAGCGGTTCCGGAGAAGCGACGAACGGCCCTTGAGCGTCGGCGTGGTCGGGCTGGGGTATTGGGGTCCGAACCTCCTGCGCGGCTTGATGGAGCAGCCCGGCGTCGATGTCAGCTACGTCTGCGATCTCGATGAGGAGTGTCTGGCGAACGTTGGCCGGCGCTATCCGGGCGCGACGGCTACGTCCCGCTATGACGATTTGCTGGACGATCGGCGGCTCGACGCGGTCCTCATCGCGACACCGGTGTTTACGCATTTTGAGCTCGCGGCCAGCGCGCTAACCGCCGGCAAGCACACGTTCGTCGAGAAGCCATTG
>VAWK01000028.1 GCA_005885515.1 Actinomycetota bacterium | reverse complement strand
AGCCTTGGAAATGCCTCCGCCGCGGCCCGCGACCAAGTCCTCGCTCGTCGATCGAAAGCCGATCCTGAGACGCTTCAGGGAGCATGGATCCCCTCCCCAGATGACCGGCCGGCGGGCGCGCCTGCTCGCGCTGGTCGCGATTGCGGCCGCGGTTCTGGCCGTGGCGCTTGTGTTGCTGCTGGGACGCGCCGCGAACCGCACGAGCGGCGGCGCCGGGGGAGCCTCGGAGCCGCTCAGCACCGACAGCGTCAGCGGCTTCGCCGGAGCGGCGCTGCCGGCGGCTGCGCCCGCGCACCCGTTCACGCTGACAGATCAATCCGGCCAGCGCGTGTCCCTTGCGAGCTTGCGTGGTCAGGTGGCGGTGCTGGTGTTTTTGTCTTCGACCTGCGGAGCGGCCTGCACGCTGATCGCTCAGCAGGTCCGCGGAGCACTCGACGAACTGGCCCAGCCCGTGCCCGTGCTGCTGATCAGCGTCGACCCGCACGGCGACAGCAGCACGCGCGTCAGCCGCTTTCTCGCCCAGGTATCGCTCACCGGCCGGGTGCGCTATCTGGTCGGATCGGCCCGCGTGCTGCGCCCGATCTGGCGCGCATACGGCGTGCAGCCGCTGAGCTCGGGTACCGGCGCGTTCGAACGCAGTGCCCCGGTGATACTGCTCGACCGCGCCGGGCGCGAGCGCGTCATCTTCGGGCTCGAACAGCTCACGCCCGAAGGATTGGCGCACGACGTTCGAAAGCTCTCCTGAGGCGCCGCCCGGCTGACGGCGGCCGGGCGCGGTTCCACCCGGAAGCGAAACGCATACACTTGCTCCGCTTTGGGCTTGCTCGACGCCATCCAGGCTCGCGTCCTGAAACTACACCAGTTCCTGTACGAGCGCAGCGACGGGAGGACGGGACACCGGATGATCGGCGTGCCCACGCTGCTGCTGCGCAGCACCGGCCGGCGCAGCGGGGCGCGGCGCTGTAACGCGCTCGTGTATGCCGCAGACGGGTCCGATTACGTGCTCGTGGCCTCCAACGGAGGCTCCGATCAGGCGCCAGGATGGCTGTTCAACGTGCGCGCCCAACCCGCGGTCGAGGTGCAGGTCGGGCGCCGAAGGATTCCCGGCAGAGCGCGGGTGCTCGAGCGCGGAGATCCCGATTACGATCGCCTGTGGCGACTGGTGAACGACAACAACCATGGCCGATACGACGCATACCAGGCGGGGACGCAACGTCCCATCCCGCTGGTGATCGTGAGCGCTCCCGAAACTCCCCCTGCCGACGGCCGGGGCGCCGACGCGGGCACGTAGCGCAAAGCGGCCGGCACCGCGTCCGACAGCGGCCCGGCGCGCACGGCGGCTGCTGATAACCTAGCGCGCAGGTAGGTATTCAGGCGATGATGTTCTCAACCAAGGCCGAGTACGGCGTTCGCGTGATGGTCGAGCTCGCGCGGGGGATGGACGGCGAGCCGGTCGCGCTCGCCGAGATCGCCGCACGCGGCGGTCTGCCGCTGGCCTATCTCGAGCACCTCGTCGCGCGCCTGCGCAAGGCAGGGCTGGTCGATTCGCGCCGCGGCTCGCGCGGCGGGTACATGCTCGCTCGCTCCGCGCCCGAGATCACGATGGCCGAGATCGTGGAGGCGCTCGAGGGCTCGATTGCTCCGATCGAGTGCATCTCCCAAGGGCCCGACGGCTCGATCGTGTGCACGCGCGAGTCCGACCCCCGACACGTGTGCCCGACCAAGCTGCTGTGGACGCGCGTGCGCTTTGCGATCGTGCGCACGCTGCAGGAAACCACGCTGGCCGATCTCGTGCTTGGCGCGGCGCTCGGCGACCGGCCGCTGGTCGCCTCTGCGCGCGCCGGCGAGGCTGCCGCGCCGCAGCTGGGCGCGCTCGACAGCGTGAGTCCCCGGCCGCTGGCACGGGGCGCCTGAGCGACAATGGCCGATCTCGAGATACGCGACCTGCACGTCTCGACCGATGGGCAAGAGATCCTCAGGGGCGTCGATCTAAGCGTCTCGCGCGGTGAGATACACGCCCTGATGGGGCGCTAGCGAGCTCGCTGCTGGGCCATCCGACTTATGAGATCACGCGAGGATCGATCTCCTTCATGGGCGAGGACATCACCGAGGCAGAGCCGCACGAGCGCGCCAACGCGGGGCTGTTCCTCGCCTTTCAGTACCCGGTCGCGATCCCCGGCGTGTCGGTGGCCAACTTCCTGCGCATGGCGATCAACGCCAAGCGCGAGGAGCCGATCGGGGTGAAGGAGTTCCGCACGCAGCTAGCGCACGCCGTGGACTTGCTCGACGTCGACCGCTCGTTTACCTCGCGGCACCTCAACGACGGCTTCTCGGGCGGCGAGAAGAAGCGCGCCGAGATACTGCAGATGGCGATGCTGCTGCCCGAGGTGGCGGTGCTCGACGAGACCGACTCGGGGCTCGACATCGACGCGCTGCGCACCGTCGCCCAGGGCGTGCAGCGCCTGCACGACGAGCAGGGCCTGGGCGTGCTGATCATCACCCACTACCAGCGCATCCTGCACTACGTCAAGCCCGACTTCGTGCACGTCATGCTCGACGGGCGCATCGTGCTCGATGGCGGCGTGGAGCTGGTCGAGCGCCTGGAGCGCGAGGGCTATGACCGGATTCGCCAGGAGTTCGGCGCCGGCGAGGCCGGCGCCGTGGCGGCCGGAGACGGCGGTGGCTGAGGCGCGCCGCGCACGCATCTCAAGTCCGGCAAGCGCCGACGGCGCCGATGGGGCGCGTGCCAACGGCGCCGAGGTCGTCGGCTCCGGCGACGGCCGGGCCAAGCCGGGGGGCCACAGGGAGGCGACCCTGTACCGTGCGCTCGCCGGCGCCGGCGCGGGCGACGGGCGCAGCCTGGCAGAGCTGCGCGCGGATGCCCTGCGCGCCTATCGGTCCCTGGAGCTGCCCGTTTGGCGGCGGTCGGGCTTCTGGACCACGAGCCTGCAGAAGCTCCAGCTCGACGCTCTGCGCGGCCCGCCGGCGCCTTCCGGCACAACGCCCGCCGTGCCCGAGGTCGTCGAGCGCACGCTTCCGCGGCGCCCGCGCGCGGGGCGGATCGTGCAGAGCGCGAACGCGACCGTGCAGCTCGAGCTCGATCCCGACCTGCGTGCACGCGGGGTGATCCTGTGCTCGCTCGAGGACGCCTTCCGCGAGCATCCCGAGCTGACCGCGCGCTGGTACTCCAAGCGCCTGACGATCGACCGCCACAAGCTAGAGGCCGCCAACGCCGCCTTCTGGAGCGCCGGCGCGTTTCTGTACGTGCCCCCGGAGGTGGTCGTGCGCGAGCCGTTTGAGATCGTCTACGCGATCGATGCGCCCGGCGTCGCCCAGTATGGGCGCACGCTCGTGCTCGGCGGCCGGGCGAGCGAGTTTCGCCTGCACGAGTACGACCTCGGCGAGGACTTCGAGGGCCAGGCGCTGCACGCGGGCGCCGTGGAGGTGTACCTGCAGGACGGCGCCCGCTGCCGGGTCGCCCAGGTGCAGGACTGGGGTGCCGGCGAGGTGTTCGACGTGTCGACCCGTTTCGTCGGCGTCGGGCGGGATGCCTACTGCCACTGGCTGCCCGCTCTGCTCGGCGGCCACCTCGTGCGCCAGCACCTGGAGCTTGCGGTGAGCGAGCCGGGCGGCGAGATGGCCTTCAGGGGGCTGCTGTTCACCGAGGAGCAGGAGCATCTCGACGTGTTTGCCGTGGATCTGCACGAGACCGGCCCTTCCGAGGGCGACGTGCACTGGCGCGGCGCCGCCACCGGGCAGAGCCGCGCGAGCTTCGAGGGCCTCATCCAGATCAACCCCGGCGCGCAGCGGACGCACACGTACCTGCAGATCCACTCGATGATGCTCTCGCCGAAGGCGCGGGTCGACGCGGTCCCCTCGGTGCTCGTGTCGGCCGACGACGTGTCCGCCTCGCACGGCGGCACCGTGGGCGAGCTGGACGAGGCGGCCATCTTCTACATGCAGAGCCGCGGGCTTGACCGCCCCGCCGCCGTGCGCGTGATCGTGGAGGGCTTCTTCGAGCCGCTCATCGCCGAGCTCGAGGACGAGCCGCTGCAGGAGCTCGTGCGCAGCAAGATCGAGGGCAAGCTGGCCGCCGCGCGCGAGGACATCGAGGCCTATGCCACAAGTCGCTGAGCGCTCGCTCGCCGTCAAGAGCGACTTCCCCATCTTCCAGCGGCGCTTCGGCGGACGCGAGCTGGTGTACCTGGACTCGGCCGCGACCTCGCAGAAGCCAGAGTCCGTGATCGAGGCGCTCGCCGACCATCTGCGGCTGCACAACGCCAACATCCACCGCGGCGTGTACCCGCTCGCGCAGGAGGCAGACGCCGCCTACGACGCGGCCCGCAGCCGCATCGCGGCGTTCACGGGCGCCGAGCCGACGAGCACGATCTTCACCAAGAACGTCACCGAGGCGATCAACCTCGTCGCCTACTCGTGGGGCCGCGCCAACGTGCACCGCGGCGACGCCGTGCTGATCACCCAGATGGAGCACCACGCCAACCTCGTGCCCTGGCAGATCCTCTGCCGCGAGCGCCAAGCCACGCTGCGCTACCTCGAGGTGGACGAGCGCGGCGAGCTCTCGCTGGAGGCGCTGCGGGCAGAGCTCGCGCGCGGAGACGTCGCGCTGGTGGCGTTCGCGCACGTGTCCAACGTGCTCGGCACGATCAACCCCGTGGTGGAGATGGTCGCGCAGGCGCGCGCCGCCGGCGCGGTGTCGCTGATCGATGGCGCCCAGGCGGTGCCGCAGATGCCCGTCGACGTGGAGGCGATCGGCGCGGACTTCTACGCCTGGACGGGCCACAAGGCGCTCGGGCCCACGGGCATCGGCGTGCTGCATGGCCGCCGCGAGCTGCTCGAGCGGATGGAGCCCTTCCTCGCCGGCGGCGACATGATCTCCTCGGTCGACTTCCAATCGGCGACCTGGAACGAGCTGCCGGCCAAGTTCGAGGCCGGCACGCCCATGATCGCCGAGGCGGTCGGCCTGGCCGCGGCCGTCGACTACCTCTCGGGGCTCGGCATGGAGCACGTGCGCGCGCACGAGCGCGAGCTGACCGCGTACATGCTCGAGCGCCTCTCGCTGCTAAGCGGCGTGCGCGCGGTCGGCCCGCCCGATGCCGAGCGCCGCGGCGGCCTCGTCTCATTCACGGTCGACGGCATGCACCCCCACGACGTGGCCGAGCTGGTCAGCCGTCGCGGCGTGTGCATCCGCGCGGGGCACCACTGCGCACAGCCGCTGATGCGCTGCCTCGGCGTCGGCGCCACCGCGCGCGCCAGCGTGGGCGTCTATAACGAGCGGGGCGACATCGATGCGCTCGCGGACGCGCTCGCGGCCGGACGTGAGGTGTTCGGGCTGTGACGCGCCGGTGACCGGAGACGCGCCGCTAACTGGGTTCACGGAGCAGCGTTGCGCGCCAAGCAGGTCCCGCGCGCCGAGCCGGCCCGCGGCCGCCGTCGCAAACAGCACGAACGCAGCACTAAAAATCTAAAAAATGGACGACCTCTACCGTGACTACATCCTCGACCACTACAAGCGACCGCGCAACTTCGGCCAGCTCGAGCCCCACGACCTCGAGGCGCACGAGCACAATCCCCTGTGCGGCGACGAGCTCGGCGTGCACATCCGCGTGCGCGACGACCGCATCGAGGACCTGCGCTTCCAGGGGCACGGATGCGCGATCTCGCAGGCGTCGGCCTCGATCGCCTCAGAGGAGCTCAAGGGGATGAGGCTCGAGCAGGTGGGCCGGCTGGGCGCCGACTGGATGCTCGAGTTGCTGGGTATCCCCGTCTCGGCTACGCGGCGCAAGTGCGCACTGCTGAACCTGAAGGTCGTGCGCGGCGCGGTCACCGGCGATGGCGCATGGCCAAGCTGAGCCGCGCAGCGCCGCTGGGGCCGCCTGCGGCGCTCGGTACAATTCCTACTTCAGAGCACAGGATTCCCACATACGCCTAGCGAGGAACCCCATGGCAACGATTGACAGCACCAAGATCGCCAAGCCCAGCGCCATCGTCGAGGACGAGCAGGGCCAGCTGCGTGCCCGCCAGGGCATCTCCAGGGAGGTCGTGAGCGAGCTGTCCAAGGTCAAGGACGAGCCCGAGTGGATGGCGGAGAAGCGCCTGCGATCGCTCGAGATCTTCGAACGCAAGCCGATCCCGAGGTGGGGCGTTGACCTTTCCGGCCTGAACCTCGATGACCTCGTTCTCTACTCGCCGCCCACCGCCGGGCGCTACAACAGCTGGGACGAGGTCCCCGAGGAGATGAAGCGGACCTACGAGGATCTCGGCATCCCCCAGGCCGAGCGCGAGCACCTCGCGGGCGTGGTCGGCGTGTGGCGCCAGGAGCCCGTGTACGAGGGGCTGAAGGAGGAGTACCGCAAGCTGGGCATCCTGTTCTGCTCGATGGACACCGCCGTGCGCGAGTACCCCGAGCTCGTGCAGCGGTACTTCATGAACAAATGCGTGCCGCCGCAGGACAACAAGTTCTCAGCGCTGCACGGAGCGGTGTGGTCGGGCGGCTCGTTCCTGTACGTGCCCAAGGGCGTCAAGGTAGACCTGCCGCTGCAGGCCTACTTCCGCATGGAGGGCGCCGGCGAGGGCACCTTCGAGCACACGCTGATCATCGCCGACGAGGGCTCGGACGTGAACTACATCGAGGGCTGCACCGCGCAGACCTACTCGGTCAACTCGATGCACTCCGCGGTCGTCGAGATCTTCGTGCACGAGGGCGCCAAGGCGCGCTACACGACGGTGCAGAACTGGTCCAAGGACGTCTACAACCTCAACACCAAGCGCGCCATGGTCGACGCCGAGGGCACCGTCGAGTGGGTCGGCGGCTCGATGGGCGCCAAGTACGTGATGCTTTACCCGGGCTCGTACCTGCTCGGCGAGGGTGCGCGCGCCGACCACCTCAACGTGGGCGTGGCCTCTGGCGGCGTGCACAAGGACACCGGCGCCAAGGTCGTGCACCAGGCGCCCAACACCACCTCCAACATCCTCGCCAAGTCGATCTCCAAGGACGGTGGCATCATGGGCTACCGCGGCCTGGTCAAGATGGGGCAGCACTCGAAGGGCTCCAAAGCGCGGGTGCAGTGCGACGGCCTGATGATGGATGGCATCTCGCGCTCGGACACCTGGCCCGACATCCAGATCCAGAATCCGCACGTGACCGTCGCGCACGAGGCCACCGTGGGGCGCATCTCCGACGACCAGCTGTTCTACATGGGCTCGCGCGGCTTCACCGAGGACGAGGCCGCGGCGATGATCGTCAACGGCTTCATCGAGCCGGTCACCAAGGAGCTGCCGATGGAGTACGCCGTCGAGCTCAACCGGCTCATCCAGCTCGAGATGGTGGGCTCGATCGGCTGACCCGCCGAAGCGCTCGTGCGCGCGCCGGTCGACTCGATCCTCGCGCCGCTGTTCCCGCCGCGGCTGCCCTGGGTCAACTCCCCGCCGCAGGCGCCGATCAAGCGCGGGCGCCCGATGCTGGTCGAGTTCTGGGACTTCTGCCGCCCCAACTCGCTGCGCACGCTGCCATACCTGAAGGCGTGGCACGAGCGCTACGCCGGCCACGGGCTGCGCACGATCGGCGTACACTGCCCCGGCTTTGACCCGTCTCGCGAGGAGACGGCGGTGCGCACGGCGGTCGCCCGGCTGGGCATCCGCTACCCCGTGGCGATCGACTCGGGCTTCGAGGTGTGGCGCGATTACGGCAACGAGGGCTGGCCCTCGCGCTACCTGTTCGACGGGCACGGCCGCCTGGTGGAGTACCACCACGGCGAGGGCGCCTATGACGAGACCGAGCTGGCGATCCAGGAGCTGCTCGGGGTGGCGCGCGAGCCGCTCGCGCCGCTGCGCCCAGAGGACGCCCCCGGAGCCCGGCTGGCGCCTCAGAGCGAAGATCGCGCCGGGAGCTACTGCGGACCCTACGCCGCCGGCGGCGTGTGGGCGGTGCTCGAGGGCTCGGGCACCGTGCGCGTTGGCACCGGTGCCGACGCGGCGCCATACGAGCTGGCGGTCGACCACCCTGGCGCGTACGCGCTGCTCGAGCACGAGCGCCACACCGCAGGCCTGCTCGAGCTGCAGATCGGCCCGGGCGTGCGCTGCCACGCCACCTGCTTCACCCCGGGGGTGCGCTAGCCGCTCCGCCGCCCCGCGAGCGAGCCGCTAGGGCGATCTGGACCTATTCGAGGTGCGCGCGACGCCCGCCGCGCGCACCGGGCCGCAGCTGCTCGTGGCTGCGGTCGGCGAGCAGCCGCTGGAGCACCGGCGCGCCCGAGTCCTCGACCAGCACGCACGTGCCCGGCCAGTAGGGGCTCTCGCCCGGGGTGGCGCTGAGGAACAGCGCGTCGTACGTCCAGCAGCCCGCGTTCACCAGCCGCGCGCCCGAGCCATCGGTGCCGGCGGCGGGCGCGGCCGCCAATGCGCCGTCAACCGCCGCCGTCGCGGACGCCCCACGCCATTCGCGCTCGTCGTCGCGCGCCAGCGGCCCCGCACGGTGTGTGTGCCCGAACACCACGTACGCGTCACCCAGACCCAGGCGGGAGGCCACCTCGCCCATCGCCCGCACGCCGGCGCGGCGCAGCTCGCTGCCGGAGATCTCCGCCCGCAGTGGCCCGATCCCGGCGCGGTTGAGCGCCGCGACGGCGAGCGGGAACGCCGCCACGAAGGCGCGCGTGCGTAGCCTGCCGGCAAGCCCCGCGCGCTCGACGGTGCGGTTGCGCGGAGCGGCCGGCGCCGCGATCGTGTCGCCGCCGCCGCCCAGCGCGCGCCAGGCGCGCAGCGTCGAGGTGCCGTTGAGCGCGCTGCCCGTCCGCGCGTCCCTGGCCACCGCTTCGCGCCATGCATACACCGGCGCGGTCACCGCCTCGTAGTCCTCGACGCTGTAGAAGTCGCCCGCCGGGCGGCCCAGCACGCGGCTCATGACGCCCACGCTGATGCGCTCGAGCGTCGGCACCGTGAGGTGGCAGTCCAGGTAGTGGCCGTGGGTCGCATAAACGTCCGCTCGCACCCACAACCCGGGATACGCGGCCAGCGCGCGCGCCGGCGCGGCCCACTCGGCGATCCGCCCCAGCATCGGCGAGGCTTCCGCGGGTGCGATCAGCTGCTCGACCTCCAGCGCCGCGGGGCGGTCCTGCTCGCCTCGCTGCGACAGCCACGGCTCGATGAGGGCGTGGTCGTGGTTGCCCGCCAGCACGACGAGCTCGCGGCCCGCCAGTGCGCGCCCGAGCTCTTCGAAGAACTCCCGCGCCGCGGCCAGCGCTTCGCGCGGCGGGCCCTGACGCAGCTCGAGCACGTCACCGAGCAGAATCGCGCGATCGGCCTCTCTCGCGACGTCGAGCAGTGGCGCGCGCAGCTCGGCGTGGCGCAGCAGGTCCGAGCCGGAGAGGCTGCCCAGGTGCAGGTCGGAGATCAGCAGCGTGCGCATCGCCGGGCTCGCGCGGGTCGACCGCCGCGCGCCGAGGCGAGCGGCGTCGCGGCGCGGGCGCGGCGCAGGGCCGCGCTCAGCGCGCCTCGCCCGCGGAGGCGAGCTCGCGGATCGGCTTGGGCAGCATGAAGCGAACGTCCTCGCTGACCACGTGGTACTCGGAGATCTCGCGCACGCCGCGGGCGCGGAAGAGACCGACCAGCTCCTGCACGAGGTGCTCGGGCGCGCTCGCTCCCGAGGAGATGCCCACCACCCGCTTGCCGGCAAGCCACTCCTCGCGCACCTCCTCGGCTCGGTCGACCAGATGCGCCTCCGTGCCGCAGTCGCGGGCGACCTCCACCAGCCGCAGCGAGTTGGACGAGTTGCGCGAGCCGATCACCAGCATCAGGTCGCAGCCGTCGGCCATCTGCTTGACGGCTGCCTGGCGGTTGGTGGTGGCGTAGCAGATGTCGTCGGTGCGCGGCCCGACGATGCTCGGGAAGCGCGCGCGCAGGCGAGCCACGATCGCGCTGGTTTCATCGACGGCGAGCGTCGTCTGCGTGATGTAGGCGACCCGCTCCGGGTCCTCGACCTCGAGCGCATCCACGTCTTGCTCGTTCTGCACCAGCACGATCCGCTCCGGCGCCTCCCCCATCGTGCCTTCGACCTCCTCGTGGCCGTCGTGGCCCACCAGCACGATCGTGTAGCCCTCGCCCGCGAAGCGCAGCGCCTCGCGATGCACCTTGGTCACCAGCGGGCACGTCGCGTCGATCGTCCGCAGACCTCGCTCCTCGGCGCCCCGGCGGACGCTCGGCGCGACGCCGTGGGCGGAGAACACGCAAACGGCGCCCACGGGCACTTCCGTCTGCTCATCGACGAAGACCGCTCCCCGCTCGCGCAGCTCGGCCACCACGTGCTTGTTGTGCACGATCTCCTTGCGCACGTAAACCGGAGCACCGTGCATCTCGAGCGCCCGTTCGACCGTCTGCACCGCCCGATCGACCCCGGCGCAGTACCCGCGCGGCGAGGCCAGCAGCAGCTTCTGGACCGTGTTGGACACGAGCGCCATTGTAGGGCTCGCCCAGCTACTCTAAGCGTTCGTGCCACAGCGCCACCTCGACAGGCTCACGCCGATCGACGCCGCCTTCCTGCACCAGGAGGGGCGCCACTCGCACATGCACATCGGCGGACTGACGATCGTCGAAGGGCCGCCGCCCGCGACGAGCGAGCTGCTCGAGCAGATCCGCCTGCGCCTGCACCTGGTGCCGCGCTACCGCCACAAGCTCGCCTCCACCGCGCTTGACAGCGGGCGGCCGGTGTGGGTGGACGACCCGAGCTTCAACCTCGAGTACCACATCCGCCACACGGCGCTGCCCACGCCGGGCCGCTGGGAGCAGCTGTGCGGCCTCACCGCGCGGATCTTCTCCCAGCAGCTCGACCGCAGCAAGCCGCTGTGGGAGATGTGGCTGATCGAGGGCCTGGAGGACGACCGCTTCGCGCTGATCACCAAGACCCACCACTCGCTGGTCGACGGAATCGGCGGCGTGGACCTGGCCACGGTGCTGTTCGATCTGTCCCCGGAGCCGCCTCCGATCCGGCACTCGGGCCGCCCCTGGCGGCCGCATGCCGAGCCGGGGGCGCCAGAGCTGGTCGCGTCCGGGATACGAGGGGCGGCGCGCGCCGCGTTCGCACTGGCGGATGGGGTGGTCGAGGCCGTCGCCCATCCCGAGCGCGCCCTGTCGCGCGCGCGCGAAGCGGCCGAGGGGATCGGCGAGATCATCTGGGCGGGGCTCAACCCGGTGCCGGACACGCCGCTCAACGTCCCCATCGGCCCGCACCGGCGCTTCTTCGGCATCGCCTGCCAGCTGGATGACTTCAAGACCGTCAAGAACGCCTTCGGCGGAACCGTCAACGACGTGGTCCTGGCGGTCGTCACCGGCGCGCTGCGCTCGTTCTTGATCTCGCGCGGGCGTCGCACCGAGGGTGTCGAGCTGCGGGCGCTGGTGCCGGTGTCGGTGCGGGTCGAGGACGAGCACGGCGAGGGGGGCAACCGCCTGGTGGTGATGCGCGGACCGCTGCCCGTGTACATCACCAACCCAATCCAGCGCCTGCGCTTCGTCTCGCACGCGATGGACGGCCTGAAGGAGTCAAAGCAGGCGCTCGGCGCCGAGGTGATCGCCGGCGCCCAGAACTTCGCGCCGCCGACGCTGCTCGCCCAGGCCTCGCGGCTGAACTTCTCGACCCGCCTGTTTAACCTGATCGTGACCAACATCCCCGGGCCGCAGTTCCCCCTGTACGTGCTCGGCCGCGAGATGCTGGAGGCCTACCCGGTCGCGTTCCTGCCGGAAAACCATGCGCTTGCGACCGCGATCATGTCCTACAACGGCCAGATGAACTTCGGGCTGCTGGGCGACTTCGACGCCCTGCCCGACATCGACGAGATCAGCGACAACATCGCCGCCGAGCTGCAGACGCTCGTGTCGCTGGCACGCGAGTCCGTGGCCACGCCCGCCTAGCTGCCCGAGCGAGACATCGGATCGCCGCACCGCGCCGTGCCCGCGGCGCGGTTGAAAAGTTCGCAAAATGGGAACAGAATGGGGCATGCCCCCCGATCGGCGCAGCGAGCGCGCCCGCGTCCCCCAAGCCTGGTCGCTGACCCTGCCCTACTGGGCAGCCTCCTCGGGCCAACCGGCGACGCGAGCAACCCGCCGGCTCGCGCGGTGGAGATCGGCCGATCGTCCGCTCAGACCCCGGGCGCGAACCCTGCGCACCCGCGGGGCGGGACGTGGCGCATCACGGGCCCGGACATAGCCGCTGCGGTCCCGGACATAGGCTGCTGTCGCATCGCCGCGCGTCGGCGTCGGCTGGCACCCGCCGTGCCGCTGACCGTTGCCGACCATTTGCTGAATGCGTCCGCCTGGTAGCCTGGCCAGTTCGGATCGGGTCGGGCAGGCTGCCTGACCCGCGGTGAAGACTCTCAGAGGGAAAGGAAGTGGATCGATGAGACGGATCGCTCTTGCGCTTGCACTAAGCGCCATCGCCACAGCGAGCATATTCGCCAGCAGTGCAGCCGCATCCGGCCCGGCCGCACCGGGCAAGGAAGTGATTGAAGTTGAATGTGCCGGACTGGGCCCGGTCACGGTGTCCGCGCCGAAACCAGAAAAGAGCCACGGCGCCGCCCAGATCGTGGGCCAGAAGGGACACGGGATTGGGGTGTCGTTCACCTTCACAGCGACCGACCTGCGGACCGGCGAAGTGCTCTTCAGCGAAACCGAAAAAGCACCTGGCAAGGCGCATTCGCACCAGGCCACGACCACGTGCACCGGCACGTTCGCCGAAGTGCCCGCTTCGCAGTTCTTCGAAGGCCATGAACTGCCGCCTGAAGTCGAACCCGGCGACATCATCCAGGCAACCTTCGAAGGTCAGATCATCATCAAGCGGTAGGCACCGATTCGAGGGGGCCGTCCCGGCGGCCCCCTCCTCTCGGACCCAGCTCCCTCCGGAGCTTTCGGCTGGCGGCTCGCCGCCGCTCACAACCCGCCCCGTAAACGTTGGACGAGGACATCGCTCCACCGAAGAAGGTCCTCCGCGTCCGCGGCGCACTGGGTTGATGACCTGAGCACTCGATTACGAAAACTTCACACGGTCGTGCCGCAGCGGTCGTATAGCTAACAGCGGAAACGGTAAGGAAGATGTCTGAAGAGGTGTTGTCATGCTCTACGTGGCAGTGTCCATCGCCGTCGTTAACGTTCTCGCCGTCGTCGTGGTCGCGCGACTGGAACCGCGTATCGGCAGCCACTTACAAGCAAGACCTGCCGTGGTTCGGGGGTCCGAGAGGAGGTCGGCATGACGGTCGACCCGATAACGCGAAGCGAGCGAACCCTGATCCGCCTCGCGACGCCCTACCTGGAGGTCGAGACGCGGCCGACGTCATCGCTGGAGCGCACGATCTTGCAGGAGCTTGCACGGACGAGTCACGCCGCAAGGTGGACGAAGCGGAACAGCGGCGATCATGGAGGGCGGCGCAGCCTGGACTCCTCGCGAAAGGCTGCGAGGGCGACTTAGGGTCCGTCGCTGCGGGCCACGCGAGGCCGAGGTTCTCGGACATCGCCTACCGGTCCGCCGCCTCGACGGCATCGAGGGCTTCGCGGCGACGTAGGTAACCAGCCGTCCGAGTCATCTTGCCGTCGTGAAACCGCGATCAACCCGCACAGCGGAATCGTTCGATCGGCCCGACGGTTGCCCGTCCGCCGCCAGCTCGCGGCCTAGGGGCGCGCTCACGCGCGGATGGTCAGTAGGGGAGAGCTCGCCTGCCGCCGGCGAACGTTGTTGCGGCCAGCAGACGCGCACAAATGCCGGCCACGACGAGGTACACGATGATGGCCAAGCCGTAGTTGAGCGCAATCGTGCCCTTGTGGCTTGAGAGCTTGAAGATGCCGTGGAACGGTTCAGACAACGTGCCGCCCCAGTCGCGGATGTGGGAGACGATCGTGTTCGCCGGGTTCGCATCTAGCACGATGAGGAGGATCGCCAGCAGGATGACTGCAGCGACAATTCCCGCCACAATACGGATGACTCGCGCGAGCGTCAGCCCAGGTGCAAAGCTCATCCGTGTCTCTTTACCCGGCCAAGCGCTCGGGAAACCAAGCCTGTTAGGTCATTAGGTGTGCGGGCCGACTCCCGCGACTGCTTACCGTCGACGCGGTGCTGAAGACGTAGCGGTTGCCGCGCTTGAAGATGCCCGGCGTCGAGGTCTTGACGAGCTGGGCGGGCATCACGCGCGCCTCCGGGCTACGACCCTAGCGCGAATTGGGGCCAGATTTTCTTGGACTTCGCACTTTGCGAGCAGTCATACAGAAGGACCCCGCTGGTTCACGGGGTCCTTCTTGTGCGTCCGTGCCACGCTCTGCCGGCACGTATCCCCATCCTCCCGGTGTTTGTTGGGATACCCGCCCGCGCGAGGGAGCTAATCCCTGACTGCGTACATTTCCACGTTATTTGCGCGAACGGGCGAACGCGCCGCGTGAGCGCCGAACTCTAGCCTCGCACCGCTGCCAGGCGGTGGTGCCCCGTTAGCGTGCTAGGGGCGCGTCGCTGGCACTTTGCTGACACCCCGGCCCCTTTTGGGCCGTTCGGCCCGTGTTTACGGAGCGAATCAGAACCCGAGCGCGAACTTGGCGTCCTCGCTCATCCGCTCGGGCGACCAGGGCGGCGTGAAGACCATCTCCGATTCGACGCTCTTGACGCCCTCGACTTCGCCCACGAATTCGTCGATCTGCTCGGTGACCTGGGGCCCGATGGGGCACCCGGGCGTGGTCAGGGTGAAGGTCACGTGCACGTTGCCGTCGGCGATCTCGACGCCATAGATCAGGCCCAGCTCGACGAAGTCCAGGCCGAGCTCGGGATCGATCACGTTTGACAGCGCCTCCATCACCGCTTCCTCGGAGGGGGCGTTGGCGAGCTCGGACATGCCACGAGTCTAGCTGGGTCGCCCGCGCTCAGTTATCGCAGCCCAGCCGGTCCCACATGTACAGCTGGATGCACTCGCCCGCGAGCTCCATCGCCCGCTCGCGCGACAGGCACGGCAGCACGGTGTCCAGCGCCTGCTTCTCGGACACTCCGGCCTGGAAGGCTTCCTCGCCGCGGAAGCCCGCGGCGATCTTCAGCGCCTCCCGCCGGTTCTCGCCCAGGCTGGGAAAGACGCCCACCAGGAACTCGCTGTTGGGTACAGGCTGGCCCACCTCCAGCGAGGCGTGCCAGGCGGCCAGCAGGTGCAGGTCATCCTCGTCCAGGTCAGCCACGGCCTTCGCATAGTGCACGGAGAGCTCGCGCTCGGGGATGTCGTCCACCCACGCGCGGACGACCTCACCGACGAGCTGGCGGCGCGCCTCGCGCCCGACCGACTCGGCGATCACCCGAATGGCGTCCTGAGGCTCGATGAAGCAAAGTGGCATTGCAACTCCCAAGCGAACTGAGACAACTGACAGCCACGACTGTAGGGGGCGGGCAGGACGGCAAATTCAGCCTGGGGCGCGCCGACGGCGAATGCGCCAGCCGCCGCCGTGAGCTGCGCGAATGCGCCAGCCGCTCGCCTACAGCTAGGCGGCGCCGATGCCGGGCCCGGCCTGCTGCGGCGGGCCCTCCGGGCCTTCATCGGCGTCGGCGTGGCCCGCCAGTCCCTCGTCCTCCGGCAAGCGGAGCCCGGGCGCCGGCGCGTCGAGGCGGCCGGCGCCGTTGCGCCTGGCGGCCAGGTAGCGCTCCACCATGCGCGCGCACTGGCGGCCCTCGTTGATCGCCCACACGATCAGCGACTGCCCGCGACGGGCGTCGCCCGCGGCGAAGATCCCTTCGACCGAGGTCGTATACGGCTTGACCACGTTGATGTTCCCGCGCGCGTCGCGCTCCACGCCGAGTTGCTCCAACAGCTGGAGCTCCGGCCCTACAAAGCCCATCGCCAGCAGCACGAGCTGCGCCGGCAGCGTCCGCTCTGTGCCCTGCAGCGGCGCGAACGGCGGCGAGGGGTCTGCGCGGGCTACATGCAGCGCCGCCACACCACCGCGGCCGTCATCGGAGAAGTGAGTGGTCGTCACCGAGTAGTCCTGCTCGCCGACGCCGCTCTCCTTGGCCTCCTCCATGGCATAGCTGAGCCTGTACTTCAGCGGCCATTGCGGCCACGGTGTGCGCTCGTCCGGGCGGTGCGGCGGTGGCTCGGGCAGCAGCTCGAGCTGGGTGATCGAGCGCGCCCCCTCGCGCAGGGCGTTGCCGATGCAGTCCGCGCCGGTATCCCCGCCGCCGATCACGACGACGTCGGCGCCGTTGGCGCTGATCTGCGACATGCTCGGGGGCTGCGGCAGCGACGGAAGAGGACCGAGCTCGCGCGCTACCCAGCGGTTGCGCTCGTACAGGTAGTCCATCGCGAAGTGGATGCCGCGCAGCTCGCGGCCGGGCACCGGCAGATCGCGCGGCACGCGCGCCCCCGTCGCCAGCACGATCGCGTCAAAGCCGCCGCGCAGCTCCTGCCCACCGATGTCGCTGCCGACGTCCACACCGCAGCGCAGCTCGACCCCCTCAGCCGCCAGTTGCTGCGCGCGGCGCTCGACGAGCCACTTTTCGATCTTGAAGTCCGGCACGCCGAAGCGCACCAGGCCACCGATCGCCTCGTCGCGCTCGAACAGCGTCACGCGATGCCCGGCCCGGCGCAGCTGCTGGGCCGCCGCCATCCCCGCCGGCCCGGCGCCGACGACGGCCACGCTGTGGCCGGTCTCGCGGCGCGGCGGTTCGGGCACGACCCAGCCCTCGTCCCAGGCGCGGTTGATGATCGCGTTCTCGATCTGCTTGATCGTGACCGCGTCGCCCTCGCGGATCTCGAGCACACACGCCGCTTCGCACGGCGCCGGGCAGAGGCGCCCGGTGAACTCGGGGAAGTTGTTCGTGGCGTGCAGCTGCGCGATCGCCTCGCGCCAGCGATCGCGATACACGAGATCGTTCCAGTCGGGTATCAGGTTGCCCAGCGGGCAGCCGTTGTGGCAGAAGGGGACCCCGCAGTCCATGCAGCGAGCGCCCTGCTCGCGTAGCTCCTCCACGGGTCGCGTGAGCAGGAACTCGCGGTAGTCGTGCGCACGCTCGAGCGGATCCCGCTGCGGGATGCCATGACGCTCGATCTGGATGAAGCCCCCTAGCTTGCCCATCACCAGCGCCTCTCGTGCGCCGCTAGGCGCCGCTCTCGCCGACCGCGTCCAGCCGCGGGGCGGCCATGACGGCCCCGTTGTCGGCCGCCTGGTCGGCGAGCACCTCCCTCTCGGCCAGTTCGCCCAGCACGCGCTTGTAGTCGTGGGGCATGACCTTCACGAACGCGCCCAGGTCGAGCAGCTCCTGCCACTGCTCCAGCACGCGTGCGGCGACCGGCGAGTCGGTGCGCGCAAGGTGCTCCTCCACCATCGCGCGCAGCTCGATCGCGTCGGCGCCGTCGAGCTCTTCGAAGCCCACCATGCCCATGTTGCAGCGCGCGGCGAACGTGCCCTCCTCATCGAGCACGTAAGCAACTCCGCCGCTCATGCCGGCGGCGAAGTTGCGCCCCGTGCGACCGAGCACGACCACGCGCCCGCCCGTCATGTACTCGCAGCCGTGATCGCCCACGCCCTCCACGACCGCCCAAGCGCCGGAGTTGCGCACGGCGAAGCGCTCGCCGGCAAGGCCGCGGAAGAACGCCCGCCCGGAGGTCGCGCCGTAGAGCACCGTGTTGCCCACGACCACGTTGCGCTCGGCGGAGAAGTGCTCGCCCATCCCCTTGCGCGGGCGGATCGCGAACACGCCGCCGGAGAGCCCCTTGCCGGCGTAGTCCTGCGCGTCGCCCCACAGCGTAAAGGTCACCCCGGGCGCGAGCCAGCCTGCGAAGCTCTGGCCGGCCGAGCCCTCGAAGTCGACCACGATCGAGTCAGGCGGCAGGCCTTCAGCGCCGTGCGCCGAGGCGATGTGGCTGGACAGGATGCCTCCCACGCAGCGGTTGCGGTTGCGGATCGGCAGCGCGAAGGAGACCGGAGCACCGCTGCCGGGCGTGTCGCCAGAGCCGGACAGCGCCGGCTCGGCACGCCGCAGGAGCTCCCAGTCGAGGGCGTCCTCGAGCACGGCGGGCGGCGGCTGCACGCGGCGGCGCGGCGTACCGTCGGGCAGCTCGACGTGCGCGAGGATTCCTGACAGGTCGACGCCGCGGGCCTTCCAGTGCTCGACCGCCGCCTCCGCCGAGAGCAGATCGACGCGGCCGATCGCCTCATCGAGCGAGCGCAACCCGATCGAGGCGAGGATCTCGCGCACTTCCTCGGCAACGAAGAAGAAGAAGTTGACCACCTGCTCGGGCGTGCCCTTGAAGCGCTTGCGCAGCTCGGGGTCCTGGGTGGCGATCCCCACCGGGCAGGTGTTCAGATGGCAGGCGCGCATCATGATGCAGCCCGCGGCGATCAGCGGCGCGGTCGAGAAGCCCATCTCATCTGCGCCCAGCATCGCCGCGATCACGACGTCGCGACCGGTTTTGAGCTGACCGTCGGTCTGCACCACGATGCGCGAGCGCAGGTCGTTGCGCAGCAGCGTCTGCTGTGTCTCGGCTAACCCGATCTCCCAGGGAACTCCCGCGGCCTGGATCGAGGACAGCGGCGAGGCGCCCGTGCCGCCGTCGTGGCCAGAGATCAGCACGCGGTCGGCGTTGGCCTTGGAGACACCGGCCGCGACCGTGCCCACCCCGACCTCGGCGACGAGCTTGACGGACACCTGCGCCTTCGGGTTGGAGCAGCGCAGGTCATAGATCAGCTGCTTGAGGTCCTCGATCGAGTAGATGTCGTGGTGGGGCGGCGGCGAGATGAGGCCCACCCCGGGCGTCGTGTGGCGAATCGAGCCGATGTACGCATCGACCTTGTGCCCGGGCAGCTGACCGCCCTCCCCCGGCTTGGCGCCCTGCGCCATCTTGATCTGCAGCTCATCGGAGTTGACGAGGTAGTGGATGGTGACGCCGAAGCGGCCCGAGGCCACCTGCTTGATCGCCGAGCGCCTGCGGTCGCCGTTGGCGTCGGGGACGTAGCGGGCCGGGTCCTCGCCGCCCTCGCCGGTGTTGGAGCGACCGCCGAGCCGGTTCATCGCGATCGCGAGCGTCTCGTGCGCCTCGCGCGAGATCGAGCCGAGGCTCATGGCGCCTGTGCAGAAGCGCTTCACGATCGCGCTCGCGGGCTCGACCTCCTCCAGCGGGACCGGCTCGCGCGCAGGCGCGCTGCTGCTGGGCCCGATCCTGAGCAGGCCCCGCAACGAGGCCTTGCGCGCGGCGTCCTCGTTGACCTCGCGCGCGTACTCGCGGTAGCGCTGAAACGCCTCGCTCTCGCGGACGCTCTGATAGGCGTCGAGGTCGCCCTGCAGCGCAGCGCCGATGTGTCCGTTGGCGGAGCGCACCGCGTGCTGGACGAGCGCGATCGTCTCCGGGTTCCACATGTGATGCTCGCCGTCGCGCCGCCACGCATAGATGCCGCCGACCGGCAGCAGCTCGTCGGCCGGCCGCGGGTAGGCGCGCGCGTGGCGCTCGAGCGCCTCGGTGGCGAGCACCTCCTCACCGACACCGCCGATGCGCGAGGCGGTGCCCGTGAAGTGCCAGTCGATCAGCTCTCGCTCGAGGCCGACGGCCTCGAAGATCTGGGCGCCGCAGTAGGACTGGATCGTCGAGATGCCCATCTTGGAGATCGTCTTCAGGAGCGCTTTGCCGAGCGCCTTGATCACGTTCTGGGCCGCCCGCTCGAGCGCCTCGCTCATCCGCTCGGCGGCCTCGCCGGCGCCCGCCTGGAGCACACGGCCGTCGGCAGACGGATCGGCGATCGAACCGCTGATCACGAGCTCATCGAGCGTCTCCAGCATCACGTACGGGTTGATCGCGCTCGCCCCGTAGCCGATCAAGGTCGCGAAGTGGTGCACCTCACGCGGCTCGCCCGACTCGAGGATGATCCCGGCGCGCAGGCGCGTGCCCTCGCGCACGAGGTGGTGGTGTACGGCGGCGACCGCCAGCAGCGACGGGATCGGAACCCGCTGCGGCCCCAGCCGCCGGTCGCTCAGAACGATGATGTTGACACGCCCGTCGATCGCCTCGGACGCTTCGCGACAGATGCGCTCGATCGCGCGACTCATCCCCGCCGCGCCCTCCCGCAGCGGCCAGGTGATGTCGATCGTGCGCGCGGCGAACACCTCGTGCGAGACGTGGCGGAGCGTCTCGAGCTCGCGGTTGAGCAGGATCGGCTGATCGAGCACGAGCTTGTGGGCGTGCTCAGGGGTCTCCTCGAACAGGTTCCGCTCGCTGCCGAGCGACGTCGACAGGCTCATCACGATCTCCTCGCGGGTGGAGTCGATCGGCGGGTTCGTCACCTGCGCGAACAGCTGCTTGAAGTAGGAGTACAGCGGCGGCGCCTGCTCGGACAGCACGGCCAGCGACAGATCGTTGCCCATCGAGCCGACCGGCTCCTGCGCTTCGCGGGCCATCGGCGTGAGCAGCACGCGCAGGTCCTCCTGCGTGTAGCCGAAGGCACGCTGGCGCGTGCGCAGCGGCTGATCGGAGAGCGTGACCTGTTCGGAGGCCGGCAGCTCGGAGAAGTGCACCGAGGAGCGTGCAAACCACTCACCGTACGGCCGCCGCGTGGACACCTCGTGCTTGACCTCCCGGTCCTCGACGATGCGGCCCCGCTCCAGGTCGACCAGGAACAGCTTGCCGGGCTGCAGGCGCCCCAGCCGCAGCACGCGCTCGGGCGCGATGTCCAGCAGGCCTGACTCCGAGCCGAGCAGCACGTAGCCGTCCGTCGTCTCCAGCCAGCGGCCCGGCCGCAGCCCGTTGCGGTCCAGCGTCGCGCCGACCACGCGCCCGTCGGTGAAGGCGACCGACGCCGGCCCGTCCCACGGCTCCATCAGGCACGAGTGATACGCATAGAAGCCCGTGAGCTCCTCGGGCAGGTCATCGCGTCCGCGGTAGGCCTCCGGGATCATCATCATCGCGGCGTGCGGCAGCGAGCGCCCGCCGAGCATCAGCAGCTCGAGCACGTTGTCGAACGTCGCCGTGTCGGAGTTGCCCGGTTTGACGACCGGGAGGATCTTCGCCAGGTCGTCGCCGAACAGCTCGCTGCGAAGCTCGGACTCGCGCGCGCGCATCCAGTTGATGTTGCCCATCAGCGTGTTTATCTCGCCGTTGTGGCAGATCACGCGGTACGGGTGCGCGAGTTCCCAGCTCGGGAACGTGTTCGTCGAGAAGCGCGAGTGCACCAGCGCCATCGCGGTCTTGATGCGCTCGTCGCGCAGGTCCGGGTAGAAGGCCGCGAGCTGATGGCTGATCAGCATGCCCTTGTAGTTGAGCGTGCGCGAGGAGCTCGAGGCCATGTACAGGCCGGGCTCCTCGGCGGTCAGCTCGCAAACGCGGCGGATCACATACAGCTTGCGCTCGAACGCGTCCTGGTCGTCCCGGTGGGCTGGTCCTGCCCCCACGAGCAGCTGGCGGATCACCGGACGGCACGCGCCCGCCACCGCGCCCGTGTGTTCCGGGCACACCGGCACGTCGCGCCACCCGAGCACGATCTGGCCCTCGGCCGTGACGGTGCGCTCGACGAGGCTCTGCAGCCGCTCGCGCGCGCTCGCGTCGGTCGGCAGGAAGCACATCAGCACTCCGTAGCGGCCACGCGGCGGAAGCTCGAAGTCCACCGCCGCTCGCAGCAGCTCGTCGGGCATCTGCATCAAGATCCCGGCGCCGTCGCCCGTTCGCGCGTCCGCCCCGGTCGCGCCGCGGTGCTCGAGGTTCTCGAGCGCGGTGATCGCCAGCGAGATCACCTCGTGCGTGGGGACGTTGTCCAGCCGCGCCACCATGCCGACGCCGCAAGCGTCGTGCTCGAAACGAGGGTCGTAGAGTCCGTCGGCCGTTAGCGGCTGCTTGGTGTGCGAAGTCATGAGAGTGCTCACTTGGGGTGGCGCATCCCCGCCGCGTGGGTAGCCCCGCAAAGGCACACCCACCCGGGCGCAGGCAGGCGGGCACCTGAGGTGGAAACAGAAAGCGTAGCAGCGAAAAAGGCAGCCAAACAGCCGGGCAGACGGTTACCGAGCCGGCTCGGAAACCCCCGCGCGCGGCGCATCGCGAAGCGTCTCGGCATCGCTCCACGAGCACAGTCCCGAGCGCCCTGGGCAGGTCTCGCACAGACCCCGGTGCGGGTGCTCGCTGACGACGTAGCCGCGCGCTGCAGAGCGCGTCATCTCCTCCCTGAGCCGCGCTTCCAGCGCCGCTCGATCAGCGGCCTCGAAGCGGGCGCTGACCCACTCCTGCGGCCGCTGAAGGAACCAGTGCACGATCTCCGCCGCGGGCGCGCCGGCGCGCAGCACCGCGAGCGCGTAGATCAGGCGCTGCAGGTCGTACTCGCGCTCGACCAGGTCCGCGAGCTGCTCCTCGTCCCCCACGCGATCGGTCTTGTAGTCGACCACGAGCAACTCGCCGCTGCTCTCTCGCGCGAGCACGTCGATCACGCCCGTCAGCAGCGGCGCGCTTGCTCCGAGCGAGAAGGCGAACGAGTGCTCGCGACGCACGCTCTCCGCCGCAGCGAGACGCGCGCCGGGGCCGCCCGCGCTCGTCGCCGACGCGGCGGTCGCGGCGGCCACGAGCGACGCCATCTCCTCGCACTGCTCGCGCGTCGCGCGCACACCCAGCTCGCGCGCGGCGGCGCGGACCTGCGCCGGCGAGGGCGATGACGGTCGCCAGAAGTCCGCCGCCTCCAACAGCCGGTGCACGACCGCTCCGCGCGCTCGCGGATCGAGGCCTGCGCGCCCGGCACGGCCGCGAGCGGCGGCGCGCTTCTCCTCCAGCCCGAGCACCCGTTCCAGGTAGAAGCGATACGCGCACCGCCTCAGCTCGGTGAGTGAGGTGTAGCTGAGCGACGCGCCCTCCTCGAACGGCGTCGGACCCGGCGCACCGGCAACGTCGGGCTCCTGCGGCACGCGCGACGGGTGCGCGTGCTGGCCGGCGCCCGCGCCCACGTGGCCATGGGCGTCAGCTGATCCTGCGCCTGGCGGGCCCTCTTGCGGCGGCTCGCGCGGGCCCGCCGGCGCCGCTGTGGCGCTGCGCAGCTGGGCGGTGTTGAGCCGGCAGCGCACGCGCGCGTCGGCGTCGCCCGCGAGCGCCACCTCGATGAGCGGCTCGCCGGGGCACTGCGCGTGCGTGCGCACCAGCTCCGGCAACTGCGGCGCGAGCACGGGACCGAGCCAGGAGATCGCAGGCGCTCCCGGCCGTGGCTCCGGCCAGCGCTCGAAGCTGACCGCGGCGCTCAGCAGCAGCCGCTCGCGCGCCCTCGTCATGGCGACGTACAGGATCCGCTCCTCCTCCTCGGCCTGAGCGCGCTGGCGCTCCTCGCATAGCTCCGCAAAGGCCAGCGCGGGCTTCGTCTCGGCGCGCTCCACAGACGCCAGCCGCAGCCCGACGCGCTCGTCGTCCACGAGCAGGTCGGGAACGCTCAGGTTCTGCGCGCGCCCGAGGTCGGCGATGCACACCACCTCGAACTCCAGGCCCTTGGCCGCGTGGATGCTCATCAGGCGCACCGCGTCCGGCTCGACCCCCGCCACGGGGGCATCGGCCTCGGGTCCGCTCGCCAGGGCTTCCTGGTGGGCGACGTGGTCGAGAAAGCCGCGCAGCTCACGCCCCTCGCTCGCCTCGAAGCGCCGCGCCAGTCGCAGCAGCTTGTGCACGTTGGCCATGCGCTGATCGGGCGCGTCGAGGCCACGCACGTGCGCCTCATAGCCACCCCCGTCCAGCGCCCGCTCGATCAGGCGCGAGATCGAGCGGGCGGGAGCGATGCGCCGCTCACACGCGAACCACTCGCGGAAGCGGGCGAGGCGCTCGCCGTCGCCATCGCACAGGCGCGCGCGCAACTGCTCGAACCCGGCGTCCAGCGTCGTCCAAACGGACTCGCAGCGCGCCTGCGCGGCGCGCGCGATGATCAGCAGGCCATCGCTCGACACGCCGGCGAGCGGGCACGCGAGGGTCCCGTATAGGGCAAGCTCATCGAGCGGGTTCGCCAGCGCACGCAGGTACGTGAGCAGGTCGCCGACCTGCTGGCGGCCCCAGAACCTGCCCGCGGTGGCGAGGGTCTGAAGGCCGCGGTCCTGCAGCGCACGCTCGTAGGTCTCGATGTCGCCGAGCGCCCGCAGCAGCACCACCACCTCTCCCGCGCGAGCCTCGCGGCCGGTCACGATCTCGGCGACCCGCTCGGCCAGCGCGCTTGCCTCGGCCTGGCGCCACGGCGCCGCACCGGCGCCGGCAGCCGCGCCCGCGCGCTCCCGGTCGAGGTCGCCGTTCCCGTTCCAGCCGCGCTTGTTGGTCAACAGCAGCTCGACCGCCGGCGCGCGCGACCCCTCAGATGCGTCGCGCAGTGGTTGCTCGCCGCCCGCCACCAGCGGCGTGTAGGAGTCCGCCAGACGAGCCGCGAAGACCGCGTTTATGACCGCCAGCAGCGACGCGGCGCTGCGAAAGTTGCGCGCCAGCTCGACCGTGGCCCCGCGTGCCGCCAGCTCGGCACGGCGCGCGCGGAACAGGCTCACGTCGGCGTCGCGGAACGCGTAGATCGACTGCAGCTCGTCCCCGACCGTGAACAGGTTGCCGCGCTCGAGCGCGCGCAGGATCGCCAGCTGGCGCGGGTTGGTGTCCTGGAACTCGTCCACCATCACGAGCTCAAAACGCTCAGACCATGCCGCGCGCACGCGCTGCTGCGACCGCAGCAACTCGAGCGCCCGCAGCTCGAGGTCATCGAAGTCGACCGCGCCGCGCGACCGCTTGAGCTGCTCGTATGCATCCGCAAAGCCCCCGAGCAGCTCATCGAGCAGCGCGCACGCGCGCCAGGCGTCGCCCTCATCGCTGCCGGCTGCGTCGCCCCCGCCACCGACCGTGGAGCCGGCGAGCGATGGCAGCCGCGGGCGGTTGTGGCCGCGGCTGCGCTGCTCGGCGTAGGTGCGCCACAGCATCGTGCGGAGGCGGTCGGCTCCGTACGCCGCCACGAGATCCACAGCCGGCTGCCGCTCCCCCGCCAGGAACCGCCCGAGCGCGAGCGCGAATGCCCGCTCGCGCACGCGCGCGGCGAGGCCCTCGTCGAGGATCTGGAACTGCGGATCGAGTCCTGCCAGCAGGGCGTGCGCGCGCAGCAGACGCGTGCAGAAGCCGTGGAAGGTGCTCACGAACGCCGCCTCCGTGTCACGCGCGGCCTCGCGCTCGCGGCGCTCGAGCAGGCGCGAGCGCACGCGCTCTCGCAGCTCTCCCGCGGCCCGGTCGGTGAAGGTGATCGCGAGGATCCGCCCAGGTGATACGCCGTCCTCGCACACCGCGCGCACGAAGCGCTCGACCAGCACGGAGGTCTTGCCGCTGCCGGCGCCCGCGGATACCAGCAGCGCCTCTCCGCGGCGCGCGACCGCCTGCTCCTGCTCCGGCGTAAGCGCGCCGGCCGCATGTAGGAGCATCAGGACTCCCACCTGCAGATCGCCGGGTACTTGCAGCCGCCCTTGAACGCGTACGTGTGCGGCCGCGGCTCGAGCTCGCCGCGCCCCGCCTGCGCTGCGGCCTCGCGCGCGGCCGCCACAACCTCATCCAGCAGCGCCTGCACCTCGTCCGGCTCGCGCGCGTCGTCGCCCACGCAGTCGAGCTGCACGCCGGTGCCCGTCGCGAGCAGGCCGCGAGCGCGCAGGTCGGATCCGCTCAGCGGCTGGTAGAAGCCGCCCACGGCGCGCACGCCCAGCAGCGGCTCGACGGCGCGCATGTACAGCGCCACCTGCAGGTCGCGCTCGCCGAGCCACCTCGCGGCCGGCGACACGTTGCCGCCCTTGTAGTCGTAGATCACCGCCTCGCCTGCGGGGCTCACGTCGACCCGGTCGATGCGCCCGCGCAGCATCACGCCGCCGCCGAGATCCACCGCTGGCAGCTGCGCGCACCCGGCTTCGGCGGCGCCGCCGTCGGGCGCGCCCCCGTCGGGCGGATCGAAACCAAACTCGAGCTCGAGGTACGCCGGCTCGAGCGCGCAGCGCGCGCCCGGCCCGTCCTCGGCGCTCGCGGTGGCGTGGTCCAGATAGCGCTCCAGGTCGGCTCGCAGGCGCCGCCGGTAGCCAGGCCGGCGCTCGGGCGCCGCCGACAGCATGAACTCGCCCTCGTTCTCCTCGAGCGCTCGCGCGAGCAGCTCGCGCGCGAGCGCCAGCCGCGCGGAGGTCAGCCTCGCCGAGCCGGTCTCGCGCCTGAGACCTTCAAGCGTTTGCCTCAGCGCCGCATGCGCGAGCCCGCCGCGAGCCAGCGGCTCGGCGTCGGGGTCGAGGTCCCGCGCGCGCAGCCTCCGCTCGACCAGCCAGCGGACGGGACAGCTCATCCACACGCCGAGCGAGGAGGGCGACCAGGTGTGCGCGACCAGCTCGGCCAGCAGCTCACGATCGCGCAGCGGCGCGATAGTGCCTGTCGGGCGGCGGGCGCGATCGGCGCGCGCCGGCGCCGGGGTTGCGGGGCGGGAGCCGGCTATGACCGCGGGGCGGCCGCGGATGCGCCGCTCGCTGAGCGTGTCGTGGAAGAGGTCACACACGTCGTCGACGAACAGCGAGCGCATCGCCGGCGCGCCGTCCTCGCCGGACGCGTGCCAGCTGAGCACCAGCAGCTCCTCGGGACGCGACACCGCCGCGTACAGCAGATATCGCTCCGCGTCCAGCGCATCGGCGTGCTCGCCGAGCAGCAGCCCGGACGCCTCGGCGAGCCGCCTGCGCTCCTCGTCGCTCAGCACCGGACGCGGCGGAGCGGACGCGGGGAACAGCCCTTCCTGCAGGCGGCACACGAACAGCGCCCGGACCCTGCGGGCGCGCAGGGCCAGCGGGTCAAGCACGGCAACCGTGCGCTTTGAGGGGCGCGCGCCGCTGAGAAACTCGACCCCCTGCAGCGCATCGGCAAGCGCGAACGCGTCGGCGGGCGCAAGCTCGGGCGCGAGCCGAGCGAGCTCGCGCAGCTCCGCGAGCGCGCGCTGCCCGCTCGCCAGCGCGCCAGCCTCGTCGAGCTCGTCGCCCGCCAGCACGCTCGCCTGGCGGCGGCGGGCTGCGGCGAACAGCCATGCCAGCTCGCGTCCCGCGCGCTCGGCCAGCGCCGCGGGGCCCCGCTCCTGCGCCTCGGCGAGATGGTCGATCGCCTCGAGGCGCCAGTTGCGGCGCTCCCACAGCGCGCGAGCCTGCTCGGCGCTGCCCGCGCCGGCGCGCCGCGCGTCGGCCTCGAGCCGGTCGGCGAGCTCCGGGTGCTCGAGCACGCCGGGCGCGCGCAGCCACGCCAGCAGGTCTCGCGCGTCTCCGGCGGGGTCGCGGCTGCCGGCGCGCGCCGTGGAGGTGCCGGACTCGCCTGCCAGCGCCGCCGACGCGGCCGGCCGCGGGACGCACCGCAGCAGGCCGATCAGCGCCGCCCCTGTCGCGCTGTCGATCAAGCGCCTCCGCCGCCGCAGCGCGAACGGGATCCGAGCGGCCGCGAAGACCTCTTCGAGCAGGTCCGCGGTGGCGGCGGGCGTTCGCATCACCACCGCGATCTCGCCCGGCGCCGTGCCGGCCTCGAGCAGAGACGTGATCTCGGCGGCGACGAGCTCGAGCTCGGCGCGCTCATCGGCGCCTTCGAGCAGGCGCACGGCTCCGGCGGGATCCTCCCGGCGCGCATCGGGCTCGAACAGCGAGCGCTCGAGGTGTGCCAGCGCGGCGCGGGCGCCGGGCGCGTAGTACGCCGTCCGGGCGCCCAGCTGCTGATGGCGGCTCGCGAGCGGCGCCAGCGCCTGAACGGTCCCCGCGCGACCGGCGAAGGCGGCGCGGCCGGGCTCATACGCAAGCGACGCCGTCACGTCGGCGCCCACGAGCACGCCCAGCGTCTCGATCGCGTCCAGCTGCAGCCGCGTGAGATCGTCAAAGCCGTAGAACAGGACCGGCCGCCCCCGCCACAGCGCCGGCGTGCGCCGCAGCGCATCGAGCGCGCGCAGCGCCTGCTGCTCCTCGTCGAGCTGCCGCACCCGCCGCAGGGTGAGCAGGTACCGCTCGAACAGCCTGGCCAGCCCGGCCGTCGGCGCGCCGGCGCCACCCACGGCCAACAGCGCGCTGCGCAATCGCGCGGGCGTCACGCGCCGCTCCTGCAACTCGGCGACAAAGCTCGCCAGCGCGCGCGCGAACCCCGCCGATGCGGGCAGCGCCGAGATGTCAGAGCCGTCGCGCGCCGCGATCGCCGCAAGCAGCCGCTCGCGGGCGAGCCCGCCGAGCACCGGCGAGCGCTCCCCCGCGCACCGGATCACCGTCGCGATCAGCTCGTGGAAGCGCTGCACCTCCACGCCCATCGCGGCCGCTTCTCCGGCCAGCTCACGCCGATAGTGCTCGACGTCGGCGCGGGTTGGCACGACCAGCAGCGGCTCGCGCCCGAGGGCGAGATGGCGGCGCACCGCTTCCATCACCAGCTCGGCCTTGCCCGCGTTCGCGGGCCCCGTTATGAGCGCGATCGGCATGCGCTCCCATGGTCGCGCACGCGTCCGACGCGTCCGCGCCTACGCGGCGCTGCGTTGTCCGATGGCGGCGCGCTTGACGCTGTCGGCCTGCGCCTGGGCGAGCTCGCCACCGCCCTCGGCGTCGGCCTCGGGCGGCTTTGCCCCCTCACGGGCCCACTCCTCGTCGAACTCCACGCGCCACTTGCCCTCCTCGGTCTGGCCGAGGGCCAGGCGGGCTCGGAAGGTTCGCCCGCTGCGGCCGCGAAAGCCGGTCACGGGGCGGGTGGTGTAGCCCTGCTTGATCAGTTCCCTCGCGACTGCGACGGGCAGCGTCTTGCCCGCCTTGGACTTCCAGATCACGAAGCCGCAGCCGGGATCCTCGCGCGCCCAGCAGGAGTAGCCCTTGCGGTTCTCCACGATCTCGTGGCCGCACACCGGACACGGGCCGAGGCGGGCGCGCGGGATGCGCACCCCCTTGAGCGTCTCGTCGAGCTCTTTCACCGTCTCCTGTGCGAAGCCCGCGATGTCGCTCATGAACCGCTTGCGCGAGTCCTCTCCGCGCTCGATCTTTCCCAGCCTGTGCTCCCAGTCGCCGGTGAGCCCGGGCGAGGTGAGCGCGTGATGGTTGAGCAGCCGGATCACGTTCAAGCCCTTCTCGGTCGCCACCAGCGCCCGCCCGTCGCGCTCCAGGTAGCCCACCTGGATGAGCCGCTCGATGATCGCCGAGCGCGTGGCGGGCGTTCCGATCCCGGAGTCCTTCATCGCCTCGCGCAGCTCGTCGTCGTCGACGAGCTTGCCCGCAGTCTCCATCGCGGCCAGCAGCGAGGCGTCGCTGTAGCGCCGCGGCGGCTTGGTCTCCTTGCGCGCGCTGGCGACCGTCTCGATCGCCACCCGCTCGTCCTGATCCAACCGCGGCAGGCGCTGCTCGGGTGGCGCCTCATCCTCGTCGGAGCGAGCCTGCGCCTCCTCGGCGACCTCCTCGTAGACCCCGCGCCAGCCGGGCACCAGCATCAGCTTGCCGCGCGTGCGGAACACATATCCGGCCTGCTCGCGCTCGTCGGGCACGCTGACCGTTGTCTCCACGCGCGTGTTCTCGAACACCGCGTCGGGGTGGAACACCGCCAGGAAGCGGCGCGCCACCATGTCGTAGATGCGCCTGTCGTCGGCGCCCATCTTCTCCAGCGCGTGCTCGGCGCGTGTGGGGATGATCGCGTGGTGGTCTGTCACCTTGGCGTCGTTCACCACGCGCGCGAGCGGCAGCAGGTCGAGCCCGGTCACGTACTGCGCCGCCTTGCGGTACTCGGGCTTCGTCCCGACGAGCTCCGCCACGGGCTTGATCTCGGAGATCATGTCGCTTGGCAGGTAGCGCGAGCTGGTGCGCGGATAGGTCAGCGCCTTGTGCTCCTCGTAGCAGCGCTGGGCCGCGGCGAGGGTGCGCCTGGCCGAGAATCCGTAGCGGTTGTTGGCCTCGCGCTGCAGCGTGGTGAGGTCGTACAGCATCGGGGCTTTCTCGCGCTGTTCTTTCTTCTCGACCTTGGTGATCTGGCCCGGTGGGCGCACGACGGGCTCGCCGTCAGCGGCGTCTGCCGCTCCACCCAGGGCCGCGACTACCTCAAGCGCCTGCTGCTCGGTGGCCAGGCGCGGGCCGCGAAGCTCTTTCGCCTCGCCCGTGCCGGTGTGGAAGCGCCCCTCATAGCGGCGGTCTTCCCCGGCGAGGAACGTGGCGTCCACGAGCCAGTAGGGCTCGGGCACGAACGCTCTGATCTCCTCCTCGCGCCGTGCGACGATCGCCAACGTGGGCGTCTGCACCCGGCCCAGCGACACCGCGCCGTCGAAGGAGCTGCGCAAGCGGATGGTTGCCGCGCGGGTGGCGTTCATGCCGACGATCCAGTCTGCCTCCGAGCGCGAACGGGCGGCCGCCTCCAACAGCGCGAACTCCGAACCGGGCCGCAGCGCCGCCAGGGCCTCCTTCATGGCCGCGTTGGTCATCGAGTTGAGCCACAGGCGCCGCACGGGCGTTTTCGCTTTGGCCTTCTCGTACAGGTAGGCGAAGATCAGCTCCCCCTCGCGCCCGGCATCGCAGGCGTTGACGACCTCCGCGATGTCGTCCCGCGCAAGCTGCTTGCTGACGACGCGCATCTGCTTGCGCGAGCGCTCGTCGCGCACCACCAGCTTGAAGCGCTCGGGCACTATCGGCAGGTCATCCATGCGCCACCGCTTGAACTTGGCGTCGTACTCGTCCGGTTCTGCCAGCTGAACGAGGTGGCCCACCGCCCACGTGATCACGTGTTGGGGCCCCTCGAGCAGACCCTCCTGCTTCTTGAAGGGACCGGGCAGCACGCGCGCGAGGTCCTGCCCCACGGATGGCTTCTCGGCGATCAAGAGCGTCTTTGACACGTTGCGGCAGGGTAGCGGGTAGCTCGCCGACCGCTTCCGCGCGAGCCACCAGCATCGGCCAGACCGTGCTCTGGACCCGCTCCAACCTGTTCCACTCGAGCGGCTTACTCAAGCAGCGCACGCATGAGATGTACGGCTCGCTCGCCGCGCCGTTCGAGCTCGGACAGCGGCGTGGGGAGATCGACCGCGCGAGCAGCGCGATGCGGCTCGCGGAGCTCCTGATCGCGATCTACCACTTCACCACGATCAACTGGCTGATCGGCTGGTGGGACGGGCGCGCAGAGCGGGAGGACCTCGTGACCCGCACCGGCGCCGCCCTCGGGGTCTTCCTCGACGGCTGCCGCGCCCGCTGATCGCGCGTAGCGGACTGGTCCGCAGCCGGCGGTGCTGCCGCTCAGCCGCCGATCGGCGCGCGCGGGTTCGCGCCCCAGAAGACCTGCGTGCCGAGCATCCCGATCAGCGTCACCAGCACGAGGTTGAGCACCATCGACTTGGCCGTAGCCGTACCCACGCCCACCGGCCCGCCGGAGGCGTGGTAGCCGTAGTAACAGGCCACCAGCACGATCGCCGTGGCCATGAACATCCCCTTGATCACGCTGTAGAGCAGATCAGGCGCGTTTTGAAACTGCCAGAAGATCAGCAGATAGCCTCCTGAGGAGACGAACCCGATCTGATTCACCACCGCGATGTAGGAAGCGAGGTAGGCGACGCCGATCGCCGCCAGGTACATGAAGGGCAGCACGATCCAGGCGGCGAGCAGACGCGTCGCGCACAGGAACGTCACCGAGTCGATGCCCATCACCTGCAGCGCGTCGATCTCCTCGGAGATGCGCATCGCCCCCAGCTCGGCCACGATGCCGGTGCCCACCTTGGCGGCCATCATGTAGCCGAACGCATACGGCACCGCCTCGCGCAGGTTGCACCACGCGGCGAACACGCCGGCGTAGGTGGGAGCGCCCACGGACTGGTTGAAGTAGGCCGCCTCGATGCCGCAGGTGCCAAGCCCGGTGATGAACACCAGCGACCAGATCACGAGCGTCGAGCCGACGATCAGGATGCCGGCCTGACGCAGCGCCTCGCCGAAGAAGCGGAACACGCGCATCCCGTACACGTCGCCCACGATCTGGCTCGTGAAGCGCGCGATCTCGCCGGTCGAGGCGAGCCATTCGCGGGGCAGCGCGAGCAGGTCGTTCACTTGATCACCAGGATGTTCGGGTGCGTCGCCAGCAGGGTCTGCGTGAACACGTAGTTGAACGCGCCGATCCCCAGGAACGAGACGACGACCGCCTCGTTGACCGCGCGCCCCACGCCCTCGGCTCCGCCCGAGGCGGACATGCCCTTGTAACAGCAAACAATCGCGATGATCGCGCCGAACATCGTCGTCTTCAGCACCGACCCCCACAGGTCGACGGTCGAGGAGTTTGCAAACAGCGTGTTCCAGAACGGCCCCAGCGACTGGCCGCTGACCAGCTCGGCGAGGATGCCGCCGAAGATGCCGAACAGCAGCGAATAGATGTCGAACAGGCCAGTCACCACCATCAGCGCCAGAAAGCGCGGCACGACGAGGTTCTTGACCGGGTCCACGCCCAGCACCTGCAGGGCGTCCAGCTCCTCGCGCACCTTGCGCGCACCGAGGTCGGCGGTGATCGCCGTGCCGGCCACGCCGGCGAGCACGATCGACGTGATCAGCGGGCCGATTTCGCGAATCGACGCGAGCACGAAGAACCCGCCGAGCCGGTCCAGCGCGCCGAACAGCGTCAGGAAGTCCGCCGCCTGCAGGCCCGGCGCACCATAGGAAATGGCGACCGTCGTGACCAGCAGGGGGAACCAGACCAGCCGCAGCGCGAACAGGAACTGAGACACGAGCTCGCCGCCATACGGATACGGCGGCCGCAGCGCCGACACGATCGTCCTGCCGGTCAGGATCATCATGTCCCCGAATTCCTCGAGCAAATGCCGCGGCGGCAGCAATGCGCGGCCTGCGAAGTTACGAACCACGCGATCCCTCCGGCGCCGGCACGGCGGCGCCGGGCAGCGCGGGCAGCGAGATCGCCATGGCCGCCCTCCACCTGCGCCCGCCCTGCCGTGCGGTCATGGCCACAATTTACGCCTTTCACGCTCGCGGGAGCGGTCAGGCGTTCGCCCGGGCTATCCCGCGGCGCACGCTTGCGTGCCGACCCGCAGGCCCGCGCTAGCGCGTGGCTTGGCGCGCGCGAGCGCACTCGCAACCGTCGAGTTGGCCACGCCGTAACCACCGGGCGCAGCGCCGCCGATGGTGCCCGCGAACACGGTCGTCAGCACGTGCCCGTCGGCGCCCACCAGTGGCCCGCCGGAGTTCCCCGCGTGCACCACCCCGACAAGCGGGGTGAGCAGGCGCGAGATCGGACCGCGCCCGTACGCGTCCTGGGTGAGGACCACCTGCGTGCGTCCGATCCGTCCGGGGCTCGCGTGGAACGGTCCGTTCTCCGGATAGCCCAGGATCGCACCGGGGACGCTGGAGGGAGGATCCACTGCGAGGTCGAGGGAGGGGAGGCCGAGCCCGGGCACCCGCAGCACGGCCACGTCGTTGCTGGCGTCGAACACGACCGGCTGGGCCGCGAGCCCCGGCGCGCGACCCTGATCCTCCACGGTCGTGTCCCGCTCGCCCGCGATCACGTGCGCGTTCGTCACCACGATGTCCGATTCGGCGACCCACCCGGAGCCCTCGATCGCAAGCCCGCAGGCCGTGCCGAGCACGCGCACGACGCTGCGCGCGGCGAGCCTGATCGCCGGCTTGGCCGCGATCCGCGGCAGCGGCGCGGGAACGTCGGCGGACGGTCCGGCGAGGTGCGGCAGCGGGTCAAGCCGCGCCAGCGCATTGAGGATCGGCCCCGATGGGGGCAGCAGCACGTTCAGCTCGCGCAGGATCGCCGAGCGCTGGATGTCGGCCCGCAGCCGGCCCTGGTTGGGCGCCTGCGCGGCCACCGCCGCAAGCACCCACACGATCCCCAGCCCGAGCGCCACGCCAAGGGCCGCGCCGAGCAATCCGTCGAGCACGCCGAGCCCTGGGACGATCAGGGCCCGGCGCAGCCTCAGGCCGACACCCTCCAGCCCGCTTGCCAGAATCGCGCCTGCGAGCAGCGCGCCGAACAGGCCGAAGGCGGGAGCGTACGGCGAGGAGGATCCGCGTGGAAGCAGAAGAGGACCCAGGCGTGTGCCGAGGAATGCACCGATGGCGAAGCCGCCGAACGACAGCACGCCGACGATGAAGCCGCGACGAAAGCCGAGCGAGGCGAGCACCGCCGCGAACGCCACGATGATCCAGTCAAGTCCGGTCACCGCAATGTTCTACCGCGCCATCGCCGAGCCGCGGGCAGCACGCATGCGCCGCGCTCGCGCGCTGGGCGCGCTCGCCGCGGTCGCCTTCGCGATCGGCGCGATCGCGGGCGCAGGCCGCGGGCCGTCGGCTTCCGCGGGGCTGGCCGCTCGGTTCGTGCAGGCTTGGACGCAGGGCCAGTACACGCGCATGTACCAGGACATCGACGCCGCCTCCAGGCAGATGACCACCGCGGAGCGCTTCGCCCGCGCATATCAGCGGGCCCTGCGCGTCGCAACGGCGACGCGACTGCGCGTGGCGGGCAGGCCGCGACATGTCGGCAGCTTGATGCGCGTGCCGGTCATGGTTCGCACGCGCCTGTTCGGCACGCTCGCGCTCGCCTTCGACCTCCCGATCGCGAGCACCGGCGGCGAACCGCGCGTCGCCTGGTCGTCCTCGCTGGCGTTCCCCGGCCTGGGGCCCGGCGAGGTGCTCAGCCGCCAGACGGCCCTGCCCCCCCGCGCAACCCTGCTGGCCCGGGACGGCAGCGTGCTGGCGCAAGGCTCGCCCTCGGCACCCGGACAGCGCAGCTCGCCGCTGGGAGAGGTCGCGAGCGCGGTGGTGGGGTCGCTCGGCCCCGCCCCCGCCGCGCGCCAACGGGCGCTCGAAGCGCAGGGCGTGCCGCCCGGGGTGATGGTTGGCGTGAGCGGCCTCGAGCAGGCCTTCGACGCCCGCCTCATGGGCACCCCGGGCGGCCGCCTGCTCGCGACGAGCACGCGCCCAGGCGGCGCCGCGCGGGTGCTCGCCTCCGCGCTTCCACGACCGGCCCCGGCGCTGCGCACGACGATCTCGCCGCAGCTGCAGCGCGCCGCGGTGCTCGCGCTCGGGGGGCTCTACGGCGGCGTCGTCGCGCTGGCACCCGCGACCGGCGAGATCCTCGCGGTGGCCGGCATCGGCCTGGACGGCCTGCAGCCGCCGGGATCGACCTTCAAGATCATCACCCTCAGCGGCGTGCTGGCTGCCGGGATCGCGAGCCCGCACTCGACGTTCGCGTACGCCACCCACGCCACGCTCGATGGGGTCGAGCTGAGCAACGCCGGCGGCGAGGAATGCGGCGGCTCGCTCGAACTGGCATTTGCGACCTCCTGCAACTCCGTGTTCGCTCCGCTCGGCGTCAAGCTGGGAGCCGCGCGCCTGGTGGAGACGGCGGAACGCTTCGGCTTCAACGCCGACCCGGGCATCGCCGGAGCGGCCGAAAGCACGATTCCCGCGGCCGGCCAGATCCAGGGTGAACTCGCGCTTGGATCCACCGCCATCGGCCAGGGGCAGGTGCAGGCCACCGCCCTGGAGATGGCGATCGCCGCCGCGACCGTCGCCGATGGGGGGCGCCGGCCCCAGCCGACGTACGAGCTCGGACGCCCACCGGCGCGCGCTCCACGGGCGCTGAGCGCGACCGTGGCCCGCACGGTCAGACGACTGATGGTTGGCGTCGTGCGCGGCGGCACCGGCGCGGCGGCCGCGATCCCCGGTGTCGTCGTCGCCGGCAAGACCGGCACCGCCGAACTCAAGAACGAGTGCTCGGCGGCCGGCTCGAGCGGCTCGGCGTCCGAATCGAGCGCCGGAGAAGCGGCGTCCGAATCGAGCGCCGGCCAGACACAGGAAGCGCATCCCGGCGGCTGTCAGGGGGCGGCGAGCGACCCGAGCAACACCGACGCCTGGTTTGCCGCCTTCGCCCCGGCCATTCACCCTCGCGTCGACGTGGGCGTGCTGCTCGTCAAAGACGGCGCCGGGGGAGCGACGGCCGCGCCCGTCGCCCGACAGGTGCTCGAAGCCGGGCTGCGCCCGGGCAGCTAGACGTCGAGCTCGGCCGAGGCAGTCTGAGCGGCGTCGGTGGCATCCGCGATCGTCAGCGTCAACGGACGGTTGTTGAGCGACTCGAGGTTGATCTTGTACAGCAGCAGCGCGCCCTGCGTAGACCCCGCCGCCGCGGTCGAGTCCGGCACCGGGAGGCGGCCCTTGCCGGGGACCGTTCCCGCGCGGTAGGCGAACTGATTGCTGCCGGCCGGCACGACGGGCGTATAGATCTTTCCCTGCGTGTCGGTGATCGTCACCTTGCTGGCCGCCGGCTCGCTCTTCGAGCTCGTGTTGAAGACCTGCAGGAACACGGCGAACCACTCCTGTTCTGGCGTCAGCGCGCGCTGCATCGCGGACAGCCCTTGCAGGTAGGCGGCATCCTCGGTGTCAAACGGGCTGAGCTGGCGCGACAGCTGCACCTCGTAGGTCAGCGGGCCCACGTTCAGGTAGGGCGCATTGGCTCCCGACTCGCCGGCATATGTGCCCGTGGTTACCTTCGTGTGCGCGTCGCCGCAGCCCGCCAGTCCGATCGGCGCGAGCAGGGCCAGCGCCAGAAGCAGGGACTTGCGCGGACGGCCTGGCATCGCGACGCGGCAGTCTATCCCCCCGCCACGGTCACGCGCTGGCCTCGCCCTTCGCCGCGCTCGATGATCGTGCGCAGGCGGCGCATCGCCCGCTTGCCCTTGCGCCGCGTCCAGCTGCGCGCGCCCAGCGCCTCCATCAGCCGGTCCGACAGCGTGTGCGGTTGAGTCTGCAGCGTGAAGCGCACCCTCGTGGTGCCCGAGATGCCCCGCGCGAGCTCATACACGCCCACGGTGCGAATGCGGTTGTTCTTGCCAGTGCGGCCCACCTCCACGATGCGATGTGGGCGCTCCACCTCGACGAACGTCACGTCGGCCCAGCTGAAGCGGTTGCAGGGAACCTTCACGCGAAAGCGCGCGCCCGCCCCGCGGCCCACCGAGTCGATGCGCGTGAGATGCCAGTCGACCAGGTAGTGATCGGTGAACTCGCTGTGGTTGGCGATGTCCTGCAGGTAGTCGAACACCCGCTCGCGCGGCGCGGTTATGACGGTCGACACGGTCACGGGGTCCACGGGCGAGCGCCAGTGTAGAGACCGGCCGGCGCGGCCGTTCGCGCGTGGCCGCATGCGGCCGTTCGCGCGTGGCTGCATGCGGCCCGTTCGCGCCTGGCCGCACGCGGCCGGCGCGCCGCATGTCGGCGGCGCGAGCGTCTGCGCCGCGTCAGCAGGCGGCGCCGGAGGTCAAGCGGGCGGTCAGCCGGACGGTGTGACCGTGCTCGCAGTGGCGCACCAGCTCGGTCGCCACGGGCGGCTCGCGACGCAGCGGCCGGCAGAGCTCGCACACGACTCGGCGCTTGCGGCCGTCGTACAGGTGGACGTGCTCGCCGGTCAGCGGCGTGCGCCCGCAGTCGGCGCAGCGAGCGCGGTCCGCCTCCAACGCGCCCACCCCGCGGCGCAGCAGCACACGCTCGAATCCGTCGATCTCGGGCAACGATATGGCCATGGTCCTTGAGCTTTCGCCGCCGGGCGACGCGCTCCTGCTCGCCGGGCGTCGCGCGTCCGCCCCGGCCGTACGCCGCCGCGGGCGCCGGCCGGGGAGTTGAATCCCGCAATTTGCGAGCTTCTGCGGCGGCCAGGGCCAAAACTGCGGGCCACGGTGTAAGGGGACGGTTTAGACTGAACGCCAGCCCGGGTATCCGATCCCCGGGATGTGTTTGGGTGCTCCAATGTGGTGCAGCGCGTCTGACGCGATAGGCCGATGCGGCCAACTTGTTATGATCGCCACCTGCGTCTCTCGATGGTGAGTATCCACGTGTAGCTGATCAGAGATGGAGGAGCGGGGCATGGACACACTCACAGCGGGCACCTTCGTGGGGGCCGGATCGTTTCGCTGCGTGGGCTGCGGCTACATGCTGGCGCTCACCGGCCTCGACGCGCTCACCACCTGTCCCGCGTGCGGGGGCGAGGCCTTCGCCCGGGCGTCGCTCTTCAACACCGAGCGCATCGACCCGGCCCAGCGCACCGCCGCCGCGCGATCGCTGTCCGCGCACGCCAGCGAGGACGTCGAGGCGCAGATCGCGGGCGCCAGAGCACAGATCGACCAGCCCGGCGAGTACCTCTGCTACGCCGAGGGCGACGAGGTGCGCACGCTTGCCCTGACCCGCGAGTGGACGCGCATCGGCCGCAGCCTGGCGGCGGACGTGCGCTTCGATGACCCGACCGTCTCGCGGCGGCACGCGCTGATCGTGCGCCAGGCGGACGGCGTGCGCGTGCTCGATGACCGCAGCCTCAATGGCGTGTTCGTGAACGGCACGCGCGTCGAAGGCCGCGTCCTGAACGACGGTGACGAGATCCTCGTAGGGCGCTACCAGCTCAGATTCTTCAGCCTCGCCCCGCCCTCGGAGCCCTCTCCGGAGACCCCGAACGCGAGCACGCTGCCGGCGGCCGGCTGAGGAATCTTCCCGGAGCAAACGGGCAGGACGAGCACCCCGGCGGCGCCCTCGACGCGCGACCGCACCCGCGGCGCCCCGCGGTGGCGGTCCGCGTAGTATCGCCCTCGATGGCTCACACGATCGCCGTGCTCTCGCAGAAGGGCGGCACCGGCAAGACCACGGCGGTGCGGACGCTCACCGACGTCTTCCGCCGCAGCGGCTTGCGCACGCTGGCAATCGACCTCGATCCGCAGGGCAACCTGTCGGACTACTTCGATCTCAGCCCCGACGTCGAACCCACGATCGCCGACGTGCTCTCCGGCCGCTCCTCGGCGGCGGAGGCGATCCACGAGGACATGATTCCCGCCAATCTCACGCTGGCCGAGGCCGAGCTGATGCTCGGCGGCAAGATGGGGCGCGAGCTCACGCTCAGGCGGGCGCTGGCGCAGCTGCCGGAGGACTACGACGTGATCCTGATCGACTGCCCGCCGTCGCTCGGGCTGCTCACCGTCAACGCGCTGGTGGCGGCCGAACGCGCGCTGCTGACGGCCGAGGCGCAGTACTTCGCGCTGCAGGGAGTCGAGCAGGCGATGGAGGTCGTCGAACTGGCGCGCGACGGCCTCAATCCCCAGCTGGCGCTGCTCGGCGTGCTGCTCAACCGCGCCGACATGCGCACGGTCCACTCGCGCGAGGCGCTCGCGTCGCTGAAGGACCGCTTCGGCGAGGAGGTGTTCGCCACCGTCGTGCGCGCCTCGATCGCGTATGCCGAGTCCGCCGAGCGCGCCACCTCGATCCTCGACCATCGCCCGGACCTGGGCGAGGACTACGTGGCGCTCGCCGACGAAGTGCTCGCACGCATGTCTGGCTTTGCGCCGGCTCGCGAACAGCTGGCCAGGATCGGCGCCTGAGGACAGCGGGCGCACCTCACAGCTCCTCCACGTAGGCTCCCTGCGACTCGAAGGGCGTCCTCAGCAACGTCGCCCAGCCCTCGATCTCCGCCCGCAGCGTCTCCGCGACGGCGCCCGTCTGCTCGTAGAAGCACCACACGAGAACCGCCGGTCCGGCGCCCGAGATCGTCGCTCCGAGCGCGCCCAGCTCGCGCGCGCGGGAGGCCAGCTCCAGCGAGCGCGGGAACAGGTCGTGCCGGCGCTGCTGGTGCAGACGGTCCTGCAGCGAGCGCCCCAGCAGGTCCCAGTCGCCGCGGGCCAGGCCCAGCGTCAGCAGGGCTCCGTGGGCGACGTTGAAGACCGCGTCCGCGAACGGCACCTCGGCCGGCAGCGCCGCGCGGGCCGCGGGCGTGGGCACCGGCTCTGCGGGCACGACCGCGAGCGCCTCGAGTCCGGTGGGAGGCTCAACGCGCGTGGCCTGCCCGTCGGCGAACACGACAAAGCCGCCGTGCAGGGCGGCCGCGACGTTGTCGGGGTGCCCCTCGAGCGCGCTCGCCTCGGCGAGCAGGTCCGCGTCGAGCTCGAACAGGTGGTCGGCCGCCATCAGGCCGGCGACGATCGCCCCCGCGCTCGAGCCGAGGCCGCGCGCCGGCGGGATCTGCGAGCGTATCTTGAACGCGAACCCGTCCGCCGAATGCAGGCGCTCGAACGCCCGCACACACAGGTTCTCGCGGCCCTCCTCGACCAGCGGCTGATCGCACTCCACGGCGAACCCGCCCGCCTCGGCTACCTCGAGCTCTAGATGCAGCGACAGCGCGGCGGCCATGCAGTCGAAGCCTGGCCCCAGGTTCGCCGATGACGCGGGCACGCGGACGACGCGCCTACGGATCACCCAGCACCGCTTCCTCGATCGCTCCGATCTCGGCCGCGCACGGGATCACGCGGCCGTCGTTGTTGGCGATGGCGGTCTCGGGATCCTTCAGGCCGCGCCCGGTCAGCACGCACACGACCTGCTCGGCCGCGTCGGCTCCATACTTCAGCAGGCCGGCGACCGACGCGGCCGAGGCGGGCTCGCAGAACATGCCTTCCTTGGAGGCGAGCAGCCTGAAGGCCGCGAGGATCTCCTGGTCGCTGACCGGCCTGATCGAGCCGCGCGAGTCCGTGGCCGCCGCCATCGCGTCCTCCCAGCGCACGGGATTGCCGATCCGGATCGCGCTGGCGACGGTTTCGGGCTGCTCGACGATCTTTCCGAGCACCAGCGGCGCCGCGCCCTCGGCCTGGAAGCCCCACAGCCTCGGCGCCGCGCCGAGCTCGCGGAAGCCGCGCCAGTAGGAGGTGATGTTGCCGGCGTTGCCGACCGGGATGCACAGCGCCTCGAGGCTTCCTTCAAGCGCCTCGTGGATCTCGAACGCAGCCGTCTTCTGGCCTTCGATACGAAACTCGTTGACCGAGTTGACGAGCACGATCGGGTGCGCGCCCGTGAGCTCGCGTACGAGCTCGAGCGCGCGGTCGAAGTTGCCCTTCAGCTCGATCACGCGGGCACCGTGCACCAGCGTCTGGGCCATCTTGCCCTGCGCGATCCTGCCCTCGGGCACGATCACCGCGCAGGTGATGCCCGCGCGGGCCGCGTAGGCGGCGGCGCTGGCGGCGGTGTTGCCGGTCGAGGCGCAGATCACGGCCTTCGCGCCCTCGCGCACCGCCGCCGAGACGGCGCAGGTCATGCCCCTGTCCTTGAAGGAGCCCGTCGGGTTGGCGCCCTCGAGCTTCAGGCGCACCGTCGCGCCCACCAGCTCCGAGAGCACGGGTGCCCGCAGCAGCGGCGTGGAGCCCTCCTGGAGGGTCACCAGCGGATCGCCGGGCGCGAACGGCAGCCGCTGCCGGTAGCGCTCGAGCAGCGGCACGTGCGTGCGCGTGTCGGCAGCTCCTTCGACGGTCAGCAGGCGGGTGGTCGGTGTGCTCATATGAACTCCTCTTCGATCACCCTAATCGTGCGCGGCACCGAGCGCACGAACTCGAACTCGCCCAGCTCATCGACCGCCGCGCGCAGGCGCGACTCGAGCACCGGATGGGTGACCATGACCAGGCGCGCGTTCTCGCCCAGGCCCCGCTGGACGACCGACTTGATCGACACCCCCTGCTCTCCGAGCACGCGCGTGACGGCGGCCAGCACGCCGGGGCGGTCGGCCATCTCCAGATGCAGGTAGAACGCGCTCTGCACGTCCTCGATCAGCGGCAGCGCCAGCGGTGGAGCGGGCGGGCGGGCGCCGCCGGTCATCACGCTGACGACGTCGCCGAGCACCGCGCTCGCTGTCTGCCGCCCGCCGGCGCCGGGGCCCGAGATGGTGATCTCGGTGATCGCCTCGGATTCCACGGTGACGGCGTTGAACGGCCCCGCCACCGAGGCCAGCGGATGACCCGCGTACAGGAACGCGGGGTGCACGCGCACCGACAGCCCCCCGTCGCGGCGTTCGGCGGTGCCGATCAGCTTGAGTCCCAGCCCGAGCTCGCGCGCATACTCCAGATCGTCGCTGCGCAGGTGCTCGATGCCCTCGTAGCGGACCTCTCTCAGGTGCACGGGCGTACCGAACGCCAGCCGCGCGAGGATCGCCATCTTGGCGGCCGCGTCGCGGCCGGAGACGTCGTCGCTGGGATCGGCCTCGGCGAACCCCCTGCGCTGCGCCTCGCCCAGGGCCGCGGCGTAAGAGGAGCCGTGCGTCATCTCGGTGAGGATGAAATTGGTCGTGCCGTTCACGATCCCATGAACGCGCTCGATCGGCGTCGCCGAACCACCCCGGCCACGGCCGCCTCGAAGCGCAGCCTGACGCCGCGCTCGCGGGCGGTCTCGAACAGCTCCTCGCCGTGCTGCGAGAGAAGCGCCTTGTTGGCGCTGACCACGTCCTTGCCCGAGCGCATCGCCGTCAGCAGATACTCGCGCGCCGGCTCGATCCCGCCCATCAGCTCGACCAGCAGATCGGAGCCGGCGAGGATCTCCTCGAAGCTTCCGCGCGCGCGCGTCAACACGCCGCTGATCACAGGCCTGCGTTCGTTGAAGCGCTCGATCTCCCCCGCTCGCTCCTCGAGCAGCTGCGCGAACGCGGAGCCCACCGTGCCGAACCCGAGCAGGCCGATGTTGAAGCGATCAGCGGCCATCGTCTGCGCCCTGCTCCCTAGGGGACATCTCGCGCGGCCAGGTCCTCGAAGCTCTCCCGCCTGGCGACCACGCGGGCCTCGCCATCGCGGCAGAAGATCACCGGCGGCCGCGGCAACCCGTTGTAGTTGCTGGCCATCGCATAGCCGTAGGCCCCGGTCGCCGGCGTAACGACCACGTCGCCCGGCCGCGGGTCGTCCAACAGCACCTCACGCACCAGCACATCACCGGACTCGCAGTGCTTGCCCGCGAGCGCGCAGAGCGTGGAGCCATGAAAGCGGTCGGCGACGTGCGCTTCGATGACCGCGCCGTACAGCATCGGCCGTATGTTGTCCGACATGCCTCCGTCCACCGCCACCCAGTGCGAGACGTTGCGCCGCACGCTCTCCACCGTGTACAGCGTCACCGCTGCGTTGGCGCACAGCGCGCGGCCCGGCTCGAGCAGCAGCTGCTGGCCGGATCCCAGCCCGTTAGCGTGCGCGGCCTGCACGACGGCGCCGACGTACTCCTCGATCGTCGGCGGCGGCGGCTGGCGCTCGGTGTAGCGGGCGCCCAGGCCGCCGCCGAGGTCCCACACCGGGAACGCGCCCAGCTTGCCGAGCGCCGCTGCGGTGGCACGGAAGGGCTCGAGCGTGAGCAGCTGGGAGCCGATATGTGCGTGCAGGCCGCGAACCTCGAGGCCGGCCACGCCCCGCATCCGCGCGAGCGCCCTGTCGATCTGGTCGATGACGAAGCCGAACTTCGAGTCCGCCTGGCCGGTGGAGATCTTGGCGTTGGTGTCCCCGCTGACGCCCGGCGTCACGCGCACGAGCACCGGCTGCGCAGAGCGATCGGTGGCCGCGCCCTCCGCCAGCAGCCGCTCCAGGCGATCGATCTCATCGAAGTTGTCCACCACGATCAACGCCACCCTGTGGCGCAGCGCCATGCGAAGCTCGGCCTCGGACTTGGCGTTGCCGTGCACCACGATGCGCTCCGGCGAGAACCCGGCTCTCAGGGCCAGGTGCAGCTCGCCGCCCGAGGCCACGTCGCACCACAGCCCCTCGTTCGCGAACACGGCGAGCACGGCCGTGCAGGGGAAGGCCTTGGACGCGAACACGACGTGGAACTCGTCGTGCCCGGCCGCGCGCCCGGCCGCCAGGAACGCGCGCGCCCGCGCGCGCAGGTCATCCTCGGCCACCACGTACGCCGGCGTGCCGAACTCACGCGCCAGCTCGATCGTGTCGCAACCGCCCACCTGCAGGCGGCCGCGCTCGCTCAGCCGGCTGCCCAGCGGGAACACGTCGCACACGCTCGTCTCGGTCGCCATGTCCCGATTATCGCGTGCCGGCTCGGCGCGCCGTAGGGCGGCGAGGCTTTACCCGCCGGCCGGAAGCAGGGCGCCGACACCGCCGCGGCGCAGCAGCGTCCCCAGCCAGACCAGCCCGAGCGCGCACAGCGCGACGCTCTCCAGCTGCGGCGCGGTCAGGCCCGCCAACACCTCGTGGTTGCGGCGGATGAACTCGACCAGGAAGCGCTCGAGCCCGCTTCCCACCAGGTAGATCGCGAACACCACCCCGGGGCGCACGCGATCGCGCAGGCGCCACAGCGCGTACGCGAGCAGCGCCATCGCCACCGTCTCATAGATCGGCGTCGGCTGAACCTCGACCCCGGCAGGGGTGGGGACCGTCCCGTGCGGGTAGCCCATCGCCCACGGCAGGCTCGAGCGGATGCCGTAGTCGCCGTCGCCAGACACCTGGCAGCCGATGCGGCCGATCGCGTAGCCGAGGGCGAGCGCGATCGCGCATAGGTCGAGCATCCACAGCGCCAGCGCCCGCCGCCAGCGCATCCACGCAAGCACCGCGATCGCGCCCCCGATCGCGCCGCCGTACCACACCAGTCCCGACCCCGAGAAGGCGTTGCCGATCAGGTCGTGCTTGACCTTGCTGTAGTTCTGGATCAGGTAGTAGCCGCGCGCCCCCACCAGGCCGCCCACCAGCGCCGCGAAAATCACCTCGTAGGCCCAGTCGACGGGCTTGCCCAGCTCCTGCAGCCTGCGCGCCACCACCGCTCCACAGCAGATGAACCCCAACGCGAACGCCACCCCGAAGGTCTTGATCGATATCCCGATGATTTCGATTTCGGGCTTCATCGCCTCTCGCCGGCCGCGCACATGCTCGCGACGAGACTGTAGCCGCGCGCTCGCGGGCTCGCCTGCTCTCGGCGGAGCGGCGGAGACCGTGACCCCGTCTGCCACAATCAACCCCATGGCCACCCGGAGCACCAGCTTTGGCAAGGACACGGGCCTGCAGGCGCGGATGCTGCTGACGATGTTCCTGCTCGGGCTCGTCTATGTGGCCTTCATCGGCGTCCTGTTCGCGGCTGGCGCCGGAGCTGGCGTGATCGTGGTGGTGGCGGTCGTGCTGCTGCTGCTGCAGCTGTTCACCTCGGACAAGATCGCGATGGCCACGATGGGCGTCAAGGAGGTCTCGGCGGCCCAGGAGCCGGAGCTGCACGGCATCATCGAACGGCTGTGCGTGCAGGCCGACCTGCCCAAGCCGCGCGTGTGCGTGATGGAGACCTCGATGCCCAACGCGTTTGCGATGGGCCGCAGCCGCAAGTCCACGACCGTGTGCGCCACCCGCGGGATCCTCGAAATGCTCTCGCCCGCGGAGCTCGAAGGGGTCATGGCGCACGAGCTCACGCACGTGATCAACCGCGACGTGATGGTGATGACGCTGGCCAGCTTCTTCGCGACGCTCGCCTCGCTGATCCTTCAGTTCGCCTTCTTCTTCGGCGGCGGCGGCGGCGACCGCGAAGAGGAGGAGGACATCTTCCTGGTGGTGATCGTCTCGGCGATCGTGTACGCGATCTCCTTCCTGCTGCTGCGGGCGCTGTCGCGCTACCGCGAGTTCGCCGCCGACCGCGGCGGCGCCGTGCTGACCGGACGCCCGAGCGCGCTCGCCTCGGCGCTGCTTAGGATCAGCGGCGCGATCGAGCGCGTCCCCAGCCAGGACCTGCGCGCGGCCGAAGGAATGAGCGCCTTCTTCATCATCCCGGCCCGGGCGAAGAAGTCGCTCATGAACATCTTCGCCGACCACCCGCCCCTGGAGCAGCGCCTGGCAGCCCTGCAGCGCCTGGAGTCCCAGCTGCAAGCCGCCGCCTGAGAAGTGGGCCTGCGGGACATCCTCACCGGCCGCCGCCAGGTCAAGGGGCCTGCGCCCGACCGCCTGTTCGCGATCTCCACCGCCTACGTCACGCTGCAGACCGAGCACCAGATCAGCCCCGCGGGCGCGGCCGCGATCGTGTTCCAGGCCCTGGCCACGAGCGAGTTCGAAGCCGCGCTGCGCGAAATGGAAGAGGTCGTCAAGTCCGCCGGCGGGGACACCGGCACGAGTGTCTCCACGCAGGACGACAGCTACGGCTATCGCTGGATGATCCTGCGCAGCCCCGAGGGGGCGCCCAGCATCGAAGACCTCGCCGTCGGCGTCAACGCCGTCGCCGGCTCGATCGAGACCGCCGGCCACGGCGAGCGGCTGCTGTGCGCCGTGTTCGCCTTCATCGACGCCCAGAGACAGCGGGTGTATTTCATCTACAACTACAAGCGCGGCTACTGGTATCCGTTCGTCCCCGCCAACGGAACGGCCGCGGCTGCAGGCGGGCCAGACGGCGCGCCTGGAGGACAGCGCTCGACCGAGCGCGAGCTGCAGATCAAGGCGCAGATGGCGGACGAACTGCCGATCGAGCCAGAGCTCGAGCGCTGGTTTCCGCTCTGGGGCATCCCCATCTGAGAGCCGCTGACGGGCGGCCCGGCCGGCCGCGCCCGCGCGGCGCCCTCGCGCTGACCCGCAAGGCCGCCGGCGCTAGGCTCCGCTAGGCGTGAGCACCGTCATGACCCCCACGCCGCCCCCGCCCGGCGGCGCGTCACCGATGCCGCCCGCCCCGCCTGAGCCGCCCCGCCGTCCGTGGTGGCTGGCCAGGCGGGTGCTGCTGGCCGGCCTGGGCGTGGTGCTCCTGTCGGGAGCGGCGACCGCGGTGCTGGCGCTGAACGAGCTCGACAAGGTCGTCGAAGCGCTCGGCCAGAACAAAGCGGTGAAGCTCTCGGCACGCCTGCTTGCGCCGACCAGCCGGGGCGGGCCCGAGACGCTCCTGCTGGTCGGCGATGACCGCCGGCCGCCGCCCAAGAGCAACCCCGGCGGGTTCGTGCTGCCGCACTCCAACGAGATGCTGCTGGTGCGCATCGACCCGGGCAAGCCGACGATCTCGATGCTCTCGATCCCGCGCGAGCTGCGGGTGACGATCCACCCGCCGGGGGCCAAGCCGGTGGTCAACCGCATCAATGCCGCCTACACGATCGGGGGCATCCAGCTGATGACCGAAACGATCAAGCGCGTGCTCGGCATCTCGGTCAACCACGTGTTCGTGATCACGTTCCCCAAGTTCAAGCGGGCGGTGAACGAAATGGGCTGCGTGTACATGGGTGTCGACCGGCGCTACTACCACGTGAACGAACCTGGCGGCGAACAGTTCTTCGAGATCAACCTGCAGCCCGGCTATCAGCGGATGTGCGGAAGGGAAGCGCTCGAATTCGTGGCCAACCGCCACGAAGACACCTCGCTCACGCGCGACGCGCGCGACCAGCGCTTCCTGCTGGAAGCCAAGGCCCAGTACGGCGGATCGCTGTTCGAAAACCGGGGAAAGTTCGAGCGCATCCTGGGCCGCGCGGTGGAAACAGACCTGCACGGCTCGGGTTCGGTGCTCGACCTGCTGGCGCTGCTCGTGCAGTCGCAGGGCAAGCCGGTGCGGCGCGTGCACTTCCAGGCCAACCTGCTGCCAACGTACGACACGGCGACGCCGCACCAGATCCACGAATCGGTGCGCTCGTTCCTGGGCGGCACCGCGCCGATCCCCAAGCACCGCGTGGGCCAGTCGCTGCGCAGCGTGCACGGCCACGCCTCCGGCCGGGCTCTGCTGCCCACGCTCGCGCCAACCGACGCCGGCGCGCTCGCGCATGCGCGCTCGGCCGCGCCGAGCCTGCCGTTCGCGCTCGAGTATCCGCGCTTTCGGCATCCCTACGCCGCGGCCGCGCCGGACACCCTGCGCCCGTACGACATCCGCGATCCACAGGGTCACCTGCACCCGAGCTACGCGATCGTCGTGAACAGCGCGCCGCTGGGCGAATACTACGACGTGCAGGGCACGAGCTGGAGCGAACCGCCGCTGCTTGCCAACCCGACCCAGGCGATCCGCGCGGGCGCGCGCACGTACGAGCTGTTCTACGAGGGCGAACAGGTCAGGACGATCGCCTGGCGCGAAGGCGGCGCTACGTACTGGATCGAGAACACACTCACCAACGCGCTCTCACCGCGCGAAATGTTCGCCATCGCCGAGCAGACCGTGCCGGTCGTGAGCGCCATCCAGACCCGCCCGGCTGGCAGCCTCAGCCTGCGCGACGTGCGGCTTCCCTCGCGGCCGGCGCCCTCCGCGAGCGCGACCACGACGATCGGCGCCGTGCTCGGGTTCGGCGGCCTCGCCGCGCTGTGCCTGCTGACGCTGCGCGTGCTCTCGCGCGGACGCGAGCTGGGCGCGCTGCGCGAACAGGTGGCGCGCGCGATTACGCTTGAAGCGCACCAGCGCTCGCTGCTGGTGCCCGCCGGCCCTCCGGCTCCAGTCACGGCTCCGAGCGCGCGCACCGTCTACCGGGTGCGTGCCGGCTGGCGCAAACGCAGCGTCGCGCTGGGCGCGGCCGGCACGGCTGCCGTGCTCATCGGCCTGGGCGCCTATCTGCTCTCGCGCGGGAGCTCCGGCTCGGCACCGCCGGCGCGCGGCCCGGTGCCGGTCGCGGTCTTCAACGCGACGAGCAGCGCCGGCACGGCTCGCAGCATCGCCAAGACGCTGCGCGCGAGCCACGTGCGCGTGGCGCGCACCGGCGACATCAAGAATGCCAACCTGGGCCACGGCGCATACGTGCTGTACCCGCCCGGCAGCGAACGCCAAGCGCGCGCGCTGGCGCGACTGATCCCAAGCCACACGCCGACCGTCACGCCGATCCAGCCGCAGCTGCAGAGCACGCTGGGGCGCCACGGCGAGATCGTGATCGTGCTCGACTAACGCGCGCCCCGGCGCCGCCCTGCCGGCGGCGAGACGCTCAGTCGGGGATCAGGCCGTCGCCGGTGAATTCCCTGCCTGCCTCCTCCAGGGTCAGGTCGGCAGGCGGCAGGATCACGTCGGAGGTGTCGAGCTCGTCATCTGGAACCGGCGCGCCGTGGCCGCGCACGTAGTCGAGCAGCGCTGCGAAGGAGGCCGCGAATGAGCCGTCGTCGCCGCTCTCGACGGCGGCGATCACGGCGCGCTCCAACTCGTTCAGATGCTGCGAGTCGCTGTCCGGCAGGCGATACTGGTCCTCGCCCGAGATGCGGACGATCATGCCTTGCCGCTCTCGCTGGGCCGCTGGGGCTCGCCGGAGGAGATCTGCGCGGCCCCGGCGTCGCCCTGCCCGACTTCTCCCTTCATCTTCGCCAGGTCCTCATCGACCGCCGAGCTGCTCGAGAGCTGCTTGAGCTGGCGGTCGATGTCGTCTTCGCCGGACCCAAGCGCGGTGAGGTCATCGAACGTTCCCGCCGATTCCAGCTCGGCCACGGCGTCTGCGCGGGCTTTCATGTTTTCGGTCTTGTCCACGGCGCGCTGCATGGCCAGCCCCACGTCGGCCATCTGCTCGCCCACGCCGGTCGCGGCCTCCGATATGCGCACCTGTGCCTCGGCGGCGGAGTACTGCGCCTTGATGACCTCCTTCTTGGTGCGGAAGGCTTCGATCTTGGCGCGCAGCTTCTGCTCGGAGTCGGTCAGCTTCTGCTGCTGCTGCTCCAGTTCCGTGACCTGCGTGTCGAGCGACTGCAGCTCGGTCTGGGCTATGTTCTTGCGCTCCAGCGCCGTGCGCGCCAGCTCTTCGTTGCCGGAAGAAAGCGCCTGACGGGCCTGCGTATCGAGCTTGACCACGCTCTGCTGCAGGGAGCTCTCCTGCATCTGCAGGCGCTTCTTGGCCGTGACCACGTCGGCGATGCCCTTCTTGACGTTCTGTAGCTGTTCGACCTGTTTCTGGTAGCTGTAGTCCAGGGTCTCGGCGGGGTCTTCCGCTCGGTCCAGAAGCTTGGACACCTTCGCCTTCACGACGGTTGACATGCGCCCGGTCAAGCCGGCCATCTGATCCTCCTATGCGTTACTTGGGCGACCGCTCGCCGGCACCGCCGCGGGGGGCGGGATGGGCCAGCACCGCTCAAGCGTAGCCGACGCGGGGCCTGGCGTAGCCGGCGCGGGGCCTGGCGTGGCCGACCCGGGGCCAGAGGCGGCTCAGAAGCCGAGCGGGTGGCGGACGCTGTAGCCGCTGTTTTGCTGGCGCAGCGGGCGCCAGCGCGGACCCTGCTGGTTTGAGGGATCGTCGGCGGCGCTCGTGTCCAGGCGCAGCCCCGCGACATCCACGTAGGCGTGGCCGGGATTCGAGAAGATCGTCACCCAGCGTCCCAGGCCGTGCGAGCCGAAGCTTTCGAGTTCCGAGGAGTCCTCCGGCGTGGCCAGCAGGCCCGCACCGTGCAAGGCGAAGGACACCGTGCCCGAGCAGTCGTAGCCGGGCGATTCAAACGAGCCGTGGCCACCGCCGTAGATGTATGGCAGCCCCACGATCTGATCGCCGGCCCAGATCATTTCCTGCACCGCGGCCGGCGCCGACATTGGCGCGGCGGCGAGCCCGCGCACGTAGCGCGCGAGCGAGCCCGGGACGAGCAATTGCGGCTTGGAGCTGGCCGTCACGCCGACCGGGCTTCCGCCCGTGCCGGGGCTCAGCTGCCCGCCAGCCGGAGGCAGCTGGTAGGGAATGACTTCGCCGCTGGCGGTGCGCTCGTAGACCGGCCCCCTGTAGGCGAGGCGGGATGAGCGCGCCGTGACCGGCGCGGTGCGGATCGGCGCCCGCGGCGGCGCCGGGGGGTTGCTCGTCGAGCTTCCCGGCGCGGTCGGAGACACGCCACCGGTGGAGGCCGCGAGCGTCGCCGGAGCGCTCGTCGCCAGCATCGTCAGGCTGCCAACCAACGTGCTTAGGGCTCTCACCCGCAAGGCACAACCTCTTTCGTAGGCCTGCGGGGTTAGCTGACGGGCTAGCGCTGAAAGAGCCTGCGCTTCTCACGGCTTCACCGTGGGATTCGCCCCAACAACCTGGGTCCCCCGTTCCCTGGCATCGGGCCAGGGATTCGGCGTTTGCGGGGCGGCACGCTAGCAAAGCGCCCAGACGTTTGCACGCGCTCACTCTTCTAACCCCCCACTTTCCGGGTAGCCAAGCCAAATTCCGGCATCGACGGCGGATCCCGCCCGTGCAAGATAGGGTGCGCCAAATGCGCCGCTCGCTGCTTGGGCTACTCGCCGGGCTCGCGCTGGGCGGTGCGATCGGCGCGTGCGGCAAGGCGACGCCTCAGACCCTGCAGCCGGCCCTGACCGCCCCCGGCGCGGCCGCCCCGCAGGGCGCCATCGCGCTGGCCACGAAGAACACCACTCGGCTGGGCGGCGCCAATGCCGCGACCGACGCGGCCGCGGTGGCACAGACGGTGTATCCCGGCCTCACGCCGGCGACGCGGCCCCAGGCGGTGGTGCTGGTTGACGACGGCAACTGGCCGGCCGCGCTGGCCGCCGCGCAGCTCGCCAGCGCGCCGCTAGGCGCGCCGCTTCTGTATGCACACGACGGCGAGCTTCCGCCGGTTAGCGCGCGAGCGCTGCGCGCGATGAACCCGTCCGGCGCCACCGCGCTGGGCGGCGTGCAGGTGATCAGGGTCGGCACCACCGCCGCCGTGCCCGACGGCTACCGCGCCAGCACGATTGCCGCGGCTGGCGGGCCCGCCAGCGCAGCCGCGGCCGTCGAGCGGCTGGCGCGCACGGTCCAGCGCAAGCAGCCGCGTCAGGTGATCGTCGTTGCGACATCCGCCGAGCCGGCGCTGCAGATGCCCGCGGCCGGGCTCGCGGCGGAGAGCGGTGCGCCGATCCTGTTCACCGACGACTCCGGCCTGCCGGCGCCGACGGCCTCGGCGCTCGCGAGCCTGCGCCGGCCCACGATCTACCTGCTCGGCGCGCCCACCGTAGGCGCCGGCGCGCTCGCGGCGCTGGGTCGCTACGGCCGCGTCGTCAGGATCGCAAACGGCGAAGCGACCCGGGGCGCGACCGGCGAAGGCGAAGGTGACCCTGTCACCAACGCCGTGTCGGTGTCGCGCTTCTCCGACGGGTCCTTCGGCTGGGGCATCCGTGAAGCCGGGCACGGCTTGGCGTTCGTGAACTCCTCGCGCACCCTGGACGCGCCGGCCGCCGCGCCGCTGTCGTCGCACGGGGACTACGCCCCGCTGCTGCTGCTGTCGGACCGTGCCTCCCTGCCGGCCCCCCTGGCGCGCTATCTGAGCAACATCGAGCCCGGCTACACCGCCACGATCGGGCCCGTGCGCGAGGTCTACAACCACGGCTGGCTGATCGGCGACGACCACGCGATCTCGGCGCGGGTGCAGGCCGAAATCGATGCGATACTCGAGGTCGCCCCGCGTACCACGTCCTCCGCGCCGACGCCGCCCCCCGAATAGCTTTCGCAAGCGCCCACATGAGCCAGGCCGAGGACCCCGCCCGCGTCGCGCGCAAGCAGAGCGCCCACCAGGTCACCGTGGAGGACGTGCGCCAGCTGATGGGGGCTTCGACGCCCCACTTCGCGCTGCAGCTCCGGGAACGGATCGCGAACCTGATCGCGGGCTTGCCCGCCGATCACCCCGCCCGCGTGGAAGGCGAGCGCGAGATCGCCCGCCTGGAGCGGTTGGGCTTCACGGGCGAGGTGCGCGGGCAACCCGGCGAGCAGGGCGAGCGTCCGCTGCCCTCGCTGGACGGCAGCGCGTTCGAGCGTGGCTGACGACGGCGCCGCGCGCAGGCTTCGCGCGTCGGGTGGCGCCGGTCGCCGAAGCCTGTCAGCGGGCCGCTTCGGTCAGCGCGCCAGCTAGCGCCCTCGCGTGAACACCCGCTCGCGGCGCGCGTCCAGGAAGCGCGCCCGCAGCAGTTTGTACAGCAGCGCAAACACCACCACGTCGAGCACCAGCATCGCCAGCTTCAACCCCGTTCCGAAGGGCGCGACGAGGAGCACAAGCGAGGAGTCCAGCACGAGCACGGGAATCAGCGCCAGGATGATCGTGTGCGAGCGATAGCCGCTCAGGTGCTCGCGCAGCGTCACCTCCACCGTCCCGATGGCGACTGCCACGAGCCCGGCGATGAGCGGAGGGCCGCCGTGGGAGATCCCCCGGCTCAGGCCCACGACCGCGCCGATGGCGCCAACGAGGATGAGCAGCTCAGATAGGGGCAGCGGATGCCAGGGCGCGGGCGGGCGCTTGCCGACCGGCAGCAGATCGTCAAGACCGCCGCCGCGCGCCGGCGGGGAGGCGCGGCGCGAGCGCGCACGCCGCGAGCTCGATCCCGACCGGCGCGACTGCGCGCCGCCCCGCTCGATGCCGGCCCCGGATCTTTGCACCGCGCTCGCGCTCTCGCTCGCCGCCTGCGGGCCGCCCGGCACGTGCGCGGGCGCGGCTGCGGCGGCACCGGCCACGGGCGCCGTGACGCGCCGCCGCTTGCGCGATCGCCCGCGCGCACGCTTGTTGCGGCGAGACACTGCGCGCGCCGCTAGGAGCCCTCGGACCGCGGTTCGCTGCTGCGCATCGACGTCGATCGTACCGCCTATGCTGGGGTTTCATGTCCTCAACGCCTTCTCCGCCCCCGCCGGACGCCGCGGACGCGCTGCCGGCGGGCATCCCCGACTGCGGGCTCGCCGGCCCATTCCCGGTGGGCGAGTACGCGGCCGCGCTTCGCAACAAGCTGCGCGCCTTTGCACGCGTGCAGCTGATCGGCGAGCTGGTCAATCTGCGGCCGTCGCGCGCGCGGGTGTACTTCGAGCTGCGCGACGCCACCGGAGCGATCCCGTGCGCCGCCTGGCGCGACGACTGGGAGGCGATCTCCAACCGCGCCCGCGCCGGCTCCGGGTGGGCGCAGGGCGCCACCTCGCCCGAGGGGATGCAGGTGGTGGTCGCCGGGGGCTGTGACTACTACCCGGGCAGCGCCACCTCTTCGCCTGGATTCTCATTCGCCGTCAGCGACATGCGCGTGGCGGGAGAGGGTGACCTGCTCGCCCGCATCGACCGCCTGCGCAAGCGGCTCGACGCCGAGGGCCTGCTGCAGCTGCAAGGCCAGCTTCCGCGGCCGTCGCTGCCACGCACGATCGGCGTCATAACGGGCCACTCCGGCAAGGCGCGCGACGACCTGCTCGCCGCTCTCGCCCGGCGCGGCTGGGCGGGTCGCCTGGTGTGGGGGTTCGCCCCCGTCCAGGATCGCCATGCCGCGCCCACGATCACGCAGACGCTGGGCGACCTCGCCGCGGTGGGCGGGGTCGAGGTCGTGATCGTGGCGCGCGGAGGAGGCTCGCTGGCCGACCTGCTGTGCTTCTGCGACGAGACTCTTTGCCGCACCGTCGCGCTGCTCAAGGTCCCGGTGATCGCCTCGGTCGGCCATCACACCGACCGCACGCTGCTCGACGACGTGGCGGCGGTGAGCTGCTCCACGCCCACGCACGCCGCTGAGGCCGCCGTGGGCGTGCACTGCCAGCGCGCGCGCGCCGAGCAGGCGGCGGCCGCCACGCGGCTGCGAGACCACGGGCGGCGAGCGCTGCTCAGCCGCGCGCGCCTGCTCGCCACGCTGTCGCGTGCCCCGGGCGCGCATCTCGATCACCAGCGCGCGCGCCTGCACCAGCTGCTGCGCGAGGCGCGGGCGGGTTCACGCCGGCGGCTGGCGGACGAGTGGAGCGTGACCGGTCGCCGGGCCCTGGTCCTGCAGCGCAAGGCCAGCTCGACCCTGCGCGACTGTCGCGAGCGCCGCGTGCGCGAGCTCGAGCGCCTCGCGCTGGCGCTCGGAGGGCATGACCCGCAGCGGACGCTCGAGCGCGGCTACGCGCTGATCGAGTCGGCGGCTGGAGAGCCGCTTGCGAGCGCGGCGCTCGCACGCGGCGTGGAGGAGGTGCGCATGCGCTTCGCCGACGACACGCTGCCGGCAAGGGTTCTGAAGCAGTGAGCGGCGAGGACCTCCAGCGCTCACCGCCGCAGGACGCGAGCGCCTCACGGTCGCAGCCGCAGAGCTACGAGGAGGCGGCGGCGCGCGTGGAAGCGATCATCAAGCGGCTCGACTCGGGCGACGCGAGCCTCAACGAGACCCTGGAGCTGGTCAGCGAGGGCAAGGCCCTGATCGAGGAGTGCGCGCGCCAGCTGGCGGCGGTATCGGGCGCGCTCGAGGAGCTGCGGCTCGACGAGCTGGTCAGCCGGCTGGAGCGCGAGGCCTCGGCGTGAGCGGCGTGCAGCTCTGCGCTGGCGCGTCGCCTGCGCGTGCCCGCGGGCGCCACGGGTGCGCGCGCCGATGAGCACGTGGGAGCGCGTGGCGCAGCTTCCGGTGCAGATCGAGGAGTGCGTGCTGGAGCCGCTTCAGGTCGATGTGTCGAGCGACTTCGAGCGCAAGAGCACGCTCATCCAGGTGCGCGGAGGAGGCGAGCAGGGCATCGGCGAGGACGTCACCTACGACGCGCGCGACCACGAGATCCTCCAGGAGTCCGGTCCCGGGCTGCCGCTCGCCGGAAGCTTCACGCTGGCTTCGTTCGGCCGGCACCTGGCCGAGCACTCCCTGTTCCCGCAGCCGCCGCAGCGGGAGGTCTCGGTGCGCTACCGCACCTGGGCGTATGAGTCGGCGGCGCTCGATCTCGCGCTGCGCCAGGCGGCGCTGCCGCTGCACTCGGTGCTCGAGCGCGAGCCACAGCCGGTGCGGTTCGTGGTCTCGATGCGCCTCGGCGAGCCGCCGTCCGCGGAGCCGCTCAGGCGGCGCCTGGCGCTGTACCCCGGCCTGCGCTTCAAGCTGGATCCGACGAGCTCTTGGGACGAGCCCCTGATCGCCGAGCTGCGCGACAGCGGCGCGGTGGAGGCGGTGGACTTCAAGGCGTTCTATACCGGCACGATCGTGGATCAGCCCGCCGATCCGGTGCTCTACCGCCGCGTGGTGGAGGCCTTCGCCGACGCGTGGATCGAGGACCCGGCGCTCACGCCCGAGACCGAGCCGCTGCTGGCGCCGCACCGCGAGCGCTTCTCCTGGGATGCGCCGATCCACTCGATCGCCGACATCCAGTCGCTGCCCTACCCGCCGCGCATGGTCAACATCAAGCCATCCCGACTGGGCGGGCTGCGCAACCTGCTCGACGCCTACGACTTCTGCCAGCGCCAAGCGATCGGCAACTACGGGGGCGGACAGTTCGAGCTGGGCGTGGGCCGCGGGCAGATCCAGTACCTGGCCTCGCTGTTTCACCCCGACGCCCCGAACGATGTCGCCCCCACGGGCTTCAACCTCGCCGGCGCTCAGCCCGGCCTGCCCTCCAGCCCGCTGCCGCCGGCGCCGGCGGAGGTCGGCTTCCGCTGGGGCTGACGGCACGCGGAGCGTCGCCGCAACTTCCCTCTCCACGATCGGTTTTGCCGGTAATAGCGGTTAACCTCTGACGCCGCCATCGGGTGGAGAAAGCAGCTGGCGCGAAGGGAACCTCTTGGCGAGCACACGCGCGCACAACCGGCTCACGCTTCTAGCCGCGGCGCTCGCCGCCGCGTCCTTCTGCTCACCGCTCTGCGACCCGGCCGGCGCGCTGACCGCCGGCGCCGGAGGAACCGCGGCAGCAGGCGCCGCCCTGCCGGCGGCCGCCGCGCCCAGCTCCGCGGCCGTCCCGGCGCGGGCGCCGCGCGGGATCGCCAGCACGCCCAGCGCGCATGTCACCTCGGTGCGCATCACCAGCGTCAGATGCACGCCCGCGCCGCGCTGCAGCGGCAATCCGCGTCAGGTGTCCGTTCACGGCACGCTCGCGCTGACGGGCAGGGGCCTGGCGGCCGGCATGATCGTGGCCTTTCCCCGCAGCCCCGGCGCGCGCATCAGTCGCAACTCGCCGGGGTCGCGCCTGCGCAGCACGGGCTCGAGCCTGATCGTCACGGTCCCCAGCGCAGCGCACTCGGGCAACATCATGGTGCTGCTGGGGCGCGGGCGCTACACGAGCTCCTACGGGCCGATCTACGTGTTCAACCACGCCCTGCACCGGCCCGTGCGCCCGCGTCTGACGGGCGGGCTGGGCGCGCTCAGCGGCACCGCGTTCGACGGCCAGGGAATGTGGATCTGGTACCTCAGCAAGTCCGGCGGCGGCGTGGTCGCCGCGATCGCCGCGCGCGCGCACCAGTCCGGCATCACCACGGTGTTCGTCAAGAGCTCCGACGGGTCGACCAACTACTGGAGCCAGTTCTCTGCGCAGCTGGTGGCAGAACTGCACGCCAACGGCCTGAGGGTGTGCGCGTGGCAGTACGTGTACGGCGCCGCGCCCGCCGGCGAGGCCAGCCTCGGGGCGCGCGCGGTGGCCAACGGTGCCGACTGCCTTGTGATCGACGCCGAGGCCGAGTACGAACGCCGCTACGCCGCTGCCCAGACCTACGTCAGGAACCTGCGCGCGAAGGTCGGCGCCGCCTATCCGGTCGGGCTGGCGTCGTTCCCGTACGTCTCCTACCACCCCGCGCTCCCCTACTCGGTGTTCCTCGGCCCCGAAGGCGCCCAGTACAACGCGCCGCAGATGTACTGGAAGGACATCGGCGTGTCGGTCGACACGGTGTACGCCAACACCTACATCAACAACCGCATCTACGGGCGGCCGCTGTTCCCGCTGGGCCAGACCTACGGCGGCGTCTCCGCCTCAGACGTGCTGCGGTTCCGCGAGGAGGCGGTCGACTACGGCGCCACCGGGCTGTCGTTCTGGGACTGGCAGGAGACCCCCGCCAGCGGCTGGAGCGCGCTGGCCGCGCCGCTCGCGCCGCTCACGAGCGTGACGCCCAACACCTCCTATCCGGAACTGGCAAGCGGCGCCAAGGGCGATCGGGTGCTGTGGCTGCAGGAGCATCTCGCCAGCGCCTACCCCGAACAGGAAACCACCGGCAACTTCGGCTCGCGCACCACTGCCAACCTGCGCGCCTTCCAGAGCGCCCACAACATTCCCGCAAGCGGGCGCGCGGACGCCGCCACGTGGGCTGCGCTGCTGGCGCTGCCGCCGGTCGCCGTCAACTGGACCGGGGGCGGACCATCGGCATAGGCCGCCATCCCCGGGCCGGGCGATGAGCAGCGGCGCCCGCGCCACAGACCGGCTCGCGCGGCCATGCCACGCGAACGCACGCGGGCCGGCCCCTCACGGGCCGGCCCACTAAAAACTACTCACCAGCGCGACGGCGCTCGCCGCGCGGCCGGTCTCAGACCCGCTGTATGAGCGTGGCGGTGCCGAGGCCGCCGCCGCAGCACATGGTCACAAAGCCGGTCTCCTTGTCGGAGCGCTCGAGCTCGTGCAGCAGGGTGGTGATCAGGCGCGCGCCGGTGGACCCGAGCGGATGCCCGAGCGCCATTGCGCCGCCGTTGACGTTGACGCGGTCCATGTCCGGATTGTGCTCGCGCCGCCACGCCGCCACGACCGGCGCGAAAGCCTCGTTGATCTCGAACAGGTCGATGTCATCGATCGTCATGCCGTTGCGGTCGAGGATTTTGCGCGTCGCGGGGATCGGACCCTCGAGCATTTTCACCGGGTCGCACCCCACCGTGGTCTGGTCGACGATCCGCGCGCGCGCCCGCAGGCCGAGCTCCTTTGCCTTCTCGGCCGACATCATCAGCACCGCGGCAGCGCCATCGGAGATCTGCGACGAGTTGCCAGCGGTGATCTTGCCGTTCTCCTTGAACACCGGCTTCAGCTGCGACAGCGCCTCCAGGTTGGTGTCGGGGCGGATGCCCTGGTCGGTTACGTAGGCGTCACCGTTGACCGACATCGGCACGATCTCGCGCTCGAAGCGCCCCTCCTCGGTGGCCTGGTGGGCGAGCTGGTGCGAGCGCATGGCGAGCTCGTCGAGCTCCGAGCGCGGGATCTCCCACTGGTCGGCGATCATCTCCGCGCCGAGCCCCTGGCCGACGATGTTGTGCCTGGCCATCAGCTGGGGCGTGAACGCGTAGCCGAACTCCTCCTGCGTCTTCATGCCGGCCGCAAACGGCAGGTGGCCCATGTGCTCCACGCCGGAGCCGATCATCGCGTCGTGCACGCCCGCGGCGATCAGGGCCGCGGCGAAGTTGACCGCCTGCTGCGCCGAGCCGCACTGGCGATCGACGGTCGTGCCGGGCGTCTCGATCGGCAGCCCTTCCTGCAGCCAGGCGTTGCGAGCGATGTTCAGCGCCTGCTCGCCGAACTGCTGCACGCAGCCCGCCACCACGTCCTCGACCGCGGAGGGCTCGATCCCGGCGCGGGAGATGACCTCCGTGTAGCAGCGGCCGAGCAGGTCGTTGGGGTGAGTGTCCTTGTAGTAGCCCTTCTCCTTGTGCCCGCGCCCGATCGGCGTCCGCACAGCCTCGACGATCACGACCTCGCGGCCCTCTGCTTGCCTCATGTGGGGAGTCCTCCTACGTGTCTTGCGCGGCGCTCCGCGGCGTGCACCGCGGGGCACTCGCTGACGGCCGGGAAGCTCGGCGGAGCCGCCCGACCCGTGCACCCCTTACTCTACCGCTTCAAGACCGATTGACTGGTCAATCACCGGCTTCCAAACCCGACACAGAGCGCAGCAAGAGACAGCTCGTGACCGACCGCCTCGCGATAGCCGGCAGCGGAGCGATTGCCTGCGGCCTGGCCGCCACCGCCGCGCATCACGGGCCGGTGCTCCTGCTCGCCCGCTCGGCCAGCTCGGCGCGGCGCGCGCGGCGAGAGGTCGAGCGGGCGCTGCGCCGGGCGAGCGCGCGCGTGGACCCTGCGCACGTGCAGGTGGTGACCGACGCGCAGGAGCTGGCTCAGTCGACATTCGTGGTGGAGGCGGTGGTGGAGGACCACGACGTGAAGGCGCGTCTGCTGGCGGAGCTCGACCGCATCGTGCAGCGCGAGGCCATCCTCGCGAGCACCACCTCTTCGCTGTCGATCGAGCGGCTGGCGCGGGACAGCGGCCGGCAGGACCGGTTCGTGGGCCTGCACGTGTTCAACCCCGTTAGCAAGATGCAGCTGGTGGAGCTCGTGTTCCCGCCCGCGGCGAGCCAGGAGACTCGGGCTCGCGCGCTGGCGCTGTGCGCCACGTTCGAGAAGATCGCCGTGGAGGTTCCCGACGTGCCCGGATTCGTGGTCAACCGGCTGCTGTTCCCGTATCTGTTCAGCGCGGTTCGCCTGCTGGAAGACACGGGCATGGAGGCCGTCGCGATCGACACGTGCATGCGGCTCGGCGCCGGCCATCCGATGGGGCCGCTGGCGCTGCTCGACCTCGTCGGCCTGGACGTCGCGCGCTCGATCGGGAAGACCATCGGCGAGCCGATCCCCGCGCGGATCGAGCAGCTGATCGCCGCGGGCGCGCTGGGCCGCAAGAGCGGCCGCGGCTTTCACGCATACTGACGAGCGCCCGCCGCGTTCTGGCGAATCGCCGAGCGCCCGCCGCGTTGTGGCGCGTCGAAGAGCGATTCCGGCTTTCCGGGCCGGCTGAAAGATTTAAGCGCGCTGATCGCTCTTTTAATCTCAGCTTGAGCCACGTGGCGATACTGGGACATGCGACTGACGTCGCAACGCACACCCGCCTCCTCCCAGTGCGCACTGTCCGGTCCGCTTTCCCCCCAGCGGGCCGGACGTGTTTTTGCTCAAGGGTCACGTTCTCGTGCGCCCCCCAGGCCCGCGGTCTCGTGGCGCCCGCAGCTCGCGGTCTCGCGTCGCGCTCAAATCTCGCGCTCTCGCTGGCGCTCCCTGCTCGCGCTGTCGCCGCCGTCGCGCCGCGGCACCGGCGCGCGCTCGCGAATGCGCACGGCCTCGACGCGGTTGTCGCGCACCGACTCCACGCGGATCGAGAAGCCGTCCGCGGCGACGGTGTCCCCGCGCCGCGGCAGGCGCCCGAGGGCGGCGAACACGAACCCGCCGACGGAGTTGTAGGCGTCGCTGTCCACCGGCAGGTACAGCCCGTAGTCGGCCAGGTCGGTGACGGCGACGTGGCCGCGCACGAACCAGTCGCCGCCGGCCAGTCTGCGGATCTCGCCGGAGGTGGGGTCGGTCTCATCGGCGATCTCCCCCACGACCTCCTCGACGATGTCCTCGACGCTGACGACGCCGACCACGCGCCCGTACTCGTCGACCACGACCGCCATCGACGTGTGGGAGCGCTGAAGCTCGGCCAGCAGGTCGTCCAGCGCCTTGGTCTCGGGCACGATCGGGGCGTCGTGCACGATCGGCTCGATCGACGCGTGCCGGTCCTCGCGCATCAGCAGGTCGGCGAGCGCGCTGGCGTGCACGAGCCCGCGCACGCGATCGGGGTTTGCGTCCTCGGTGACCACCAGCCGCGTGTGGCCGGAGGAGATGCACTTGCGCAGCGCCGTCTCCACGTCCTCGGAGATGTCCACCGTCACCACCGCGGGGATCGGGGTCATGACCTGGCGCGCCTCCTGCTCGTGCAGGTGAAACACGCCCGTGAGCATGCCCGCCTCGCCGGGATCGATGTGCCCGCCGGCGAACGACTCGGCGATCAGGCGCTTGAGCTCATCCGCCGAGCCGCCGCGCCGCTCGAGGTTCATGTCCACCCCGAGCAGACCCAGGATGCGGTCGGCGACGGCGGTGACGCCCACGATGAAGGGCCGGAAGAGCACGCTGAATGCGTGCAGCGGGCGTGCCACCCGGCGGGCCACTACCTCGGCGCGGTCGATCGCGTAGAACTTCGGCACGATCTCCCCCGCGATCAGCTGCGCGGAGGTGATCAGCACGTACGAGACCACCACGGCGATCGCCACCGCCAGTCCGTGGCTGGGCGCGTTTCCGAGCGCATTTTTCAGCAGGCGGGCGAGCGCCGGCTCGCCGAGGGCTCCGATGCCGATCGACGTCATCGTGACGCCGATCTGCACCGCCGAGATGTACTCGTTGATGCGGTCCAGCTGTGTCAGCGCCAGCGAGGCTCCCCTGGCCCCTTGCTCGGCCATCATCTCCAGGCGTGCGCGGCGCGAGCGCACGAGCGCGTACTCGGCGATCACGAAAAACGCATTGACCGCGACCAGCACGGCCGCCAGGATCAGCCCAACGACGTTCACGCCGCGGCGGTGACCCGTGCGGCGAGGCGGCGCCCGCGCTTGAAGCGCCACCGGGGACGACGGGCGCGCAGGGGGCCCGAGCGGGCCACCCTACTTCGAGTAGGTTCTTCGTCGTCGTTCATCGCTTGACCGACCCGCCTAAGGTAGCAAGGGGCTGGCGCGGAGGCGGGGCGATCGCGCGCGCCCTGTTCTATGCCCGCGCGCGCTGCACCTGGGGGCGTGTCCTGCGCAGCCGAGGCGCCGGCCGCGTCACAGCAGGCCCTCGATGCGGCTGGCGAGGGCGAAGTCCGCGTCCGTCAGCCCGCCCGCGGAGTGGGTAGAGAGCTCGAGGCGCACTTTGTTCCAGCCGTGGACCAGGATGTCCGGGTGGTGGTTGACCTGCTCGGCGGCCTCGGCGACGCGGTTGACGAAGACGATCGCGGCGGCGAAGTCGTCGAACTTCAGCTCGCGCACGATCGTTGCCTGATCGCCCCTTCGCCACCCGCCGGCGCTGGCGAGGCGCTCGTCGATCTCGGCGTCGCTCAGCGTGGTCATGCCAGGGCGAGGTTACCGCGACGGCGCTGACGCTAAACGCCGCCGGTGGACGGTGATGCGGGGTCGAGCCCTAAAGTCAGGGCATGCGCATCGTGAGCCTGGTTCCGCACGCCACCGAGCTGCTGTTTGCGCTGGGCCTGGGCGACGAGGTGGTGGCGGTGACGCACGAGTGCGATCACCCGCCGCAGGCGCGCGAGCGCAGGCGCGTGACGCGCGACGCGCTGCCGGCGGGCATGAGCGCGCGCGAGATCGACACGGCGGTGCGCGAGCGCACGCTGGCGGGAGAGGCGATCTACGAGCTCGATCACGCGGCGCTGGCGGCGGCGCGGCCGGACCTGATCGTGACGCAGGCCCTGTGCCCGGTGTGCGCGGTGTCCTTCCAGGACGTGGCTGCGATCGCGCAGGAGCTGCCGTCGCGACCGCGGGTGATCGCGCTCGATCCGAGCACGCTGGGAGAGACGCAGGCCGACGTGCGCACGCTCGCGGCGGCGACCGGCCGGCGCGAGCGGGGCGGGCAGCTGGTGCGCGAAGCGGCGGCGCGCATCGACCGGGTGAGGCTCGCCGTGCGATCGCGGCCGCGGCCGCGCGTGCTGGCGCTGGAGTGGCTGGACCCCCCGTACGTGGCCGGCCACTGGACGCCGCAGATGATCGAGCTGGCGGGCGGCCAGGACGTGGCGGGGCGCCCCGGCGAGCCCTCGCAGACGGCGTCCTGGGAGACGCTGGCAGCCGCTGAGCCGGAGGTGGTGGTCGCGATGCCGTGCGGCTATGACGCCGCCCGTGCGCACGCCGAGGCGCTCGCCTACGCCGAGACGCTCGAGCGCCTGAAGGCACGGCGCGTGGTGGCGGTGGACGCCTCGGCCTACTTCTCGCGCCCTGGACCGCGCCTGATCAGCGGCCTGGAGCTGCTGGGCCACATCCTGCACCCCGACGCGCTGCCGCAGGCGCCGGCGGAGGCGCAAGCGCTGGAGGTGCAGCCGCTCACGGTGCCGGGCTGATCGTTCCGACGGGCTGGCCGTTTTCGCTGCGTTCGACCTCGCTGGACTTGGCGGCGGCGACCGCGCCCGAGACGGCGGCGGCGGCGATCAGCGCGCATCCCGCAAGCGCCAGCGCCTGCGCGCGGTGGCGGTCGCCCAGACGGATCACGCTGGTCGCCAGCACGCCGCCGATCAGACCGCCGATGTGCCCGCCCCAGGAGATGCCGGGGATCGTGAAGGAGATGATCAGGTTGATCAGGATCAGCCCGCCGACACCGCTCTGCATCAGGGGAATCTGCCGCGCGCGCATCTCCGTGGCGGTGGCGCCCATCAGCCCGAACACCGCCCCGGAGGCGCCCACCGTGAGCGAGTGCGGCGAGACGATCAGCGCGCCCAGCGAGCCGGTCAGGAGCGAGACGCCGTACACGACCGCGAACTTGAAGCTGCCGAGCGCGGGCTCGAGCATCTGCCCCAGCACGTACAGCACGTACATGTTGAAGCCGATGTGGATCAGGTTCTCGTGCAGGAAGCCGCCGGTGACGATGCGCCACCACTGCCCGTGCGCCACCCCCTGGCCGGCGAACGGCGCCAGTTCACTCGAGCCCAGGAGCGCGCCTTCCCGGTAGACGTCGTTGCCCAGACCGCCGCCGGTGGCGGTGATGTTGCCCTCGGCCAGAAAGGCGATCACGTTGATCGCGATCAGCGCGTAGGTGAGGCGCGGGACGGCGCTCATGTCGCGCACGCGCATGACTTTGGTGCGCTGTTTGGCGCACTCTGGGCAGCGCATGCCCACCTGTGTGGTGGTCATGCAGTCGGGGCAGATCGGCCGGCCGCAGTTGGAGCAGGAGACCCCCGTTTCGCGGGAGGGATGGCGATAGCAGGTGGCCATGTGCTTGCCACAGCCTATCCGCCGCCGGGAGCGGCCCTGGCCGGTGGAGCCGGGCTCGGGCCGGCGGACTCAGCTGCGGTCGATCAGCTTGCGCGCCTGCTGGGCGAAGTCGCGCAGCGCGCGCTCGGCAGAGCGCTCGAGGCTCGCCGCGCCCGCGGCCGCGGCGTTGCGCTGCCGGGTGGCGCGCGAGCGGCGGCGAGCGCGCAGCAGCACCAGCGCGGTGCCGGCGGTGCCGCCGAGCACGAGCGCGGCCGCCGGCCGCACCCAGTTGCGCGGGTCGCGCATCGCCGACAGTTCCCACGCCTCCAACTCGTCGGCGGCCATCTCGGTGATCGCCTGCAGCGCGCTCTCGACCCGCTCCACCAGGTCGGCGGGCGGCTCCACGGGGGCGAGCGCTTCGCGCAGCAGCAGCTCGAAGTTGGGCAGGGCTTCGTTCATCTGCTCACTCCTTGGGGGCCTCTTCGCTCACGAGCTCCTGGAGCTGCTTGATGGCTCTGTGGATGAGCACCTTGGCGGCGCCGTCGGAGCGGTCCAGCGCGCGGGCGATCTCGCGGTTGTCCATGCCGAGCGCGAAGCGCATGATGAGCGCCTCGCGCCTGTCGTCGGGCAGTCGTCGCACGCCATCGAGGATACGCGCGAGCTCGTCTCGCCCCTCCACCAGCTGCTCGGTGGTGTGCGGCGCGGATAGCGGGGTGGTGTCGTCGATCGGCGAGGCGGGCTTGCGCGAACGGTCGCGATACAGGTTGGCGGCGAGGTTGTGGGCGATGCGAATCAGCCACGGGCGCAGCGGGCGGCCATGGGATTCGCGTTGGGCGCGCTCGAAGTGGCGGTAGGCCTGCAGGAAGGTCTGCTCGGTGAGGTCCTCGGCGTCGTGGTGGTCGCCGACGCGGTAGTAGGCGTAGCTGTAGACGTCGCGAAGGTGGGCGCGGTAGAGCTCGGAGAACTCCGCGTCCAGCTGGTCCTTGGGCTTGGCGGTGTGCGTTTGGGACACGCAAGAGCAAACCCTATCCTCCGCCCCATTGCGCCAGGCACGCTCTCTTGCGAGCGACCGCTGCGGTCAAGCGGCGTGGGCCTCCCGCTGGGGGGATGCCTGGCCAGTGGCGCGCCTGCGGCGCGCCGGGGTTGCGCCGGCCGGTGTGTGCCGCTCGCGCGGTGCGGCGACGCCGCCCAGCCAAACCCACTGCAGGCTGACGCACGCCCAGATGCGCTCGGTGACGGCGGCGGCCAGGCCCGGCGATGCGGTTTCGGCCATCGGAAAGCGCAGCGGGCGCCCCACGCGCACGCGCACCTTGCGCGGGCGCACACGCCACCCCCGGCGCACGTCCTCTGTGCCGATCACCGCGATCGGCGCCACCGGCACGCCGGTCTCGAGCGCCAAGCGGCCGACGCCGCGCCTGGGCGCGCCGAGCGGTCCCGGACGGACGCGCGTGCCCTCGGGGAACACCACCACGCAGTCCCCGCGCGCGAGGATCGCGCGGGCGGTGCCGATCGCCGCCTCATCACCGCCACCGCGGTCGACTGGAAATGCGCCCAGCGAGCTCAGCAGCCACGCCTGCCAGCGCTTTTCGAACAGCTCCCGCTTGGCCATGAAGTAAACCGGCCGGCGCACCAGCATGCCGACCACGAACGGGTCGAGGAAGCTGCGATGGTTGGCCGCCAGCAGCAGCGGCCCGCGCGCCGGCAGATGCTCGCGGCCGATGCGCTGCATGCGGAAGTACGAAAAGAACGCCAACTGCAGCAGCGCGCGGATGGGCCAGTACAGAAACGGGTTCACCCCGCGCGCCAGCGCGCGTTGGTGAAACGCGCTCAGCTCGCTGCCGGCCGGTCGGCGGGCCTCGGCGATCGAGGCGGGCTTGCGCCCTTCAACGATGGGGGCGGTGCGCTGGCGCATCTGCGTCAGCAGTTACACCGCCCGCGAGTGCCCCGTTACAGGCGCGCACGGGGAGCGGGAATACGGCGACTGAAAACCAGGTCTCGCGCGGACCGTCTACGGTGGGTGCGGTGAGCACCGGCACGGCAACCGGCGCCAGCCTGGAGACCCCGCACGCCAAGAACGTCGCGCTGGCGCTGCTGGCGATGACACAGTTCGTGATCGTGATCGACGCGTCGATCGTCAACGTTGCGCTTCCGTCGATCGGCAGGGGATTGAGCTTCTCGCGAGCGGACCTTTCGTGGGTGGTGAACGCGTACACGCTGACGTTCGGCGGCTGTCTGCTGCTTGGCGGCCGGCTGGCCGACCTGGTGGGCCGGCGGCGGATGTTCATGTACGGGCTGGTGCTGTTCTCGCTGGCCTCGCTGGTGGGCGGGCTGGCCCAATCGGAGGCCTGGCTGCTGGGAGCGCGAGCGATCCAGGGGCTGGGCGCGGCGCTGGTGTCCCCGGCGGCTCTGTCGCTGGTCACGACCACGTTCTCGGAGGGCTCGGAACGCAACCGTGCGCTCGGCGTGTGGGGCGCGGTAGCGGGCGCGGGCGGCGCGGCGGGCGTGCTGCTGGGGGGCGTGCTGACCAGCGGGCTGAGCTGGCGCTGGGTGCTGTTCGTGAACGTGCCCATCGGCGTCGGCGCCGTGTCGCTAGCGCCGCGCGTGCTGGTGGAGAGCCGGGTGGAGGACGCGAGGCGCTCGTTTGACATCCCGGGCGCCCTGACGGTCACAGCGGGGCTTTCGTTGCTGGTGTACGCGCTCGTCGATGCCGTCAACGCAGGCTGGGGCTCGGCGGCCACGCTGCTGAAGCTGGGTGGGGCGATGCTGCTGCTGATCGCGTTCGTGGTGATCGAGCTTCGCGAGCGCTGGCCGCTGATGCCATTCTCGATCTTCCGCGTGCGCACGCTGCGTGGCGCCAACGTGGTGGGCCTGCTGGTGGGCATGAGCCTGTTCTCGATGTTCTTCTTCATCTCGCTGTACCTGCAGAACGTGCTGCACTTCTCGCCCATCAAGACCGGCCTGAGCTACCTGCCGCTCGCCAGCGCGATCATCGTCACGGCTGGCGTGGCCTCCAAGCTGGTGACGCGCGTGGGCTTCAAGCCGACGTTGATCGCGGGGCTGCTGTTCGTGGCCACGGGGCTCGCCTGGTTCTCGCGGGTCCGCGTGGGCGGCTCATACGCGGCCGACGTGCTCGGTCCGTCGCTGCTGGCCGCGGTGGGGCTGGGGCTGTCGTTCGTGACCGTCACGATCGCTGCGATGACCGGCACCCGCACGAACGAGGCGGGGCTGGCGTCGGGACTGATCAACACCGCCCAGCAGGTAGGCGGCGCGCTTGGCCTGGCGATCCTGGCGACGGTCGCCAACAGCCGCACAAAGGGATTGCTCGCCGGCGGCAGCCACGACGTCGCGAGCGCGCTGACGAAGGGATTTGAGCGCGCCTTCATGGTGGGCGCGGGCTTCGCGATCGCCGGCGCGCTGCTGGCGCTGCTGCTCATCTCCTCGCGCGACAGCCGCGAGCACGCCACGGCAGCGCGTGCCCAGCTCGCGGCGGCACAGGCGCGCGGCTGAGCCCGGCGCCGTCTACATCAGTCCCGCGGCATCGCCGCGCGCGCGGACCACGCCTGCGGCGCGTCTCGGCCGTAGGGAGAAACGCTTCTGCAGGGGCGCCGATGTCTGAAACGGCCAGTAAACTCGGCGATCTCGCCGGAGTAGCTCAGCTGGTAGAGCGCCTGTCTTGTAAACAGGGGGTCAGCGGTTCGAGTCCGCTCTCCGGCTCCTCTCAAGCCACTTTGTTAGTGCCAGCTTCGCATCCCCGTGAGCTGCTCGAGGCGCGTCGGTCGACCGCGGGTGCCCAAACTGAGAGAGCGCGTCGTGGCCATCGCAGCGGCCCGGCCTAGCCGCGAGGCCGCTGGGCGAAGCGCTCGAGCAGTTGCCGGAGCTTGTCTGCGAACAGCACAGCCAGCAGCAACATCGTCGCGAGAACGATCAGCGCGACCATCATCGCCTGACCCGTTTCCGGGGGAAGTTCAAGCCCGAGCGGGTCCTTGGCACCCGATGAAGTACGCGTGCCGACGCGCTCAGCGTGCGTCGCCGGTGCCCTTGCCAGGCCCGCAATGGCTTCTCCGTCGAGCCCGCCCCGTCCCGCAGGGCCGATCAGCCCGAAGCCCCGGAGCGCTTTCGCGAGCGCCGAGGTCACCGTGTCCAGATTGAGCCTGGCGGCACGAGCGCCGGGCCGCCCGGCTTCAGCTCCTTCCACCGCGCGTGTGCCGCTGGCGGTGGTAGGACCCCCTGCTTTCGACGTAGCCAGTTCGTTCGACGACGTCGTTTTTTCAGGGCTGGTCTTTTCTTCTTTCGACAGCGATGTGCCCGTGGTGGGCGTCCTCGGCGGCAGCGTCGTTTTCGGCGGCGGGGGCATCTGGCCGTAGCCGCTCGTGTGTTCAGCCGCGAGCGCCGGCGGCGGGACGAGCACGCCGGCCACGACCAATGCCAATCCGAGGCGATGCAAGCCTCGATCGCGAGCTCCTCCTGGCAAGTCCATCTCCACCTCTTGGCCTGGCGTTCGCGCCCCCGGGGTCGTGTCGCGGCTCTCGTAGCAAGAATCGACGACCCGCGTCGAAGCACTTTCCGCAGGTTGCGAAAGAAATCGAGCCGCGTGGGCCCACTAGTTCGTCTGGGACGTAGCGACTAAATACAAGCCGCGCGGCGTAGCCGGGTTAGTCGTCGTCACCCTTTTGAGCCCCGTCGCTGTCCCTGCCTGGGCCACCACAAGCGCCCTGCTATCAGGGTGACCAAACTGCCGATGACCAAGACGATGAGGCTCAGCAGTTCAACGTCGCTCACGCCAGTAGCCCCATCTAGTCGCTTTGCCCACGCCTCGTAGCTGCACCTGTCGCGGCCTCGAGATCGAGGCGCGCGGCACGTCGGCCTGTGCGTGTGAGGGACCGGCGTGCGGCGTCTCGATCGTCGCCCCAGGCGGTGAAGAGATTCAGCAATGCGCTGGCTGAGCAGTTGAGTGCGTCCTCAGCTGAGAGCAGGTTGGCCAGCCGGAGTGCGACGACGCCGTGGCCGAAGGCCCAGAATTGCGTGGCGAGCTCGACCGCGTTGGCCCGGTCGAACCGCCCGGAGTCGATGCACCGCTGGACGCCTGCAGTGAGGATGTTGAACGTCTCCGAGCCGGCGGCCGCGTCAACCGCATCGAGCGGCTGCTCCATGTACATCGCCCGATAAAGGTGCGGGTTGCTCATCGCCAGCTGGTGGTAGGCGAGACCTAGCCCGGCCAAATCGGCGACGGGGTCATCGCTCTCGCCCAACTGCTCGGCGCGCGTCGCTAGACGCGCGAATCCCTCTTGGCGGACCGCGCGGCGCAGCTCGGGCATGCCGCCGAAGTAGGTGTAGATCGCCATCGTCGACGTCCCGACCTCCTCGGCTACGCGCCGCAGCTTCAGTCCCGCGGCTCCCTCGGTCGCGATCAGCCGTGCCGCCGCCTCGATCAGGGCGGGGCGCATCCCGTTGTCGGCGTTCGCATCACGGCTCATCTGGACAAGTATACATAGATCTGATATAGCATAGTTATAGCAGCGCTATGTCCCTCGCATCGAAGGAGCGCACGATGAAAAGCCGACCAACCCTCACCTTCGAGCAAGCACGCGGATGGAACGCACGACGACGAACCTGCGGCCGGTTCTTTGCCGCTGTCCTTTCGGCCGCTGTCTCGAGCGGCATCCTCCTCGCCCATGGTGCGACGCCGGCCGCTGCGCAGAGCGCAGTCGAGCTCCCCGTCGCCTTCCAAGTCAAGAACACCAACACCTCACCGGCGTCCTGCAGCAGCGGGCTTGCCGATGGAGCGACATACACGATCCGTGGGCACATCAGCGGACCGCCGGCCGCTCTGGCGTCGGGCAAGGCGGAATTGATCACGATCTACCTGTTCGGCTATGAGGCCGGCGAGTGGAACTGGGACCTCAAGGGGGTGCCCGGATACGACTACGCGAGCGAAGTCGCAAAGAAAGGGCAGGTCTCGCTGACCCTCGACGAGCTCGGCTACGGCGCGAGCGGCCATCCCGCCAACGGCAACGAAACCTGTGAGGGCGCAGAGGCCGACATCACCCACCAGATCATCCAGAAGCTGCGTCATGGCGAATACACGCTGCCGGAAAGCCCCACCATCGAATTCTCAAAGGTCGTCCTGGCCGGCCATGACGTCGGCGGTGAGGTGGCGGAGGTCGAGGCCTACTCCTACAAGGACATCGACGGACTGATCCTCGTGAGCTTCGCCGACCAGGGCTTTTCGC
>VAWK01000027.1:86436-128193 GCA_005885515.1 Actinomycetota bacterium | reverse complement strand
TAGTGCCGACGACGCGGTGGCCGTAACCATGTACGTCGGTCCGCCGACGGTCGCCTGGGTCGGGGCGATCGAGGTGAATTCGATCGTCTGCGTTTTCCCGGCCGCGACGGCAGACGCGGGCGCGCAGGCGAGCATCACCGCTGCCAGCGGCACAAGAGACAGGTACTTTTTGACGGCCATCCCTCCAGGCCTCACGCGATGGGTTGCAGCTGTTCCCGACTTCCCTGATTGATTCCGAGTCGCCGGGTCCTCTCCCCTATTGCACCGGCGAAAAACGATGCTAGCAGCGGGATTTGGCCGCTGCGACAGGTGCAAGCGACGCTTCTCTGCCCAAACCTGCGCAGAGCTACGCGCGTCTGCGCACGCGCGAGAGATCGAACACGCTGGGCCTACTGCGGATCGACGTCAACGCTGAAGCTCACCCCCGCGTGCGCTCGCGCGTCGGCCAGCTGCTGAACGGCCGCGCCCACCGCCTGCGCCGCCTCGCGTCGCGCCTCGGCCTTGACGACCAGCACCTGGCGCTCGCGCCCGCGCAGCCGAAACAGCGCCGCCGGCCCGAGCACGCTCGCGCGCTGTGCGGGCAGTGAGACGGCGAGCAGCTCACGCAGCGCGCCGGCCGCCGCGCAGGCGCGGGTGAGCTCGACGGCGGAGCAGGTGATCCTGATCAGATGCGAGAACGGCGGGTAGCCGAGCGCGCCGCGGCGCTCCAGCTCCGCGGCCAGGAAGCCCTCGCTGTCATGGCGCGCGGCGTGCACGATCGAGCGCGCCTCAGGGGCGATCGTCTGCACGAGCACGCGCCCCGCACCGCCCCTCCCCACGCGCCCCGCGAGCTGAGCGATGAGCGCGAACGTGCGCTCCTCGGCGCGGAAGTCCGGAAAGCGCAGCGTGGCGTCCGCGTCGAGCACCACGCCCAACGCGACGGCCGGGAAGTCGTGGCCCTTGGCGACCATCTGCGTGCCCAGCAGCAGCCCGCACTCGGCCGCTTGGAAGCGGGCAAGCAGCGCCCCCGCGCCTCGGTCAAAGACGCCTGAGCCGCGCTCGAGCCCGGGCGCGTCCGGGCCAGAGCGCCCGCTTGGCGTGGCTTCGCCCTCGCCGGCCACCGCGTCGGCGTCGAGGCGCATCACCGGGAAGCTGCCGTCGTCGAGGATGCCTGCCAGCTCGTGCTCCAGGCGCTCGGTGCCCGCGCCGTGACGCGCCACAGACGTCGAGGTGCACTCGCTGCAGCGAGCCGGAACAGCCTCGCGGTAACCGCAGTGGTGGCAGGCCAGGTAGCCGCTCGCCCGGTGCATGACGAGCGATACGTCGCACTGCGGGCAGCTCCACACCAGCCCGCAGGAGCGGCAGGAGAGGAAGTTCGACCAGCCCCTGCGGTTCAGCAGCACGATCGCCTTCCCGCGAGAGCCCTTCACCTCGGCCAGCGCGTGTGCGGTGAGCGGGTGCAGGGCGAGATCCTCGCCGCGCATGTCCAGCACGCTCACCGGCGGCAGAGGCCACCCGTCCACGCGCCGGGAAAGCCATGAGACGCTCTCCGGGCGCGGCGTCGCGCTGCCGAGCAACAGCAGCGCATCGCAGCGGCGCGCGCGCGCTGCCGCCACCTCACGTGCGTCGTAGCGCGGATCGCCCTCGTGCTTGTAGGAGGCGTCGTGCTCCTCGTCCACCACGATCAGACCGAGGTCATCGACCGGCGCGAACACCGCCGAGCGTGGTCCCACACACACCCGCGCCTCGCCCACCCGCAGCCGGCGCCACTCCGCGTAGCGCTCGGCCGGACGCAGCTTGGAGTGCAGCACCGCGACCGTGTCGCCGAAGCGCTGTACGAAGCGGGCCACTATCTGCGGCGTCAGCGCGATCTCCGGGACCAGCACGATCACCCCGCGCCCCTGCGCCAGCGCCAGCCCAGCCGCGCGCATGTACACCTCGGTCTTGCCCGAGCCGGTCACGCCGTGCAGCAGCCGCCGCTCCGCGCGGCGCGCACGGAGCGCGTCGGTGAGCACATCGAGGATGGCCGCCTGGTCTGCGGTCAGCTGCGGCGGCCGAGAGGCCGGCGAGCCTTCCGGGAGGTGGCGCGGGGCCGCCACGGGGCGGCGTTTTCGCCCGCTCAGGCGCCGCGTCGCACCGGGCGGCAGCACCAGCGCCAGCGCCCGCGCGGGCGTCGAGCAGTACTCCTGCGCCACCCACTCGGCCACCGCAACCAGGTCCGACGGCACGCCCAGCTCAAGGGCGCGCCGCGGAGCCAGCAGCCTGTGGGCCTCCACCTCGCTTGAGTCGGCGAGTCCCACGACCACCCCGAGGACGTCTCTGCGGCCGAACGGCACCACCAGCATCGAGCCCACGCCCACCGCGCCGTCGCGCAGCTCCTCCGGCAGGCGGTAATCGAACGGCCCGCGCACCGCGCGCGCCGTCGTCATCGGCTCGACCAGGGCGATCTCCGCCATCGTCCGGACGTTAGCCATGCGGCCGGACCGGGCCCCGGCGGCGCTCCGCGCCTGGCAGCATCGGCCGGCCCGCCCTCGGGCCGGCCCCCTAGAAGCCGTACCGCGAGTGCTACATGTACCGCGACTGCTACAGGCCGGCGGCCGCGCGCAGGGCCGGTGCCTTGTCCAGCCGCTCCCAGGTGAAGTCGTGGTCTTCGCGCCCGAAATGGCCGTACGCCGCGGTCTTCTGATAGATCGGCCGGTGCAGCCTGAGCTCCTCGCGGAAGGACCCGGGTCGCAGGTCGAAGTGCTGGTCCACCAGCTGCGCGATCCGGCTGCGGCTGACGCCCTCGTGCTCGGTGCCGAAGGTCTCGACCATCACCGACACCGGGTGCGCCACGCCGATCGCGTAGGCCACCTGCACCTCCACGCGATCGGCGAGCCCGGCGGCGACGATGTTCTTGGCGACCCAGCGTGCGGCGTAGGCGGCGGAGCGGTCCACCTTGGAGGGATCCTTGCCCGAGAACGCGCCGCCGCCGTGACGGGCCATGCCGCCGTAGGTGTCGACGATGATCTTGCGGCCCGTCAGGCCGCAGTCGCCCATCGGGCCGCCGATCACGAACCGCCCGGTGGGATTGACGAGGAAGTTGCGCATCAGCTTCTTTTCGTCATACAGATCGCCCGGAAGCACCGGATGCAGCACGTGCTCGAACAGATCCGGCTTGATCAGCGTCTCTGAGTCGATGCCATCTGTGTGCTGGGTGGAGATCAGGATCTTCTCGATCTCCACCGGCCGGCCAGCCTGGTAGCGGACCGTCACCTGGGTCTTGCCGTCCGGACGCAGGTAGGGCATGACGCCTCCCTTGCGCACCTCCGCCAGTCGCTTGGCGAGCTTGTGCGCGAGCGCGATCGGCAGCGGCATCAGCTCCTCGGTCTCGTTGGTGGCGTAGCCGAACATCATGCCCTGGTCGCCCGCGCCGGCGACGTCGAGCTCGTCCTCATCGGAGGGGTCGTGGCGCGTCTCATAGGCGGAGTCCACGCCCTGGGCGATGTCCGGCGACTGCTTGTCGATCGCGTTGATGACCGCGCACGTGTGGCAATCGAAGCCGTAGTTGGCGTCGTCGTAGCCGATCCTGCGCACCGTCTCGCGCGCGATGTCCTGGATGTCGACGTAGGTCTCGGTCGTGATCTCCCCTGAGACCACGATCAGGCCCGTGTTGACGAGCGTCTCGCATGCCACCCGCCCGTAGGGGTCATCGGCGAGGACCGCATCGAGGACGCCGTCGGAGATCTGGTCGGCGATCTTGTCCGGGTGCCCCTCGGTGACAGACTCGGAGGTGAACAGGAATTCGTCGTCGGCAAGCTGGCTCATGGTCGCGGTGTCTCGCTAGCGCATCGTCGGTGGAGGGGCAGTGGCCCGAGGCCGGGAAAGTCTAGGTCACGCTGCGCGCCTTGCCGCTGGGCGCGAGCTCGCCGCCCTCCGCGGACCCGTCGCCGCTGACCCGGGCGCCGCGCGAGCGCCGCTCGCCGGTGGCTCGCTGGCCGCGCTCGACGAAGTCAATCACCAGCGGCACGCCTTCCATGCCAAGGCGCGCACGCAGGCGGTTCTCCAGGAAGTACGCGTACTCGCGCGTGACGCGAGCGCGCGAGTTGACCTGGATCGCAAAGCGCGGTGGGCGCGTGCCAAACTGGGTCATGTAGCGCAGCTTCAGCCGCTGCCCGCCACGGCCGGCGCGCGAGCCGAGTGGAGGCTGTCGCTCCTGCAGGACCTCCGACAGGAAGCGGTTCAGCTCCGGTGTGGGCACGCGCGTTGCCATCCGGTCGCCGAGCGCGATCGCCTCGGTGATCAGCCGCGAAACGTGCCGTCCCGTCTTCGCGCTGGCGGTCAGCACGCGCGGCCGCTGTCGCAGCTTTTGCCCCACCCGTGCGCGCAGCGGCTCGAGCTCAGCGCCGCCGCCGTCGTCGGGCGCGGCGTGCTCGTGCAGATCCCACTTGTTCAGCACGATCGCAGTAGCGCACGCCGCCTTCATCGCCAGCTGCGCGATGCGCAGATCCTGCGCGGTCAGGCCATCGACGGCGTCGCAGATGACCAGCGCCACGTCCGCGCGTTCGGCCGCGCGCCGCGATCGCAGCGCCGTGTAGTACTCCAGCGAATCGCTCACCTTTGCCTGGCGGCGCAAGCCAGCCGTGTCGATCAGGGTCAGCGTGCGCTCGCCCACCAGCAGCGGCATGTCGATCGCGTCGCGCGTGGTCCCCGGGGCCTCTGAGACGATCACGCGCTGCTCGCCCAGGATGCGGTTCACCAGCGAGGACTTGCCGACGTTGGGCCGTCCGATCAGCGCCAGGCGCACCGCCTCGCGCTCGGGCTCTGACTCGCCCGCGGGCAGCAGCTCGACGATCCGGTCGAGCAGATCGCCCGAGCCGAGCCCCTGCGCGGCCGACACCGCCAGCGGCTCGCCCAGCCCGAGGCGATGGAACTCGGCCGCCAGCGGCACGTCGGCGAGGCTGTCGCACTTGTTGGCCGCCACGACCGTCCGCAGCGGCGAGCGGCGAAGCTCGGCCGCCAGGTCCTCGTCGCCCGGGCGCAGCCCGGCGCGCGCGTCGACGACCAGCAGCGCCAGCTGTGCGTCTGCCACGCCGGCGCGGGCCTGGTCGCGAACCTGCAGCGCCAGCGGCTGCGAGTCGCTGAGATCGACGCCGCCGGTGTCGATCAGCACAAAGCGGCGCCCGTTCCACTCGCACTCGAGCTCCTTGCGGTCGCGTGTCACGCCGGGGCGCTCGTGCACGACCGCCTCGCGGCTGCCGGTGAGGCGGTTGATCAGCGATGACTTGCCGACGTTTGGATATCCGATCACGGCGACCTTCATGGGGCCAGTATGGCTCGCGCGAGCTGCAGCACCCGCTGCACGACCTGCTCGGCGTTCAGCTCGCTCGTGTCGAGCCGGACCGCGTCGGCCGCGGGCTTCAGCGGGCTCTGCTCGCGCGTGCTGTCGCGCGTGTCCCGCAACGTAAGCTCGGCGCGCACCGTCGCCAGATCCGCCCCCAGCTCGGCCGCACGCCTGCGCGCGCGCTCCTGCGGGCTCGCGGTGAGGAAGATCTTCAGCGCCGCCTCGGGCGCTACCACGGTGGCGATGTCGCGCCCCTCCGCTACCCAGTCTCCGGTGCCGATCAGCTCGCGCTGCTTGGCCACCAGCTGCTCGCGAACGCGCGGGTCGGCGGCCAGCACAGAGGCCGCCTCGGTGACCTCGTGCGAGCGGATCTCCGCGCTCACGTCGCGCCCGTCGAGCAGCACGCGCTCACCCAGCTCGATCCGCGCCTCGCGAGCCAGCTCCGCGGGCTCGCGCGTGGGACAGGCGAGCCACAAAAGGGCCACGCTGCGGTACATGGCGCCGCTGTCCAGATAGGTGAAGCCGAGCTCGCGGGCGACCCTGCGCGCGACGGTGGACTTGCCCGAGCCGGCCGGGCCGTCGATCGCTATGAGCATTGGCCGTGCATCAGTGCACCAGCGCCGCCAGATCCTCGACGAAGCCCGGATAGGACACGGCCGCGCTGTCCATGCCGATCACCTCGACGCCCTCGGCGGAGGCGAGCCCGGCGACCGCGCCCATCATCGCCAGGCGGTGGTCGCCGTGGGCCTGCAGCGTGCCGCCGCGCAGTCCGCCCGTGCCGCGCACGGCGAAGCCGTCATCGGTGGCCTCGATCTGCGCCCCCAGGCCGCGCAAGCCAGCGACCACGCCGGCGATCCGGTCTGACTCCTTGACACGCAGCTCCTGGGCGCCGCGCACCACGGTCTCGCCCTCGGCAAAGCAGCCGAGCAGCGCCACCAGCGGCAGCTCGTCGATAGTCAGCGGCACCTCGTCTGCCTCCACGACCGTGCCCTCCAGCGCGCCGTGCGCGACGTCCAGGTCGCTGACCGGCTCGTCCGGCACCAGCTCGCCGGTCTCGTCCTCGAGGTCGCCGAGAACGATCCCCCGCATGCGCCGCAGGATGCGCAGAAAGCCGGCGCGCGTCCAGTTCACGCCGACGTCGGCGATCAGCAGCCGCGATCCGGGCACCAGCACGCCGGCGACGACCATGAACGCCGCCGAGCTCGCGTCCCCGGGCACGCTCACGCTTCCCAGCAGCAGCTCGTCCACGTTGACGACCGTCACGTGGCGCCCGTGGCGGTGCACGCCCGCGCCCGCGCGCAGGAGCATCCGCTCGGTGTGATCGCGGCTGCGCGCGGGCTCGCCGACGGTCGTCGCGCCGTCGGCGGTCAGCGCGGCCAGCAGCACGCAGGACTTGACCTGCGCGCTGGCCACTGCCAGCTCGCACGAGATCGCCCGCAGCCGGCCGCCGCGAACCTGCAGCGGCGGAAAGCGACCGTCTCGCGCCTGCACCTCGGCGCCCATCCGGCGCAGCGGCTCGGCGATCCGGTCCACGGGCCGTCGCCGGATCGAGTCGTCGCCGTCGAGCGTGAAGGAGCGGCCGTGCTGCGCCGCCAGCCAGCCCGGGAGCAGCCGCAGCAGCGTGCCCGCGTTGCCCACGTCGATCGGCCCCTGCGGCTCGCGCGCCTCGCGCAGACCCGTGCCGCGCACCACGACCTCGTCCTCGCGCACCTCAACGAGCGCCCCGAGGTCGCGCACGGCCTGCAGTGTGCTGGCGGTGTCGGCGGCGTGCAGGTAGTGCTCGATCCGCACCGGCTCGGAGGCCATCGCCCCGAGCAGCGCCGCGCGGTGCGAGATTGACTTGTCCGGTGGCGCGCGCAGCTCCCCCGACAGCCGAGCGGCGGGCTCGAAGCGCATGCTCGCCCCCGCCCCGCTCACGCCCGCGACACCGGGAAGCCGAGCTGCCCGATCAGCTCGAGCGCCCGCGCGGCTTCTTCATCGCCGCCGATCCACAGCGAGACGACGCCCTGACGGTTGTCCTCGGATGGGGACAGCGCCATGTCGGCGATGTTCACTCCCGCGCGGCCAAGCGCCAGCGCGATGTCGGCGATCACACCCGGGCGGTTGGGCACCGATGCGCGCAGCTCGTGCACCGCGCCGCCGACCAGTCCCACGCCCAGGACCGTCTCGCGGCTCGCGCGCGCAGCCTCGTTCCACGCGGTCACCGCGTCGCGGTCGCCGGCCTGGAGCGTCGTTCGCACGTCTGCCAGCCGCCGCGAGAACTCGTCGATGCTCAGCGTCAGGGCATCGCGGTTGGAGATGTAGATGTCCGTCCAGATCGTGCTGTTGGCTCCGGCCACGCGGGCCCAGTCGCGGAAGCTGGGGCCGGCCGCCGGCAGCCGGCCGTGCTCACCCTCGCCGATCATGCTCTCGGCCTGCGCCGCGAGCAGGTTGGCGAGCACGTGCGGCAGGTGCGAGACGCAGGCCAGCAAGCGGTCGTGCAGGTCCGCGTCGATCGCCTGCGGCTGCGCGCCGAAGCGCCTCAGCAGCCCGTGCAGCCGCTCGTACAGCACCCCGGCCGTACTGCCTCGCGCCGGGGTCAGGTACCAGGTGGCACCGTCGAACAGATCCTCGCGCGCGTTCTCCACGCCCGCGGTCTCGGCCCCCGCCAGCGGATGGCCGCCGATGAAGCGCTCGTCGGCGCCGGCGTCCGCAACCACGCGCTTGGTCGAGCCCACGTCGCTGACGACGCACTCGCGCCCGGCGCCCTGCAGCGCCAGGCGCACGGTCTCCGGCAGCGCGCCGACGGGGGTAGCGACGAACGCTATGTCCGCGTCCGCCACCGCGCTCGTCACGTCCGGGGCGCGCGTGTCGATCGCGCCCAGCGCGAGCGCCTTCTCGGCCACGTGCTCGTCCGGGTCATAGCCGCACACCTGCGCCCCCGCGCGACGCCGGGCCGCCAAGCCGATCGAGCCACCGATCAGACCGACGCCAATGATCGCGACCTTCAACGGCCGCGCCCGCCATGGGGAGCCCGCCGCGCACTAGGCGCATGCGTCGGCGGGCTGCCCATCAGACGACGCTGAGCGCCTTTCCCGCCAGCCCGGCGGCGCGCTCGACGAGCGCGAGGTACTCGGCGAACGAGTCCGCGCGCAGCGCCTGCGGCCCATCGCAGATCGCCTCGTCGGGATTGGGGTGGGTCTCGACGATGATCCCGTCGGCGCCCGCCGCGGCGGCCGCCAGCGACAGCGGCAGCACGAGCTCGCGCCGGCCCGCCGCGTGGCTCGGGTCGACGATCACGGGCAGGTGCGTGAGTTCCTTCAGTATCGGCACCGCCATCAGATCGAGCGTGACGCGGCGATGGTCGGTCTCGAACGTGCGTATGCCCCGCTCGCACAGCATCACCGCACGATTGCCTTCCTTGAGGATGTACTCCGCCGCCATCAGCAGCTCATCCAGCGGCGCCGACAGGGCGCGCTTGAGCAGCGCCGGGCGCCCGGCGCGGCCGATCTCGGCGAGCAGCGGGTAGTTCTGCATGTTGCGCGCGCCGATCTGGATCACGTCGGCGACCTCCAGCACCGCGTCGAGATCGCGGATGTCCAACAGCTCGGTCACGATCGGCAGGCCCGTCTCGGCCTTCGCCTCGGCCAGCAGGCGCAGGCCCTCCTGGCCCAGGCCCTGGAAGGCGTACGGCGAGGTGCGCGGCTTGTACGCGCCGCCGCGGAACAGCGTCGCGCCCGCATCGCGCACGATGCGCGCGGTCTGCAGCGTGGTCTCGCGCGATTCCACCGTGCACGGGCCCGCGATCAAGGCGAAGTTCTCGCCGCCGACCTTGCGCCCGTCGATCTCGAGCACCGTCATCTCGCCGTGCGTGATCTGGGCCGAGGCGAGCTTGTAGGGCTTGAGGATCGGCACCACCCGGTCCACGCCGGGCGCGCCCTCCAAGCCGAGGCTTTCGACGCTGACGTCCTGCTCCACGTCGCCGATCGCGCCGATCACCGTCACCCGCGCGCCGCGGCTGCGATGCGCGAGCGCACCCACTCGCTCGATCTTCTCGACGACCGCCTCCACCTCCTGTTCGGTGGCGGTCTCCTTCATCACGATCATCATCAACTCATCCTTTCGACGCCTGGAGATCTTAGTCCGGGCCACCGCTTCGGCAGCGGCCCTCTGGCTTCCGTGAGGCTCGCGCCGCCCAACAGCGCCAGAGCCGCGAGTGAGGGCGTGGAGCCCGCTTGAAAGGCGCTCTGTCCCGTCGGTCAGGACCCTGTGCGAGGCGCGGGCCCGCTCACGGCCGGGCCTGCCTCGAAGCGCCTAGCTAAATCGCCAGGCGTAGGCGTAGGACGACCACGCGGCGTACGCGCGATTGACTGCAGCGGATGCGCTAGCCAGCGAGGGCATGGTCGTCTCGGGAGTTTGTAGCAGCTTCACAGCACCTCGGCAAGCGCCTCGAGGAAGCGGAGGTTCTCCTCGGAGGACCCGTACGTCACGCGCACCGCCCCCGGGTCGCCCAGCGCGGTGCCGCCGCGCACCAGCACGCCGCGCTCGGCGAGTCCGCGCATGACCTCATCCTCCTCGCGCTCCTCGCCGAGGTGAAACCAGCAGAAGTTCGCCTGCGACTCGGCGGGCTCGAGGCCCAGCGCGCGCAGTCGCTCGTCCATCGAGATGCGCTCGGCGATCGTGCGCGTCACGCGATCTGTGACCGAGTCCTGGTGCGCCAGCGCCTCCACCGCGGCCGCCTGGGCGAGCGCGTTGCAGAAGAACGGCTGTCGCACCTGGTCGACCGCCCGTGGCAGGTCCTCCGAGCCGCACAGCGCGAAGCCCACCCGCAGCCCGCACAACGCGTGCACCTTGGAGAACGTGCGCAGCAGCACCAGGTTGGGGTGCGCGGCGAGCAGGTCGATCGACGCATCGGGGTCCTCGAGCAGGTTGAACTCGCAGTAGGCCTCATCGACGATCACGCACACGTGCGCCGGCACCTCCGCCAGGAAGGCGGCGATGCTCGACAGCGGGATCGCGGTGCTGGTGGGATTGTTGGGGTTGCACACCAGCACCAGCCTGGTGGCGACGGTGACCTCGGCGAGCATCGCGTCCAGGTCATGGCGCTCATCTGCGTCGAGCGCGACCGTCAGCGCCCGCGCTCCCGAGGCGGCGGCGAGGTGCGGGTAGACCGAGAACGACGGCCAGGCGTACACCAGCTCCGCGCCTGGCTCCAGCAGCGCCTCGCCGGCCGCGAGCAGGATGTCGCACGAGCCGTTGCCGATCGCGATCCGCGACGCGGGAACCCCGTAGCGCTCGCTCAGCCTCGCTCTGAGCAGCGAGTTGGACGGGTCGGGGTAGCGGTTGAGCGTGGACATGGCGCGCTCGATCGCGTCCTTCACCGCCGGCAGCGGCGGATACGGCGACTCGTTGCTGGCCAGTCGCACGGGCGGGCCGTCCTCGGCATACCCCCCGGCTACGGGGTAGGACGGTATGCGCCGGATCCGCTCTGAGAACTCGAGGGCCACCGGCCTATTGTGCCGCCTGCAGGTCGCTGCGCAGCGCGCTGGCCTCGCGCAGGTACACGTGCCTGGCCCGATGCCCCTCCTCGGCGTGGTAGTGGATCAGCACCCTGATCACCCGCGGCACCGCGTCCGGCACGGCCATCTCGCGGGCGCACAGGAGCGGCACCTCCTCGAAGCCCAGCGCCCGCGCGGCCGCCGCCGGGAACTCGGCGTCGAGGTCATCGGTGGCGGTGAAGATGCAGCTGACCAGGTCCTCGGGGCGCAGCCCGTTGCGCTGCATGATCTCCCGCATCAGCGTGGCCGTCGCCTCGTGGATCGCCCGCGCGTCGTTGCGGTCGACGCTGATTGCGCCCCGCAGGGCGAACAGTCGCATGGGCCGCGATTGTGTCAGAGGGCTCTTAGCCGCCGAAGCTCATCGGCCGTGAGCCGGCGGTGATCACCGGGCGCCAGGCGGCCGAGTCGGAGCGGCCCAAAGCCGACCCGCTCGAGCGCCGTCACGGGGTGGCCGACCGCGGCGCACATGCGCCGCACCTGGCGGTTTCGGCCCTCGTGGATCGTCAGCTCGATCTCGCCCGGCCCCACGCGGCGCACGCGCGCCGGCGCGGTGCGTCCGTCCTCGAGCTCGACGCCAGCGCGCAACGCGGCCAGCGCCGCCGCGCCGATCGGGCCGCCGGCGAGCTTGGCGCGATAGGTCTTGGCGACCTGGTAGCTGGGGTGCGTGAGGCGGTTGGCCAGCGCGCCGTCGTTGGTCAGCAGGATCAGCCCGCTGCTGTCAGCGTCCAGCCGACCAACCGGGTACAGGCGCAGCCCGCCCGCCGGCGCGAGCTCCAGCACCGTCGCACGCCCATGCGTGTCGCGCGCCGTGGACAGGACCCCGACCGGCTTGTTGACCGCGAAGCAAACGCGCCGCTCGGGGCCCTCGAGCAGCCGCCCGTCGAGCTCCACGCGGCTGTGCTCGGCGACGGCGGTGGCGGGATCGGTCACGGCGCGTCCCTCCACGCTCACGCGCCCGGCGGCGATCAGCGACTCGGCCGCGCGCCGGGAGGCGACGCCAGCGTGTGCCAGGTACTTCGCCAGCCGCATCCGGTCGGCCATGGGCTGCAACGATAGGAGCAGCGATCGCGCGCGCTTGCTGGTCGGAGAGTCCGGCCGCGCGCAACGTCGCGTGATGATCGAGGTAGGCGCGCGAGCGCGCTTGCTAGTCGGAGAGCCCGGCCGCGCGCAACGCCGCGTGATGTTCGAGGTAGCCGCGCGAGCGCCCGCCGCTTGCTATCTCGACGTTCTGCCGCGACACCGCGCCGTGTCGGCGCTCTATGCCCCGCCGGGCCCGCTGTCCGCGCGGGCCTCACCGGCGCGCAGCAGACGGTCGCGCAGCTCGGCCTGCTCCTCGGGCGTCGGGTCCCAGCGGGCGACGTCGGGCAGCTCATCCAGCGTGCGCAGCCCGAACAGCTTCAGGAAGTGCGTGCTCGTGCGGTACAGCACGGCGCCGAACTGGGAGTGCCCCGCCGGCTCGATCAGGCCCCGGTCGAGCAGCGTGGCCGCGGCCGAGTCGGCGTTCACGCCGCGGATCCGGGTGATCTCCGGACGCGAGATCGGCTGCAGGTAGGCGACGATCGCCAGCGTCTCGGCCTGCGCCGGCGTCAGCGTCGCCAGCCGGGGCCGGCTGAACAGCCGCCGCGCTGCATCCTCTGCCGCGGGGTCGCTCGTGAACGTCCAGCCGCCCGCCAGTTCGCGCAGGCGGATGCCGGACGTCCCCGGCGCATGGCGCTCGGCCAGCACCGCCAGCGCTGCGACCACGTCACGCTCGTCCGCCTCGGCCGCATCGGCGAGCTCGGCCGAGGTGAGCGGATCGCCTGAGAGAAACAACAGCGCCTCCACCGTGCGCGCGAGCGCCGCGCCCTCGTCGCTCATCCCGCGATCGCCCCGGCGGGCCGTATGCCTGGTGCGCCCTCCCGCCCGGGGCCGAGCGCCGAGCGGGCGCTGACCGAGATCTCGCCGAAGCTGTGGTCCTGGCGCCATTCCGCCTCGCCGCGTTTGTAGAGCTCCAGCAGCGCGAACAGCGTGACCGCGACGGTCATCCGGTCGGCCCCGCGGACCGCCTCCTCGAAGCTGAAGCTGCCGCGGCGCAGCAGCGCGCGCAGGTGCGCCAGGCGCTCGGCCACGGGAACGCGCGGGACCGCGACGTGGTCGAGGCTGAGCGTGGGCGGCATCAGCAGCAGGCTGCCGATCGCCCGGCCCAGCAGCGCCGGGTCCTCCGAGCCATCGGGCGGGGGCAGGATCGTGCGCCGCAGAGGAGCGGGCAGCGGCACCGAGCGGAAGCGCACGCCGTGCTCGCGCTCCAGGCACTGGCCGAGGTGAGCCGCGGCGCGGCGGTAGCGGTGGGCCTCGAACATGCGCGCGAGCAGCTCGTCGGCCGCCTGCTCGGGCTCGATCTCGAGCAGCTCCTGCTCCTCGCCGGTCAGCATCATGCGCGACTTGAGCTCCAGCAGCGCGGCCACCAGCACGATGAACTCGGTGGTCGTCTCCAGATCGAGCTCATCCCGGGTCTGGAGATGGTCCAGGTAGGCGAGCACGATCTCGGCCAGCGGCAGCTCGAGCAGGTCGACCTCTTCGCGCAGCACGAGCGCGAGCAGCAAATCGAACGGGCCGGTGAAGAGCTCGAGGTCGAGCTCGAGCGTCGCGAGGCTCATCAGCGCCTCACGGTAGCGTCCGCGCCCGACGGGGGGCGCCGACGCCCATGCGCTCGCGCACGTCGGCGAGCGTCTCGGCGGCGATCGCGGAGGCCTGCGCGGCGCCGCCCTGAAGGATTTGCTCGAGCTGGCTCTCGTCGCCCCGCAGCTCGTCATAGCGCTCGCGCACCGGCGCCAGGTACTCGATCACGGCGCCGGCGACGGCCGCCTTGAAGGCCCCGTAGCCCGCGTCCGCGTACTCCGACTCGATCTGCTCGGGCGGCGCGTCGCGCACCGCCGCGAGGATCTCGATCAGGTTGCCGATGCCCGGCTTCTCGGGGGCGCGCCGGACCTCGGTGCCCGAATCGGTGACCGCGCTCTTGAGCTTGCGCTCGATCGCCTGCGGCCCGTCGAGCACGAACACGGTCCCCTGCTCGCTCGCGGCGGTGGTCGACATCTTCGTGGTCGGGTCCTGCAGGTCCATGATCCGCGCGCCCACGTCGGGGATGCGGTGCTCGGGCACGACCAGCACCTCCTCGCCATCGCCAAAGCGTGCGTTGAAGCGACGCGCCACGTCGCGCATCAGCTCCAGATGCTCGCGCTGGTCCTCCCCGACGGGCACCTCGTGCGCCCGGTAGGCGAGCACGTCGGCGGCCTGCAGCACCGGGTAGCACAGCAGGGCGGCGGAGACCAGCTCGCGCTGGGCCAGCGACTTGTCGCGGAACTGGTGCATCCGCTGCAGCCGTCCGAGCTCGGTGACGGTGGACAGCAGCCAGGTCAGCTCGGTGTGCTCGGGCACGTCGCTCTGGCGAAACAGCGTGCAGCGCGCGGGCTCGAGGCCCGCCGCGATGAGCAGCGCGGCGGTGTCATAGCAGCGCTCGCGAAGCTCGGCCGGCGAGTAAGGGACGGTGATCGCGTGCAGGTCCACGATGCAGAAGATCCCCTCGCCGCGGTACTGGCTTGCGACGTACTGCACGATCGCGCCGATGTAGTTGCCCAGGTGCTTACGCCCCGTGGGCTGGATGCCGGAGAAGATGCGCACGCTACAGGGACTCTCGAATGACCGGCTGCTTGGCCGCCGCGACCTCGTCCAGGCGTCGCACGGGCGTGCTGTACGGCGCGCCCTCCGCCACGGCGGGGTCCTCGGCGGCCTCCGCAAGGATCGCGGCGATCGCCTCGGCGAAGGCGTCGAGCGTCTCGCGCGTCTCGGTCTCGGTCGGCTCGACCATCAGCGCCTCCTCCACGAGCAGCGGGAAGTACACGGTCGGCGGATGGAAGCCGTGGTCGAGCAGCCGCTTGGCGAGGTCGAGCGTCTTGATCTTCAGCTCACGCTTCATCGGTCCGCCCGACAGCACGAACTCGTGCATGCACAGCCGCCCATAGGCCAGCGGCAGGTACTCCGCCACGCCCTTCTGGCACAGCCTCGCGAGCAGGTGGTTGGCGTTCAGCACGGCCGCTTCGGAGGCGTCTCTGAGGCCGTCGGCGCCCAGCGAGCAGATGTAGGCGTAGGCGCGCACCAAGCAGCCGTAGTTGCCGTGAAAGCCGCGCAGGCGCCCGATCGACTTGGGCCGCTGGTGCTCGAGGGCGAACGACCCGTCCTCGCGGCGCACGACCAGCGGCCGCGGCAAATACGGGGCGATCCGCTCGGAGGTCGCGATCGGCCCCGAGCCCGGGCCGCCCCCGCCGTGCGGCTGCGTGAAGGACTTGTGCAGGTTGAAGTGCACGATGTCGAAGCCCATGTCGCCGGGCCGCGAGAGCCCCATCACCGCGTTGAGGTTGGCGCCGTCGTAGTACAGCGTCGCGCCGACGCCGTGCACGATCGCGGCGATCTCCTCGATGTTCGCGTCGAATACCCCGAGCGTGTTGGGGTTGGTGAGCATCAGGCAGGCCACGTCGGTGTCGGCCTTGACGCGCAGGTCGTCCACGTCCACGCCGCCTTCGGCATCGGTCGCGAGCTTGACGACCTCCAGGCCGGCCATCGACACCGTCGCCGGGTTGGTCCCGTGGGCGGTGTCGGGCGCGAGCACCTTGTGGCGCTGCTCGCCCCGGTCCTCGTGGTAGGCGCGCGTGAGCAGCACCCCGGCCAGCTCTCCGGCCGAGCCCGCCGAGGGCTGCAGGGACACGTGCGGCAGGCCCGAGATCTCGGCCAGCGCGCCCTGCAGGCGCCACATCAGCTCGAGCGCTCCCTGCGCTCGCTCGGGGTCCTGCAGCGGGTGCAGGCGGGCGTGGCCGGCCAGCGCCGCCGCGCGCTCGTGCAGCCGCGGGTTGTGCTTCATCGTGCACGATCCGAGCGGGTAGAAGCCCGAGTCGAGATCGAAGTTGCGCTTGGACAGCGTCACGTAGTGGCGCACGAGCTCGGGCTCTGAGACCTCGGGCAGCCGCGGCGGCTCACGCCGGCGAAAGCGCGCCGGCAAGAGCTCGTCGGGATCTGCCTCGGGCACGTCCGGCGGCGGGCACTGAAACGCGCGGCGAGAGGTGGCGCCCTTCTGGAAGATCGTTCGCGCCCGTTCGCGTTGCAGCGGCGAGGGGCCGCCCGCGCTGGCCGGCGCGCGGCCGTCGCCGCCGGGGCTCGGCGCCGGGAGGTTCACACGCCCACCGCCTCGCTGGTCGATCTCCGCTCGGCGGCCACCGCCGCCGCCAGCACGTCAACGAGGCGATCGATCTGCTCGCGCGAGCGCCGCTCGGTGATCGCCACCAGCAACACGCCGCTGTCCTCCGGGCGTCCGCTCAGCGCGTGCACGTCCACGCCCGGGTTGACGCCCTGCCGCGCGCAGCGGCGCTTGACCGCCGCGACGTCGGCGTCCAGGCGCAGCGCGAACTCGCGGATCACCGGCTGCTCGTGTTGCAGCGAAACCCCGTCCAGGCCCGCCAGCGCCTGGCGCGCGTAGTGCGTGCGCGCCAGCAGCAGCTGCCCGAGCTCGACGATCCCGCGGCGTCCGAGCCAGCTCAGGTAGACGATCGCCGCGAGCGCGTTGAGCGCCTGGGCGGTGCAGATGTTCGACGTGGCCCGCTCGCGGCGGATGTGCTGCTCGCGGGTCTGCAGGGTGAGCACGAACCCGCGGCGGCCGTCAACGTCCACGGTCTCCCCTGCGATCCGCCCGGGAATCCGGCGCAGGTACTCCTCGCGCGCGGCGAAGAAGCCGAAGGAGGGACCGCCGAAGTCGAGCCGGTTGCCCAGCGGCTGGCCCTCGCCGACGGCCACGTCCACGCCGCACTCGCCGGGGGGCGCGAGGATCCCGAGCACGATCGGATCGACCTGCGCCACGACCAGCGGATCGGCGCCCGCCTTGGCGGCTTGGCTGAGGGCGGTGGCGTCCTCGACCGCGCCGTAGAAGTTCGGCTGGGCGAAGATCGCGGCGCTGGCCTGCCCGTCGATCGCCTCCGCCCACGCATCGGGATCGGTCACGCCGCCGGCGGAGCCGCTGGTCAGCGGTACCTCCACGACCTCCATGCCGTAACCGTGGGCGTGCGTGCGCAGGGTCTCGAGCGAGTGCGGATGCAACCCGGCGCTGGCGACCAGACGGCGGCGGCCGTTGTGCAGCTTGGCCATGTAGGCGGCGGCCGCCACCGCGGAGGGGCCCTCGTAGACCGAGGCGTTCGACACCGGCAGCCCGGTGAGCTCGCAGATGGCGGTCTGATACTCGAACATCACCTGCAGCGTGCCCTGCGAGACCTCGGGCTGGTACGGGGTGTAGGGGGTGAGGAACTCCGAGCGCTCGCACAGCATGTCCACGACCGCCGGCACGTAGTGGTCATACATGCCGGCGCCGAGGAAGCAGAGCTCCTCCTCGGCGCTCGTGTTGCGCGCGGCGAGCGCCCGCAGATGCTCGTAGACGTCCTGCTCGGGGAGGCCCTCGGGAAGCTCGAGCTCGCGGTCCAGCCGCACCGCCGCGGGGATCTGGCGGTCGAAGATCTCGCCCACGGAGTCGACGCCGATCGCCTCGAGCATCAGCTCGAGGTCCGCTGGTGTGATGGCGGTGTAGCGACTCAAGTGTCCGCGGTCAGCCTAGCTGGCCAACGAGGACACGTAGGAGGCAGCGTCCATCAGCGCCTCGCGCTCGGACGGGTCCGACAGGCGCACCCGCACCAGCCAGCCATCGCCGTAGGGATCCTCGTTGATCGCCTGCGGGTTCTCGGCGAGGGCGCCGTTGACCTCGACTATCTCCCCCGATAGCGGCGCGATCACATCGGAGACCGCCTTCACCGACTCCACCTCGGTGTAGGCGGCGTCCTTTGCCACGCTCGTGCCCACCGCCGGCGGCTCGAAGAACACGACCTCGCCGAGCGCATCCTGGGCGAACCACGTGATCCCGAGCGTCGCCTGCTCGCCTTCCACGCGCGCCCAATCGTGCTCGGGGTGGTAGAGCAGGTCCTCGGGGTAGCTTGCCTCAGCCATGCGCGCCGCCGCGCCTCTATGACGCCTTGCGGTACAGGGGCTTCTGCTCGATCACGGCGGCACGCATCTTGCCACGGACGTCGATCTCGAGGCGCGTGCCGACGGCGGCGCGGGCGGCCGGGACGTAGGCCATGCCGATTCCCCGCCGCAGGCTGGGCGACAGCGTCCCGCTGGTCACCTCGCCGCCGCCGAGCACCGCGTTTCCTGCCCGCGCGATGCCCGGTTCCTGCAGCGCGAACGCCACCAGCATCTCGGCCGGCCCGGCCTCGCGCGCGGCCGCCACCGCGGTGGCGCCGATGAACCCGGTGTGCTCGCGGCAGCACCAGCCCAGGCCCGCCTCGATCGGGCCGCGCTCGAGGCTGAGCTCGTTGCCGTACAGGCAGTAGCACGCCTCCAGGCGCAGCGTGTCGCGCGCCGCCAGACCGGCGGGCACGGCGCCGCGCCGCACGATCTCATCCCACAGCAGCGGCGCATCCTCCGGCGCGCACAGGAGCTCCACGCCGTCCTCGCCGGTGTAGCCGGTCCCGCACACGAGCGCCTCGGCCCCGGCCAGGCGCCGGCGTGACGCGGTCATGCGCCGCGGCAGCGGCGAGTCCGAGATCGCCTGCACGAGCTCGCGCGCCCGCGGGCCCTGAACCGCGAGCATCGCGTAATCCTCGATCAGGTCGCTCACCTGGGCCTGCGGGAACTCGCGCGCGTGAGCGCGAAACCAGTGCAGGTCGCGGCCGTGGTTGGCGGCGTTGGTGACGGTCAGGTAGCGCTCGCTGTCCAGGCGATAGGTGAACAGGTCATCGAGCACCCCGCCGTCCTCGCGGCACAGCACGCTGTACTGCGCGCCGCCCGTCCCCTGCCCCCCGTCGGGGCCGACGCCGAAGGAGATCGCGGTGAGGTCGTTGGACAGCAGCCGCTGAAGCAACGCCTGCGCCTGCGGGCCCGAGGTTTCGATCTGGCCCATGTGCGAGACGTCGAAGATGCCACACGCCTCGCGCACGGCGATGTGCTCGGCACGGGCACCCTGGTAGTGCACGGGCATCTCCCAGCCCGCAAATCCGACCAGGCGCGCGCCGGCGGCCTGGTGGCGCCCGAACAGCGGGGTCCTGCGCAGCGAAGGCGACGCCGGGGCGCTCACGCGTGGCAGGCTAACGAAAGCCCCGCGGCCCGCCGGAGCGCTCAGCGCAGGAACGGCGGCACGTCGATCTCCTCGTCGGAGATCTCAAGCGATGAGCGCTGGCGCTCGTCGATGCGCGGGCCGCGATCGCGGCGCGCGCGGCTGTCGCGGCGCGCGGCGCGCCCGGGCCGGTGATCGAAGCCGGTGCCGATCACCGTCACGCGCACCTCGTCGGACATGCCCTCGTCGATGACCGCGCCGAAGATGATGTTGGCGTCCGCGTCGGCTTCGTTCTGGATGATCTCGGCGGCGTCGTGGACCTCGAACAGGCCCAGGTCCTTGGGGCCGGTGATGTTGAGCACGATGCCGGTGGCGCCGCCGACGGACTCTTCCAGCAGCGGCGAGGAGATGGCCGCGCGCGCGGCTTCGGCGCAGCGGTTCTCCCCGCCCGAGGTGCCGATGCCCATCAGCGCCGAGCCGGCGTCCTGCATGATCGTGCGAACGTCGGCGAAGTCGAGATTTATCAGCCCCGGGATCGTGATCAGGTCGGTGATCCCCTGCACGCCCTGGCGCAGCACGTTGTCGGCCTCGCGAAACGCGTCCAGCATCGAGGTGCGGCGCTCGACTACCGCGAGCAGCTTCTCGTTGGGGATCACGATCAGCGTGTCCACAACCTCGCGCAGGCGCTCGATCCCCTCGGCCGCCTGGCGCGCGCGCTGCCCGCCCTCGAAGTCAAACGGGCGCGTGACCACGCCGACAGTCAGCGCCCCGATCTCGTTCTTGGCGATCTCCGCGATCACCGGCGCCCCGCCGGTACCGGTGCCGCCGCCCTCGCCCGCGGTCACGAAAACCATGTCGGCGCCCTTCAGCGCCTCCTTGATGTCGTCCCGCGACTCCGAGGCGGCGGCCAGCCCGACGTCCGGGTCGGCGCCCGCGCCCAGCCCTTTGGTGGACTGGTGGCCGATGTTGAGCTTGACGTCGGCGTCGATCATCCCCAGCGCCTGGGCGTCGGTGTTGGCGGCGATGAACTCCACCCCGCGCAGGCCGGCGTCGATCATGCGGCTGACGGCGTTCGTGCCGCCGCCGCCCACCCCCACGACCTTGATGACCGCCAGATAGCTTCCGCTGCTCTCCATTGTGGTTCCGCCGAACCCTTCAGTAGGAAATTAGGGTTCGGGGCACGCACGCTCGCCGAACCGCCGGGATGGGCACGTTATGCAGGGATCTTCGCCCTGTCAACGAGCACGTCGAATCTCGCAACAATCGTTGCACATCCCAACGCTCGATGCTCGCCTGAGCGGTCACCCCTGCGCATCGCTAATCCTCAAGTTGAGGGTAAGTGTTCAGTGCCCTCCCGTTTGACCCCCTTCTGCGCCGGCTTCCGAGGTGGAGTTCGCGCCGCCGCTCGCCGATGGGCTCCCCCCGGATTGGCCTTCGCCGCCGGCGGGCGTGCCCGCTTCTTCGCCGGAGGCGCGCGCCTGGCCCGGGGCGCCAGCGCCCCCTTCGCGGCTCACCGCCGCCGCGAGGCCCGCCGCGAGCGCGTCGGCGGCGCTCGGACTGCCCACTCCTTCGCCCGCGGCGCCGCTGGTGGCAGACTGGGCGCTCGGGGGAGCGGCGCCGGGAGCGAAGCCGGCCGCCGGGCGCGCCGGCACGCGCACGTCCACGTAGGTGGCCCCGGCCGAGCGTTCGCTGGCCAGCACCAGCGCGAGCGCCAGCCACTTGGCATGCGGGCGGCTGGCATCGCCGAAATACGCCGTCAGGCCGCTGCGCATGACCACGACGAGGCCGTGCGTGCCGCTGTACGCTCGCGCCACGAGCCCGGCCAGCGGGGCTGGGACGGCCCCGAGCACCGTGAGCGCTTCGCCGAGCGCCCGATCGGCGATGCGGCGGCCGGCCGCCGGCGCGCTGGGCGCGATGACGGTCGGCAGCGAGCCGGACAGCAGCGCCGGGCCGAGAACGACGCCGTCGGCAGCGATTGCGGTGCGCGTGCCGCCCGCCACCAATGCTGCGACCGGCGGGCGCTGCAGCACGCGAATGCGCAACGCGTGCGGGAAGCTCCCCGTCGCCCGCACTTCGCGCACGACGGCGAACGGCGCCACCGCGGCGCGCAGGGCGCCCACGTGCACGTCGAGCGTGCTCATGTGCCGGGCCGCCACGGTCAGGGCGGCGTCGATCGCGCGCGCCTCGGGGCCGTGCACGCCGCTGATCTGAACGCGGCGCACGGCGGCCAGCGAGGAGTGGCGCAGCCACAGCCAGCCGCCTGACAGGAGCCCCGCTGCCAGCACGAGCAAGATGCAGGCAAGGCGCAGCCGCCGTCGTTGCCAGATGAAGCGCAGCGCGGCGCCGAGCACTGGCAGGTGAATCCGCTGCGCGGCGCCGAGCACTGGCAGGTGAATCCGCTGCGCGGCGCCGAGGAGCGGCAGGTGAAGCCGTGGCGGGCGCCAGGAGCGCCGCCGGGCACGAGCCGCGCGGGCGCGGCCCGGCGCGCGGCCCGCGCGCGGCGACGTGCCCGGCCGGAAGGAGCGACCGGTACCGCCCAGCGAGGCGCGGCCGGCTAGGGAGCGGTCCATCGCCGATGTGTTCGACTCGCGCGCGAAAACCCCTACAACCAGGGGAAGCGCACGTCGCCCAGCGTCTGCACCTCCGGCTCGAGCTCCACGCCGAAGCGCTCGAGCACGCGGCTGCGGCCCTCGGCCATCAGCGCGAGCACGTCCGCGGTCGTGGCCGCGCCTGTGTTCTCGATGAAGTTGGCGTGCTTTGGGGAAAAGCGCGCACCTCCCACCGCGAGGCCGCTGCAGCCGGCCTCCGCCAGCAACAGCCCGGCGCTGCGCCCCTGGGCGCGCGGGTCGTCGGGATTCTTGAACGTCGAGCCGAACGTCTTGATCCCCTGCGGTTGCGCGGCGTGGCGGCGGGTGCGCATCTCTGCCAGCGCCGCTTTGACCGCGGCCGGATCGGCCTGCTCGAGCGAGAAGCACACGCGCGTCACGATCTCGCCTTCCTCGAGGTTCGAGCTGCGGTAGGCGAGGCCCAGCTGCTGCGGCTTGCGCCGCTGCGTCCCGGAGGCGGTGGCGATCTGCACCCACTCCAGCACCCTGCCGAGCTCACCGCCATAGGCGTTCGCGTTCATGCGCACGGCGCCACCGACCGTGCCGGGAATGTTGACGCCGAACTCGATGCCCGACAGCCCGTCGCGCGCGGCTTGCGCGGCCACCGCCGGCAGGCGCGCGGCCCCGCCGCAGATCAGACGCTGCCCGCAGCGCTCGATGCGCGCCAGCTGCCCCTCGAGCTTGAGCACCAGGCCCGCCACCCCCTGATCGGCGATCAGAAGGTTCGACCCCGAGCCGACCACGCTGAGGCGCGTGCCCCTCGCGCGTGCCCACGCGAGCAGCTCGCCGAGCTCGGCCTCGCTGGCGGCGCGCGCGAAGAACTCAGCCTTGCCGCCCGTGCGCACGGTCGACAGCCGCGCCAGGGGTCGGCCGGTCTCGACGCTCGCCGGGCGTGCGGCGCTCATCGCGCTACCAGCCTGCGGGCGAGCTGATCGACGCTGCCCGCGCCCATCACCAGGCACACGTCGCCGCCCTCGAGCAGCCCGCGCAGCACCGGCTCGGCGTCCGCGAACGTGGGTAGCCAGTACACCGGCCTGCCCGCGGCGGCGTCGGCGGTCGCCTCGGCGACCATCAGCCCGCTCACCCCGGGGTAGTCGGAGGCGTGCTCGCGCGCGGGGTAGACGTCCAGCGCGCAGACGATGTCGGCACCCGCCAGGGCGCTGCCGAACTCGCGCGCGAGCAGCGCGGTGCGCGAGTACAGGTGCGGCTGGAAGACGGCGATCAGCCGCTGCGGTTCGAGCGTGCGCGCCGCCTGCACGGTGGCGGCGATCTCCGTCGGGTGGTGGGCGTAGTCGTCGTACACGCGCGCGCCGCGCTCGCTCTCGCCGAGCAGCTCAAAGCGCCGGCCCGCGCCGCCGAAGCGCGACAGCGCGGCAGCCGCCCGCGCGGGCTCGGCGCCGGCGAGGCGAGCCGCCTCCAGCGCGGCCGTGGCGTTGGCGACGTTGTGCGCGCCCGGCACCGCCAGGCGGACCTCCTGCCCGCGCCAGCAGAAGCGCGATCCGCCCGCCGTCAGCGCAAACTCGCCGCTGCCGTAGGGCACGAGCGCCGGGGCGTGCCCGGCGCGCGCGGGCGCGAAGCCGGCCTGCTCGGCGGGCGCGGCGTCGCGACGCGAGGCTTGTTGCGGCCGCGCCGCGCCGGCCAGCGCCAGCAGCTCGGGCTCGTCGCGCACGACGATCGCGGCCCGCGCACGCGCGAGGAAGGAGCGGAAGGCCTCGCGCACCTCCGCCAGCGACGCGAACGTGGCGTGGTGGTCGAGCTCGGCGCCGGTGAGCACCGCGACCTCGACCTCGAGGCTGAGCATCGAGCGGTCGGACTCGTCCGCCTCCACGACCAGCCAGTCCCCTGCACCCCAGCCAGCGTTGGGGAGCCCTCCTCCAGGGGTGCCGCCGATCAGCCAGCCCGGTTCCAGGCCGGCGCCGCGCAGCGCGTGCACGATCATCGCGGCGGTCGTTGTCTTGCCGTGCGTGCCGGCCACCGCGATCGTGCGCGCGAGCGCGCTGAGCTCGGCGAGCAGCTCCGCCCGCGGGCGCTCGCGCAGGCCGCGCCGGCGCGCGGCCTGGCGCTCCACGTTGTCCTCGGGCACCGCCGAGGAGTAGATGACCTCGACGCCTTTGCCGCGCGGGATGTTCCCCGCGCGGTGGCCGACGACCGCCTGCAGCACGCCGTCGGCGGCCAGCCGCTCGAGGTAGGGCGAGCTCGCGCTGTCGGACCCGCTCAGCTGCGCCCCCAGCTCGCCGGCGGCGCGAGCGTAGGCGCTCAAACCGGCGCCGCCGACGCCGATGAAGTGCAGGCGACGACCGCGCCAGGGGGCCTGCGCGCCGCTCACGCGCAGCTGGCCTCCAGCAGCTCGCGCGCGACCGCGAGCGCGGCGTCGGGCCGCGCCACTGCGCTGGCGGCGGCGGCCATCGCCTGAAGGCGGGACCGCTCGGCGAGCAGCGCGGCCACCTCGCCGGCCAGACGCGCCGCGCTGAGATCGTGGTCGGCGATCGCGATCGCGGCCCCGGCCTCGGTCATCCAGCGGGCGTTGGCGCTCTGGTGATCGCCCGCGGCGTGCGCATAGGGGATCAGGATCGCCGGCAGGCCGTGCGCGGCGATCTCGAACACCGAGCCGCCCGCTCTCGCCACGGCCAGGTCGGACGCCGCGAGCGCGTCGCCGAAGTCGGCCGGGTCCAGTTGCTCGCGCAGGTCATAGCCCGGGCGCAGCTCGCGCCGGACCAGCTCGGGGTAGTCGCGCGGGCCGCACACGTGCAGCACGCGGAAGGAGGCTCCGGCGAACGCCTCGATCGCGGCCAGGTTGATCGAGCGCGCGCCCAGCGACCCACCGAACACCAGCACGCAGGTCTCCTCGGCGGCGATACCGAATCGCGCTCGCGCGCCGGCACGCTCGTGCCGGCGGGGATACATCGGCCGCCCGGTCACGCGGTAGCGCCGCGAGGCCCGCGCCGCCAGTCGCGAGCGCCGCGAGGACGGCGGAAACGCGAGGCACACGCGCCTGGCAAACGGGGCCAGGATGCGATTGCTGAGCCCCATCCGGCTGTCGGCCTCGGTCAGCACCACGGGCAGGCGCAGCGTGAGCGCGGCGAGCGCGACCGGTCCGGCGACGTAGCCGCCCCCTCCCATCACCGCGTCGGGGGCGAGCGCGGCGAGGATGCGCCGTGCGCGCGGCAGCGCCGCCGCGGCCCGGGCGAGCGCGCGAACGGCGCGCAGTGGGTTCGTGCGGCTCAGCGCCTCGACAGCGATCGTGTGCAGCTGAAAGCCGGCCGCGGGAACCAGCCGCGCCTCGGCGCGGGCGCCACCGATGAAGGCGACCTCGGCGCCCTCAGCGCGCAGCGCCTCGGCCACCGCCAGCGCCGGCACGACGTGCCCCGCGGTCCCGCCGGCGGCGATCACGATCCTCCTCGGCGCCGAGCTCACCGCCCCATCGTGGCGCTTCGCGCCTGCGGGCGTCGACACGGCGCCGCCGCGGCGCGGGCACGACGCGCAGGTGTGCGCTGGCGCCGCCGGCAACGTTGAGCAGCAGTCCCATCGCCGCCAGCATCACGATCAGGCTGCTCGAGCCGTAGGACACGAACGGCAGCGGCACTCCCGTCAGCGGGGCCATGCCGAGCACGGCGAAGATGTTGAGCAGCGCCTGCGAGAGGATCAGGCTCGTGAGGCCGACCGCCATCAGGGCGCTGTAGGAGCTGCGCGCCTTGCGCGCCGCACTGAGCCCGGCGTAGCCGATCATGCCGTACAGGAACAGCAGCGCGCACACGCCGATCGCCCCCAGCTCCTCCGCGATGACCGCGAGGATGAAGTCCGTCGGCGCCTCGGGCAGGTAGAAGATCTTCTGTACCGACTCGCCCGGGCCGGCGCCGAACAACCCCCCCGAGCCGATCGCGATCTGCCCCTGTACGGCCTGGAAGCCGCTGCCAGCTGCGTGCGCCCAGGGATTCATGAACGAGGTCAGCCGGGCCCGTGCGTACGGCCGCACGATCGCGTACAGGAGCACGAGCGCGACCAGCGCACCCGCCAGCAGCACGAGCTTGCGCATCGGGATCCCGGCCGTGACGAGCAGCGCCACGGTCGTGCAGATGATCACCATCGTCGTCCCCAGGTCGGGCTGGGTGGCGATGAGCAGGCAGGCGCCGCCCACGACGACGAGCAGCGGGTTGAGCAGCTCGCGCAGGTCGTGCACACGCTCGGGACGCCTGGCGAGCAGCGTGGCGGCATACAGCAGCAGCGCGAGCTTCAGCAGCTCCGAGGGCTGAAACTGCAGCGGCCCGGTGCCGAGCCAGCGGCGCGCCCCGTTGACGCTCACGCCGAGATGGGGGACGTGCACGGCGAGCACGAGCACGAACGAGACCGCCAGCAGCGGGCCGATCACGCCCTGCACCCGGGCCAGCCCATCGCGCGCGAGCACGCGCATCAACACCAGGCCGATCGCCCCGTAGACGAGGAACTTGATCAGGTAGGCGCTGCCGGTGCCGCGGCCCTGGAGCAGGGACGTGGCCGAGGAGGCGCTGTAGACCATCACCGCCCCGAACGCCAGCAGGCATAGCGTCGCCGTCAGCAGCACGCGCTGCTCGAGCGGCTGCGCCCGGGAGGCACGGCCGCGGCGCCTCGCACCCTTTCCCCGCGCAGGCGGCTGTGGCGCGCGCGCACGTCGTGCTGCGGCCGCTGGCATCGTGAGCCCACTTCGACAGACAGCGGCGAAAGCCTCCACGCGCCGGCGCCCGCGCCGCCCACGGGGACGCTAACCGCCGACCGGGACCCCACGCCGCGGCTGTTCGCCTCGGCGCCTAGGGCCCACGGGGACGCTAGCCGCCGACCGGGATCCGACGCCGCGGGCTGTTCGCCTCGGCGCCTACCCGCACACCAGCTGGCGAAACCGCTCGCCGCGCGCCTCGAAGTCGCTGAACTGGTCAAAGCTCGCGCACGCGGGCGAGAGCAGCACGACCTCTCCCGCTGCCGCGGCTCGCGTTGCGCTGGCGAGAGCGCGCTCGAGATCGCCGTACACCTGCACCGGCACGCCGGCGCCGGTCAACGCGCGCGCGATCACGGCCGCGTCTTCACCGATCAGGTACGCCCCGCTGCAGCGCGCTCGCACGGCGTCGCGCAGGGCGGCGAAATCCTGGCCCTTGCCCTGGCCGCCGAGGATCAGGTGCACCCCTGGCGCGCCCGCCAGCGCCTCCAGGGCGACCAGCGTGCTCGCGATGTTGGTGGCCTTGGAGTCGTTGATGAACCGCACCCCGCCGCGCGTGGCGATCTCCTCGAGCCGGTGACGGACGCCGGCGAACGAGCGCAGTGCGGCGGCAACCGCTTCCTGCTCCAACCCGCGCGCGAGGCACACGGCCGCCGCCGCCATCGCGTTCTCGAGGTTGTGGCGCCCGCGCAGGCGCAGCTCTGCGGTGGCGAGCAGGCGGCGATCGCGCCACCACAGCTCGCCGTCGCGCTCGCGCAGCTCGGCGCCGGGTGAAGCGCCGAAGCCGACGCGCCGGGCGCGGCCCGCGCCCAGCAGCGGAGTGGCGTCCTGGATCCCCGGCGCGGGACGGCCGGACGCAGTTGCCGCCGCCAGCAGCGAGCTGGGTAGGACCGCCACATCCTGCTCGTGCTGGCGCTCGAAGGCGTTGGCCTTCGCCCGCACGTACGCACCGAGGCTGCCGTGGCGGTCGAGGTGGTCGGGCGCGAGGTTGACGAGCACCGCCGCCTCGGGCGCGAACGCGACCGTGTCCTCGAGCTGGAAGGAGGACGCCTCGCACACGACGGTGGCGCGCTCGGGGACCTTGCCCGCGAGGCCGCTGAGCGCTGTGCCCACATTGCCCGCGATGACCACCGGCAGGCCCGCCTGGCGATGCATGTGGCCGATCAGCTCGGCGGTCGTGGTCTTGCCGTTGGTACCCGTCACGGCGATGAACTGGTTGGGGAGCATGCGCCAGCCGAGCTCGAGCTCTCCGAACACCTCCAGTCCCCGCCGGCGGGCCGCCGCGACCGCGGCTGCCTGCTGCGGCACGCCCGGGCTCTTGATGAGCGCGCGCGCGCCTGCCGGCAGCGCCGCGGCGAGCTCGCCGGCGTAAATCTCGATCCCGTGGGCCGCCAGCTCGTCCAGCCCGGCGGGCGCGCCGGCGTCGAGGCCGATCACCCGCTCCCCGTGCGCGGCCAGGGCGAGCGCGGCGGCCCTGCCCGATCGCGCCAGCCCCAGCACCGCATAGGGGCCCGGCGGCAGCGCCGGTCGGCGCCGCCGACCGGGCGGCGCCGGATGCGCCCGCCGCGCGTGCCGCCGCGCATGGCGCTGGGCGGGTCCGCTCATTTGATGCTCTGGCGGTAGATCGTGAATCCGATCGCGCAGCAGATCGCGGCCACGATCCAGAAGCGCAGGATGATCTTGGTCTCCGACCAGGCGCGCAGCTCGAAGTGATGGTGGATCGGAGCCATCAGGAAGATGCGTTTGCGCGTCGCCTGGAAGGAGATCACCTGCAGCGCGACCGACAGCGCCTCGATCACGAAGATGCCGCCCAGCAGCACCAGCAGCAGCTCGGTCTTCGTCATCACCGCAAGCCCGGCCACGGCCCCCCCGAGCCCGAGCGAGCCGGTGTCGCCCATGAAGATCGTGGCCGGAAAGGCGTTGAACCAGAGAAAGCCGATGCACCCCCCGACCAGGCACGCGGCGAGCATCGCAAGGTCGTACTCGCCGGTGATGAACGTGATCGCGATGTACGCCAGCAGCACGATCGCGGCGCAGCCCGCGGCCAGGCCGTCGAGCCCGTCGGTGAGGTTGACCGCGCTCGTCGTCCCGGCAACCACGAAATAGATCAGCAGCGGGTACAGCACGCCGAGATCGACCTCGTAGTCGACGAAGCGCAGGCGCAGCGTGGGCGCGAGGTGCGCCTGGTGTTCGGCGATGAACCACAGCGCCAGCGAGATCGCGATCGTGACCAGCAGCTTGGTGCGCGCCCGCAGGCCGAGCGAGCGGCGCCGGACGAGCTTGGTGTAGTCATCGGCGAAGCCCAGCACCGCGCAGGCGATCGCCGCGCCGAACACGCCGACCGAGCGCCAGTCGTAGTCGGTCAGGATGAGGAACGGAACCGACACCGCCAGGAACAGGATCAGGCCCCCCATGGTGGGCTTGCCAGCCTTGAGGTGGTGCCCTTTGGGCCCGTCCTCGCGGATGTGCTGCCCGAACTCGCGGCCGCGCAGGAACTCGATGAACCTGGGGCTGAGGAAGATGCAGATGAGCAGCGCGGCGGTGCCGCCGAACAGGATCCGGCCCATCAGCGGCTCCGCGGGCCCGCCACCAGGCCGCCGAGCGGGGCCTCGCCGTGATCGCCGGCGCGGCCTGCACCGCGCAGCACCTCGGCGATGAGCTCGAGCCCCACTCCGCGCGAGCCCTTCACGAGCACGGTGTCTCCGGCGCGCAGGAGGCCGGGCAGAGCCTCCGCGGCTGCCCGCGCGTCGGGCACCGCGATCGCCTCCTTGCCAAAGCCCGCACCGATCTCGGCCGCGAGGGCGCCCACCGTCACGAGCAGGCCGACGTCCTGCTGGGCGGCGTGCTCCCCGACCTGGCGGTGGAACTCGCGGGCGCCGTCGCCGAGCTCGAGCATGTCGCCGAGCACGGCCACCCGGCGCCCGGCCGCCGTCTCGGCAAGATCGTCGATCGCGGCGTGCATCGACATCGGGTTGGCGTTGTAGCAGTCGTTGATCAGCACGACTCCCCCGGGCATCTGGAGCCGCTCGCCGCGAAGCGAGGAGAAGCTCACCCGAAGCTCCTCTCCTTCCGGCGTGATCCCGAGCGCCCGCGCGGCCGCCACGGCCGCCAGCAGGTTGCGCAGGTTGTGCGCCTGCGCGAAGGACGGGCGCAGCCTCACGAGCGCCTGGCCCTGCGCGCCCTCCCCCCCGTCGCGCCGGCGCAGCGCGCCGGGACCGAGGCGGATGAGAATCTCGCCGCCCTCGGCGCGTTCCGGCGTGGGCTGGCGCGTGTGATCGCGCGCTTGCGGCGCGCCGGCGGGCCTGGCCTCGGCCAGCGAGACGTCTCCGCCGGGGCCAAAGGTGATCGTCTGCAGATCGGCCCGCAGGTGGCGCTGCAGCAGCGGCTCGGCGGCCGGCACGACGACGCGCGCGTCGCGCCCGAGGCCGGCGATGAGCTCTGCCTTGGCGGCGGCGATCGCCGGCAGCGAGCCGAGCAGCTCGAGATGCACCGGTCCCACGTTCACGATCACGCCCACGTCGGGGAGCGCGATCGAGGTCAGCTCCGCGATCTGTCCCTCGCCCCGCATCGCCATCTCCAGCACGAGCAGCTCCGTGCCCGCGGGCGCCGCGAGCATCGCCAGCGGCATCCCGATCTCGGTGTTGAGGTTCTCGGGGCTCGCGACCACGCGCAGGTGTGGGGACAGCAGCGCCGCGAGGATGTCCTTGGTCGACGTCTTGCCGGTGGAGCCCGTGATCGCGACGACCCTGGCGCCGCCCTCGCCGAGCTCCTCGCGCCACGCGCGCGCCAGCGCCTGCAGGCCGCGCAGGGGCTGCGGGTGTGCCAGCACCACCCCGCACGCGACCGCGGCGAGCGCGCGCTCGGCGTGCTCGGGCGCCACGAGCACCCCCCAAGCGCCCGCCGCCAGCGCGTCCGCCGCGTGCTCGCCACCGTCCGAGCGCTCCCCGCGCAGCCCGATGAACAGCTCGCCGGGGGCGAGCGTGCGCGAGTCGACGCTCGCGCCCCTCGGGCCCGGCTCGGCGCCCGTTCCGGCCCCCGCTGCGACCAGGCGCGCGCCGGCTGCGCCGGCCAGGCGCGCGGGCTGCCAGCGTCTCATCGGCCCGCCGCCGCGGACAAGCGCGCGCCCGTCGCTGCCATGCTCATGCCGCCGCTCCGGTGGGTCGGCTGGCCTGCGGCCGCGCGCGATCCCCGCCCGGCGAGGGCGCGGGCAGACCGGCCAGGGCCCGTCGGGCGACGGTGACGTCGTCGAACGGGACCTTCCTTCCTCCCGCGAGCTCCTGGCCCTGCTCGTGGCCCTTGCCGGCGATCACGACGACGTCGCCGCGGCGCGCCAGTTCGAGCGCCTGCGCGATCGCCTCGGCGCGCTCGACGATGCTCCGCACCTCGGCGCCTCCCGCCCCCTGGGCGCCGCTGAGGATCTCGGCGATGATCCGCTCGGGGTCCTCCGAACGCGGGTTGTCTGAGGTGACCAGCGCCACGTCGGCCATGCGGGCTGCGATCTGCCCCATCAGCGGACGCTTGCCGCGGTCGCGGTCCCCGCCGGCGCCGAACACGCACAGCACGCGCCCGCTGGCGCCGTCGGCACGCGCGAGCTCGCGGGCCGCGGCGAGCACGTTCTGGAGCGAGTCGGGCGTGTGCGCGTAGTCGACGATCACCGCGAAGTCCTGGCCCTCGTCGACGGGCTCGAACCGGCCGGGGACGCGCACGCCGCGCCCAAGCGCATCCACGAGGACATCGAGCTCGCCGCCCATGGCGTGCGCCGCAGCGAGCGCGGCGAGTGCATTGGCGACGTTGAAGCGGCCCGGCATCGGCAGCAGGAGCTCGCGCTCCAGCGCCGGTGCGTGCAGGAGAAAGCGGCACCCGCTCAGCCCGCAGCGCAGTCCGCTGGCACTGTAGTCGGCCGCCTGCTCGACCGCGAAGGAGATCGCGCCGTCGAGCTCCGCCGCGAGTCGCCGGCCGTAGGCATCCGCCGTGTTTATGACGCGCGCTCGCGGCGCTCCCGGCGGCGTGGCCGCCGCGGACGCGCCCGCCGGCGGCCGCTCGGGGTAGCCGGTGAAAAGGCGCCGCTTGCTCAGGAAGTAGTCCTCCATCGTGGCGTGGAAGTCCAGATGGTCGCGGCTCAGGTTCGTGAACACGACGACCGCGAAGTGGATGGCCTGGCTTCGGCCAAGCTCGAGCGCGTGCGAGGAGACCTCCATCGCGCACGCGCGGTCGCCTCCCGCCAGCATCGCGTGAAAGTCGGCCTGGAGATCGATCGCCTCGGGGGTGGTGCGCGTGACCGGGCGCTCGTCCCCGCCGACGATCGAGGTGACCGTACCCAGCAGTCCGCACTGGATGCCCTGCGCCTGCAGCAGCGCGCGCACGAGGTAGGCCGTGGTCGTCTTTCCGTTCGTGCCCGTGATCCCCACGACGCGCAGCTGCGCGCTGGGGTCGCCGTAGAAGCGCGCGGCCACCGGAGCCATCGCGTCGCGGCTGCTGGACACGAGCACTTCGGGCACCGACAACCCGATCGGGCGCTCGACGACCAGCGCGGCGGCGCCGCGCTCGACGGCCTGTGCGGCGAACTGGTGGCCGTCGCTCTCAAAACCGCTCACGCAGAAGAACAGGTCTCCGGGGCCGACCACGCGACTGTCGTAGGCGAGCCCCTCGATCGCCACGTCGGCGCCTGCCATGGATTCGTCGCTCGCGTTGGCGCTGGCCAGGCCGGCGGTCAGCTCGTCGAGCCTCATGGCCTGATCATGCTACCCCGGGGGGATGCCAAGGTATGGCAGCGCGAACGCCATGATCTGGCCGAACGCGGGCGCCGCCACGGTGCCGCCGTAGATCGACCCGGCCTGGGGTTCATCGACGACCACCGCGCACAGCAGCTTCGGGTGCGCGGCCGGTGCAAACCCCATGAAGGAGGCGATGAAGGCGGTTTTCGAGTACTGGTGCGTGGCGGGATCGATCTTGCTCGCGGTGCCCGTCTTGCCGGCGAGCTGGTAGCCGGGCAGCGAGACCTCGCTGGCGGTGCCGCCGGGCGCGAGCACTCCTTCCAGCATCTGCCTCAGGGCGGCCGCGGTGGCGGGCGAGATGACGCGTCTCCCGGCGGGCTCGGGCAGCAAATCTCCGCCCACCGAGCGGACGATGCGGGCCGGTCGCAGGATGCCGCCGTTGGCGATCGCCGCATACGCGCTGGCCATCTGCAGCGGCGTGACCAGCTGGCCCTGCCCGATCGGCAGGTTGCCCATCGAGGAGCCGGAGTAGTGCTTGAGCGGGAGGACCATGCCCATTTCCTCGCCCGGCAGCTCCACGCCGGTTCTGGCGCCGAACCCGAACTGGCGCACCCATTCGCTGAATCGCGGCGCCCCCTCGAGCATGCCGATCTCGATCGCGCCAACGTTGCTCGACCGGGCCAGGATCTGGGCGGCGCTGAGCGATTCCTGGGGGTGTTCGGTGTCGTCGTGGATCGTCCTGTCGGCGACGTGGATCTGGTCAGGGACCGAGAAGCCGCTGTTCGGCGTGATCAGCCCCGTCTGCAGCGCCCCCGCGACGGTGATCGCCTTGAACGTGGAGCCGGGTTCGTAGTCCAGGCTGACCGCCCGGTTCTCAAGCGCCTCGGGCGAGGTGTGACCCGGGTCATTGGCGTCGAACGTCGGCCAGTTTGCCATCGCCAGGATGGTGCCGCTGCGCGGGTCCATCACGATCGCCGCGGCGTCTTTGGGGCTGAACACCCGGCCCACCGCGCCGAGCACTTCTTCGGCGCGCTGTTGGACGTTGGCGTCCAGCGTGAGCGAGATCGAGGTGCCCCGGCCCTCGGGCTTGACTTCGTTGATCGACACCGGCTGGCCGATCGCATCGCTCACCACGCGGCGCTCTCCGGTGCGCCCGTGCAGCAGCGAGTCGCGCGAGTACTCGAGCCCCGCCAGGCCGTTGCCTTGCGCGCCCACCACCCCCAGCACCTGCGCGGCCAGCTGCCCGCGCGGGTACACCCGGCGCATCACCGGGGTTCCGCTGATGCCTGGGATCTTGAGCGCGAGCACACCCTTGGCCTGCCTGGCGGGTAGCGCCCGCGCCAGGTACACAAAGCCGCTGCGCTGGGAGAGCTTGCGCAAAACCGCGTCCTGCGGCTGGCCCAGCAGCGGCGCGAGCCGCCGCGCCGCCGCCAGCGGCTCCTTGACGAGGTACGGCGTCACCGCGATGTCCTGTGCCGGCTCGGACACGGCCAGGTCGATGCCGTTGCGGTCGCTGATCGTCCCCCGCTGCGCGGGAACCGGTTCATAGGTCAGCTGCTGAGTGCGCGCCGCACGGCGCAGCGCCCCGCCGTGCAGCGTGCCGAGGTACAGGGTGCGCGCTCCCGCGAGCGCGAGCAGCGCGAATCCGGCCACGAAGATCGCCCCGATTCGCCGCTGCGCCAGGGCCACGCGCTATCCGTTCGGGCTCGCCTGCGTCCCGCCCGCCGACGAGGCCGGCGCCGAGCCCGACGGCGCAGGCGACGGCGCGGCCTGCGGCGTGGCGGCTTCGCCGCTGGCGCGGGAGGCCTGCGTTGAGCTCGCTCCCGATCCTGCTTGCGAGCCTGTTTCCGAGCCGGCGGCGCCCGAGCCCGAGCCGGTCGCTTCGCCGGCTTCGGTGTGACCGGGTTCGGCGCCCGCCGATGAGGAGCTCGCGGCGGCGGCCGCGCGACCCGCCTGAGCTTCTTCTGAGCCCGTGCCCGAGGCTCGCAGCGCCGCGGCAGCGCGCTTGAGATCCACGCCGGGATCGGCCGCGAGGAAGCGCAGCGCGCTCGAGGAGGTGAATTCCATGCCCAGCTGGGCGGCGCGCGCCTGCACGCGATTGGCGGCCGCCAGTTCTGAGTTTTCGATGCTCAGGGAGGCGTTCTCGCGCTGCAGCACGGCCTCGCGCTGGAGCGTCCGGCCGACCGCGCCGTTGAGCTTCAGCAGCGCGAGCTGCAGCGTCACGATCCCGATCAGCGCGAACGTGATCAGGACAAGCCAAGCGCGCCCGCGAATCAAGCGGTCGATCAGCCGGTGGCCCGATAGCCTCTCCAGCGCCGAGAGCAGCTCGAGCAGCAGCCCGCCGTGGCGCTGCAGGCGCTGCGCCGCCCGCCCCGGCGCTGGCCGGCGGGCGGGGCCCGAGACGCGGCGCGGCGGGCGGACACCCGGCGCCAGGCGCGAGCCGGCGCCGACGCGCCTGGGTTGGACCGCAGGAGCGGCAGCGGCGGGCGGCGTCACGAGGCCTCCGCCTGGCTGTCCTCGAGCTTCCTTGCGCCGCGCAGCCGCGCCGAGGAGGAGCGCGGGTTGCGTGCCACCTCGGCCGCGGACGGAACGATCGCGCGACGGCTCAGCGACCGCGCTCGCGGCTCGCGACCGCACGCGCACACGGGCAGCTCGGGCGGGCAGATGCAGCCGCGCACCTGCTCGGCGATGAAGCGCTTCACGCGCCGGTCCTCGAGCGAGTGGAAGCTGATCGCCGCCAGCGATCCGCCGGGGCGGAGCAGCCCCCAAGCGCGCGGGAGCGCCCGGTCGAGCTGCCCGAGCTCATCGTTGACGGCGATGCGAAGTGCCTGGAAGGAGCGCTTGGCCGGGTGGCCGCCGCCGAAGCGGGCCGGCGCCGGAACGGCGGAGTTGATCGCCTCGACCAGCTCGAGCGTGGTCGCGATGGGCGCGCGCGAGCGGCGACGCACGATCGCACGGGCGATCGCCGCGGCGCGACGCTCCTCGCCGAGGTCGCGCAGCGTCCGCGCCAGGCGGCGCTCGTCCCACTCGGCCACCAGCTCGCGCGCGCTGAGCGGCTGGTCGGGGTCCATGCGCATGTCCAGCGGCGCGTCATACGAGTACGAGAAGCCGCGCTCGCGCGCGTCCACCTGCATCCAGGACATGCCGAGATCGAAGTAGGCCAGGTCCGCCCGCAGCCCCTCCCGTGCGAGCAGCTCGAGCGCCTCGGCGTAGCCGGCGCGGATGAAGCGAACCGCGCAGGGCACCTCGCGCTCCAAGCGCGCAAAGCCCTCCTCCGCGACCGGATCGCGGTCGATCGCCACGAGCGTCCCCGACGGGCCCAGGCGTTCTGCCACCAGCCGGGCATGTCCGCCGTCGCCGAACGTGCAGTCGATCGCGCACTGGCCAGGCTGGGGGTCCAGCAGCTCGAGCAGCTCCCGCGCGAGGGTGGGCACGTGTCGCGCCTGCTCGCCGCCGCGCTCGCGCGCGGCCCGTCGCAGCGCAGCCGGTCCGCTGACGCGCCGGAGGGAGCCTCGCCGGGCTGATGTCATCTCAAGCAGTGTCATCGACATTGGCCGTGATGTCCGCCACGCCGCTCAGCAGCGTCGGCTGGTGAGCGCTCCAGACGTCCTTGCTCCACAGCTCGAGGCGGTCGCCCGCGCCCACGATCACGATCTCCTTCTCCAGGCGAGCGTGCTCGCTGAGGAAGGCGGGGACGATGACCCGCCCGGCCGCATCCAGCTCGGCGTCCTGGGAGTTGCCGTAGAAGAAGCGCTCGAGCTCGGCCAGTCGGGGCGAGAGCGCGGGCAGATCGCCGAGCGCGCGTCGGCTGTAGTCCTCGTACTCCGGCGGTCGCCACACGCCGACGCAGGGCTGCTGGTCGACGAGCATCGCGAGCACGATTCCCCCGGCGAGCGCGCTGCGGTAGCGCGCGGGCATCGTGAGCCGTTTCTTCGCATCGAGCGTATGGTCGAAGGTGCCGCGGAAAGGGACCACATGGGGCTCCGGCGTTGGTGATCGAGCCGAGGTGGAGGAGTGGGAGGAGCTCCTCCACCCCGGCTCGCTGGGCGCGACCATAACCCACTTTGTCCCACAATTCAACCCTTAGAGACATTTCCTCCCACTTGTCCGTTTCCCACGCCTGTCTCCACCGACACGGCCCAGCGATACGATCGCCTCGATGCAGGACCCCCTCCCCCCGCCGCCGCGCCTCGCGGCGGCGTTTCTGGCCTGCGCGGTCATCGCCGCCCCGCTGGCCGGCTGCGGCAGCTCGTCATCATCCGCACGCGGCAGCGACCCCGCGCTGGCGGTCCCCGCGTCCGCGGCCGTGTACGTGGCGGCGGTCGTGCGCCCGACCGGCGCGCTGCAGACCCGGGCCCGCGCGGCCGGCCGCACGCTCACCCACCAGGCCGATCCGTACCTGCGCCTGCTCGGAGCGCTGCAGACCCCGGGCTCGCGGGCGCTTGACTTCAGGCGCGACCTCGCACCGTGGCTCGGCGCACGCGGGGGCATCTTCCTCAGCTCGAGCGCGGCCACTGCTCGCGTGGACCTCGGACCGCTGCTGTCGCTGCTGCGAGCAGTCCTCCTCCCCGGCTCCGCCGCGCCGACGTTCCCGTTCGCCGGGGGCGCCGGGCGGGCGGGCGCGGGCCAGGGCGCGATCGTGCTCGACACGACCGACCCGGGCCGGGCGCGCGCATTTCTGAGCGCGCAGGCGGCGCGCGCGGGCGCGCGCGGAGCGAGCTACCGCGGCGTCGCCTACGAGGCGACCGGCGGCGGGTTGGGCTTCGGGCTGGTCGACCGGTTCGCGGTCATCGGCACCGAGCCGGCGCTGCGCAGCGTCATCGACACCGCGCGCGGCGGAGCCTCGCTGGCGCACGCGCCAGGCTACGCCAAGCTGCTGTCGGTGGGCCCGGCGGAAGCGCTTGCGCACGTCTATGTGAGCGGCGCGTCGGCCGCCGCCGAAGCGAGTGCACGCGGAGGGGCCGCGCCGGGGCCGCTGGCGCTGCTGACGGGGTCGCGCACTGCGAACATCTCGCTGCTGCCGTCGGCGAGCTCGCTCGTGTTCGACGCCGACACGCTGCCGGCGGCGGCACCCGGGGCGGCCGGCGGACTGCTCTCGCCGGGAGCGGAAGCCGCACGCGCGGCCGGCGAACTGCCGGGCGAATCGTTCGTGGCGATCGGCTTCGGCTCGGCCCACGCGGCCCTGTCGCAGTATGCGCGGGCGCTGCGCAGCCTCGGCTCGCTCGGCGGCACCGCGACGCGCTCGGGCGGGGAAGCGCCGGGCGCCGGCATCAGCGTCAAGGGACTGCTCGCGGCGACGCTGGCGCCGGTGAGCGCGCTGACCGAAGACAGCGCCGAAGCCAGGCGCAACTTCCAGAGCTGGATGGGACCGGGCGCGCTGTTCGCCAGCGGAAGCGGGCTGCTCGACCTGAAGGCGGGCGTGGTCATCTCCTCGCGCAATCCCGCCCTGTCCCGCGCCGCGGTGGCGAAGCTGGCGCTCAAGCTGCGCAGCTCGGGCGCGTCGGTGCAACCGGTCTCGATCACGGGGACAGACGCCGCCGTGACCGCGCGGCTGAGCGGCCTTCCGCTGGCCCTGGACATCGCCGACGGGCGAGATGCCAAGGGCCAGACGAAGTTCGTGATCGGGCTGGGCGAAGCCTCGGTCGCGGCCGCGCTCGCCCCCTCGAGCACGCTCGCCGCGACCTCCTACGGCGGCGCCGGCATGGTGCTCGGCGAAGGCATCCAGCCGGCCCTGTTGGTGCAGGCCCCCACGGTGCTCAGCCTGCTCGAATCGGCCGGCCTGGGAGAAGATCCGACCGTCGCTGCGATCGTGCCCTACCTGCGCCTGCTGTCCTCGGTTGCGGGCGGCAGCAGGAGCCTCGGCGGCGGCGTGGAGCGCTTCCGTCTCGTGCTCGAGCTGCGCCCGAGCTAAAAGCTCAGCCGATGTCGATCGCTCGATCGAAGACCGGCCGGCCGTTCTGCACGCGGTCGACCCCGTAGCGCGAGAGCGTGGTTTCGCCATCGGGCTGGATCGAGTAGCTGCCCAGCACCGAGGCGCGGTTGCGCGTGGCGAAGAAGCTTTCGATCACCGCCTGGCGGTCGTTTCCGCGAGCTCCGGCGCGGCGGATCGCGGCGAGCACGACGCTCATCGCCTCGTAGCCATACAGCGCGTAGGGCCCGGGATCGCCGCCGAAGTGGCGGCGATAGTCCTCCAGCATCCGGGCCGCCGCGCGCGGGTACTGGCCGAGGGCCAGCGCCGGCGTCGTCAGGTACGTGCTCGCCGCGGCGGCGCCGATCGCCGAGGTGAACGCTTCGCTGACCATCGAGCTCGATCCCAGCAGCAGGACCTGCGGCTCGGCGCCGTGCAGCGCGCGCCAGAACGCGATCGAGCCGGGGCCGGGTCCGCCGGCGAAGAACATCGCCTGAGCGCCCGTGCGGGAGATCTTTTCGACCTCTCCGCTGAACACCGTCCCCGAGGCTATCGGCACGCTGTCGTGCCCCGCGACGCGGATACCGGCCCGTTCGGCATCGCGTCTGACGAGTTCAGCGAGCGGGACCTGGAACGGGTTCTGGTCGTCCACCACGTACACGCTGCGCATGCCGAGCGCGCGCATCAGCGCCGCCTGCGCGGCCGCCTGTGCCGGATCACCGGGCTGCAGGCGGCCGAACGTGCGCCGCCCGCTGGGGTAGAAGCGCTGGGGCTCGTACTGGCCCGCGTCGAGCGAGGAGGTGAGCCCCACGTAGGGACTCCCGGGGCTGACCTGCAGGATGCCGGCGGCATTGATCAGCGGCAGCGAGACAGCGGTCGCGACCGAGCTGTACTCGCCCAGATAGGCGATCGTGCTCGAGTCCTGCGCCGCCATCTTGGCATTGGCAGCGGTGACCCCGGGGTCGAGCTTGCCGGTGCTCGGGTCCGCGTCATCGAGCGACACGAAGCCCACGCGCAAGCGCCCCACGTGACCGCCGGCGTCGGCCAGCGCGAGCCGCTCGCCGTTGACCATTTCCTGGGCGACCTGCGCCGAGGGTCCCTGCAGCGGCAGGCTCGAGTAGATCGCCAGCTGGCTGCCCGTCGCTTCCGAGGCGCCGGAGATGCTGATGCTCCCGCAGCCCGCCGCCGCTGCGGCGATCACGATCAGAGCAGCGAGGCAGGCCCAGCGCGCGCGCACCGCGGCAGCTAGGTGCGGCGGCCGGGTAGGTAGCGTGCGAGGATCCTCAGCGTGGCGCCGACCAGGATGATCGCCACGGCGAGCATGAAAGCGTCGAATCCCTTGCTCCCCAGCGACCACAGCACGATCCAGACGACCAGACCCGCCGTTGTCGTCAGGATCAGTCCCATGGCGGCGCAATCCTAGCGAGGCTAAGCCAGGGCCGTGGCGAGTTCGCCGACGAGCTCCGCGACGGCGTCCGGCTGCTCGCCGGCGGCACGCACCAGGCGCGTGCCCACGATCACGCCGTCGGCCCCCGCATCGGCCGCCGCTCGCGCCTGCTGCGGCGTGCTGATGCCAAAGCCGACCGCAACCGGCACGTCGGTCGCGGCCTTCGCGCGCGCGATCACCGCGGCGAGGCTCTCCTGCAGCGTGGCGCGCTCGCCGGTCGTGCCGACGACCGACACCGTGTACAGGAACCCGCGCGCCCCCGCCCCGATCGCCGCCAGCCGCTCGGGCGGGGTGGTCGGCGCGACGAGCGGCACCAGCGCCAGGCCGCGGGCATCGCAGGCCCGGCGCAGCGCGCCGGCCTCCTCCAGCGGCAGGTCCGGGACGATCAGCCCGCACGCCCCGGACCGCGCCAGACGCTCGAGGAACTCCTCGGCCCCGGGCGCGAACACCATGTTCGCGTAGCACATCAGCACGACGGGGACACTCGGCGCCAGCGCGCGACCGACCTCCAGCACGCTCGCCATGCTCGCGCCCGCCGCCAGCGCGCGCGTGCCGGCCGCGTGGATCACGGGCCCGTCGGCCAGCGGATCGCTGTAGGGGACGCCGAGCTCGAGCACGTCGGCGCCCGCCTGCACGCAGGCGCGGCCGATCGCGAGCGAGTCCGCGGGCGTCGGGAAGCCCGCCATCACGTAGGGCATCAGCGCGGCGTGCTTGCCGGATGCGGCGAACGCCTCGCCGAGCCGCTGCTCGCCGCTCATCGCGCCAGCGTCACGCCTCACCCAGCACCGTCGCCAGATCCTTGTCACCGCGCCCGGACAGGCACACGAGGTCCAGCTCGCCATCCGGCTGCGCGAGCACCCACGCGAGCGCGTGCGCGGTCTCCAGCGCCGGGATGATCCCCTCCAGGCGGGCCAGCTGGCCGAACGCCGCCAGCGCCTGGTCGTCGGTCACCGCCTCGTAGCGCGCGCGGCCGCTGTCGCGCAGGAAAGCGTGCTCGGGCCCGGCGCCCGGATAGTCGAGCCCGGCCGAGATCGAGTGCGCCTGCAGGATCTGCCCCTCCTCGTCCTGCATCACCGCCGAGCGCGAGCCGTGCAGGATCCCCGGCCGCCCGCCGACCGTCAGCGGCGCGCCGTGGCGGCTGGTATCGATGCCCTCGCCGCCGGCCTCAACGCCCACGAGCTCGACCTGCTCGTCGGCGATGAACGCCGCAAACGTGCCGATCGCGTTGGAGCCCCCGCCGACGCAGGCCACGACCCGCGTCGGCAGCCGCCCCTCGCGCTCGAGCATCTGGGCGCGCGCCTCGTCACCGATCACGCGTTGCAGGTCGCGCACGAGCGCCGGATACGGAGCGGGTCCGACGACCGAGCCGATCACGTAGTGCGTGGACTCCACGTTGCTCACCCAGTCACGGATCGCCTCCGAGGTCGCCTCCTTCAACGTCGTGGATCCAACCTCCACGGGGCGCACGGTTGCCCCCAGCAGCTCCATGCGTTGCACGTTTGGCCGCTGGCGATGCATGTCGGCCACGCCCATGTAGACCACGCACTCGATTCCCAGCAACGCGCACACCGTGGCCGTCGCCACCCCGTGCTGGCCCGCGCCTGTCTCGGCGATGATGCGACGCTTGCCCATGCGCCTGGCCAGCAGCGCCTGGCCGAGCGCGTTGTTGAGCTTGTGCGATCCGGTGTGGTTGAGGTCCTCCCGCTTCAGGTACACCGTTCGGCCGGTTCGCTCGGACAGCCGCCGGGCGCAGTACAGCGGTGTCGGCCGGCCGCCGAAGTCGCGCAGCAGCCCGCTGAGCTCGCGCGCAAAGCCCTCGTCGGCGCGCGCCTGCGCCCATGCCTGCTCCAGCTCGGCGAGCGCCGGCATCAGCGTCTCTGGCACGAACTGCCCGCCGTAGGGGCCGAAGCGGCGCTCCACGGCCGGGCTGGCGTCGCCGTCGCTCACACTTGCTGGGAGAGCTGGGAGAGCATCGCTCCCCGCCCCTCGTCCGCGCCGCGGACCTGGGCCGAGCGCACGGCGGCGAAGAATGCGCGCAGCTTGCCAGGATCCTTGCGCCCCGGCGCCGCCTCGGTGCCGCTGGCCGTGTCGAGCGCGTACGGATGCGCCAGCGTGATCGCCTGAGCCACGTTGTCGGCCTTCAGGCCACCGCTGAGGATGAGCGGGATCGCCGATCGCCGCGCCGACAGCAGAGTCCAGTCAAAGCTCTCGCCGGTTCCTCCGCGCTGCGCCCTGGCCCGCGGCATCCGCGCGCGCGCGTCCAGCAGGTGGAAATCGACGTGGAAACGCTCGAGGGCCCTGATGTCCCCCACGCCGGAGACCTGGGCCGCCTTGATCACCCGCGCGCCGCTCCGGTGGGAGGCCTCCGCGCAGTAGGCGGGCCCCTCGTCGCCGTGCAGCTGGAGCATGCTGAGCCCGAGCTCCTCGCCGATCCCGACCA
>VAWK01000027.1:65740-86405 GCA_005885515.1 Actinomycetota bacterium | reverse complement strand
TGACGAACACGCCGCACAGCTCGACCCTGCGGCGTAGCGCGCCGGAGATGCGCCGGGCTTCATGCAGCGAGCAGCGTCGCGGGCAGCCGTCGAAGAAGATCATCCCCAGCGCCCATGCTCCCTGCTCGACCGCCAGTTCGGCGTCGGACAGGTTGGTCAGCCCGCATACCTTCACACGGGGGTCGCTCGCCGGCATACCCCCACGGTAGCGGGCTCTAGCCTTCGGGATTGTTCCCGCCGGGGAGCGTGCTCGGCCGGCTCGCGAGCGTCACTCGCACCGTCCTGTCTGCGTAGCCGCCTTTGCCGTTGGCGCGCTTCAGCCCGACCGTGATCGTCTGGCCGGATTTCTTTGAGCCGATGTCGTTGGCCAGATCCTCGGAGCTGTTGACCGTCTGGCCATCCACCGAGGTGATGATGTCGCCGCCCACCGCCACCTGGCCGCTTTCGATGTTGCTGTTGAGGTTCCCGCCGCGGATGCCCGCCTTTTCCGCCGGCGTCCCTTTTTGCACGCTCTGCACCAGGGCGCCGCTCTTGACGGGCAGGTTCAGCGCGGACAGCGAGCCGTCGATCGTGATCGACGTGAGCCCGATGTAGGCGCGGCTGACCGTCCCGCCTTTCTCGAGCTGGGCGATCTCCGCCTTGGCGGTGTCGATCGGCACGGCGAAGCCGATCCCGATCGAGCCGCCGCCGCTGCTGCCGCTGTAGATCTGCGAGTTGATTCCGATCACGCGGCCCGATGCGTCGAGCAGCGGCCCGCCTGAGTTGCCCGGGTTGATCGGCGCGTCCGTCTGGATCACGTTCGTGATCGTGAAGCCGTTCGGGGCGCGCAGCGTGCGCTGCAGCGCCGACACCACGCCCGTGGTGAGCGTGCGCTGCAGGTCAAACGGATTGCCGATCGCGAGCACCGGGTCGCCGACCTGGACCGCGCTCGAGTTGCCCAGCGGGATCGGATGCAGCGTCAGACCATCGGGATGGATGCGCAGCACTGCCAGGTCGTTGGAGGGATCCTTGCCCACCACCTGGGCTTCCACGGTCTTGCCCTTTTCCAAGCTGACCGTGACCTTGATCGCGCTCTCGACCACATGCCAGTTGGTGAGGATCGTGCCGTTGGAGTCGATCACGATGCCCGAGCCGGTCGCCTGACCCCGCTGCTGCTGCTGTTCGCCGCCCCCGAACAGGCCGAATGGCGATTCGGGCCTCTGCACGATCGTGGAGGTCACGTACGCGACGCCGGGCGCGGCACGCACGTAGATGTCGTGCGGCGTCAGCCGCGGGCTCACCGCGGAGGCGTTGGATGGCTGCAGCGGCGCCGCCTGCACGGTCGTGGTGACGCTGTGCGTGTCGCCGAGGCCGCCGGCGGCGGCGATCACCGCGGCCACGACCCCGCCCCCGACGAGGGCCGCAACGAAGGGGATGGCGAACATGCGCCTCACAACGGCAAGGATGAGCGCGAGCCATGAAGCCCATCTAAAGCCTGCGCCGACGGCGGCTAACTGTTGGCGCGGCCGGTGTCGGGTGCCGACGCCAGCAAAAGCGCGCGCAGCGCCGCCTCGGGCGCGGGTGAGCGCATCAGCGCCTCGCCGATTAGCACCGCGTGCACGCCCTCGGCGGCAAGGGAGCGCAGCTGCCCGGCGTCGGCGATGCCCGACTCGCTGACGAGCGTGACGCCGGCAGGGACCTCGCCCGCCAGGCGCGAGGTGCGCTCGAGGTCGACGCTGAAATCGCGCAGATCGCGGTTGTTGATGCCGAGCAGCTCGGCGCCGATGTCGAGCGCCGCCTCGAGCTCCTCGAGGTCGTGGACCTCGACGAGCGCATCGAGCCCCAGCCGCCGCGCGTGGTCGTGAAGCGCGGCCAGCTCGCGCCGCTGCAGCGCCGCCACGATCAACAGCACCGCGTCGGCGCCGGCGGCGCGCGCCTCGTACAGCTGGTAGCGGTCGACGACGAAGTCCTTGCGCAGGATCGGCAGATCGCTTGCGGCGCGCGCCAGGCGCAGATCCTCGAGCGAGCCCTCGAAGTTTGGTCCCTCGGTCAGCACCGACAGCGCGCTGGCGCCGCCGCGCTCGAAGGCTCGCACGACGCTCTGCACCTGCACGCCCTCGCGCAGCCTGCCAGCCGAGGGAGAGCGGCGCTTGAACTCCGCGATCACGGCGAGCGGTGCTCGGTGCAGGGCGCGGCGGAAGCGGCCCGCCCCGGCTGGGCGCGCGTCCGCTTCGTGTTCGACGCGATCGGCCAGCGTCGGCAGCGGGAGCTCGCGCTTGCGCCGCTGAAGCTCCTCGCGTGTGCTGCGCAGGATGCCCTCGAGCACCGTGGGAACGCCCGCGCTCAAAGGGGCGCCTCGGTGGGCGCCCGGGCCACGCTCGCGCGCACGTAGCGATCGAGGGCGGCCGCGGCGCTGCCGTCGGCCAGCGCGGCGCGCGCGGCGTCCACGCCGTCGGCGATCGACGCGGCCTGCTCCGCCGCATAGACCGCGGCGCCGGCGTTGATCAGCGCCAGCTCGGCGCTCGCCGGGCGCCCCGCCTCGGCCGCCTCGTCCTGCAGGATGGCGGTGGTGACGGCGGCATTCTGCTCCGGCGTGCCGCCGGCGCAGTCGTGCTCGAAGTCGCGGTCCTCGCAGCGGCTGACGCCAACCTCCTCCGGCAGCAGCTGGTAGCTGCTGATCTCCGACCCGTTGACCTCGAGCACTTTCGTCGCGGCTGCGATCGAGATCTCATCGAGGCCATCCTCGCCGGCGACGACGAGCGCGCGCTCGACTCCGAGGCTGGCCAGCGTGCCGGCGATCAGCTCCATGCAGCGCGGGTCCGACACCCCGATCAGCTGCCGGCGCGCCCCGGCGGGATTGGTCAGCGGGCCGAGCAGGTTGAAGATCGTGCGCACCGCGAGCTCGCGCCGCACGGGGACGACGAAGCGGGTCGCCTGGTGGTGGGCGGGGGCGAACATGAAGCCGAATCCGGCCTCATCGATGCAGCTCGCCACGGCAGCGGGATCGAGGTCGATGCGCGCCCCGAGCGCCTCGAGCAGATCGGCCGACCCCGACGAGCTGGTCGCGGAGCGGTTGCCGTGCTTGGCCACCGCGCACCCGGCCCCGGCGGCGATCAGCGCGGCCGTGGTCGAGACGTTGAACGTGCGCCTGCCACCACCCGTGCCGGCCGTGTCGAGCAGCTCGTCGCGCGCGGTGGGTACGTGAGCCGCGAGCGCGCGCATCGTGCGTGCCAGCCCGGTCAGCTCCTCGACCGTCTCCCCCTTCGTGCGCAGCGCGATCAGAAAGCCGGCGATCTGCGTCTCGGAGACCCCGCCGTGCATGATCTCGGCGAGCACCTCCGCGGTCTCGTCGGTGTCCAGGTCCCTCCTGGAGGCCAGCGCGTCGATCGCACGGGTGAGGATCGCGTTGGGCATCGGCTAAGCCGCGAGGAAGTTGGCGAGCAGCTGCTTGCCCTCGTCGGTGAGCACGGACTCGGGATGGAACTGGACCCCCTCGGCGGGCAGGCTGCGGTGGCGCAATCCCATCAGCACACCTTCGCCGTGCGCTGATCGCTCCAGGCAAGCCGGCAGCTCGGGGTCCACGACGAGCGAGTGATAGCGCCCCACCCGCAACGGCGAGGAGAGGCCACTGAAGATCGTGCGGCCGTCGTGCTCGATCGTGGTCGCCTTGCCGTGCACCGGCGGGTGCAGGCACACGCGGCCGCCGAACGCCTCGGCGAGCGCCTGGTGCCCGAGGCACACGCCGAGGGTGGGAACGCCCGCCTCTGGCATCCGCCGCACCAGCTCGAGGGCGATGCCGGCCGTCTGAGGCGTGCACGGCCCCGGCGAGACCACGCAGCGGGCGAATCGTTCCGCGAGCAGCTCATCCACGGTGGCGCGGTCGTTGCGCACCGCGTGCACGTCCGCGCCCAGCTCGCCCAAGTACTGCACGAGGTTGTAGGTGAACGAGTCGTAGTTGTCGAGCACGAGCACGCGCATCGAGCTTGATCTGCTCATGGCCACTCCGGCTGGGCGCACGCGAGCTCGATCGCGCGCAGCGCGGCGCTGGTCTTCGCGACCGACTCCTCGTACTCGTACTCGGGCTTGGCGTCCGCGACCGTGCCGCCGCCGGCCTGCACGTGGGCGATGCCGTCCTTGACGACGACGGTGCGAATGTGGATCGCGGTGTCCAGGTCGCCGGCGTAGCTCAGGTAGCCGACGGCGCCGCCGTAGCCTCCGCGCTTAACGGGCTCGAGCTCGTCGATGATCTGCATGGCGCGCACCTTGGGCGCGCCCGAGAGCGTGCCCGCCGGCAGCACCGAGCGCAGGGCATCCATCGCGCCGACCTGCGGGCGCAGCGTCCCCGACACGGAGGACACGATGTGCATGACGTGGCTGTAGGTCTCGATCTCCATCAGCTCGTCCACCGCCACGCTGCCGTACTCGCACACGCGCCCGAGGTCGTTGCGCCCGAGATCGACGAGCATCACGTGCTCGGCCCGCTCCTTCTCGTCGGCCAGCAGCTCCTGCGCGATGCGGCGATCGTCCTCGGCGCTCGCGCCGCGCGGGCGAGTTCCGGCGATCGGCTTGGTGCTCACGCGGCGTCCGCTGACCGTGAGCAGCGGCTCGGGACTTGCGCCCGCGACCTGGAAGTCGCCGAAGTCCAGGAAATACATGTAGGGGCTCGGGTTGACCGCCCTCAACCCCCTGTAGATCGAGAAGGCCTCGACCGGGACCGGAGCCGACCAGCGCTGCGAGGGAACGACCTGGAAGGCATCGCCGGCGTGGATGTATTGCACGATGCGCGCCACCATCTGCTGGAAACGCTCCCTGGTCATGTTGGATTGAAACTCGGGCACCGCGCGCGCTTGCTGCTCACGCACCGGCCGCGGCACCGGGCCCGCGAGCCGCGCGCGCACCTCGGTGATCGCGCGCGCCGCGGCCGCGTAGGCGCGCTCCAGATCCGGCTCTGCGCCCAGGTCGGCGTTCGCGAGGATCGCGACGGTGTGGCGCAGATGATCGAACACGACCATCACGTCGGTCAGCATCAGCGCCATGTCGGGCAGCTCGAGCGGGTCGGGATTGGGGGCGGCGAGCGGCTCGACGGTGCGCACCAGGTCGTAGGCGAAGAAACCCACCGCACCGCCTTGAAACGGCGGCGCGTCGGCCACCGGTGCCTGGCTGAAGCGAGCCACGTAGTCGGCCGCCAGCACGTACGGGTCGCCGCCGTCGCCGGGCGACCAGCGTAGGACCGAGCGCGGACGCACACCGATGAACGAGTAGCGCCCCACCCGCTGGCCCTGCTCGGCCGACTCGAGCAGGAAGGCCGGCTCGCCTGGCGCGAGCTCGCGCAGCTTCAGGAACGCCGACACGGGCGTCTCACAGTCGTCGATGAAGCGGTGCGAGAGCGCGATCAGGTTGTGCTCTGCGGCGAGCACCCGGGCCTGCTCGAGGCTCGGTGTGAGCGCGGGGGCCTCGGCGGTGGCCTCAGCGGCTGCGGCCATCGAGCACCCGCCCGGCGTCGGCCAGCTCGCGCGCACGGCTGCGCAGCAGTACGAGCAGGTGGTAGAGGACGTCGGCTGCCTCTTCGTCCACCCGCTCAGCGGACTCCTCACGCGCGGCCTGCGCGAGCTCGCCGGCCTCCTCGATCACCTTCGCGCCGATGCGCGGCGGGTCGTCCAGCAACTCGACGGTGTAGGAGCCGTCGGGACGCGTGCGTGCGCGCTCGCCGATCGTCCGCTCGAGCCGTGGCAGGATCTCGTGGGGCGCCGCCGGCCGCTGCTGGCCGCGGTGAAAGCACGTGCGCTCGCCGGTGTGACACGCGGGCCCGGCGGGGTCCACGAGCGCGAGCAGCGAGTCGCCGTCGCAGTCCAGCCGCAACGCCCTCACCGTCTGGACATTGCCGCTGCTTTCGCCCTTGTGCCACTGCGCTTCGCGCGAGCGGCTGTACAGGTGAAGCTCACCGGTGGCGCGAGTGCGCGCGAGCGCGCGCTCGTTCATGTACGCGAGCGTCAGCACCTCGCCGCTGCTCCAGTCCTGCACCACGCACGGAACCAGCCCACGCTCGTCATAGGCGATCTGCTGCTCGATCTGGAGCTCGACCGGGGGCATCGTCATGCGCACGATTGTAGGTCGCGTCCGACGGGCCACGTTTGAGACAGACTCCGTCGGCGATGACATCACTGCTGGCACGCAGGCTGCTAGTCGTCACCGGCAAGGGCGGCGCCGGCAAGACGACGATCGCATCCGCGATCGGCCTGCTGGCCGCGAGCCGCGGCCTGCGCACGATCATCGTGGAGGTCGGACATCAGGATCGCCTGTCGTTCTTGTACTCCCGCGCCGCCGCCAATCCCGGGCGGGAGACACGCCTGCAGGCCGATCTTTGGAGCCTGTCGATCGACCCCGACCAGGCATTGCTCGAATGGCTCCAGATGCTGGGCGGGCGCATCCCCGGTCGCTTGCTCGCCACGAGCAGCACCTTCCAGTACTTCGCGGCCGCCGCGCCGGGGGCGAAAGAGCTCGTGAGCATGGTCAAGGTGTGGGAGCTGACCGAGCGCAAGCGCCGACGGGGGCCGACCGGGGCGTATGACCTGGTGGTGCTCGACGCGCCGGCGACCGGACACGCGCTCGGCATGCTCGAGTCGCCGATGACGTTTGGCGCGATCCCACGCGTCGGCCCGGTCGCGGCGCAGACCGAGCGCGTGCGGGCGCTGCTCACCACCCCGGAGCACAGCGGCTATCTCGCCGTGGCACAGCCGTCCGAGACCGCGGTCTCGGAGGCGCTCGAAGTGCAGCACGGCCTGCACGAGCGGCTCGGTCGCGAGCTCGACGCCGTGGTGGTCAACGGGTTGCTGCCGCGACGCTTCTACGAGCGCGAGCTGACGCTGGTCGAGCAGCTGCCGGGCCCGATCGCCCGCTCCGCGGCCAAGGCGGCGCGCGCGGTGTACGACCGCTCCCGCTTGCAGCACAACCAGCTCGCGCGCCTGAGGCGCCGACCGTTTGCGGTGCTCACGGCTCCGTTCCAGTTCCGGGCCGAGCTCGACCTGGACGCGCTGGGACGGCTCGCCGATCACCTGGCGCGCAAGCTGTGACAGCGGTCGCCTGAGCTCGCGGCCCACAGGGGCGGGTCCACGCGGGCAACGCCCGGGTGTGCGCGGGCGACGCTGGGGCGCGGGTCAGGTTATGCCGAGCCGATCCAGCAGGGCGTCATCGGAGCGCCAACGCGGGCGCACGCGCACGGTGAGATCGAGGTGCACGTGTGCGTCCAGCGCCCGCTCGAGCTCCTTGCGCGCGGCTCTGCCGATCGAGGAGATCATGCGCCCGCGTGCGCCGATCACGATCCGCTTCTGGGACTCGCTCTCGACCCACACCAGGGCTCTCATCCTGACGAGCCCGGCGCGTGGGCGCTCCAGCTCCTCCACGAGCACCTCGACCGCATGGGGCAGCTCGTTGAACGTGCGCGCGATCACCGCCTCACGCACCAGCTCGGCCAGCATGAGCTCGGGCGGCTGGTCAGATGTGGCGCCTCCGCCAAACATGAAAGGCCCTCGCGGCATCAGCGTCCGCAGGTGCTCGATCAGGCTCTCCACGCCCGCTCCGTTGCGCGCCGAGACTGGAAACACCTCCCACTCCGCCTGTAGCTCCGCCGCCCGCGACAGGACGGTCACGGCGGCTTGCCTGGACAGCCGATCCATCTTGTTGACAGCGATGACGACCGGCAGCGCCCCAGCTGCGAGCACGCGCGCGATGTAGCGGTCGCCAGGCCCCACGCCCTGCTCGCCGTTCAGCACCAGCAGCGCCGCATCGGCATCCGCGAGCTCCTGGCGCACCCGCCCCGCCATGCGCCCGGTGAGGGCATCCCGAGGGCGCTGCACGCCAGGGAGATCGACGAGCACGATCTCGCACCCGTCACGACAGCACACGCCGCGGATCGCGCGGCGCGTGGTCTGCGGACGATCCGAGACGATCGCGACCTTCTCGCCCACCATGCGATTGATGAGCGTGGACTTGCCCACGTTCGGCCGGCCGGCGAGCGCGACAAATCCGCTGCGGCTCACGCGTCCTCCGAGGCCAGCAGCTGCCGCTGCAGCCGCAGCATCTCGCCGTCGTCGGTCTCGTGGTCAAAGCCCACGAGGTGAAGCACGCCGTGGACGATCGCCTCGCGCACGTCGCGCGTGTGCTGCGGACAGATCACCACGTCGCCCAGCTCGCATGCGACATCGCCGTGCAGCGGCTGCCGCCCATCGATCGGGAAGGACAGCACGTCGGTGGCGGCGGGCTTGCCGCGAACGCGTGCGTTCAGCTGCGCGATCCGCTCGGGGTCGACGAACTCGATCGCCAGGTGTCCGTCGCGGACGCCCGCCGCGGAAGCCGCGAGCAGGCTCAGCCGCCGGACCTCGGCCGCCTTCGGCAGGCCGGCGCGCCGGGGGCGCAAACCGAGCACCTCGACCTCGAGCATCGTGCTCAGGAGCCAGCGTCTGAGCCGGCGGCCGGCGTGCGCTGGGAGTGCACGTCGTAGGCCTCCACGATCCGCTGTACGAGCTTGTGGCGCACGACATCCTCGGCATCGAAGCGCACGAACTCGATGTCCTCGAGATCGTCGAGGATCTCGCCCACGACGATCAGCCCCGAGCGCTGGTCGCGCGGAAGGTCGACCTGAGTGATGTCTCCCGTGACCACCATTCTCGAGCCGAAGCCTAGGCGCGTGAGGAACATCTTCATTTGCTCGGGGCTGGTGTTCTGAGCCTCGTCGAGGATCACGAACGAGTCGTTGAGCGTCCGCCCGCGCATGAAGGCCAGCGGCGCGATCTCGATCACTCCACGGTCGATGTGCTGAGAGACCTTCTCCGGATCGAGCATGTCGTGCAGCGCGTCGAACAGCGGCCGCAGGTAGGGATCCACCTTGGCCATCATGTCGCCGGGCAGGAACCCGAGGCGCTCGCCGGCCTCGACCGCGGGACGGGTCAGGATGATGCGGTTGACCTCGTGCCGCGCCAGCGCGGCGGTGGCCATGGCGACCGCCAGGAACGTCTTGCCGGTGCCGGCGGGGCCCACGCCGAAGGTGATCGTGCTGCGGCGGATCGAGTCCACGTATCGCTTCTGGTTGACCGACTTGGGCGCGACCCGCAGGCCGCGGTGGCGCCACACGACATCCTCGAGCACCTGCGCGGGCGACTCGTGCGCGTCGAGCGCGCCGGTGACCGCGGCGATCGTGCCCGGTCCGATCTGATGGCCGCGCGAGATCAGCTCCGATAGCTCGCGCACGACGCGCTCCCCGGCGTGCGTGTCGCTCTCCTCGCCGTCGAAGGTCAGCAGGTTGCCGCGCAGGAACACCTTGCACCCCAGATGCTCCTGCAGCGCGCGCAACACCGCGTCCTGGCTGCCTGCGAGCTCGACCGCCACGTCGTCGGGAAGCTCGAGCTGCGTCCTCATCCCTGCAGCGACGCCCGCACGAGCTCCGAGACGGTCGCGCCATCGGCGCGACCATCGACGATGGCCATTGCCTGCTTCATGACCTTGCCCATGTCCTGCATCGACTCGGCTCCGCTGTCGCGTATCGCCTGTTCGACGATCGTCTGGAGCTCGGCCTCCGAGAGCTGCTCGGGAAGGTAGGTGCTGATCAGCTCAGCTTCCGTGCGCTCAGCCCCGGCGAGGTCCTCTCGTCCGGCCTCGGCGTAGGCCCGGGCGGCCTCCAGGCGCCGCTTGCGCTCACGGCGCAGCACCGCCAACTCGTCATCGGAGCCATCCTTGGCCGCCTTGTTCAACTCCGAGATGAGCAGTCGTAGCGCCCCCAGCTGGTGCTTGTCTCCGGCGCGCAGCGCGCTCTGCATGTCCGCCCTGAGCTGATCGACTATCGCCATGCCCAGACCAGGATACGCCCGTCCGCGCTGACCGCCTGGGCGTGGGCCCGGGCCCGGCCCCGGGCCCGGCACGGCCGACGGCGACGGATATTCTGACTCGCGTGGACGAGTCGCTCTATGCCAGCGCCCTGGCACCCTTCCAGGCAGAGGCCGAGCGATTGCGTCCCGCAGGTGCTGAGGTGCTCGACGCGCATACGCATCTCGGGCTGGACGAGGACGGGCGCTCGCTCACCCCGCCTCAGCTGCTGTCGATGCTCGACGACGCGGGCGCGCGCCGGGCATGCGTCTTTCCCCTGCACGATCCGGAGCGGCGGCCGGGCTACCGGATTCCCAACGACCGCGTTCTGGAGTGGGCCAAAGACTGCGACGGGCGGCTGGTGCCGTTTTGCCGGCTCGACCCGGCCGAAGGCCCACTAGCCGAGAGCGAGCGCTGCCTGCAGGCGGGTGCCCGCGGGATAAAGCTGCATCCGCGAGCGCAGGACTTCGTCTTTGACGGGCGCGAGATGGATGACGTGTTCGGGCTCGCCGAAAGCGCGCACGTGCCGATCCTGATCCACGCAGGTCGTGGCCTGCCACCGCTGGCCGACGGCCTGGTTGCGCTGGCAATGCGACACCCGCAGACGGTGCTGATCCTTGCGCACGGCGCGATCTGCGACCAGGGCACGCTCACGTCACGCCTGGCGGACCACGGGCGCGTGCTGTATGACATCTCCTGCTTCTTTCCGCTGGACGTGATCGAGCTGTTCGCACGCGTCCCAGCCGAGCGGATCGTGTTCGCGTCAGATCCGCCGTATGGCAGGCCCGCTCCGACGCTGTACCTCGCGCTGCGCGTCGCGCGCCAGGCGGGCCTCGACGATGCCGCGACCCGCGGCGTGCTCGGGGGCACGATGTCGATGCTGCTGGATCACGGCGAGCTGCCTGCGACGACCCCGCCGCGCCGCGGGCCGGCGATCACGCTCTCCGGGCGGCTCGCGCGCGTGTACGGCTACACGAGCCTGGTCGGGCCGGCGCTGTTCGGCGGCGCCCCGGAGCAGGCCCGCGCGATGCTCGGCATGGCGATCGCGGCCACCCGCGATCCGGATCCCGGCGCCGACGGCGCGGCCCTGGAGGCGATCGGCGCCGCGCTCGGCGCAGCCGACACGCTGCTACAGGGGGAGGACGGGATTCGCGCCGCGATCGACCTGGTCTACCGCTCGGCGGCTTGCGCCGCCACCGAGGTGCTCGACGCCGGGTGAGCGGCGACCAGCAGCGGCCCGCCGGCAGAGGGCTTCAGCGCGCCGACAGCCACACCGCTGCCCAGCCTCCGCCCTGGCGCCGCTCGCGCTCGTGCAGGCCGAGCTGCTGCGCGAAGTCGGAGGCCACCCCCGCGACCTGCTTGGGAAGCAGGCCGCCGGCGATGAGCTGCGCAGGCGCGCGCGGCATCGCGCGCGCGACCTCGAGCAGCAGCGGACGCAGCAGGTTGGCGAGCACCACCACGCTACCCGCGTCGTCACCGGCGGCGGCGGTCCAGCCCGCAGCTTGCGTGCGCAGGTCGGCATGCCGTAGCTGCACCTGCACGCCGTTTGCCGCCGCGTTGGCCTCCGCCGCGGCGATGCTGCCGCGGTCGTTGTCGATCGCCAGCACCGGCGTGAAGCCGAGGCGCGCGGCGGCGATCGCGAGCACACCCGAGCCCGTGCCGAGGTCCACGAGCGGCCCGAGCCGCGGCTCGAGCTGGGCCAGCGAGAGCAGCAGCTCGAGGCACTGTCGCGTGCTGGCGTGCGCGCCCGTGCCAAACGCCTGACCCGGATCGATCACGATCTCCTCGACCGCGTCGCCCGGCGCGCCGGCCGGGTGCTCCCACGGCGGGCGCACGCACACGGCTGGAACGCTGCGCTTCGCAGCCGCGCTCTGCCGCGGGGGGCGGATGAGGACCGGCCTGTGAAACCGCCGCCAGCGCTCGTGCCAGTCATCTGGGGTTTCGCTGGTCGCGATCTGCACCAGCGCCGCGCCCGCTGCCGCCTTCAGGTCGGGCAGGCTCGGCAGCTCGCCCGGCGCGCCGTATACGGCGTACTCGACGCTCTCACCGACGGCTACCTCCTCCACGCCGCCGGGCGCGAGCTCGAGCAGCTCCGCGAGCACGAGCTCCGCCTGCTCGCGGCGAACGCGCACGGCGAGGCGGATCACGCAGCGTGACTGCCGAGAGCGCGTCGCAGCTTGTCCAGCAGCGAGTCCTCCGAGCGCAGGTTCTCGTCGGTAAGCGAGTCGTCGAGGCTCTCCAGCAGCGACCTCTGCTCCTCGCTCAACCGGCGCGGGATGACGACGTTGATGACCACGCGCAGGTTTCCGCGCCGCCCGCGCCTGAGCGCCGGCATGCCCTCGCCGCGCAGCGTCAGCACGTCGCCAGGCTGCGTCCCCGGTGAGAGCTCGACGGGCGCCGTGCCCTCGAGCGTCGGGACCTCGAGCGTGGCTCCGAGCGCGGCAAGCGAGGCCGGGACGTCGAGCGCGGTGATCAGATCATCGCCCTGACGCACGAAGCGCTCATCCGGGCGCACGCTGACGAGCACGTACAGGTCGCCCGGGGGCGCTCCCAGCGCGCCCTCGTGTCCGCGACCGGACAGACGGATGCGCTGGCCGTCGGCGATGCCCGCCGGGATCTCGACGTCCAGCTCGTGCGTGGTAGACAGGCGCCCGCGGCCGCGGCAGTCGCGGCAGGGCCGCTTGGGCAGGCGACCATCTCCGTGGCAGACGTCGCACACCATCGTGCGCACCATCTGCCCGAAGGCGGTGCGCGTCGCGCTCTGGAGCTGCCCTGCGCCACCACACCGGACGCAGGTCTCGATCGGCGTTCCCGGCTCGGCGCCATTGCCGTGACAGCGCTCGCATCGTGCGATCGCGTCGAAGGCGACCTCGACCTTGGCGCCGCGAGCTGCTTCGAGCAGGCTGACCTCGACCGCCACGCCGAGGTCTTCGCCGGCGGCCGGGCCGGTGCGAGAGGCGAAGGCGCCGCCGCCGAAGAACGCCTCGAACAGGTCGCTGATCGTGCCGAAGCTGTCGAAGTTGGGCGCGAATCCGCCGGAGGACAGGCCCTCGTGTCCGTAGCGGTCATAGATCGCGCGCCGCTCGGCGTCGGACAGGATCTCGTAGGCCTCGGCCGCCTCCTTGAACTTCTCCTCGGCCGCGGGGTCGTGGGCGTTGACATCGGGGTGCAGTTCGCGCGCGAGCACGCGAAAAGCCTTCTTGACCTGCTGCTCGGAGGCATCGCGGGCGACGCCGAGCACCTCATAGGGATCGCGCGGCATGTTGCCCGTTCTAGTTCTCGGCATAGGCATCTTCGACGAAGCGCGAGAGCTCGTGCGCAGCCTCGCGCACGGTGACGATCGCACCCGCGTAATCCATGCGCACGGGTCCGATCACCGACACCGCGCCCAGCTTGCGCTGCCCGAGCCCGTAGCCGGTCGCCACCAGGGCGAGCGAGCGCAGTGCAGGGAGCTCGTTCTCGTGGCCGATGCGCACGTATACCCCAGGCTCGCTCAGGGCCGCCCGCAGGACACGCAACAGCACCACGCGGCGCTCGAGCAGGCTCACGATCCCGTCGAGCTGCGCGGCGTCCTCGATCTGACCGGCCGAGAACAGCTTCGCGGTGCCCTCCACGTAGAGCTCGTCCTCGGCCTCGGAAGCGAGATCGCCAAGGGCGGGGACCAGCCGCTCGATGAAGGCCTCCTCGATCGCCGACAGGCTCGGCTCGACCAGCCGCTGATGAAGCATGCGCGCTCCCAGGCCCATTCCGACCAGGCGCTCGCGCAGATACTCGCCGGCCCAGGTCAAGAGCCCGGGGTCGACCGGACGCTCGAAGGTGGACAGCACCTTGGAAACCCCGCCGGTGGAGGTGATGATCACCACCATCACCACCTGCGGCTGCAGCGCGAGCACCTCGATGTGCCTGATCGTCGCGGTGTTCAGCGACGGCGCAGAGACGACGGCCAGCAGGTTGGTCACCTGCGAGAGCGTCTCGGTGGTGACGCGCATCGCCTCCTCGACCTCGCGCTGGATCAGCGACAGCTCGAGCCCGCCCCCACGGGCCAGGCCCTGGCCCGAGCTGAGCATGCGATCGACGACGTAGCGATGTGCGGCGTCCGTCGGCACCCGCCCGGAGGAGACGTGTGGATGGGCGAGCAGGCCGACCTCCTCCAGCAGCGCCAGTTCGTTGCGCACGGTGGACGGCCCGCATTCCAGCAGCGGATCGGAGGCTATCGACCTCGATGCCACCGGCTGCCCCGTTCGCAGGTAGTCGTCCACCACCTTGCACAGGATCTGCTCCTGTCTGGCGGTGAGCATGAGGATGATTGTAGGCGCCGGGGTTGGCGCCCTCTGACCCTGCGACGCCCTACAGCTCGAGCTCGGCCTCGGCGTTGCGGATGATCTGATTGTCGGACTGTTCGGCGACCGTGTCCACGATCACGCGTCCGTCTGCCGCCTCGCGGACCTTGCCGCTGACCACGACCTCCTGCTCCGGCAGCCCCATGCCGCGGAACTGGACCGACAGCCGCTTGAGGTGCTCCGGCCCGCCAGCTGCCTCGGTCTGGGCGCGGGCCACCTGCGCCATCGTCCACAGCCCGTGAAGGATGCGCCCGGGCAGGCCGACCGCGCGTGCGAACTCCTCATCGATGTGGATCGGGTTGAAGTCGCCGGAGGCGCCCGCGTAGCGGGCCGTCAGGTACCTGTCGGGCGTGACCTTCAGCTGGGGGATCTCGCTGCCAGCCGTCAACTCGGCCATGCTCACACGCCCCGCACGATGTTCGTCCAGGTGCCGCGGCAGACCCGCTCGCCGCGCTGGTTGTTGGAGATCGACTCGAACACGTAATAGCCGCGGCCATCGCGTTCGGAGATGTCCTTCACGCTCGTCGTCGTCGTGATCTCGTCGCCGGCGATGACCAGCGGGCCCCACTCGAACTGCTGACCGCCGTGCACCATCATCGCGAAGTTGAGGCCTATCTCGGGGTCAAAGATCGGCGGCCCCACCGACGGCGCGCTATACACGACCGCGAACATGGGCGGCGCCACGAGGTCGGCGTGGCCCGCCGCGCGCGCGGCATCGAGGTCCAGGTGCACGGGGTTGGTCTCGCCCACCGCGCGGGCGTACTCGCGGATCTTCTCGCGGCCCACTGCGTACAGCACCGGATCGTAGGTCTTGCCGATCGCTTGAGTGTTGACGGGCATGCTCGCTGCTCTTTGCCGCCGAGAGACGGCGGTCTCGGATGCGCTGCGGCGCGCCAGTCTACGCGCCCCGACGCCGCGGCGCACCCGAGCAACCCGCGATCAGAAGCCCAGGTCCTTCTCCTCGGCGCCGACGCCGGCGAGCTCGCCGTCCTCGTCGGCAGCGTCCTCGTGATCCGCGCTGTCGCGCTCCCCGCGGGGGCCGTCAAGGAACTGCACCGTGTCGGCGACGATGCTCACGGCCTGGCGCTTCTGCTGCTCAGCGGTTTCCCACTCGCGCCACTCGAGCCTGCCGTCGATGCCAACGCGGCTGCCCCTGTGCATGTAGTTGGCCACGCTCTCGGCCGCGGGGCCATAGACGCTGACATCGAAGTAGTTGGGCTTCTCGACCAGCGCGCCCTCGGCGTCCTTGCGAGCTGAGTTGCACGCGATTCGCAGGCCGCACACGCTCGTGCCCGACGGGAGCGCGCGCAGCTCGGGCTCGCGCGTGAGCCGGCCGATCAAGGTTGCGCGATTGATGTTGAAGTAGGACACTGCTGGCCTCCGTTTCTCGCTCGTTGCTCCCCGTGCAGCGAACATACGCCGGCCCTGGGACGGTTCTCGCGGCGCGAAGGTGTGCATGCTGACCACCTTCGGCCGGCTCTCCGGGCGCGGGCGTGGCAGCGGCGTCGAGCTGGATCAACCGTACGCGATGGTGATGGACTTCGGAGCTGACCATCGCATCCCGCGTGTGCGGATCTACTGGCAGGTCGACGCCGCCCGCAAAGCGGTCGGCTTGACCGACTAACGACCGGTTCGCCAGTGGCTTTCACGGCGACCCGAGGGTGTCGAGGGCGTCCTGCCACTCCCAATAAAAGTCATGGACAGCGATCCGACCGCGCGGCGAGAGGTGGAAGAGCCAGCCCGAGGTATGCGTCAGCGCCGCGCTGCTCCTGTGGCCCACGCCTGTGAACTGCACGCGAACCAGCACCCGATCGCCGAGGTCGATGACCTCGCGCGGCAGCCACCTCGCCACGCCGACCTCACGCTCCCAGTCATCGAGGAAAGCCAGCAGGCCCGCGCGACCCGTGTAGCGATCGGGCAGGCCCATTGCGTCGTACCCGTGCAGGCGCAACTCCGAATCGGACTCATACATGAGGCGCGCGACGTGCTCGTAGTCCTCTCGCTCGTTGAGCAAGAAACCAAGCACGACCACGCGTGAGAGCAGCCGCCGACGCAGCGGTGTCCCGGGCGGCGCCCGCACGAGCAACGCGGCCACCAGGCCCGCGAGCCTGGGGACCCGAACCAGAAGCCGCGCATCGAGCGGCAACTTGGACATCCGGTCAGTCTGACGACTCCAAGCCGCCGGTCGCTCGTAATTCCCCGAGCTGCGGATTCCGCGCGCCTAGCTTCAATCGACAACGTACCCCGCTGCTGAAACTCGCGGCGCCGTGAGGATCGTCCAGACATTCTCGTTGGCCTGTTCGCGCGAGGTTGTAGTCGACTACGTGACCGACCCGTCGAAGCTCGCAGATTGGCAAACATCGAAAAGCCTTCCTAGGCGCCTGCAACCCGTACCCGTGTATCACGTGAGCCGCTGCTCGGAGGCCCGCTGCGCATGCGCCCCCGCGAGCGCGTCGAGCGGGACGACGACCACTCGCGAGTCCGCATCAACCTCCTCGATCGCACGCGCTAGCGCGCGTTCGGCGGCGGGGGCGGCGAGGTACAGAACGCCCGCCACCGCTCTGCAGCGTGCCCACGCGCGGCAGATCGCCGCCAGGCGCCGCGGCGCCTTGACCGCCAGCTCGACCTCCACCGCCACGGGCAGCCCCGGCTCGGCCGCCGGCGGCATCAGCACTAGGTCTGGACGATGCAGCGGCCAATCGCCGTGCGGGCCGCCGAGGCGTGCGCTCGCTAGCGGAGCACCGCGCTCGCGCTCGTGGCGACGCAGGTCCCGCTCTCCGATGACTCGGTGACCGGGGTAGCAGCGCTCGAGGCCGGCGGCCACGCCCGCGCACACGATCAGGTGCCGCGCATTGGCCGCGCTCACACGGCACCGCTGCAAGCCGAGGCCCGACGCGCGGATCCCCGCGGGGGTCAGCGTGTACAGCGCAGGCTGCGCGACCAGCGGACGCTGGCGCGACAGCAGACCCTCGCGCGCTGCAGCCGCAAGCCTCGCGCGAGCGGAGCCGACCGCCGTGCGCTCCCGGTGAGCCAGCGCCTCGGCGGTCGCCGCTCCGATACCGCCAACCCATTGCAGCATGGGCACTCTCCCGACCGTCGTTGAGTTGTTGTTGCTACTCGGCATCGATCCTCCTGTTGTTGGTTCGTTGACGGCTCCACGAGCGCACGGCTCGCTGACCGCCAGTCGCATGCCTGGCGCTGCCTGCACACAGGCGCGCGCTTGGCGCGCGCCTGCAACTCATCGCTTGCCGGCGAGGGCTTCCTGCTCTGCGCTCACGCGTCAGCGCCCGCGCCGGAGAAGATGCGCACGATGCGTGCGCCGGCCGATCTCGTGAGGACGGTCACGGCGGCGACGCCTGGAGCGAGACCCATCAGCCGCTCGGCGCCGAGGTTGGGCTCCGTCGTTCGCGTGCGGGTGGTCCTGCCACCGCTGTGACGGGATGTCCTCCACGCGCCCCGCGTTCCCGCCAGTCCCGCGATCAGCGCGCAGGACTCGGGCAGCACCTGTCGGTGCGCGATCAGCACCGTCAGATTGCCGATCACCTGCTCGAGCGCACGCTCGCGCGCCGGCATGCGCAGGTCCGCCAGCTCCTGCGTGCCCAGCACCAGGCTGAGCCCCGCCGAGCGAGCGCGGCCGAACAGCCGCACCACCTGCTCGACCGAGAGCGCGGAGAACTCATCGATCAACGCCAGCGTCGATGTGGGTCGGCCCTGCAGCGCCGCCACGGTCGTCTGCAGGTCCTGCACGATCGCCGCCCCCAGCATCTGCGTCAACAGCGGACGGCTGTCGCAGTCGAGGTCGAAGTACACCACCGCCCGAGCGCGCACCGCCTCGAGCAGATCGAACGGGCGAGCACTCGCCGTTGCCGGGTCAAGCCACTGGCCCAGATCTGACTCCGCGATGATCGCCATGCGGTCGCGCACGCCCGCCAGATCCACCCGCTGGCGGGCAGTCAGCGCGTCGAGGTAGGCGTGCGCGGCGTCCGCCTGCGGCCCCGGCAACGTCCGTGCGAGGCGCTCCAGCCCGTCCGGGTCGAGCGCCTCGACAAGCCTCCCCAGGCTCACCTCGAGCCGCGCCGCGCGCAGAGCACGCACCACGTGGCCCAGGTAGCGCTGCGCCTGGCGCAAGTAGTGCGGCTCCGTAAAGCGCTCGCCTGACAGAGCCTTGTCCGCGATCTCGGTGTCGCTGCCACGCGCGTACGGGTTGTACACGCACGGCCCCTCCGGACTCCACTCGATGAATGCCTTCGCGCTCGCACGCGCCGCGCCCGCCATGGCTTCGCGCAGCGCCCGGTCGCCCTTCGGATCGATCACGACCGCACCCATGCCTCGCTCGATCGCACGAGCCGCGATCCATGCCTCGGTGATCGTCTTGCCCGAGCCGGTCGCGCCGAGCACCAGCGCGTGCGTCCCTCCGGCCGCACCGCCCATCGGAATCGCGATCAGGCGGTTGGCCTCGTCGCGTCCGATGATCAGCTCATCGCCCGCGAACCAGCCCGAGCGGGTTCGCACGCGCCAGCGCAGCGCACCGAGGTGGAGAAGTGAGCGCAACACGTCAAGCGGGCTGCGCTCGGCCGCAGCCAGTTCCCGCAGGTCCCTGCCTGCGTCGATGTCTTCGCGGTGCCAGCGCCGCCCCCAGGCGGCGGCGCTGAGAGCACCAACGCCCAGCACCGTGCCCGAGGCACGCATCACGGCGTCGGCGAGCGGGGCCGCGAACAGCGCCGCAGCGGCCCAGCTCCAGTGGAGTCGAACCCTGCGCATCAACCGCGCGATCAGCAGGCCCGCGGCCAGGCCCAGCACGACACGCGCGCTCGTCGTGGCAACCGTGTGCAACAGCCGCTCCACAGGCGCCACCGGGGTCGCCTCCGGTTCGGAGAACGAATCGGATCGGGACATCACTTCACTCCCTTCCAGGCGCACCCGCCGACAGGGCGACGATGCCCCCGCGCGAGCCGCCTTTCGCATGGACGTGCGACGGCCGGCACGCCGGTCACGTCGCCGAGATGCGCGACGCCGCCGCTGGCGTGCTCGTCGCGCCTGATGCGCGGACCTCAGGTCCGCAAGGTCAATTCAGCGTGCGCTGCGCAGGCGCGTCACTGCACTTCGGCTAACGCCTCACTCCGCTTCGACCTCGCGCGGGCTCAGCCCCAGCCCGCGACGGGCGATCAGCGCGAGCACGTCGCTGTGGATCCACGGAGTCGGCCTTTCCTTGCCGCCCTCCGGGAGCAGTCCCAGGCGCCGTGCCAGCCAGCTGGTCTCGCCGCTCTCGTTCCCGCAGGCGTCGCGCTTCACGCGCCCGCACCTGGTCGCTATCTCGCTGAGGCTCAAGCCGTCTCGCTCGATGTGTGCGAGGACGACTTCTCGAAGTCCGCGGTTGAGCACGATTGGGCTCAGCCGAACGCGCACCAGCTCCGCTCGCAGCACCGCCGTGGACAGCTCGCGCTCGCCCCGCGCAAGCGCCAGCGCGTTCATCGTGAGCGTGAGTATCGGCTCATAGCTCTCGAGCGCCGCCACCGCCTCGCGCACGCTCACCGTTCGCGCCTCACCCGCCGGCGGAGGCGCCTGCCGGCGCCAGCGCAGCTCGGGTATCGACATCGCCGTCGGCAGCGGTCGCAGTCGATACGTGCCGCCCATGGCGTCCAGCGGCTCGCTATCGACCGGAGTGGCCGCGGCACTCAGGCACGCTCCATCCTCGTCGGGCAGCGGCGGGCTGAGGAAGTCCGCGGCCGTCAGCGACCGGCAGCGATAGCCTCCGCGCCGCACCTGGTCCAGGTAGCTGCCGCAAACCAGCGCCGCGTTCTAGCCCGGGATCGCCGAGCGTGGCGGCGTCTCGGTCCACCACCAGCACGCTCCCCTGAAATCCCGCCTGGGCTACCACCTCCCGGGCCCGGCCCTGAGCGTCGACGTAGCGGGCCAGCGACGGCCGCGCTCGGTCTCCGCGGCGCGCTAGGCCGGTTCGCAGTCGGCCAGGTTGTACGCCGGCGTCTCCCCGGGCACGTGAGGAACGAGCTGCGGACGAGACTGAGCGTGAGATCGTGCTTGGCATCGGCGCCTCCTGGCCGCTCCGGCGGCGAGGGCGCCGAGCGGGGTTCGTGGTTTAGGAGGCTGCTTGTAGGAACCGCCGCGGCGGCGTTCAAGCGACCAGCGCCTGCACCGCCGAGCACGGCGGGAGGGTCCGAGAACCCCTTAAGGGGTCTCGGAAACCTGCGCGACTGCTCGCGCTCGCCGCCACAAGTTGGCGTGAGATGGCTCGTGGTCGATCGCCCTCGTTCGCGCTACGCGCCCCAGGGCTGCCATCGCACCAAGCGCACCACCGAAAGGGAGGCGAGCGAGAGCAGGACTCGGAGCCAGCGAGTTGAGCGCCGAGGCGCGCGGACCGAGCACCGAGGCGGGCGAGCAACGGGTCGAAGCTGGCGAACCGAGCGCAAAGGCCGGCGAGCTAAGCGTCGAGGGATGTGTTGGGCGGTCGGCTTGCGCCGTTTGGCTAGGCG
>VAWK01000027.1:48111-65703 GCA_005885515.1 Actinomycetota bacterium | reverse complement strand
CCCAGCCTGCATGCAGTCGGGTGCTTGCGCGGCCCGGTGCCGCGGACCGGTCCGCGGCCCAGCGGGCGCGGTAGCCGCGGGGCCGCGACCTGGCATGTGCCGTCGCCGCCCGTCGGCCCGCATGTGCGGTCGCCCGGCCGTCCACGAGCAAGGCGACTGCGTACAGTGGCCGTGCTCAGGTGCGGCAACTGCACCGCGCCGGCCCGTGACGTCCGCGTCACGCGGGGCAAATGCACGGGCGTTTGCGCGCCAGAGGCGCTAGAGCTCGCCAGACGCTGGCACCACGACCGAAAGGCTGCTCGTCTCCGCGCTCGCCTCACCCGCTCGCGGATCGCCGCGCGCGGCGCTGACCCGCACCGCGGGGGGCAGCCGCGGCACGCCCTGCGCCCACAGCAGCCCCTCGTGCACATCGCGCTCGGACGCGAACACAATCCGCTCGCGGCCGGGGTACTGCCAGTCGAACGGATACTCACCCGCGTAAGCGCGACATGCCCCCAGCGTCAAGTCCGCGCGCCGCGCGCATTCCCGTGCCCGCGACCTGTCGCGGCACACGAACGCGACAATTGGGACGGCCTCCGGGCGGCGGCCGTAGCGCGAGGTATGGACAGACCAGCCTGCGAGGAAATGGTCGTAGCGCTCGAGCTTCGCCCTCCAGCGCTCAGACCCGTAACGGTCGTCGAACTCGACCATCACATCGAGAGCGGTCTGCTCGGTGGCCGCTCGCGCCGCGCGCGCCGCCGGCGACCCGCCGGCTCGGCGGGCTGCCGGAGCTTGCAGACCGGCGCCCGCATCCCGCTCCAGCACCGCGTGCGCCGCCGCGGCTGCGATCTGCAGAATGGCGTCGGGGCGAAGCGTCTGAAAATGCTGGACCTCGACGCGCTCGCCGCTGGCATCCGCGACCAGGAAGTCGTGCGGTGCCCGTCCGCCCGGCAGGCGCAGGTCGCCCGGGCCAAGCGTCACCCGCCCGCCTCCGCTGGGGCGGGTTGGGGGCGAAAGCACCGCCTCCTCGGGCCCGCGCACGCTCCAGCCGCTGCTGCTATTCAGGCGGGCGAGCGCCAACACCCAGCCCGCAACGTGTACCTCGTGACGCGCTTGGCGCAGCTGCGGGTCGCGCTCTGAGGTGCTCCTTGAAGGGCTCCCTGAAGGAACGAGTGCGGGATCCTGCCCGGGCCCGGCGGCGGCGGGGCGCTGCCCCGACGCCGAGCCGAGCCGGCCTCGCACGAGCAGCGCCTGCCGGCCGGCGTCGGTGATCACGTAGCACATCGGCACCCCGCCGCCGTCGCGACGGTAGAACTGAAATCGTGCGAGCAGTCCTGCGTCTGACAGGCGCTTGAGCCGCCGCTGGGTCGTGGTCGGCGATCGGCCCGGATTGAAGCGCCTGTGCAGCTGCGTGGTCAGCACGTGTCCGAGGCTTGCAATGAGTGCCAGCACCTCGATGTCGAGGCGCTCGAGCGCCAGCGCCCGTGGCGTCTCGAGCGGTCTGGCCCAGCGGACGCTGTGCGCACGCTCGAGCTCGAGCAGCTCGCTGTAGCTCTCCGCCGGAGCGTCCGGGAGCTGCGGAGGCGGCAGCGGTTGCGCTGCGCCGACGCCTTGCGCTGCGCCAACGCCGACCGGCGCCGGCGTGTCGACGGTTCCTTGCGGGAGCGCGCGATGCGCCCGCAGCCAGTGCGGCTGCAAGAGCTCGGTGAGCGGCCGCCCGCCACGCTGGCGCTGGCGCGCGGCATGCAGGGTGATCCGCTCGCTGTCGACGCGCATCGGGATCGTCTGCGCGATGAACGGAGCCTGGCGCCCCTCCGGCGTGCTCCAGCTTGCGATCGCGTGATGCTTCGGCAGATGCAGGCGGACGTCGGGGTGGCCGAGCGGCGACAGGTGCACGACGCCAGGCCGCACCGTGTCGGAGTACTCGGGCATCATGACCTTGACCGCCGCCCGTGCGTCTCTCGCGGAGGCGGTCGCGAAGTAAACGCGGTGGGCGAACAACGCGTCGAGCTGATCGCATATCTCACGATCGGTCCACTGCGCCTCGGTCTGCCAGCACGCGACCGTCTCCAGGCCAGCCGAGCGCTTCAGCGCCATCGTCTCCGCAAAGCCGCGGTTCAGAACCAGAGGCGCCTCGTCGACCTTCAGGGCGACCGTCACGCGCTCCGCCGGCGCGACGAGATCCTGCTGGCGCGCGAGCGCCGCGTCGAGCATTCCCACGAGCAGCTGCATGACCACCGAGGTGTTGCCCGCGCCCATCGTCCCCAGCGCCCCCTTGACCACGAGCACCTCCGCCCGCTCGATCAACCTGTCGAGGTCGATCCGCAGCGAGTCGTTCAGCAGCACCCGCTTGATCGACGCCGAGTTGAGCAGACGGGCCAGCTTGTTGACCGGCGCGTCCAGCTTGGCCGTGGTCATGCTGCGGGCATCCGCCAGCTGCGCTGAGAGCTCGGCGGTGAAGAAGTCGGAGATCTCCTTGAACTCCGGCAGGGCGCGCACCGCGGCGCCCACGCTGCGGCGGTAGGAGTACCCCTCCTCGCCCACCGACAGCAAGCGCGCGGCGTCCCACAGCGACGCGCGGCGGTCAAACGCGAGCACGGCGATGATCGCGTTGCGAAGGTAGCGATCGGACGACGCCCGGATGTCGACGTCGGTGAACAGGTTCTTCAGCGCCGCGACCACGTAGTCGGCGATGACATCGGCCGGCGCATCGACCGACAGCGGATTGAAGCCGCACGTGGGGTTGGCGAAATCGAGCGGCGGCACGAGGCTCACCGCGGCATCGGCTGCGTCGCCCTTGGGATCGAGCACGATCACCGCGCACCGCTGCCGTCGAAGGTCCTCGGCCATGGTCGCGATCAGGTAGCTGGACTTGCCCTGCTCGACGGCGCCCGGCACGGCCGTGTTGTGCTTGCGCAGCTGCGGGTGTATGCACACCGGCCCCAGCGCGTCGCGCAGCGTGCCCGGGCTGTCGCTCGGTCGCATGATCGCGGGCGGCGCCGGAGCGAGCGGCAGTCCCGTGCGGGCAAACGGAACCGTGGTGTAGTCGATCGAGGGCATGTGCCACACCGCGGCCAACTCCGGCGCGGCGAATACTCCCTTGCGGAAAGACGGCAGCGGATTTCCCTCCCCGCGCAGCACCCGGCGCCGGTAGAGCCCGAGCAGGCCGTGCCTCACGCCCGTACCGCGCTCGACCACATGATTCTCCGCGCTCTCCGCCCGCAGCTCGGAGGCGATCCGCTCGCACACTTCACGGCGCGAAGCGACGACGCGCAGCTCGGCGAAGAACAACGGCCGGTGCTGGACGTCGAGGCCTCCGCGCAGCTCTTTGTCATCCACCATCGAGCGATCACGCGTGAGCAGGCGCTCTCGCCGCCGGCGCGACAGGTGCGCCTCATGCCGCTTGTACAGATGCTTGGCCAGCCGCTCAAACGATACGGGCGCGGGGGTCATCGCGACCTGCACCAGCGCCGGCTCCCCGCACGCGGCCATCGCGGTGAGCAGCCGGTTCACAGCCGGCTCGCGCTCGTGCTGGTGGTGATCGACGACCTTCACGCGCCTGATAAACCCGGCGCTCTTCTTCAGGCGCAGCACCACCCGCGGCACGTCCATCTCTTGCTCGATCGCCTCCGTGCGGCAGTTGGGATAGGCGGCGCGCAAAGCCGCCTCGACCATCGCCTCCGTCCCCCTTGGACAGCACACCGCAAGCCAGGCCCGTGACGCCGGCGAAGCGCACGCGTGGTGAACCTCGAGCGCAACCGTCGGCTGACCCGCCAGCAGGCGCCTCCACCAGCGGCGCAGCAGCCGCTTGTGGAGCGTGGCAAACATCGTGACGACTGCCTCCGCCGTTGCCCGGTCGGTTCGATACGGGTGGATGCGCAGGCGTACGTAGGTGCGGCGGCGCCTGGCCCGCCAGCGCGCGATGCCGATGACGCTCGCGACCAGCAGCGCCCATGCGAGCAGCATCCGCGGTGACCATCCCACCGCCGTCCCGGAGGCCAACACCGCATGGCACAGCCGCGCGGCGCCCGATCCGAGCGCAGCGAGCAGGCTGGCGAGGCCTCCCGACGGCGCCGACCCGCGCAACGCCCGGCCTGGCCCCCCGCGCAAGCACCATTGCACCAGCGCAAAGCCCACCAGCAAGGCCAGCAGGCCCAGCAGCCGCCACAGCAGGAAGCGAAGCACCTGCGCCTCTGCTCCGACGGCGCTTTTTGTACGGGACGGATACCTAGCGCGGCGGTCGGACTGGAGGCTCAGCGCACCGTTGCAGTGCCGATACGCCGTTCCGTCATGCAGCTACCAGCGGCTTTCTCGCTTCATGTAAAGTCGCGTTCTCGATCCAATTTGCGTCCACTCCGAGGCCGCCAGCCGTTGCCATCGTGGGCGACACTTGCTAGGAGTAGCAGTACATCCATTAGCTGTGATGGCACCGTCCCACTAGCTGAGGGAGAGAGAGAGAATCATGGCCCGGATCATCGTGACCCCGGACGAGCAGAGCGATGTGGTTCTGTTTGACGAGCACGTTTACCCAATCCACCTCGACAACGAACTCTCGTCCTTGCAGGTTGCCGAGCGGCTCGCCTGGGCGGTCAGCGACGCCGAGGCGACCGAACGGCACGACCCCCTGAACCGGAGGTACCCCGAGCACCCGATTCACGCATAGCGTTCACTCGCCGGCTGGCGCACGCGCCGAAGGGCCTGCACCCTCGCGGCCTTGGCCGGAACCAGGTTGCAAAAGGGCGCGCGCGCCGGCCGGGTGGGTGATCGCACATGCGAGAGCGCTCGAGCGCGCGCCGTCCAGCTTGATCGGCGGCCTCGCCTACGGTCTTGATGCCGCGAGTCGCCTAGCCGCCGTGCGGCCCTCGTCGACGTCGCTGTAGACCGTCACCCGCACGACCATCCCGTCCGCCCACTCGGTGACGTGGGCTTCGCGTGCTTGCACCGGCGCGGTGCTGCCAACTGGACGGGCGTGCTGGCGATTGACGGCGAACGTCACCCCGTTGCCGAGGTCCAGAAACTCCTCCAGCTCGAGGCGAAGATCTTCGAAGGCGTACCAATAACCTTCGATGAACTCGCGAATTGCTGCCTGTCCCTCATAGACACCGAACCCGCTGGGCGTGGTGTCGTACACCACACCGGGAGCGGCGTAGGTCATGAGCGCGTCGAAGTCGCGGCGATTCACGGCCTCGAGGCTTTTGCGGGTGATCTCGAGGACGTCGCGGGGCATGGATTCCGCGGCCATCGTTGCCACAGTATTGAGCAGGCGCTGCGACCGATTTCCAGGGACTGCCCCGATGCGAAAGGCAGGTGCTACTCGGCGGCCACCGAGGCGCCAGGCGGGGCCGAGATCGCCGGTCGCCCGGTCGCGAGCGAGGACGGCGCGAGCCAGGAAGCGACGCGGCGGGCGGCCCCGAGTGCCGACCACGCCACCGCGCCGACGAGATCCCGATCGCCCGGTTGAGCTTGCTTGAACGACTCGACGGCGGCGTCGTCGATGCGGTACGGAGCGAGCGCAGCGACAAGCGCGACGCGAACCCGGCTGCGCGCGTCGGGCTCGAGTCCGCGCAAAGCCTGCTCGAGCCAGTCGACGTGCAGCGGTGGATCTGTACCGTCCCAGGTGGCGAGCGCGGCGGTTACGCGCGCACGCTCGGGCTCCGGCAGCGCGTCTCTGCCGGCTCGCTCGATGGCAGCCGCGAAACGTGCCATCGCCGCAGCGATGGCGGGGGCTGGCGCCGCCCACCCCAGGTCAGGCGGCAACTCGCCCTCCGGCAGCAGACGCAGGCTGCGGCCGGGCTCACGGCTGCGCCGAATTGCGCGCGCGGCGATTCGGCCCACGAGCGCCATCATCACGCCGCGCAGCGGTGCGGGCCCAGCCTGCATTGGTCCGTGTCCCTGGAAGAACTCCACAGTCCGGTTGACGTAGTGAAACGCGAGCGCGGTGCCGATCACCTCTGGTGCTTCCTTCTCCTCGAACGGCGGACTGCGCACGAGCTCGCTGTGCGGTTCGCGCGTGGCTGCCGCCCAGGCGACGAGTTCGCGCCGGCGCTGGTCAGCGATGCCGTCTACGGCGCCGCTGATCAGCGGGCCGCGGTCGTGTGCCTGTCCGGCGACACCGCTCAGAAGCGCGTGCGACTCGGCGCAGAACGGACAGTCATTGATCCGGGATACCGTGGCTCCGATGGCCTCCTTGTCGGCGCGCCGTACGGTCCCGTCGACCAGGATCGTCTCATAGAGCACGCTCCACATACCGGCCAGCAGCTCGGGATGGGGGGAGTGAGCGAGGAACGGAGAATTCCCGTCGGGGTCTCGCAGCAAGGCGAAGTCGCGCTTGATCTCGCCGTATACCTGGCCCACAAGCCCATCCGCCTCGCGGGGACCCACCGCGTTGATGAACCTCATCTGATCGCAAGTTCTACTCCTCTGACACGGCGAACCGCCGCGCGGCGAGCCGGTCCTGGTTGCGCCGTACAAGCCACCCTCGGCGTTGGTCCGGAGCGGTTTCGCCGGTGACGCTCAAGCGAGGCGCTGGCGGCGTTTACAGACCGGCAACCAGTTTCGCAGACGCGATCGTATAGACGTCCGTCTTGCTTGCTGTTTCGGCGGTTTCCTGGGAGAAGAATTCCATGATCTACGCAGCCCTGTCGGTCGCGTTCGTGAACGTGCTTGCGGTGGGCGTCATCGCGCGACTAGGAACGCGGCTCTCGCGCTCGACCGGCGCGCAGCGGCTGCCCGCCGTGTCGCGCGCGACACGCATCACCGCACGCAGGGTGCGAGTCCCGGTCTCCTAGATCGGGACCTGAGCCGAGCTACTTGACCAACAGGCGTCCCTGCATCCAGGGATGGATGGCGCAGATGAAGTTCAGCGTCGTCCCCGGACGGGCGGTGACCTTGAAGGTCACTCGAGCGCCCGGTGATGCCTTGGGCCCGATTACCGTCGAATCGCCTGGTGAGTCGAACCCGGCGACACCGACGTCGACGACGCGGATCGGAGGCGGACCCATCGTTGGCGGCCCTTCGGGGTTGATGCCGTGGGCTTTCAGGATGGTCCCGCAGACGCTGCAGTTCCCCACCTGTTCGAGCGTGCGCGGCACTTGCGATCGCTTGACGATCGACAGCGTGTGCGGATCATCCGTCGTGTTGGTCATCGTCACCGTCCCGCCCGAGCGGATCGTGACGGTGCCGGGCGCGAAGAACTCGCCCAACTTGAGATAGCCGTTGGGTTTGAACGAATCCTTGCCCTTGATCGAGAGCTTCGCCTTGGCAGGACCTTTGCCGCCGGCGCCGATCGCCGATCCGGTCAGGCCTAGCAGGGCCACGCCGACTGCTGCTGCGACGAGAACCCGCCGCGTTTTCCACGCCTTCATGAAACCCCCTTTGCCACGCAACGCCGCAGGCGGATGCGCCTTCGTGTCTCCTGAGGGCGTGCGCCGATGCGCAGCCCGCCGCCAAGACCGTATCCGATCGCTCTCGCCGGCGTCGCGCTGCTCACGGCGCGCCCCCCGGCGCCATCGGCTGCCGTCGCTCCGGCCGGATCGATCCGCGCCGGCGATGAGCTCCGGCCGGGATCAGAGGCCGCGCGCGCCTCGAGGCCATGTCCTCATCGAAGCCTCCAACTGGCGCGCTGCGCTGCAGGAGCTCGACCTTCACTACCTTCACCGCCGGCGGCAGGGCGATGATCTCGCTGGCTGCCCTGCCCTGGGCATCACCGAGCAAGGCAATCACGTCAGCATGGGCGACACAGCCATGCACCACGCAAGGTTCCTGAGCATCGGAGGCGGCGAGGAGGTGGGGAGCGCGTGCCCGGCGCAGCGCCATCCTCGCGTAACCTGCAAACCAAGCGGCCTCCTCGTAGTCGAGCGTCCATGAAAGGCCCTGCGCGAAGTCGGGATGCCCAGCGCCGCGATACACGTGCACGATCTGCGGAAGGCGCCGATAGGCGCGTCGTTCATCGACGCCCATCAAATACTCGCGCTCCGGCCGCGGGTCGGCGAACAGGGCCCGCCAGTCCACCTCGTCTTCGATGCCTGGCGCTTCGGCCGCGCTCCAAACGTGGCCCAGAATCGACCAGTAGACCTCTGGCGGTTCACGCTCGAGCGCCGGCAGAACCTTCAGGAACGCGGCGCGCTGTCTCTCATGGCCGAAGAGGAGTAGATAGCCCAACCAGTCACCCGCCTGGAGCCTGCGCGTGGCCAGGTCGGGGAAGGACGAAAAGTCGGCAAGCTCGGCGATCGTGGTTGCGCCGATCACCATCCCCGCATCCCTGGACTGTCCGCTCCGCCGCTCAGCGGCCATCATCGCCCTCCTGTGGGTCACGCCCTCGGCGCCACAGGAGCGGCCGTGGGGCACTTTTGATCGACCCGCCCAACCTACCGCCGTCGGGCGCTGGTGCAAGCGCTTGCACCCTGGCGAGGATGCAATTTGCACGTTCTGTGGTGCTGGATCCGGTCCAGCGGGAGGCGATCGCAGTGTCCTTCGCGGAACCCTCAAGGAGAGCCGTGCCTCGCCCTGCCGGCGCACGCCGCCGGGTGTTTTGCACTTTGACTTCACCCGTCGGCCCGGTGGGACCGGTCGGCCCAGTATGGCCAGTAGGGCCAGTCGCGCACCTTAGGCAGTTACTGCACGTGACTTCTCGGGTCGGGCCGGTCGCCCAGGCTGGCCCCGTCGCCCCATTCCCTGACCCCGAGATCGAGTCGTGAGCCCGGACGGACCGACACCCGGCACCTGGAGGGGGCGCGCGGGAATGGCAGAGTTCTACCGTCAGTTTTTGAGCGCGTGGGATGATGTCCGCACCGATGTGGAGGAGTACCGCGAGTTCGACGGCGAGCGCGTGCTCGTGCTTACTCACACGAGCAGGCGCGGATAGACACGCGGGCTGGAGCGCGGGACCCATCTCGTCGACCACTGCCGGTCTTTTCCACGTCCGCGACGGCAAGGTAACAAGGCTCGTCCTCTACTGGGACCGCGAGCGCGCCCTCGCTGACCTCGGCCTCAAGGCGTAGCCGATGTCGCTGGAGAACGTGGAGCTTGTGCGCGCTGGCTTCGATGCTTTCAACGCTGGTGGGATCGAGGCCGTGCTCCCTTTCCTCTCGGGCGATGTTGTGTTTGTACTCGGTCGTCGAGTGACCCGAGGACCCCGTCTATCGTGGCCATGACGGCGCGCGAAGGATGATCAGCGCGTGGACCGACAACTTCGACGAACGTGCATGAGGTTCGAGACGCCGGTTCGAAAGTTCTAGGGCTTGTGGAGATGGGCGGGCGGATCAAGGGTTCTGCCGTTCCCATCCGGCAGCCGGTCGGCGTTGTCTGCTCGGACTTCACCGAGGGCGCGATCGGCCAGCTCCAGTTCTTCATGACGTGGAAAGAGGGCCTTCACGCCGCCGGTCTCACGGGGTAAGGGGAGGGCCGAGCATGTCGCAGGCCGATGTGGAGATCGTGCGGGGGGGCTTTGACGTGTTCAACCGAGGTGAGGATTTCGACCGCTGGGTTTCGGAGTTCCTCGATCCCGAGATCGAGTACCACACGTCGGTGGAGGACCCCGACGCCGCCATCCACCATGGTCATGAGGGCTACAGACGCTACGTCGAACAGTGGCAGGAGAGCTTTGATGACTTGCACGCCGACGTCGAGGAGTACATCGCTGTAGGCGACGACCGAGTGTTCACGTGGGTCCGCTGGACCGGGCTGGGCCGTGGGAGTGGTGTGCGCGCCGACTGGCACCTGGCGATGATCTACACCTTTCGCAACGGCAAGGTTGTCCGAGGAGCGGAGTACTTCGATCATGCCGAGGCCCTCAAGGCCGTGGGGCTGTCGTAGTAGGCGGTTGTCGCAGGAGAGTTCATGCCGCCGTTGGCGGCACCCACGACGGATGAAATTGGCGAGGTGACCGCGTATTTCTAGGCAGAACGTGGAGGTCGTGTACCGGGTGATTGGCGCGTTCAATCAGCGCGACATGGCCACGCTACGTGAAGCGTTGCGCCCGGATATCGAGCTGCAGACAACCGTCGAGGCGCACCACGGCCACGCGGGGGCGGACGGCCTGGATCAACCACGCTGACGCCGTGTTCGATTCGTTTGAGATCTACGTCGAGGAAATCATCGACGTAGGCGATCAGCTCGTCGTGGTTACGCACGAGCGGGCGACCGGGAAGGCAGCGGGCTTCCGGTCGATCAGCGTCTGACGCACATCTGGACGATTCGCAACGGACAGGTCGCCACGATCCGCTCCTTCACCGACCGAGCCGAAGCCCTCTCTATGAAGAAGGGCTGATTGTCAACTGCGTCCGGGTCGGCGTCATGGTCCCCCGGCGAGTCGTGGCGTTGGAGCAGGGCTCAACTCTCTATCGCCTCCTCGGGGGAGGACCAGGTGCTATTGGGGCATTGCTCCGGTAGCGCATTTCAAAGAGGGCCGTCTATGCGGCCAGAGGGCTTCTGGCGCCTGCCGGAGCAAAGGTTTGGTTACGGGTGAGCATGTGCCAGATCGCCTGCGCCAAGCAGCGCGCGAGGTCGACCTGTGCGACCTTGGCACCGCGTTGCTTTCCCAGGCGTCGCTTGTTGCGCTGGTAGCGATCGTGGTAGAGATCGGGTCCCGGCAGGCGTTGGTGGCAGCCTCCATCAGCGCCCAGCGCAGGTACTTCGGGCCGGCGTGTGTGAGCCCGCCGCGGTGGTCTTTTGAGCCAGATTGGCGAACGTGCGGGCACAAGCCCGTGTAGCTGCACAGCTTCTGCGGCGAGGGGAAGCGGTTGATGTCGCCGATCTCTGCGGCGATCGTGTAGCCCAGCACCCACGCGATCCCAGGGACGCTCGTCAGCAGCGGGATATAGCGGTGGTCGGCGCCGAGATCTTTCAGCTCGCGGTCGATCGCGGTGATCTGCGCGTCGAGGTCGTCGACCATCCCCACCGCCGCGAGCACGCCGGAGCGCCACGGCTCGGGACACTCGAGCCTTGCCAGCAGCTCGCGGCCAGCGCGCCCGAACAAGTCCGAGACCGGGCAGGGGTGCCCGAACGCGAGTAGCTGCGCGTGCACGCGATGCTTGAGCGAGCTGCGCTTGCGCACCAAGAACAAGCGCCAGCGCGCCCGCTCGCGCTCGCCGCGCTGTTCGAAAGAAGGCAGCCAGATGGCCGGCACCAGCTCGCGCCGAGAGAGCTCGGCGAGCACCCACGCGTCGATACGGTCGGTCTTGCTCGCCAGCGGCGCGAGCCCCTTGACCTTCTGCGCGTCGGCGACCTCGACCTCCCAGCCGGATCGCTCGAGCTCGTCGTGCACGTACCGCGCGCCGTTCATCGACTCGATTGCCGCACGCACTGGCTCGCGATAGACGGCCACACGACGCACAAGCCTCCGCAACCCGTCAGCATCTGGGGCTACCGCATCGCGTTCGATCCGCGACCCGTCCTCGCAAAGCAAATCGAAGTCCAACCGTCTACGGCTGAGATCCAAACCAACATGCAACATGATGTTCCAGGGCCTCCTTGGTCGGCTCCACAGGTGACAGCCGGAGACTGCCACCGAGGAGGCCCTTCTTCATGACATTCAAAGCCGTGGGGTTGATGGAGTAACTGATGTCGCAGGACGTCGAGATCATGCGGGAGATCTATGAGCACATTAATCAGCGCGACTGGGCTGCGATCTTGGCTACCTTCGACGAGGAGGTCGTGCTCGTCGTGCACGAGAGCGTCGGGCCGAACGCGGGGATCTTCCGTGGGCGGGAGGCCGTCGGCCGGTGGTTTGGAGATTGGTTTCTCGCCTTCGGCAAGGACTACCGCTTCGAGGTCGAGGAGGCGCGGAGCGTCGGTGACCGCGTGTTGATCGTGGCGCGACATCATGGGCATGGGCGTTGCAGCGGAGTCCAAGTGGAGCGGGTTACCGGCGAGGTCCATAGTTTGCGCGGGGGCAAGATCGTGCACTCGGAGCTTTACGGGTCGCGCACCGAGGCCCTCGAAGCCATAGGGCTGGCCGAGTAGGCGATTGTCGCGGGCGAACGTGGAACTGGTCGCGCGGCCACCCAGGGTCGGGTTTGCACTTCTGTTAGCACCCTGGCCTCTCAAACGCCGAAACGCCCGATTTTCTCGGGCGCTCGCTGAGTACCGCTACCGGGATTCGAACCCGGGTTTCCGCCATGAGAGGGCGGCGTCCTAGTCCCCTGGACGATAGCGGCGCGCGTTGACGTGCCGAGGCTAGCAAAGCGAGCCGTGGCCCAGCCCAGAAGCATCGCCGTGCGGCTCGCCCGGGGCGCTTCGCCGTGGGCGATCCCAAGCCTGACGGCCCGCCGCTTGGCCCGTCACTCCGGCCTGATCGGTCGGCGCGCTACGGACCGCCACTGGACCTACAGCGCATGCCCGCTCGACCGGTGCGCTATGTTCGGACCTCGGCAGCGCGCGGATGTGGCGGAATTGGTAGACGCGCACGGTTCAGGTCCGTGTGGATGCAAGTCCGTGGAGGTTCGAGTCCTCTCATCCGCATAGTGTGAAATAGCTGAAAGTACGCTATTTCCGCTGTCTGGCCGAGCTCCAGGCGACCCCCGTCGACCATCTCGTAGTTAGCCTGCGCGACGCCTACCCAGCCAGTCGGAGAGCTTTAAGGGCCTCCGCGTGGTCGAGATAGTGCACCTGGCGGACGATCTTGCCGCCGACGATCGTATTGACGTTCGTCACATCAAGGTGCGTGTCGATGCCGCTCGCCCTGCCGCGTACCTGCCAGTCCATGCGAGACACCACGCGATCTCCCGCGCGAAAGAGTTCTCGGAGGACCGCTTCGTCCTGCCCACTCCAGGACTCCTTGAGGCCTTCGAAGAAACGGCGAATTGAGGGCCGACCCTTGAAGGTTCCCGTCTCTATCCAAGACGCTGGGGGCGTCAGTTCGGCGTCCGCGGCGTACAGGTCGATGAAGGCGTCGAGATCGCCACGGTTCCAGGTGTCGAACCAGCTGCGCGTAACGTCCATGGCCTCGTCTGGCATCGTGGTGGCAGTATCACGCACGAGTCGTCGAAGACGGCCACGCCCGCGAGCCGCATGGCTCCTGCTCGGGCGAGCGCGCAGGAGTGCCCCCGGTGAGCCCCTGCTCGCGATCGCCGACGGTCAACCCTAGGCCCCGACAGTCACCTTGGCCTCGTTGTTTATCTGCTTGGTCGCCTGCCGCGCCTCGCGGCCCATGTGGCCGATCTGTCCCGGTCGCGGCGCGTAGCCGACGAACCGCAGACCTGGGGCTGCCGCGGGTCCACCATGGACGCGCGGGACCCCGCGCTCGTCCAGCACCCCGAGGTGTCCCACAAGCGGCTCCAGTCCGCGGCTGTAGCCCGTTGCCGCGATCACGACCTCGGGCTTGATTCGCGTACCGTCCGCGAGCGTCACGCCGGTCTGCTCGAATGACTCAAGGCCGGCCACGATCGCGATGCGACCGTCCCTGATCGCCTGCAGGACCTCCTTGTCGACGATCGCTGGTGTCTTTCTCTCGCGGTGGTAGCGGGCGAACAGACCCTCCGCCGGCGGAACCAGTCCGTAGTCGCTCAGGTCACCAACGCTCAGGCGACGAACGAGCCGCGCTGGGACATCCGCGATGCGTGGCGGCAGCGACAGCAAAGCAAGCGCGGGAACGTCGCCCGGCAGGCCACCCGACTGGCGCAGCATGATGTTCGGCTGTGTGCGCACCGCGACCCGCACTCTCCCGGCGCCGCCCTTGACCAGATCGAAGGCGATCTCCATCCCCGAGCAGCCGGGACCCACGACCAGTGCGTCCGCACCGCGGAACCGATTGGCGTTGCGGTACTCCGCGGCATGCAGTAGATGACCTTGGAAACGGTCGCGCGCCGGCCACCTCGGGATCAAGGGCGTGTGCTCGTAACCCGTGGCTACGACCACCTGCGCGGCGGTGTCCTTGCCGAGCGAGGTATGCAACTCCCACCGGCCATCGGCAGCCTCGATCCGATCTACCCGCGTTCCAAAACGGATATCGAGTCGGTGCCGCTCGGCGTAGTCCTCGAGGTATCGCACGGTTTCGTCGCGCGAAGGAAAAAGCGCCGTGCCCTTGGCATAGCGGGAGTGGGGCAGCGTCGAGGTCCAGCGACACGTGTTCAGCCTCAGCCGGTCATAGCGCTCGCGCCAGGACGCTCCGACCGCGTCCGCACGCTCCAACACGACCGATCGCACTCCCGAATGTGCGAGCTCCGCCGCCATCGCCAGTCCGGCGGGCCCCGCGCCGATGATCCTGATGGCCTGATCGCTCATCTATGCCTCTGCGGGGGCGGATGACGCCCGCTCGATCACCGATCAGATGATCCCAGGTGCAGGATCGAGCGATGCATTAGCCCGTCTCGTACTCGTCATGGCGCCGCACCCACAACGGCATCGAGGCGCTCTCGTCGCGACCCTTCGGCGTCCGGTCCAGCAGGCCGTAGTAGGCCATTGCGGGCTCGAGGCCGCGGGAGCTCGTTACGTAGGTGCGGTAGACGGTCCCGTCCGACAGCGCGTACACGCTCAGGCCCGGTCCCTCGGCGACGTACCCCGCGACGTCCGTCCCGCACAAGCGCGCGTTCTCCTCGACGGTGGGCGGGATCGCGCCGTCCAGGAACGGCTTCAGCTCCTCCTCTGTGTGCAGGAAGCCGAGGTCGCGGTTGAAGTCGCTGCCGCCGCTCGAGACCCACTCGATGCCCCAGCCCATCCGCTCCCTGTAGGCGAGGAGCTTCTCGAGCGGCGCGCGTGAGGCGAGCAGCAGAGTGGTGTCCCTGGCCTTCAGGTGGGCGACCTGGGGGTCGAGCGTGTCCGCGATCGAGGAGCAGACCGGGCAGCCTGCGTCGTATGGCGGCCCGAACATGAAGTGATACACGAGCAGCTGGGAGCGGCCGTCGAAGAGATCGGCGAGGGTCTTCGTGCCGTCCTCGGTCTCGAACCGGTACTCCTTATCGACCCGGACCCAAGGCAGCTCGCGCCTCTTTTTGGCCAGCTCGTCGCCGCGGCGGGTGAGCTCCTTCTCCTCCTGTAGCAGCTCGTCGCGCTCCGCCTGCCACTCCTCCTGCGTGCCGATCCGATGCTTTGTCATCAGCGTGCCTCCTTCTGTTTGGGTCCGCGGGCAGTCTATATAGTTAGCAAAATGGCTAACGATGCGTTCAAGGCGCTCGCGCATCCGCTGCGGCGCGACATCGTGGAGCGGCTCAGCGGGGGGGTGGCGACCGTCGGAGAGGTGACCCGGGACTTTGGCGTCTCCAAGCCGACCATCTCACGGCACCTGAAGATGCTGGAGCAGGCAGGCGTCGTGAGCCGGGTGATCGACGGCAGGACCCACCGCCTCGCGCTGCGGCCGGAGGTGCTTGCCGAGGCCTCGGATTGGATAGAAAGCCAGCGGGAGCGCTGGGAGCGCCTCTTCGATGTCGTCGGCGAGTACCTGGAGGAACGGAAGGAGCGACGTTGAGCGAGAAGTCCGGCCACGTGGTGCGCATCGAGCGGACCTTCGCGGCTAGCGCCGAGGATGTCTTCGACGCCTGGACCAGTCCCGACGTGATGCGGCGCTGGTTCCACTGCGCCCCCGACTGGGACACGCCGGAGGCCGAGGTCGACCTTCGGGTGGGCGGGAAGGTCCGGGTGGTGATGCGAAGGCCCGACGGCACCGAGGCCGAAGCGCAGGGTGTATACACGCTGATCGACCGGCCGCACCGGCTGGCGATGACCTGGATCTTCGACGACGATCCCTCCAACGAGCAGCTGATCGAGCTCTCCTTCTCGGGGTCCGAGCGCTCGACAACGGTGCTGATGGTCAACAGCGGCATCTCGACCGACCGGCGCCGCGGCGCCCAGGACGAGGGATGGCACGGGTGCCTCGACGAGCTCGAGCGCCTACTTGCCGGCTGATTCGACGAGCGGGGGACCGGATCGAGCGGCTGCTCGCGGCGGTGAACACGGAGGGACACAATGCAGGTCGGCATGCCTGGGCGACAGCCGATCACGGCGAGGTTCCGTCCGAGTGCCTGGCGCTGCTCTATCCACCCGGGCCGGACGGCCTGACGGCGATCGAGCTCGCGTCCCGGATCAACTCCGACACTTCGACCGTAGAGCGACAACTCGAGGACCTCGCAGACCTCGGCTACGTGGAACTGGATGAGGCGGAGGGCACCGACGCGCCTCGAGCAGCGCTGACCGCGGAAGGCTACGACCTGCTGAGGATCACCGAGGACGTGCTGCTGGCCACCTCCGCGCCGGCTTCGGTTCGCGAGTCCGATCCGCGCTAGCTACGAGCACCAGGTCTGACGCGCCGTCATCCGCGGGCGCAGCGCTCGCGGGTGATCGACGGATCTCCCCGTCGCCGAGCTAGCCCGTGAAACGAGGAGCGACAAAGGGCGAGGCGCAGCGCACCACGGTCAGCGAGCGCGTGACCGCGGCTGGTTTGGGCGAGCCCACCATCGTGATCTTCGCCACCAGCTTGTGGGCGCCCAGTCTGAGCTTTGCCGTGCCGATCGTGATTCGCAGCTGGCCGTTGTGCGCGTTCTTGGCGCTCAGCGTCCTGAGCTTGTGACCGTCCAGGTAGAACGTGACGCTCGCGACGCTTGCGGCCTTCACGCTCACCGTGAAGCTCTGGCGCACGCAGCCTTGCGGGCCTTTCAGCGCCGGCGCCGCCGCCACGAACGGGCTGACTTGTGCTTTCGGCGCTGGCGAGGTGGCTGGCGGCACGCTGACTTCGACCGGCGGCGTTTCGTGGCTGATCGGCGGTTCGCCGGGCGGCGTGGGCCGACCGCGTCCAGCACGTGGCTGCAGGTGTAGAAGGCGGTTTCGCCGGGCGCGATCGGGCTCTGGCTCGCGGCCGAGATCGTGCGCGCGTCGCATTTGGGGTCCGACAGGGCGCCGAGCGCCAGCGTGGTGTTGCCGGTGTCCTTGACGGTGATCTTGTATTCCACCGTCTGGCCCAGTTTGCCGGTCAGTTTGGCGGTCGTGTAGCTCGCTTCGCCCGACAGGCGCTGTTCCTTTTTGGTTTCGAAGCCGGGCCTGGGCGCTTCCCTGGCTTCGACTTCGACTTCGTTTGAGGTGCGCGTCAGTTCTTTGCCGCCGCCTTCGGCGGTCTCCGTGGCCACGTTGGTGTAGACCCCGACGGCGCTCAGCACGTGGCTGCAGGTGTAGAAGGCCGTTTCGCCGGGCGCGATCGGGCTCTGGCTGGGGCCCGCGATCGTGCCGGAGTCGCATTTGGGGTCCGACAGCACTTTCAGCGCAAGCGTGGTGTTGCCGGTGTCCTTGACGGTGATCTTGTATTCCACCGTCTGGCCCAGTTTGCCGATTAGCTTGGCCGTCGTGTAGCTCGCTTCGCCTTCGAAGCGCTGTTCCTTTTTGATTTCGAAGGCAGGTCCGGCCGGAACTTCGACTTCGACCGGCGGCGTTTCGTGGCTGATCGGCGGTTCGCCGGGCGGCGTGGCGGTGACGACCGCAACGTTGGTGTAGATGCCGACCGCGTCCAGCACGTGGCTGCAGGTGTAGAAGGCGGTTTCGCCGGGCGCGATCGGGCTCTGGCTCGCGGCCGAGATCGTGCGCGCGTCGCATTTGGGGTCCGACAGGGCGCCGAGCGCCAGCGTGGTGTTGCCGGTGTCCTTGACGGTGATCTTGTATTCCACCGTCTGGCCCAGTTTGCCGGTCAGTTTGGCG
>VAWK01000027.1:3852-47994 GCA_005885515.1 Actinomycetota bacterium | reverse complement strand
ATCGGCGAGCCCTCGGGCGGCGTGCCGGTGATCGTCGCGTTGTTTTCGTGGCGACCGGCCAGCTGGTCGGCCAGCGTTAACACGTGTTCGCAGGTGAAGGTCGTGGCTGCACCCGCTTCAAGCGCATTGCCGCCCGGGCCGCCCGCGATCGATTCGCAGCGTTCGTCGGTGAGGTTGCCGAACGTCAGCGCGGTGCTGCCGGTGTTGGTGACGATGATCTCGTAATCGACCGACTCGCCGACTTCGCCGGTGAGGGGCGCGGTCGTGAACGCGCCGCCGCTGCCGAAGATCTCATGCAGCTTTTCGATCGTGAACGCGGGCGTGATCCGGTCGGGTACGAGGCCGGCCGTCGAGCTCCAGGACGCGCCGCAGACGGCGGCAGCCAGCCCCTGCGAGGAGGAGGAGGCGCAGTCGAAGTTCCCCTTGCCCTTGGCGTTCGGATCGCGGTAGTGGAAGCGGATGTGCAATTCATTCGCCGTCTGGTCGGCCTGGACATCGGCGTGGAACGTGGCGCCCTTGGACGCGTCGAGGGTGCCGGTGCCGCCACATACGCTGGCCACCACCGAGCCCTGGAAGGTGGCCGGTTCTTCCTCCTTGCCTTCGGGGAACCATTCCGAGCTGTTGGCAGGGTCGTCGTAAGGCCCCGCCTTAAGCGGGATCGTGACCGTGTCGGTGCCGCCGTTGCTGCACGGGCCGGTGATCGTCACCGTCGCCTGGGCGATCGTCACGTGCGTGTCGGGGTGGCCGCCGGGAATCGTGAACTGGTAGCCGGCGGCCACGAAGTCGCCGTTGGAGATCTTGATCGCACCCTCCATGCTGCCGCTGATCGTCACGGTGTTGGCCTGTGCCGCGACGGTGAAGACGAGGAACGCACACACCAGCAGGGCCCCGAGCAGGAGGAGTCGGCCCAGGAGGATTCGGGCAGCCGTGCCGCGCAGCGCTGTCTGGTGTGTGCCCATGTCTTCGTCCCTCCAGCCGCGGTGGTCTGGTGGCGTTGGAGGTCCGCCGGTCGCGGACCTCCAACTCTGCCCCTGTGCCTTCCGTGGCGGTTTCGCAGATGGTGGCTGGCCCGCGCGCCGCGAACATCCCCCCGTTGGGGGGATATTGGGGTGAGCGAAGGGGGAGGCGAAGGGTTAGTCGCGAGGGAGGGGACGGCCCGCGCTCGCCGTCGCGCACGTGCTTCGCGCGCACGTAAAACGACCGCCGGGTTGCCCCGGCGGTCGCTTACGTTGGTGTCAGGCGCGAGCCTGTCTCAGCGAGTCGTCTTGCGCCGCTGGCGCCGCTCGACCAGCACGAGCGATGCACCCGCGCCGATCAGCAGCAGCCCGCCGCCGAGCGCCCAGCGAAGGTCAAAGCCCGTGAACGGCAGCGCTTTTTCTTTGGCCACCGCCGTCGTCGGAGCAGCTTCTTTGCTCGGAGCTGCTTCTTTACTAGGAGCCGCTTCCTGCGACGGCGTCGTTTTTTCAGCGGTGGTTTTTTCTTCTTTCGTCGGCGACGTGCCCGTGGTGGGTGTGGGCGTCGTCGCGGGCGGCGTGGTTTTCGGCGGCGGCGCCGTCTGGCTGTAGCCGCTGGTGGGTTCAGCCGCGAGCGCGGTCTGCGGCACGAGCAGGGCCGCCGCGAGCAGCAGCGCAATCGGCATGACCGAAAGCCTGCGGCACGCGCGGGACGATCCTCTGCTCAGCGCCATTGCGCCTGGCTTCCGCGACCCGCTCGAGGCCACGGCGTTGGTCCGAGTCATGCCAACCTCCCGTTGGTGTTCGTGTTAACGCCGCGAACCGTCCATGGCGGCCGCTTGGCGTGGGCTTGCGTGTTCGATCGATACTGCATCAGCTTGGTTTCGCCATCGGCAGAACAAAGCCTATCTTTAAAGTTTGCAGTTTTTATCACGTGCGCCGGACCTTTTCCCGGCAGGCGCTCGCCCTAATCCGCCCGCTCGGCGGCCCGCGGCGCCCGGCGCGACGAGCGCCGCCCTCACTTGCCGGGCTGCACCACATCACATCACCGCGGCGGTCGCGCTCAGGCGCCTGCCCGAAAAGGCGGTGAAGGCATCGCCCGGCTGCCGCAGCCGGGTGAAGACATCACCCCGGTGCAGGTGCCGGTCGCCCGCGCGCTTCGACCGCCACGCGTCCCTCGAGCGTCCCGTCGGCGAGCTGCGCGCGGAGCACCTTCTTGTCGAACTTGCCCACGCTCGTCTTGGGGATCTCCTCCACGAACGCGAACTCGTCCGGCAGCCACCACTTGGCGACGCGCTCGCGCAGATGCTCGCGCAGATCCTCCACCGAGGTCTGGGCCCCCTCGCGCAACACCAGGCAGCACAGCGGCCGCTCCGCCCACCGCTCGTCGGGCTTGGCGATCACCGCGGCCTCCACCACGTCCGGATGCGACATCACCTCGTTCTCCAGCTCCACCGATGAGATCCACTCGCCGCCGGACTTGATCACGTCCTTCGCGCGGTCGGTGATGCGCAGGTAACCGCCTCGGTCCAGTGAGCCGATATCGCCGGTGCGCAGCCAGCCGTCGTGGAACTTCTCATCGCCGGACGGATCGTTGTAATAGCGAGAGGCGACCCACGGCCCGCGCACCTCGATCTCTCCCGTCGACTCGCCGTCCCACGGCACCTCATGGCCATCGTCGCCGATCAGGCGCAGCTCCACCCACGCCACCGCGCGCCCCTGCGTGGCTCGCAGGCGCCAGTACTCCTCCTCGTCCATCTGCACGGGCGGACGTGCAAGCGTGCAGATCGGGCTCGTCTCGGTCATGCCCCATGCGTGGTTGATCACCACGCCGTGGCGCTCCTGGAAGTCGCGAAGCAGCTTCACGGGGGCGGCCGAGCCGCCGCAGATGCAGTTGACAAGCGAAGACAGGTCGGGACGATGCTCGTCCGCGTAGCGCAGCAGGTCGCTGTAGATCGTCGGTACGCCGGCCATCATCGTCGGTCGCTCCGAGACGATCAGCTGTGCCAGGGGCTCCGACTGCAGGTAGCGATTGGGCAGGATCAGGTCGGCGCCGGCCATCGCCGCCGCGAACGGCAGTCCCCAGGCGTTGACGTGGAACATCGGCACCACCGCCAGTATGCGGTCGCGCGAGCTCAGCAGGTTCGCGTCGGGTCCCATCACCACCGTCGAGTGCATCGCGGTGGAGCGGTGCGAGTACAGCACGCCCTTTGGGTTTCCGGTGGTGCCGCTCGTGTAGCAGAGAGCCGCCGCCTGGCGCTCGTGCACGGCGGGATAGTCGAAGTTTCCGGGTCCCGCCTCTTCCAGCAGCTGCTCGTAGCGCAGCGGGTTCGGCAGCGAGCCGGCGTCGCCATCGCCCATCACCACGAAGTGGGCCACGTGCTCGAAGCGTGGCGCGAGCCCCTCCAGCAGCGGCACCAGCGAGTCGTCGATGAAGATCAGCTTGTCCTCTGCGTGGTTGACGATATAGGTGAGCTGCTCCTCGAACAGGCGGATGTTCAGCGTGTGCAGGACGGCCCCGATGCACGGGACCGCGAAGTACAGCTCGAAGTGGCGCTGGTTGTTCCAGGCGAACGTCGCCACGCGGTCCCCGGCCTGCACCCCCAGGCGCTGCAGGGCGCGGGCGAGCCGGTCGATGCGCGCGCCCAGCTCGGCGAAGCTCGCCCGCCGCAGCTCGCCGGGCGCCATCAGCGTCACGACCTGTGCGTCGGGGCTGCAGGAGCGCATCCTGCGCTGGACGTGCTGGAGCGTCAGCGGGAAGTCGTTCTGCATCAAGCCCTCGAGCACCGTTCATCCCCTCCGGATCCGCTCGCGCCGCGGCGTCACCGTCGAGACCGAACTGTAGATCGCCCGCGTGCGCCGGGCGACGTCATCCCAGTCGAAGCGAAGCACGTGCTCGGAGGCCTCGGTGACGAGGCGATCGCGCAGCCGGTCGTCGACCAGCAGGCGCTCGATCATCACGCCCAGGTGCTGCGCATCGCCGCCGTTGAAGCGCAAGCCGACGCGCTCGCCTACCGGCACCACCTCGCGCAGCCCGCCGGTGTCGGCCACGATGCACGGGCAGCCCGAGGCCATTGCCTCCAGCGCCACCAGCCCGAACGGCTCGTAGATCGATGGCACCACGCACAGGTCGGCGATGCGGTACATCGAGTGCAGCACGTCATCCCCGATCCAGCCCAGGAAGCTGCCGTGCTCGGCCAGGCCCAGACGCTGCGCCTGCTGCCTCAGCGCAGCCTCGTGCGTGCCGCTGCCCGCGACCAGGAAGCGCACGTCGCCGACCTCGTCGATCACCCCCGGCAGCGCGTCGAGAGCCAGCTGGAAGCCCTTCTCGTACACGAGCCGGCCCACCAGCAGCACGAGCTTCTCGTGCGGTGCCGCAAACTCGAGCCGCAGCGCCCGCAGGTCACCCACCGCCCGCAGGTCGCGCGGGTCGATGCCGTTGGGGATCACCGCGATGCGCCGCTCGTCGATGTCGAAGATGTCCGCCACGTGGCCGCGCATGTAGTAGGAGCACACGATCACGCGCTCCGCGCGGCCCGCCATCCACCGCTCCACGCCATGGATGTGCGACTGCGGCGGGTCCTGCACCCAGCCCTGGTGACGACCATGCTCGGTGGCGTGGATCGTCGTCACGTAGGGCGCGCCCAGCCGATCGGCGAGCATCGCTGAGGCGTGCGCCACCAGCCAGTCGTGGCCGTGCACCAGCTCGTAGGCGCTCTCCTCCGCCAGCGCCTCGCCGGCCGCCAGCATGTCTTCGTTCATGCGCTCCACCCAGCCCACGAAGCGGTCGAGGTCTCGCGGCCAGCTCGGCTCTGGCACGCGGTGCACGGCCACGCCGGCGTCCCCGCCGGGCGCGAGCGCTGGCAGCTGCGCAGCCTCCCCCGGGCCGCGCGTGAGCACATCGACCGCCACGCCCTGGCGCACGAGCGCCTCGGCGAGCTTGCGAACGTGGCGCGCGAGCCCTCCCTCGATCACCGGCGGGTACTCCCACGACAGCAGCAGCACGCGAGCGCTCATTTGCCCGGGACCCTATATCGCCCCGGATGCACGCGCGCGCACCGCGGCCGCCCAGCAGAGTGGCGCGCACCGCGGCCGCCCAGCCGGAGTGGCGCGCACCGCGGCCGCCCAGCCGGAGTGGCGCGCACCGCGGCCGACCAGCCGCGGCGCTGCCGTGGCAGGCGCGCTCGCGGCGCGCGTCGCCTGGCCCCGAGGAGCTCACAGCCGGCCGCGAGGCCGCCGCCGGCAGCCCGATGCGCCATGATCGTCTTCGTGGCCCCCAGCTTCTTCTTCGGCGCGATGTCGCCGTACTCGTGGCTCTCGGCCGAGCGCATCGAGACGCTGATCGGTGCCGCCGAGTGGCGGCCGGTGTTCCTGGGGGGGATCTTCAAGGCCAACGGGCGTAGCTCCTGGGGGCTCGGGGAGGGCCGCGCGGCTGGGATGGCTGAGTGCGAGGCGCGCGCTCGCGCATACGGGCTGGGCACCATGCGCTGGCCCGATCGCTGGCCGACGAGCGACCTGACCGTCGCGCGGGCGATGCTGATCGCACAGGCGAGGGGCCTGCTGAAGCCGTTCGCGCTGGCCGCCATGCGCATGGCCTTCCGCGAGGGCGCCGACCTCGCGGAGACGCCCGTCGTGCTGGAGGCCGGACGCCGCGCCGGGATCGACGCCGGCGAGCTGCAGGCAGCGCTCGGTGACCCGGACGTCAAGCAGGCCCTGCGCGTCGCCACCGACGAGGCGCTTGCCCGCGGCGTGTTCGGCGTCCCTACGGTGCTGGTCGGCGCTGAGCTGTTGTGGGGCGATGACCGCCTCGAGGCCGCAGCTGCGGCCACCGGCGCAGCGGCCGCCGCGTAGGCTCAGACGGCGGTGCGGTGGATCATCGACGGGATGAACGTGATCGGCACCCGCCCGGACGCCTGGTGGCTTGACCGCCACGCGGCGATGGTGCGACTGGTGCAGCTGCTCGAGCGCTGGGCGGCGCCCGGCGGCGAGCAGGTGACGGTCGTGTTCGAGCAGCCACCCCGCCCGCCGATCCGCTCGACCGTTATCGAGGTGGCGCATGCGCCGCGTCCGCGACGCGACTCGGCCGACGATGAGATCGTTCGCCGCCTCATGGCAGACGGCGAGCCGGCCATGGTCCGCGTGGTCACCTCCGATCGCTGGCTGGTCGATCGCGTCCACGCGACCGGCGCCACGGTGCAGTCGGCCAACTCTTTCAGGACCCTGCTGGAATCGAGCTGATGCATGCAGCGGCTGTGAGCTGGGGGAACTGATGGCGCCGGTCACGCGCTACACGCAGAGCGACGGCGCGAGCATCGCCTACCAGGTGATCGGCGACGGCCCGCTTGACATGCTTTTCCTGCCGGGCTGGATCTCGCAGGTCGAGCAGATGTGGGAGCTGCCGGCGCTGCGCCGCTTTCTCGAACGGCTGGCCACCTTCGGCCGGCTGATCGTGTTCGACCGCCGCGGCACGGGCCTGTCGGACCGGCTCGTCGCGCCGCACTCGCTCGAGCAGGAAACGCTCGATGCGCTCGCCGTGCTCGATGCCGCGGGCAGCGAACGCGCGGCGCTGTTCACATACCTGCTCGGCGGGCTGGTCGGCGCGCTGCTGGCCGCCGAGCATCCCGAGCGAATCGGCGCGTTGATCATGTACGGGTCCGTCTCGCGCACGGCATGGGCGCCCGACTACGACTGGGCCCTGACGGTCGAGGAGCGCGAGGCGCTGGTGGAGCGCAACATCGTCTCCTGGGGCGAGCCCGACAACGAAGCGATTGGGCTGCTGGCGCCCTCGATGGCAGACGATCACGCACTCGCCGAGTGGCTCGCGCGCCTGCAGCGCCTGTCGGCGAGCCCCGGCGAGGCGCGCAACCTGCTCGCCTCGGCCATCGATCTGGATGTGCGCGCGGCGCTGCCGCACATCCACGTGCCCACGCTGGTCATGCACCGCGGCAGAGAACTGGGCTGGGACGTGCGCCACTCGCGCTACCTGGCCGAGCACATCCCCGGCGCGCGCTACGTGGAGCTCGAGGGCAGCGACTCGTTCCCGTTCATCGGCGACAGCGACGCGATCCTCGAGGAGATCGAGGAGTTCCTCACCGGCGCGCGCCGTGTCGAGGTCACGCGCGCGCTGCGCACGGTGCTGTTCACCGACATCGTCGGGTCCACCGCGCGCGTCGCGGACATCGGCGACGGCAACTGGCGCGATCTGCTGGCGCGCCACCACGAGGACGTGCGCAAGGAGCTCGAGCGCTTTGGCGGGCGCGAGGTGAAGACCGTCGGTGACGGTTTTCTGGCGACGTTCGACGGGCCGCCCTCGCGCGCCCTGCGCTGCGCGCTCGCGATCACCGCGGCCGGGCGCGAGCTGGGGCTCGAGGTGCGCATCGGCATGCACACGGGCGAGTGCGAGCTGATCGGCGACGACGTGGGGGGCATGGCGGTGCACATCGCCTCGCGCGTCAGCGGGCTCGCCGGCGCAGGCGAGGTGCTCGTCTCGGGCACCGTGTTCGGAACGGTGGTCGGCGGCCCGTTCGCGTTCGAGGACCGCGGGCTGCACGAGCTTAGGGGCGTGCCCGGCCGCTGGCCGCTGTTTGCGCTCGGCGCCCCCGCGCGCGGGGATGACGCCGCCCCCGCCCACGCGGGGATGACGCCGTGACCGCGCGCGCGGGAGGATGACGCAGTGAGGGTGCGCGCAGCCGTGCTGGAGCAGTTCGACCGCCCGCTGGTCGTGCAGGAGCTCGACCTCGCGGCCCCGCGCGCCGGAGAGGTGCTCGTGCGGCTGGTGGCCTGCGGCGTGTGCCACACCGACATGTACACCGCCTCGGGGGCCGATCCATCGGGCTACGCGCCGACCGTGCTCGGGCACGAGGGCGCGGGCGTCGTGGAGGCCATCGGCGAGGGCGTGGAATCCCTCTCGGTTGGCGACCACGTGGTGACGCTGTTCTCGCCACAGTGCCGCCGCTGCGCCCACTGCCTGGACCCGCGCACCAACCTGTGCCTGGCGATTCGCGAGCAGCAGAACAAGGGGTACCTGCCCGACGGCACGACGCGGCTGTCGCGCGACGGCGAGCCGATCCGCCACTTCATGGGTACCTCCACGTTCTGCGAGTGCACGGTCATGCCCGAGATCGCGCTCGACAAGATCGGCCGCGAGGCCCCGCTCGATCGCGCCTGCCTGTTCGCGTGCGGCCTCTCAACCGGACTGGGCGCGGCGATGTTCACGGCGTCGATCGCGCCCGGCTCGACGTGCGCGGTGTTCGGCGCGGGCATGGTCGGCCTCGGCGCCGTCGCCGGCTGCAGGCTGCGCGAAGCTGAGCGGATCATCTGCGTGGACCCGTCGGCGCCGCGACTGGGACTAGCGCGCGATCAGGGCGCCACCGACTGCTGGCCGGCCGACGGCAACGCCGTGGAGCGGATCCTCGAGGCCACCGGCGGCTTCGGCGCCGACTACACCTTCGAGGCCACGGGTCTGGTGTCGGTGATGGGCGAAGCGGTGCAGGCCGCGCGCACGGGCTGGGGCCTGTGCACGATCGTGGGGGTCGCCGGCAAGGGCGAGACGCTGCAGATCGTGCCGCGGCTGCTGATCACCGGGCGGCGGGTGTGCGGGTCATCGTTCGGCGGGCTGAAGGGGCGCGACCGGGTACCCGAGCTGATCGAGCTCTACATGCACGGGTCGCTGGATGTAGATCCGTTCATCTCCCATCGCATGCCGCTGCAGGACGTCAACCGCGCGTTCGAGCTGATGGCCGCGCAGGACGGCATCCGTTCGGTGCTGATGCTCGGCGGGGAGTGACGGGCGCGGGCTGGTAGGGTCCAGCGATGGCTGCGCCCGGCTGGGGGAGCGAGCGCTTCGAGCAGATCACGGCGGAGCTCGCGGAGCGCGTTCTGACGATCACGCTGAACCGGCCCGAGCGCCTCAACGCGTGGACGCCGACGATGGCGCGCGAGCTGATGCAGGCGTTCGACCGTGCCCACGCCGACGACGAGGTCGGCGCGATCATCGTCACCGGCGCCGGCCGCGGCTTCTGCGCGGGCGCCGACCTGGCGGCGGGGGGCGAGACGTTCGACTGGCGCAAGCGGGGTGAGCGCGCGGAGCAGCCCGAGGACAACGGCGGCCAGTTCACGCTGCGCGTGTTCAACTCGCTGAAGCCGGTGATCGCGGCGATCAACGGCCCAGCGGTGGGCGTCGGGGCGACGATGACGCTGCCGATGGACGTCCGCCTGGCCGCCGAGGAGGCCCGCATCGGCTTCGTGTTCGCGCGGCGGGGCATCGTGCCCGAGGCCAGCTCGAGCTGGTTCCTGCCGCGCGTTGTCGGGATCAGCCGCGCGATGGAGTGGGTCGCCACGGGGCGGGTGTTCTCCGCCGAGGAGGCGCTGCACGGCGGCCTGGTTCGCAGCCTGCATCCGGCCGGCGAGCTTCTCGGCGCGGCCCGCGAGCTGGCGCGGGAGATCGTCGAGAACGCGGCGCCCGTGTCGGTCGCGCTCGCGCGCAGGATGCTGTGGCGGATGCTGGGCGCCGAGCACCCGATGGTCGCCCACCGCGCCGACTCGCGCGCGATGTTCCACCGCGGCCAGTCAGCCGACGCGGTCGAGGGCGTGACGTCGTTCCTGGAGAAGCGCCCCCCGCACTTCGGCGACCGGGTCAGCGACGGGCTGCCGGACATCCAGCCGGACTGGGTCGAGCCGGAGTTTCGATAGAGAAGACCGCTTGAGGCGGTCTTCTAGGGCGGACCGGTCGGCGCCCTCACGCCCATGGCGATCGCGGCCAAGCAGCGGCGGGATGAGCGCCGCTAGGGCGGACCGGTCGGCGCCCTCACGCCCATCACGATCGCGGCCAAGCGGCGGCGGGATGAGCGCCGCTAGGGCGAGCCGGTGTGCGCCCCGACGGCGACTCGCGATCGTCGCCAGCGCTCCCCGCATGGGCCCGCGGCGCACGCTGGATCAGCGCGTCGCGCGGCAGCGCGCGGCGCGGCAGGCCGATTCCCTCGCACAGGCGGATGCAGGGCACGTAAACGGGGCGGAAGCCGAGCAGTTCGGGGATCGTGACGATGTGAAAGCCGCGCCCGCGCAGCGCGGCGATGATCGCGGGATACGCGGCGAGCGTCTCGCCCCGCGGGCCACCGCCGTCGTGGGAGAGGATGATCGATCCCGGCTTGACCTGGGCGAGCACGCGCTGCTCGATCGCCGCCGTGCCCGGAAGCGCCCAGTCGGTCGGATCGACGTTCCACAGCACCGTCGCGAGGCCGAGCGAGCGGGCGGTGCGCACGATCGATTCGTCGTACGCCCCGTACGGGGGACGGAATACGCACGGCGTGTAGCCGGTCAGCGAGCGGATCGCCCGCAGCGTGCTCGACATCTGCCCTCTGACCGGACCGGTGCGCAGCAGATCGGGGTGAGTAAAAGTGTGGTCGCCCAGCACGTCCCCGTCGCGCAGCTCGCGGATCAGCGTGCCCCGCCAGCCGCGGCTGACCTGCTGGCCGATCATGAAGAAGGTGGCCCGCGCGTGGTTGCGCTCGAGCATCGCCACGAACGCCGGCGTGAGCGGCGCGGGGCCGTCGTCAAAGCCGATCGCCACCTCGCGGCGGTGGGGGCCCTGGCGATAAGCGGCCGGCCCGCGGCTGCGGCAGCCGGCGATGCGGTAGCGGACCGGCCCCGGCTGCGTCACGGGCGGCGAGGGCTTCGGCGCGGGGCTCGAAGGGTTGGGCGCCGGGCTCGCAGGGTTGGGCGCCGGGCTCGCAGGGTTGGGCGCCGGGCTCGCAGGGTTGGGCGCCTGGGCGCGAGCGGCCTTTTGCGCGAGCGACAGGGCACTGGCGATCGCCAGCGGCACGAGCGCGGCGGCGGCCCTCGCCCGCCAGCTCACGGACCCTTCCCTGCCTCGCGCCCGGACCGCGTGGGCGCGGCGAGCGTACGCCTACCGCGCACCTCAGCCCAGCACGAGGTCGGCTGCGGCGCGCAGCGTGGCCGCATCGCCCGATATGAGCAGCGTGGTGACGATCGACTCACGCCACCGGTCCAGATCGTCGCGAATCTTCTCCGGCGGGCCCACCAGCGAGAGCTCGTCGATCAGCTTGCGCGGCACCTTCGCGGCAGCGCCTTCCTTGTCGCCACCCAGATACAGCTCCTGGATCTCCGCCACCTCGCGCTCGTAGCCCATGCGGATTGCCACGTTGGCGTGGAAGTTGACCGCCTTCGCGCCCATGCCGCCGAGATACAGCGCATAGAACGGCCGCAGCGCGTCGACCGCGCGGTCGACGTCCTCGGAGACGATCAACGGCACCGTCGCCGCGACCTCGAACTCCTCCGCCGTGCGCCGCGCTCCGGGCCTGGCGAACCCCTCGTCGAGCGCCGCGCGGTGGATCTCCTGGTGGGTGGGCGAGAACAGCATCGCGAGCCAGCCATCGCACAGCTCCGCGCACAGGGCGACGTTCTTCGGGCCCTCGGCCCCCAGGTAGATGGGGATGTCCTCGCGCAGGGGGTGGATCGAGGCCTTCAGCGGCTTGCCCAGTCCGGTGCCGTCGGGGCGCGGTAGCGGGTAGTGGCTCCCCTCCGAGACGACCGGGCCGCGCCGCGCCCAGATGTCGCGCAGGATGCCGATGTACTCGCGCGTGCGCTCGAGCGGCTTGGCGAACGGCATCCCGTACCAGCCCTCGACGACCTGCGGCCCCGACACGCCCAGGCCGAGGATGAAGCGGCCGCCCGACAGGTGGTCCATCGTCATCGCCGCCATCGCCGTGGCGGCCGGCTGGCGCGCGGACATCTGCACGATCGCCGTGCCCAGCTTCACGCGCTTGGTCGAAGCTCCCCACCAGGCCAGCGGCGTGAGGCAGTCCGAACCGTAGGCCTCGGCGGTCCAGATCGAGTCCATGCCCAGCCGCTCGGCGTCCGCGATAATCTCGGCCGCGCCGGGGGGCGGCCCGCCGGCCCAGTAGCCCGTGTTGAGTCCCAGCTTCAGCGCTCGCGCCATCTCAGCCGCGCCAGCATACAGCGGCCGCGCCGGCCGCAGGGGCTCGTGAGCGAGGACATCATCGCCTGCCAGCTGACCGTCCGCGGACGCGTCCAGGGGGTGTTCTTCCGCGACAGCGTGCGCCGCGAGGCGCAGCGGCGCGGAGTCGCCGGATGGGCTGCCAACCGCCCCGACAGCAGCGTCGAGATCGTGCTCGAGGGGCGCGCGCCCGACGTGCGCGAGCTGATCTCCTACTGCGAACGCGGCCCGCGCCGCGCCGAGGTCACCGGCGTCGAGCTGCGCGAGCACAGCCCGCAGGGGCTGCGCGGCTTCGAGATCCGCTGAGCCCGAGCGCCGATGCCGGATCGCCTGTCCGCGGCGAGGTGCCCGTCACTTGTCGCCGGCTTGGACGACCGCCGGCAGCCCGATGTTCTGCTGTTCGCCGATCGCGCGGATCGCGACGTAGCGTTCGTTGCCCGCCGGCAGCGTGTAGGACTGCCTGGTCCCCGCGGGCGCCGGCGCCGGCGCGCCCGCGAGCGGCTTGGCGCGCGCGAAGTTTTCGGGCGTGATCGGCTTGGACGACGTGACGATCTGATACGTGGCAGCGGTCCCGCACAGCAGCTGGTTGCCGGGTGCGGTCCAGCTCAGCACGCTGCCCGCGACGCTCGCGTTCAGCGGCACCCCCGGCGGGGTCGCATCGCGCGTGTAATCGCCCGAGTTGGCGATGTCGTGGTGGAAGCTCGGCCACGAGCTGGGTGAGCAGGCGGAGGCGGGGGTGGAGTACACCGCGAGCGTGCCCTCGCGCGTGAGTGAGACGACGTCCTTCCTGGCCCCCGCACTGGTGTCGATCGTGCCGAGCGAGCCCAGCACCGGCGTTGCCACCGTCCAGCCCCCGGTCAACTTCGGCCACGCGCTGCTCGCGGGGTTGCCGGCCGCGTCGTAGGCCTGGAGGTCCAGCGACGCGGTCCCGGCCACGACCTCCTGCTTGGGCGCTTCGCCGGTGATGTCGCCGACCGCCTGCCCGGTGATGAACGAGAGGTCGTTGTTGACCGTCGGGAAACCGGGCGAGAACTGGCTGGAGCCGGCGTTCCAGGCGGCGGTGAAGTCCTGGCCGCCCTTCTGATAATCGGGCGCGATCACATCGAGCGCGCGGATCAGACCCGCCACCGGCGCGAAGAAGTCGGTCGTGATCCCGTCGAGCGTCCCGAAGGAGGGCTCGCCCACCGCCGGGAAGGCCGGCGTGTCGGTCTTGCCGTTGCCCGCGCTGAAATCGGTCTCGAGCGTGTTGTACTTGCCTTCGCTTTCGCCATAGCAGGAGCTGCCGTCGGCATTGAGCACATAGCCCGGTCCCGCGTCGGGGGTCACCCCGATCTTGGGGCCTTCGCCTCCTTCGGGGCAGCTCACCGGGGCGACCACGGGCGAGCCGTCGATGCCCTCGCCGACGTCGGGCAGCAGTCCCGCGTCGATCAGGCCGATCTTGGCTGGCCAGCCGTTGCGGAAGGCGATCGAGGTGCATTTTTCGCTCGCGCAGGTGAAACCACCTGTCGCACAGGAGGAGGAGTTGGTGGAGCAGCCGCTCGCGTTGATCGCGTACACGCGGCTGTTGCCGAAGCTGAGAACGCTGCCAAGCACCCCGAGCGAGGTGGCGGTCACCTTTGACGCATTGATTTCGCCTTCATTGCCCTTGTTCGCGAGGTACTCCTCGTTGCTGCCGACGACGATGCTGGGCGGCTTGCCGGGCCCATCGAGGTAGGCAACGGCGGGCGTGTTGACGATCTTGCCCTGGTCTTCGTCTTTGTTCTGGTCGGCGGGCACGTTGCCGTTGAAGGTGATCTCGTTGCTCGCGGAGCTCACGGACGCCACCTTGGTGGGATCCTCGACGAGCACGGGGAAGCCGCCGACCGGCGTGCCGTTGGCGTGCCAGGCGTAGACGTGGCGATCCTCGCCGGCGGCGATGATGTCGAGCCCGCCGCTATCTAGTTTGCCCAGCACCGGCGAGGTGAGAAAGCCGCGCTCGGTGCGCTCGCGAGTGCCGTAGCGCTCGGCCTCCCAGGATGGGTTGCCCGCCAGCGGCGCGCCCGAATAGCTCGCGTTGGAGGTCTGGTGAAAGACGAGCTTGCCCTTCGAGTTCCAGGCGTACACGTTGCCCTGGATGTCGTCGGCGACGATGTCGATTTCCCCGGTGCCGAAGAGGTCACCCGCGGCCGGAGCCTCGAGCACGGGGTCGTAGTGGGCGGTGGAGAGTTCGTGGCTGGTGAACGCTTTCTCGCCGGTGTGCAGTGGCAACGGTTCGGTGTGCACCGGCCAGCCGGGCAGGTCGCTCAGGCTTCCGGTTGCCGGGTTGTACTGGTAGGCGTGGATGAAGCCGTCGGAGTTGGCGACGATCAGCTGGTTTGAGTCCTTGCCGGCGAGGTCGACGAGCACCGGGCTCGCGTCGCCGTCGCCGCGCGTCTCGACCGGGAAGCCGCGCATCAGTTCGGCGTCGCGGTGCAGGAACAGCTGGCGGCGGTCCTCCCCGGTCATGACCGGGCCCGGAGCGCCGGCGGCGCTCGAGACGACCACGCGCACCGTGAAGGCGTACGGCAGCGTGTTGGGCCGCCCGTTGGAGGTCTGTCCCGTGCCGCCGTTCTCGTTGCCGGTGAAGGAGGTGGGGTCGCCGTGCGGGAACATCGCCTTGAGCGTCGCTGTGCTCACGTTGGCGAGCAGGCCGCTGTAGGGACTCGAGTGCACGGTGGTGCCGTTGCAGACCGAGGAGGGCACCGGGGCGAAGTCACCGCCGGAGGACGCCGCGCCGTTGTTGGGCTCCGCGCCCGGCGCCATTTCCACGCGGCACGTGTAGCCGGTGCGGGCGCTGACGTATCCGTTGACCGCGAACGAGGACTGGCCCGGGTCCAGCTGCTGGAACCATTCGGGCGAGGTGATGTCCGCCTCGGGCGGGATCCAGCCCTGCGCCGCCGCTTCCACCGCCTTGTAGGCGTCGATGCGACCGTAGCCGAAGAACTCGTCGAAGCCTTTACGCGAGGGGAAGCGGAAGGTGTCGGGCAGCGGGCCCACCACGCCGCCCTGCTCGTCGAGCGCGAACGTGGTGTTGAGGTTGGGGTCGGTACAGCCGGCGGCCATCCCGACGCTGCACGCCGTCTCCGGCTGCTGCGCGGTGTTGACATCGTCGGCCTGGCCGCCTTCGCCCGCGTCGGCCGCCGCGTTCCCCGCGCTGGGCGCGTTGCTGCCGAGGGTGGAGGAGCCGTTTACGGTGGTGCCGGCGATGTTGCCGGACGCAAGCAACTGGCGCACCTCGTCTGCGCTGATCGCACACGCGGTGCCGTTCACGCGCTTGCAGTCCTTGGCCGCCGCCAGCCTCATCCCCGCTCCGCTCGTGCAGGAGCCATACAGCGTGGCGCCACAGGCGTTCAGCGCGGCGCTGTAGAGCAGCCCGGCCACGCCCGAGCTCTTGCCGGTCGCCTCCGATGAGCATGAGGTGGCCGGCACCGACAGATCGACGCGGGTGCCGAAGTTGGTGCAGCCGTCGAGCTGCAGGTAGGACGGCGGCTTGTTCGTCACCGGCACGCCACCTAGGCTCGCGGGGCCTTCGACCGCGTTGACAACGATCGTGTGCGGTAGCGCGCCCGGCTGGTTGTGGTGCTCGGCCTCCTCGTCGGCCGCGGAGGCGATCACCGTAACGCCGTGGTTGTAGGCGTAGTCAATCGCCTGGCGCGCGAACACGGGGTCGTTGTAGGTACCGAGGGCCTCCTGCACGATGTCGACGCCGCGGTCGGTGGCGTAGGTCGTCGCCTCGGCGAAGCGAGCGGCGTCGGCGATGAACGACTCGCCCACACGCAGCGGCAGCTCCATGCAGTTGGGGCAGCTACCAACCTCGCCGGCACCGTTGTTGGCTTCGGCTCCCGAGTCTTCGAGCTCGCCGGTGCCGTGACCGTACTGCACGTCGTCGAACGGATCGTTGTTGTTGTCGACGTAGTTCCAGCCGGCGATGTCGTTGGCATAGCCGTTGCGGTCGTGGTCGCTGCCGTCGGAGAAGGCGATGATCAGGTCCTCGGGCGCGAGCATCCCGGGCGGGCCGTTGCGGCATTCCCTGGTCGTCGGCGGGAAGGTGCATCGCGGGTAGTGCTCGACCACATTCGCCACACGCGCGTCGCAGGCGTAGTCGAGCACATTGAACACGCCCTGACCCAGCACGTCGTAGGGGATCGGCCCGCTGCCGCCCGGCGCGCCGCCGGGAAAGGCGCCGTTTGCGTCGAAGTCACCGCCGGTTGCGGCGCGCGCGGTTTCGCAGTTGACCCCGGTCGACGGGTCGAACGCGCTCGTCATGTCGACTTTCGGCGCGGGCAGCTCGCCCGGGTTGAGCAAGAGCTTCGCGCGCAGCATGCTCATAGCGCCGCTGTCGTTCCACTTGATGCCCGAGTCGAGCTCGGCGATCGCCACGTCGGGGCGGCCGACCGTGACCTCCATCGCGGTGTGGACAGGGCTGCCAGCGGCAATGCAGGAGCCGGTTGCAGCTGGGAACGTGGCGTGAAGATCGACCAGGCTCATGCCGGTGACGCCGCACAGCTCGTCCGTCTGCGAGTTGTTTTTCGCGACCGCTTCCGCTTCCAACGGGTTGCTGGACGGGTTCGCGGGCGTGGCCGCAAACTTCCAACCGAGACCGCCGATGTTGCTTGGCACGTGACCGGGTGCGAGCCTCCAGCTGGAGGGGTTACTGGGCGTACCGTCCCCTACGTAGGGGAAGTCCGCTAGCGCCGCTGGCGCCCAGGCGGCGCACCCGGCCACGGTGAGGGCGAGTGCGGCAGCAGCCATCGCCCATCGTACGGACGCCGACGCCGCGCCTGCGAGCGCGGCGCCGATCCGCCCGCCCACCGCGCGCGTCACCCGACGAGCCTCACGTGCCTGCTGCCTGTTCTCGCGCAATATCCCGGCCCTCTCTGCACGAAATGCTAAGTTACACGCTGTTGGTGACGCACCGTAGCCTACGTCGTGTAGGACGTCAAGGTTGCGAACCGTAACTTACACCGTGTAGGATGTGAGCGATGGCCAAGGACCAATCTCCGGAAATACGTGACGTCAACGGCTACAAGCACGGCCGCGTACCGCGCGAGGTGCGGCGCACACAGCTGCTCGAGCTCGCCGAGGAGCTGTTCATGGAGAAGGGCTACGGCGGCTTCTCGATCGACGACCTGTGTCGCGCGGCCGGCGTCAGCCGCCCGATCGTGTACGAGCACTTCGGCTCCAAGGACGGTCTGTATGTCGCGTGCCTGCGCAGCATCCGCGCCGAGTTCGAACACGCGCTGCTCGCCGCCGCCGCCAACGCTCCCGATCTCGCGACGACCGTCGAGCGCAGCGCCGATGCGTGGTTCTCGATCCTCGAGCGCGATCCGCGCCGCTGGTCGCTGGTGTACGGCGGCGCCACCGGGCTCGTCGGTCCACTGGCCGAGCAGCTCGCCGACCTGCGCGACACCACCGTGCAGCAGATCGCGATGGTCGCGACGCAATTCGCGCCCCGCGCCGAGCGCGAGCAGATCACACTCTGGGCCCACGCCGTCTCCGGCGCCGGCGAGCAGCTCGGCCGCTGGTGGCTGCGCAACCCCGACGTCCCCCGGGAGCGCGTGATCGCGTTCTATGCCGACTTCCTCGATGCGGCGGCCAGTCACCTGATCGAGTCCTCGGCCGATTCCGCCTCCACCAACAGCCACCCGCGGCGGTCCGCGACCGGTGCCGTGGGCGGGCTCTCGCGCTCCACCTGACGCTCCGCCTCGGCGACCGCCGCGCGAGCGCCAGGCCCGAGCAGGACGCTGGCGCATGCCGAGCGGCGCCGGGCGGGGTATAACAGGATGGGAGATGCAACGAAACGAACGACCGGGGCGAAAGGCGAGCAGGCTGTCGAGCCGAATGGCCGCGCTGCTTCGGCCCAGGCAACAGCGCCTGGTCCGTAGAGCGGATCCCTCTGCCTATCAAGAGGAGGAAGTACGCGACAGGATCTACGGCTGGCACAGCGGCTCAGTCGAGCCGCCGGAGCCCCTCGATTCATCGCGCCTGGCGGGGATACATACCGGTCCGCCCGATGCAGCCGCTGGGGCAGGTGCCGCGCTCGGCTCGAAGCCGGCCGCCGAGAAGGTCGTGCCGAGAGCCGCAGCCCCGGGGAAGGGAGATCAGACGTGACGCTGGCTGTAGGTGACCGAGTCGAGCAACAGGCACGATCGACAGCGCGCGCCGGGCGCGCCGGCGAAATCAAGGAGATCGTCCACACCGATCCCACACCGCGATATCGCATCCGCTGGGACGACGGACACGAGAGCGTGTACGCGCCCACCGACGGCAGCCTGAAGCGCGTCGGGCACCGAAAGGCGGCGCGCACCCCGCGTCGTTGAGGCAGCCGAGCGCACCTGAGCTGACGTCGACGCCCGCGGCTCGCCACTGAACATGTCCGATCGTGGCGGCGCAGCTTCCGGTGTCCGCCACGCGCTCGTCGTGGTGGACGTGCAGAACGATTTCCTGCCGCCGCACGGAGCGCTGGCGGTGCCAGGCGGCCACGAGGTCATCCGACCGATCAACGACCTGCTGGCCGCGGGCGGCTTTGACCTGGTCGTCGCCACCCGCGACTGGCATCCACCCGACCACGCCTCGTTTGACAGCCAGGGCGGGCCCTGGCCGGTGCACTGCGTGCGCGACACGCCGGGCGCACAGATCAGCCCCGCGATCGACCAGGAGGCGATCGACGCGGTCATCGACAAGGGCACGGCGCAGGGCTCGGATGGTTATTCGGCCTTCGAATCCACGCAGCTGTCAGAGCTGCTGCGAGACCGGCAGGTCGAGCTGCTGACCATCACGGGGCTCGCCACCGACGTGTGCGTGAAGCACACCGCCCTCGACGCGCTGCAGCGCGGGTTGCGAGTGAGAATCCCCACGGCGGCCGTGCGCGGTATCGACGTTTCCGGCAACGAGCAGGCGCTCGCGGAGCTCGCCGTCGCCGGCGCGCAGGTGATCTGAGCACGCCGCGCCAAACCGCCCTGACGGTTGAGTGGCGGTGGATCGGGGAATACCTATTAATGCAGTAGGCAACGAGAGGAGACATCATGCGTTTGGGCCGTTCGACAGGCGCCCTGAGCGGGCTGCTGATCATCCTGCTAGGCATTTGGGGTGGGCTGATTCCGTTTATAGGCCCCTACTTCGACTACTCCTTCGGGGTCAACTCGACTTGGCACTACACGAGCGATCGTCTGTGGCTTGAGATCCTCCCCGGCGCGGTTGCGGTGGTGGGAGGCTTGTTGCTGATCCTGGCCGCAACGCGCGTCGCCGGCGTGGTCGGCGGCTGGCTTGCGCTGCTGGCCGGGGCGTGGTTCGTGATCGGGCCGGCGGCGAGCCTCACCTGGGAGAGCGGCACGGGCCCGATCGGACGGCCGCTGTTCGGCTCCACGCGGCAGGCGTTTGAGTTGATCGGCTACTTCTACGGCCTCGGCGCGCTAATCATCGCGCTGGCGGCCTTCTCGATCGGTCGCTTCGCCCCCGGACCGCGACTGGTGCCGCGGGCCGCCGCCGCCGGACCGGCGAGGACCGAACCGGCCGCGGCGCCACTGCCGCGGACGGAGAGCGCGCAGCCTGCGCAGCCACGCCGCCGCCGCTTTCCCTTCCGGCGACGCCGCGCTGCTCACGACGAGCGGCGTCCCGGCACGCCGGTGGGCGGCGCACCGGTGGGCCAGTAGCGGCATCTCATCGCAGCGGACAGCCCGCGCCAGCGCACCACGGCGAAGGCGGCGCTGGGCTGCCCGCCTCGGCGCGCGCGGTCGCGCCAGTTTGGCTGCGGGGGCGCCGGGTAACGCAAACAAAGCAGGCCGTGCAGCTGGCGGCTGCGCGGCGCCAACGATCGTGAGGAGACGACGATGACAACAACGCTCGATACCCAGGACCAGGAGACCGGTGTTGTCACAGGGACCCCGGACAAGGACTACAACCTGGTGTGGTTCCTGCAGCAGTGCCTGAGCAACGTGCTGCGACTGGAGATCTACGCTCAGGACGCAGACCGCACGGGCGACACGGAGCTGGCGGCGTTCTTCCGCCGCGCCCAGGGCGAGAGCCGCAAGGGCGCGGAGCAGAGCAAGCGGCTGCTGCGCGCGCGCCTCGACGCCGAGGCGTAGTCAATCGCCCGGCCGTATGCGGGCGGTCTTGCGGGCAGACGCGCGAGGCCGCCCGCCGAGACGAACGCGGGTGCTCAGCCAGCGATCGCGCTGCCGGCGCAACGGGCCGACACGCCGCCGCCGTCGTCCCGGGGGTTACGCCGCGGGCGCGCCGAGCACGAAGATCGCGATCCTGCGGTGGGAAGCCCGCCGCTCGTACTGCGACCAGCCTGGATAGACGCGAAGACCTTGCTGCCAGATTCGCGCGCGCTCCTCGCCCTCGGCGACGGTGGCGCGGAAGGGGCGCGTGGAGCCGTCGACCGTGACCTGTCCGGTGGGGTTGGCGAGCAGGTTGTAATACCAGCCGGGCTGCCGCTTCTGGCCGAAGTTGGAGGCGATCACGGCGAGGCCGTGGGCGGTCGGCAGGCCGAGCACGGGCACCGTGCGCGGCACGCCGCTGCGCGCCCCGGTCGTCGTGAGCATGACCACCGGCAGGCCCGACAGCAGGCTCGCGAGCGTGTGCCGGCCACGCGTGAGGCGATGGATCGGCCGGTCGATGTGATGCAGCACGCGCGCGAACATCCAGGAGCCAGGGCCGCTCGCGGCAAAGCTCCTCATGAAGCGCTGAAAACGGTTCGCCCGCGCGTAGTCCATCTTCCCCACCGCGCTCTGCCCCCCTTGCGTCGCCTGCTCGCTGGCCATCATCCCTCCTACCCTCCTCGCCGCTGGAACGAGCCGAGTGTACCCCGTGCTCGCGGGCGCCGGTCAGCGGTGCGAGCCGGCCGTCGCCGCCCCGGCGGCGAGCGTCACGACCGCGACGCTCGCGGGCCTGACCGCGACCCGGAAGCTCCCCGGAGCACCCGCGAGCGGCACGGGCACCGGACCGGCGAAGCTGCCGTCTTCGCCCACCTGCGCGCCGCCGTAGCGGACGCCTTGCGCGGACCTCGCCGAGGGCGCGCTCAGCCTGACCACGCTCGCGTGGTCATAGGAGCGGTCGGCGCGCAGCGCGATCAGGGCGGGCGCCGGCGCGCGCGCCCGCTTGCCCCGGCGCGCGGCCACCGGCGCCTCCATGTCGTCGATCACCACGCGCAGCGAGCCGTCGGTGGCACGCAGCGCGTAGATGGCGATGTCGCGCGAGGTGCTGTAGGCGGTCGGTAGGAACGCGCAGCCCTCGAGCGAGCGCAGCAGCAACAGGCCGTAGTACTCCGGCCGCGCGCGCAGCTGCCCGCTGGTCAGGACGCACAGCGGCGAGTACCAGGGCGAGGCGATCGTCCCGGCCACCGAGCACGATCCAAGGCCGCCGTGGAAGTTGACCCCGATGACGCCTTCGTGCGCGGCGATGAGCGAGAAGTCCACCGCCCACAGCGCAGCGGCGAACGTGTCGCTGGTGTGCGGCTGCCCGGCGCAGGAGACGGAGTTGGCCTCATCGATGCGCAGCGGCAGGCCGTGGCGGGCTGCCAGGCGCGCGAGCTCGCCGATGCGGCGGACCTCGTGCAGCGCCACCTTGCGGCTCAGCAACGACGCCGGCGACGGGCCCGCCGCCAGCAGCCGGCCCGCGTGGCAGCGGCCTAGCGGGTAGAAGTGCTGGGCGAGCGCCGCAAGCCCGGGTCCCTGGCGCGCGACGTAGCCTTCCAGCCAGGCGGGTGCGGCCGTGTCGGGGCCGTACAACGCGGCCGGCACGCCCCCGGCCGCGAGCGCTGCCCGCAGGCTCGTTATTTCCGCCTCGTAGGCAGCGGGCCCCCATTCGCGCGGACGCAGCGCGCCGCCGCCGAGCAGGTACCGAAACGGCGCCGAGACCGACCGCGTGTACAGGTCCGGCTCGTTACCGATCTCCAGGCCGGCGAGCGAGCTGCCGAACACGGACGTCGCGACGCGTGCCTCTTCGACCAGCGCCTGCGACACGGGATGGCCGAGGTTGAGGCCCAGCAGCAACCGCCATCCGGTCGCACCCATCAGCGCGGCGAGGTTGCGCAGGTCGGCGGGCGTGATGGTGGCGACCCGCCACGGCGCCGCTGGTTCGGGCGTGGCCATCCACTGCGTGCGATCGACGCTGACGCCGGAGATGCGCAGCACGCCGGGGCCGAGCTGGCGCATTAGGCGCAGCAGCGCGGGCGCCTCGGACACGACCGCGGGCGAGTCGACTGCGGGCGTCTCCATCGAGAGGCCGAGGAAGCTCGACGGGATCACGGTGCCGGGATGAGCGCTGTCGACGCTCACCGCGATGCCAGCCGCCGGCGCGGGCTGCCCGCCTGGTCCGGCGAACGCGCGTGCCTCAGGCGGCTGAGCGCACGCGGCCGCCAGGACCAGCAGCACAGGCGCCGCCGCAATCGTCCTGCGGGCCCGCTGCATCCTCATAGGTCCGCCCGGCGCCGCATCGCGCATATGCTCGCTGACGCCGCGCCTCGGCGCCGCAGCCGGCCCTGGTGAGTGCGAATCGCGCGCTCGGATTCGCCGGCAACGTCCGACAAGCGGACGCGCGAGCGCCGCTGCGCGCATAATCCGCTGCAGGCAAACGATGCGCCAGGTTTCTCCAATCGATGCCACTTGGCTTGCGCTCGAGTCGCGCGACACCCCCATGCACGTCGGGGGGCTGTTCGAGTTCACGCTCCCCGACGACGCGCCGCCGGACTACCTCAAGCAGCAGGTCGAGCTCATGCGCGAGGCGCACACGATCCCGCCGCCGTGGAACCTGAAACTCGTCGAGACGCCGCTGCTCGCCATGCGCTTGCCGCTGATGCGCGAGATGCGCGACGTCGACCTCGACTACCACGTGCGCCACTCGGCGCTGCCGCACCCGGGCGGCCAGCGCGAGCTGGGGATCCTGGTTTCGCGCCTGCACAGCCACCAGCTCGACCTTCATCGCCCGCTGTGGGAGGTGCACCTGATCGAGGGGCTGGAAGGCAATCGCTTCGCCATGTACAGCAAGACGCATCACTCGCTGATCGATGGCGTGAGCGGCATGCGGCTGATCATGCGCGCGCTCTCAAACGACCCGGCCCGGCGCGACATGCCAGCCTTCTGGACGGTCGGCGAAGGAACGCGGCCAGAGCACAAGCCGCAGGAGGAAAACGGACGCGCGCCGCTGACGCGCCCGCTGGGGATCGCCCGCGGCGGCGCGTCGGCCCTCGCGGGGCTATCGCGCGCGGCGCTCGACCTGGCGCTGGCGGCCGTCGACGAGCGCCCGCTGCAGGCGCCCTATCGCGCTCCTGAGTCGGTCCTCGGCGGGCGCCTCAACGGCCAGCGCCGCTTTGCCACCCAGCAGTACGAGCTCAAACGCCTGCGCCGGCTCGCCCGCGCGGCGAAATGCACGCTCAACGACATCGTGCTGTACCTGAGCGGCAGCGCTCTGCGCAGCTATCTCGCCGAGCACGCACGCCTGCCCGACCGCCCGCTCACGGCCGGGATCCCGGTTAACCTGCGCGAGCCCGACGATCTGTCGATGGGCACGGCGGTCGGCATGATGGTGGCCGAGCTCGGCACCAACGTGGCCAACCCGCTCGAGCGCCTGGAGGCGATCACACGCTCCACTGGCGAGGCCAAGCGGCACCTGCGCGAGCTGCCGTCGCCGGCGCGCACCTCCTACGCGCTGCTCATCAACGGTCCCTACATCGCGGCGCTGCTCGCGGGGCTGGGCGGGCACGCGCCGATCCCGTTCAACCTGGGCATCTCAAACGTCCCCGGCCCGACCGAGCCGCTGTACTTCAACGGCTCGCGCCTGGATGCGCTGTTTCCGCTCTCGCTGCTGCTGCACGGCAACGCGCTCAACATCACCTGCGTGAGCTACGCCGGCACGCTCAACTTCGGTTTCACCGGCGCGCGCGACACGCTCCCGCACCTGCAGCATCTGGCGGTCTACATGGGCCAGGCGCTCGATGAGATCTCCCAGATCCTGCTCGGCAAGCCCGCGCGCGCTGCCAGGCGAGGCTGAGGCGTGGCGACGTCGACCTACACCGCGCCTCGCTTCGACAGCGCAGCGCTCATCACGATCGACGTGCAAGCCGACGTGCTCGACGGCCAGCCGCTTGAGATCTCGGGCTCCTCCGCCGCGCTGCCCGCGATGCGGCGTCTCGTGGAGGCATTCCGCGAGCGCGGAGCGCCGGTCGTCCACGTCGTGCGCCTGTACCGCCCCGACGGCAGCAACGTCGATCTGTGCCGCCGCGAGGCGGTGGCCAACGGCTGGAAGGCGCTTGCTCCGGGGAGCGCCGGCGCCGAGCTCGCCGCGGGGTTGCTCGGCGAGCGACATGCGGAGCTTGTCGCCGAGCTTTTGCTGCGCGGCGAGCTGCAGCGCATCGGCGAGCACGAGGTCGTGATCTACAAGCCGCGCTGGGGCGCCTTCTATGAGACGCCGCTGCACGCGCACCTCGCGCGCCTGGGCGTGAGCACGGTGGCGTTCTGCGGCGTCAACTTCCCCAACTGCCCGCGCACCTCGATCTATGAAGCGAGCGAGCGGGACTTCCGCGTCGTGCTCGCGACCGACGCGATCTCCGGCCTGTATGACAGGGGTCGCCAAGAGCTCGCCAACATCGGCGTCAGCCTGATGCGCCTCCCCCGCGCGCTGGCCCGCGCGGTCGTCGGCGGCGCGCCGCCGTCGTCCTAACCTGCCTCAGCCGAGCAGCTCAGCGATCGCCTGGAGCGCCTCCTCGATGTCGCCGCGGCTCACGTCCAGGTGGGTGACTGCGCGCACGTGCTCGTTGCCGATCGCGACGAGCTCCACGCGCTCGGCCAGCTGCGCGACCAGCTTCGGCGCATCCTCGACGCCGAAGATCACGATGTTCGTCTGCACCGCCGCCGGGTCGATGCGCGCGCCTGGCAGCGCGGCGAGCCCGTCCGCGAGCATCCGCGCGTGCTCGTGGTCCTCGGCCAGGCGGTCGACGTTGTTATCGAGCGCATACAGGCAGGCGGCGGCGAGGATCCCCGACTGGCGCAGCGCCCCGCCGAGCATCTGCTTCCAGCGCCACGCCTCCTCGATGAGCTCCCCGGATCCCGCCAGCACGGCCCCGACCGGCGCGCCGAGGCCCTTGGTGAAGTCGATCCAGGCCGTATCAAAACCGCCCGCGTACTCGCTCGCCGGCACCCTCGAGGCGACCACCGCGTTCATCAGCCGCGCGCCGTCGAGATGCGCCCGCAGCTCGTGGCGGCGCGCGACGGCGAGCACCTCGCGCACCTGCTGCAGCGGCCACACCCGCCCGCCGCCGAGGTTGGTCGTCTGCTCGACGCAAACCAGCCGCGAGCGCGGCGCGTACCGGTCGCCGGCCGGCCGCACCGCGGCCTCGAGCTGCGCGGCGCTGAAGATGCCGCCCTCGCCGTCGAGCGCGCGGATCATCGCGCCGGCAAGCTGCGCCGGCCCTCCCGCCTCCGCGACGATCGGGTGGGCGCTGCGCTCGAGCATCACCTCATCGCCGCCCGGGCGCACGTGCAGGCGCAGGGCGATCTCGTTGCACATCGTGCCGCTGGGCAGAAACACCGCCGCCTCGTGTCCGAGCAGCTCGGCGACGCGCGCCTCGAGCGCGCGCGTGGTGGGGTCCGCTCCGCGCTGCTCGTCGCCGACCTCCGCCGCTGCCATCGCCGCGCGCATCCCCTCGCTCGGGCGCGTCTGCGTGTCGCTGTACAGATTGACGGGCGGCAAGCCGGACCGCAGGCTAGTGCAACGCTCGAGCGCCGCCGGCGCGAGCGCAGATGTTCAACTCATGTTCACGCACCTGGCAGGTCCGATCAGCGTGTAAGTCCCGGTTCATATTCTTGACGCCTTACACTGCGTAGGCTACGGTCCGTTACCAGCTCAGTCGGCAGCTACGAACCCGCCGGTATAGGACCGTCGCGGGAGAGGGAGGGACACTGGTGCGGGACCGTAAAAACACGCGCGCGGCAGCGGTGCTCGCCACCGTATGCGCCCTCGGCGGCATCGGCGGCGCAGCGCTTGCCGGAGGCGCGAGCGCCGCGGGTTGCGGCGGCTTTGAAAACCCCTGCTCGCAGGAAACCGCCCAGCAGTTCGTCTACCACAGCGTGCAGCGAGAAGACACGCCCAACGACCCCAAGTACGACCAGTCCGAGCCAGACACCCAGCAGCCGCCGGCCAATCGCTCATCGAACTTCTACGAAGAGGACTTCGACCGGTTCGGCTTCCCCTCTGAGCTGACGCCGAGCGCGATCTACGCCGTCGGCCCTAACGCCGGCAAACCGATGGTCGCGGGCTTCAACGCGGCCGGGGCCTGGAAGGCCGAGCGGGGTCGCCCCGACACCGTCGTGACCATCCTCGACACCGGCATCGTGTGGGGCGACACGGAGCTGCGCGAGCAGATCCACCTCAACACCGGCGAGCTGCCCTATCCCGAGCACGCCGACGGCTCCTCGTGCGGGACCTTCGACTGCAACGGCGACGGCGTCGTCAACGTCTCCGACTACGCGCAGGACCCGCGCGTGAGCCTCTCCTACGCCGGTCGCACCGGGCCCACGGGCCTGATCACCGGGCAGGACCTCATCCACGCCTTCGGCGCTTGCCAGATCGAATCCGCCACCCACCTGATCTCGCAGTGCGTGACCGGCCAGCACTTCGACAACGACCACAACGGCTTCGCCAACGACATCGCCGGCTGGAACTTCTTCGACAACAACAACGAACCGGCCGACCTGTCGAGTTACTTCGCCGCCGAACGCCACGGCACCGGCCGCGCGGGCGACGTAGCCGACAAGGGCAATGACGGCGTGGGGTCGATCGGCGTGTGCCCGCACTGTCAGGTCATGCCCGTGCGCATCTGGGACACGTTCGTATCCGACGCCAACACGTTCGCGCTCGGGATCCTGTACGCCACCGACAACGGCGCGAAGGTGATCGAGGGCGCCAACGGCAGCCTCTATCACTCGGCCTTCGCCGAATCAGCCTCGCAGTACGCCTATGACCACGGCGTCGTGCAGACCTTCTCCGGCGATGACCTCAACACCGGCAACCACAACTACCCCGCCAACTACGGACATGCGATGCTGATCCAGGGCACGGTGCCCGACACGGCCGGCCTGGGCAAGGAAAACAAACAGTGGCTGGAAGGCGAGAAGCTGTGCGGCTTCAGCGGCCAGCCGGTGTGCTTCGGCTCCAACGCCCCTGTGCAGACATTCTTCCGGGGCGCCAACACGACGCAGTACGGCGGCAAGAGCTCGATCTCGATGGAGGGGGCCACCGGCTCGGTTAACACCAGCAAGGCGGCCGGCGCCGCAGGGCTCGTGGTGAGCGCGGGTCTTGACCATGGCATCGCGCTGCGCCCCGACGAGACGCGCGAGCTGCTCGAGCAGACCGCCGAGCGGGTACTGACCGGCAACACCGAAGGCACCGGCGTACCTGACCCTGCGGCCAACCCGGCGCTGCCGCCCGATGAGCAGTGGACGCCCCACTTCGGCTGGGGCCGCGCCAACGTCGGCGCCGCCGTGGGCGCCGTGCTGAGCGGCGACATCCCGCCCGAGGCGGCAATCGCCGCGCCCGACTGGTACGCGCCGCTGACGGGCTCGAACGTCGAGATCACGGGCTTGGCGCGCGCCCGCTTTGCCACGGGCGGCCAGTTCCACTGGAAGCTCATGTGGGGTGCCGGCGAGGCGCCGTCCTCGTGGACGACGGCGAGCGAAGGCGACTCCAACGGCACCATCACCGACTTCGGCTCGATCGACCTAAACGCCGTTCGCGCCGCGCTTGCCACGTTCGTGGTCCCGCCCGACTCCGGCGGTCCGACGTTCGCGGCAGGCGAGCCGAACCCGTTCCAGAACGAGTTCACCGTTCAGCTCGAGGTCAACGGCCAGGGGATCCCGCTTACGGGCATCGACCGGCGCGTCCTCGACGCGTTCAGCGACCCGACGCTCGCTCCCGGCTATCCGAAGCGGATGGGCACGGGCGGCGAATCGCCCACGCGCTACGTCGACCTGACGGGCAACAACGTGCAGGAGCTGGTCGTACCCACCGAGGATGGCTTGGTGCACGCATTCAAGCCCGACGGCTCAGAGCTTCCCGGCTGGCCGGTCCACACCGAAACCGAGCAGGCCGCGCTGGGGCACACCGGCTCGCCCGGGCTCGCGGCGCTGGGGCTGCCGCGCGAGCCCCCGCGCGGGCCGCTGATCGCCGACCTCGCCTCCAATGGCAGCTCAGACGTGATCGTCGCCGCCGGGATCCACATCTACGCCTGGCAAGGCAACGGCCAGCCGGTGCCCGGCTTCCCGGTGTCATCGAATCCGGCGTTTTGCGGGCCGGCGCTTGAGAAACTCGAAATCAGTCATCCCAAGTGCGGCTTTCTGGCAGCGCCTGCGCTGGCTCACCTCGAAGGAGCCGGCAAGGGGCCCGACATCGTCGAGCCGAGCCTCGACGGGCACCTGTACGCGTGGCGGGCAGACGGCACGCCGGTGCCGGGCTACCCGGTCGCGCTCGTGGACCCCGCCGAGGTTGCCAAAGGCGAACAGATGGTCGCCGAGTCGATCAACGAGGCGGCGATCGGCGATCTCACTGGCTCGGGCCACGACGACATCGTCGTGGCAAGCAACGAGGTCTACGGCGCCGGCAAGGTGGGCGAAGAAGTCAACTTCTCCGGCATCACCTCGGGGGCCGCCGGCTCGACCGCGCGCCTGTACGCGATCGACGGCGCGACCGGCAAGATTATGCCCGGCTGGCCCGTCAAGCTGCCGGGGATCATCCAGAACGTGCTGCCGCTGGTCGGCCCGGGGCAGGACGCCGAGATCGCCAAGATCGGCGGCGAAACCGTGATCGTCGCGTCCGTCACAGGCGGAGCGCTCAAGGAGCTCAAGCCCAACGGCGAAGAAGCGCGCACGATGCGCCAGGAAGGTTCAGGGGCTTTCGGCGCATCCTCCGACGCTTCCGACAAGAGCGGCGCGTTGAACCTGTTCGAGTCGGCCTCCGTCGGCGATCTGCTGGGGTCGGGCACGCTCGACGTCGTCAAGTACGAGCTGTCGCTCAGCGACGCCGCCAACCTGCTGCTCGTCAGCCAGAACTTCCCCTACAACCACCTGATCGGAGCGTGGGACGGCACGACCGGCGCACCGCTGCCCTCCTACCCGACCGTAACGGACGACTTCCAGTTTCTGTCGGCCAACGACATCGCCAAGATCGACCCCACGCTGCCGAGCAACCAGATCGTGGCCGGTACCGGGCTCGGGCTGCTGCACGCCTACGACGGCGCGACCGGCCACGACGTGCCTGGCTTCCCCAAGGAGACCGGCGGCTGGCTGGCGGCGCCGGCGGCGCTCTCATTCGATGGCCGCATGGCCGACATGACGCGCGAGGGCTACCTGTTCCAGTGGCAGACCAGCGCTCCCGCCTGCCAGAGCCAATGGCCCACGTTCCGCCACGACCAGCAGGACAGCGGCAACTACAACCACGATGGCACGCCGCCGGACGCCCCCGAAGCAGTGACGCTGACGGCGCTCAAGAAGGGCAAGTACCGCCTCACGTTCACGGCGCCGGGTGACAACGGACCGTGCGGCACGCCTGCGTCGTATCGAACGCTGGTCAACGGCGCCCAGGTGAACCTCGGCCTGAAGCCCGTCGCGGGCGGGTCCACCTTCAGCGCCGAAGTCACGCTCTCCTCGAAGGCGCGCACGCTCTCGATCCAGGCGATCGACGCGGCCGGCAACATCGGGAAAGCGGCGACGGTCGCTGTGCCGCGCGCCGGCTAGGTCACAACTTGAAGCCTCCAGCTCTCGCGGCCCGCGCCGATTCGGCGCGGCCCGCTGGCGGGCCCTGAGTACACTCGCTGCTGGTGCCCACAGCCGCGCGCGGTCTGACGATTCCATGGCCTTCAGGAGCGTGGATCGCGACCGCCCAGCGGGAGAACTGGCTGCCGAAATGGTCAACGCCGGCAGCCCTGCGAGCGGTTCGCGCGACGATCGTGCTGCCGGGTCTGTTTGCGCTCACGTTCGAGGGGATCGGCAACCTGCAGATGGCGTTGTTCGCCGCCTTCGGCAGCTTCGCCACGCTGGTGCTGTCGTCGTTCTCGGGCAGTCGGCTCGACAAGCTCCGCGCGCACCTCGCGCTCGCCATCGCAGGCAGCGTGCTGCTGACGATCGGGACCGCCGTCAACTCCTCGACCGCGCTCGCCGCCTCCGTGACCGTGCCGGTGGCGTTCGCGGTGTTCTTCGCGGGCGTCGCCGGTCCAAACGCCGCCGGCGGCGTGACCGGTGCGCTGCTCGCCTACGTGCTGCCCGCCGCCTCGCCCGGCGCGATCAGCATGCTTCCCGACCGCCTCGCGGGTTGGTGGCTTGCCTCGGCGGTCGGGACCGTCGCGGTGCTGGCGCTCTCACCGCCGGCGGGCGGCGACGCGCTGCGAGCCGCCGCATCGAAGCTCGCCACCGCGCTTGCCGAGCAGCTCGACGTCGCGCTGCGCGGCGCGGCTCTCGAGGGCGAGCTCGAGGCGCTGCTCGCGGCCAAGCAGGAGCTGATCGCGCGCTTCACCGCGACGCCCTACCGGCCGACGGGCCTGGCGGCGCCCGACGAGGCACTCGCCAAGTGCGTGGAGCTGTTGGAGTGGTGCACAGCGCTGGTCGCCGACACCGTGCGCGAGCGCTCTGACCTGCGCGAGGGCTCGCGCGTGCAGCGCGAGCTGCTGCAAGCAGCGGGGGCGACCCTGCGCAACGTCGCGGTGCTGCTCGTCGGCGGGCGCTCAGATCCGGATCTGGACCGGCTCCGGCGCTCCCGTGCTCGAAGTCACGCCGCCCTGGGTCAGCTGGCCCCCGACGGCGTAGGCTTCCGTGAGGCGGCGCGGATCTCATACCACGCTCACATGATCGCCGCCGCGGTTCTCGCGATCGGCGAAAGCGTGCTGGTTGCGTGCCGGCTGTCCGACCCTCCCCAGCAGGCCGCTCCCAGACGCCGGCGCTGGCACGTCCGACCGGCGACCGGCGCGGGCAGCCGCATATCGCGCATCGCGGCGACGGCGCTGCGCGACGCCAGCACGCGCTCGGTTTGGTTCGTCAACGGCGTACGCGGAGCGGTGGCGCTGGCCGCCGCCGTGGCGGTGGCGGACCTGAGCAGCGTGCAGCACGGCTTCTGGGTCGTGCTCGGCGCGCTGTCGGTGCTTCGCACGAACGCGGCCTCGACCGGATCCAGCGCGCTGCGCGCCCTGGCCGGCACGGCGGTCGGCTTCGTGATCGGCGGCGCGCTGCTGCTCGCGATCGGAAGCGACTCCACCGCGCTGTGGGTCGCGCTGCCAATCGCCGTGCTCGTCGCCGCGTACGCGCCCGGCACGGCGCCGTTTGCGGTCGGGCAGGCGGCGTTCACGGTGACGATCGCGGTGCTGTTCAACCTGCTCGTGCCGGTCGGCTGGAAAGTCGGCGTGCTGCGCATCGAGGACGTGGCGCTCGGCTGCGGCGTGAGCCTCGTCGTCGGCATCTTGTTCTGGCCGCGCGGCCTCGGCTCGGTCGTCGGCGATGACCTCGCCGACGCGTTTCGCTCCGGCGCCTCATACCTGCGCGAAGCGGTCGACTGGGCGTGCGGACGGCGAGCGAGCGCGCCGCGCGCGGCGAGCGCGGCGAGCGTGGCCGCGCTGCGCCTCGATGACGCCCTGCGTGCATTCATCACCGAGCAGGGAACGAAGCACATCGAAAAGCAACAGCTCTGGCGCCTCGTGGGCGGCTCCATGCGCCTGCGCCTCACCGCCGACGCGGTCGCGCGCCTGCCCCGCGACGCCACCGGCGGCGATCCCGTCCGTGACGCGCTCGGCCAGCGCACGAGCACGCTCACGGCGTGGTATGCACGGCTTGCCGAGCTGCTCGGCAAACCCCGGCAGCAGGCCGTCCCCGCGCTCGCCGCACCGAGCTTCGGTCCCGCGGACCTCGTGGGCTCCTCCTCGGACTCGCACTACGCCATCTGGTTGTGCGAGCACCTCGATCACCTCGGCGAACATCTCGGCGAGCTCGTGCAGCCCGCCTTGCGGGTCGCGGAGATCCGGCGCACGCCGTGGTGGCGCTAGCGCGTGGGCGCTTGGAGGCGCTTGATCAAGCCGAGGGCTCTGGGTGCTGAGCGCGGATCATCCAGAGCTGCTCCTCGAGCGCGCGCACGACTTCGATCACCACGTCTTCTGAGGCGGCGTCGAGTTCACCGAGGCGATCCATGCGAGCGCGGACGCGCTCGGCAACCTCGGCCAGCCGGCGCGTGAGCACCACGATGACGTCATGGTCTTCAATCGCGCCGCGCTCGAGAGGGACGAGCTCCGAGCTCGCGGCAACCGTGCCTGCCTGTCCGTCGGGCCATGTCCCGAGCGCAACTGCGCGCTCGGCGACCGTGTCCGCGAGCACGCGCCAGGAGTCGATCAGCTCGTCCAGCTGCAGGTGCAGAGGCCGAAACAGCGGTCCCACAACGCTCCAGTGAAGCTGCTTGCCGAGCAGTGACAGGTCAACCAGCTCGACGAGCGTCGCCTGCAGCTCGCGACCGATCTCCTCGCGCTCGTGCGTGCCGAGCGCCGGGACATGCGCGGGGCTTGTGATGCGAGCCATCGTCCTTCCTTTCATCCGATTCGATGTGGATGCCCGGACCGTCTCCGGCGCGGTTCGGGGCTGAGCTCGCCGCCCAAACGCGAGCGCGCGCCAGCGTGCTTGAGCGTACTCCCAAGTCGTGTATCGTCGCGGCGTGGCAGTGGATGCTTCCCAGCAGGGGTCGGTTGAGTTGCGCAGCTTCGTCGAGCGCTACCTCGCCGCCTGGAACGGCTGCGACACCGATGCGATGGCGCAGCTGATCACCGAGGACATCGTGTGGGCTGATCCGGCACTGCCCGAGCCCGCTCGGGGGGTGCAGGCGGTGCAGGACTTCATGCGCGCCAGCACGCGCGCTTTCCCGGACCTGCACATCGGCGAGCCCGATCCGCCGGTGCTCGCGGTGGACCGGGAAGTCGTGCTGTGGGCGTGGTACATGCAGGGCACCAACCGCGGCGCGATCGACCCGCCCGGCTTCGCGCCTACGGGGCGCAACGCGCGCGTGGAGGGCATCGATCAGTGGACGATGCGCGACGGGCGGATCGCTCGCTACCGCGCCTTCTACGACATGAACGACCTCGCCCGCCAGCTCGGCATCGTGCCAGCGGCGGGCAGCGGCGCCGAGCGCGGCATGGTGGCGCTGCAGCGCCTGCAGGCCCGCTTCTCGCGACGATGAGCGCGCACGCCGGCGACTTCGATGTCGCGATCGTCGGCGCCAGCATTGCGGGTTGCACGGCGGCGCGGCTGTTCGCGCTGCGCGGCGCGCGCGTGGCGCTGATCGAGCGCCAGCCGGCGCTCGACGCGTACAAGACGGTGTGCACGCATTTCATCCAGTCGAGCGCCACGCCCACGATCGAGAAGCTTGGGCTCGCGCCGCTGCTGGACGCGCGCGGCGCGGTGCACAACAGCATCGATATGTGGACCCGCTACAGCGGCTGGGTCGGGCTCAGCGACGGCGAGGCGCCGTACGGCTACAGCATCACGCGCCGCACGCTTGACCCGATCCTGCGCAAGCTCGCCGCCGACACCCCGGGTGTGGAGCTGATGGCGGGTCAGACGGCCGTCGGCCTGGTCGGCAACGGCCGCCCGGTGGGCGTGCGGATCGAGGACCGCGCACGCACGCAACGGGAGGTGAGCTCGCGCCTGGTCGTGGCCGCCGACGGGCGCGACTCGAAGCTCGCGCGCCTTGCGCCCGTGCCGGGGCGGGTGAAGCCTCACGGGCGCTTCTTCTACTTCGCCTACTGGCGCGGGCTGCGGCCTTTCACGACGCGCTCGAGGGTGTGGCTGCTCGACCCCGACTGCGCGTACACGTTCCCGATGGAGGACGACCTCACGGTGGCCTTGGTGGCCCCGCACCGCGACCGCCTGCCCGAGTTCAGATCGGATCTGCACGGGTCCTACCGCCGGATGCTGAGCTCGCTGCCCGACGCGCCCAGGCTCGGAACTGCGAGCCTCGAGTCCAAGCTGCTCGGCAAGCTCGAGCTGCCTAACGTCTTTCGCCGGGCCGCGCGCCCGGGCCTCGCGTTCGTCGGCGACGCGGCGATGAGCGCCGACCCGGTGTGGGGAGTGGGATGCGGCTGGGCGCTGCAGAGCGCCGACTGGCTCGTGGAGGAGACCGCCGACGCGCTCGGTGGCGGCTCTGAGCTCGACGCAGCGCTCGAGCGTTACCAGCGCGTGCATCGCCGCCGGCTGCTTCCCCACTACCTGATGACCTCTGACTTTGCGTCGGGGCGTCCGATTAACCCGCTCGAAGGCCGGCTCTTCCGCGCCGTCGCGCGCGACACGGTGTTGCGGCGCGCGTTCGAGCAGGTCGGCAGCCGCCGTCGCTCGCCGGCGCGGCTGCTCGATCCTCGCGTGCTCGTGCGTCTGACAGCTCGGAAGACCGACGCTCTTAGCGACCGACGCCGGTCCGCGGCAGCAGCGTGAAGCCCAGCGTCCGTTCCCGGCCATACCAGACCGCGAGCACCGTTCCGGTGGTCCGGTCGGACAAGCGCACTGAGCACCTCCAGTGTCCTCCCGACGTCTGGCGGCACGTGGCTGCGCGCACTCGTTTGTGCTCGAATCTTGCTTCGCCTTCGCGAAGGTCTCTCGCCACTTCAGCGGCCGACTGCGGCTCGCCTGGCGAGAGGCGTTGCCGGGGAGCCGTTCCACAACCGGTCTGGATGATCGTCGCCGCAAGCGCGATCACACCCGCTCCGCAACGACCTTCCCTCACACGAACCATCGACCGGCATGCTCTCACCCGCGGGCAGCGGCTCGCCCATCGGGCGAGTGCTCCGGTATGCCGTCGGGCTCAGCGCGACTCGACCTGCGTCGGCGCGGGCGGCGCGCCCTGGTGCCCGCTCGGGGCTATCCCGATCCGCCAGCCGGGACGCGCCGGCGCGGCGTCGGCACGCGGGGTTCCTCCGCGCGCTCGCCAACCGACCCATTTTCGGCCTCCACGAGCTGCCCCGCCTCGCCGGAGGATGTCCGCTGGGCCGCGCGGGGATGAAGCAGGCTCGTGATCGCATCTGCGGGGCTGGGCCTGGCCAGCAGGAAGCCCTGGCACATTTGACAGCCCATCTGTTCGAGCGTGCTCAACTGGCTTTGCTCCTCTATCCCCTCGGCAACGACAGCCAGCGACAGAGCTCGGCCCACGCCCAGCACTGCCTGAAGCAGCTGGCGGCTCCTGCCCCCATTGTTCAATGCGGCGACGAAGCTCCTGTCGATCTTGAGGATGTCGACCGGCAGGCTTTGCAGGTGCGAGAGAGACGCGTAGCCGGTGCCGAAGTCGTCGATCGCCACGCGTACGCCTAGCGTCTTGACCTCCTGCAGATGGTTTGCGGCCATACGGGCGTTGCGCATGAGGGTCGTCTCGGTGATCTCGAGCGTCAGCCTCGACGGGTCTATCCGGTGCTCATGAAGCGCCCGCCGAACATCGTCGGCGAATCCCTCTCGGCCGAGCTGATGCGCCGATACGTTCACCGAGATGCCGATGCGAAGGCCTTCCCCGGCCCACACGGCCGCCTGGCGGCAGGCCTCATCGAGAACCCAGCGACCGATCGGCACGATGAGCCCGCTCTCCTCGGCCAGCGGGATGAACTCGTCTGGGGGCACCATGCCTCGCCGCGGATGGCGCCAGCGCATCAGCGCCTCGGCCCCGATGCACTCTCGGCTGGGCAGCTTGAAGATCGGCTGGTAGACGAGCTGGAACTGCTTTTGCTGAAGCGCCGCGTTCAGATCGGCCTGCAGCTCGAGGCGGCACTCCAGGCCCGTGTTCATGCTCGCGTCGAATAGCGCGTAGCGGTCCTTGCCGGCGGCCTTGGCGGCGTACAGGGCGAGGTCGGCGTCGCGTAGCAGCGCGTCGGGGGTGGAGTACTGCCCCACCGCCACACCGATGCTGGCCGTGATCGAGATGGCCTTTTGGCCTCGGTCGAGCTCAACCGGCTCGCGCAGGCAGTCGGTCAGCCGGTCGGCGAGCAGGTCGAGCTTCACCCCGTCGGCTGTCAGCTCGCCCAGCACGACGAACTCGTCCCCGCCGAGGCGACCGACGGTGTCCTGGTCGCGAACCGTGCTCTGCAACCGTTCCCCGACGGCCTTCAGCAGCTGATCTCCGGCCGCGTGCCCGAGGCTGTCGTTTACGTGCTTGAACCCATCGATGTCGATGAACAGCGCACCGACGAGCATTCCCGGCTCGCGTGCCGCTCGCCCGAGCAGCTGCTCGGTGCGGTCGAGCACCAGGGCCCGGTTGGGAAGCCCGGTCAGCGTGTCGTAGAGAGCCTGATAGGAGAGTTCACGGTTCTTCTGAGACAGCTCGCCTGTCTTCTCGCGAACCAGTGAAAGCGCTCGCATGCGACCGGTCGAGAGGACCAGCACCAGCAGGCCCAGCAGAACGCTCAGCATGCTGCCGCCGATCAACAGCTCGAGCGAGTTGAAGTTGCCGAACACGCCGCGCGGGAACTTGTGTACAAACGTCGTCACAGTCCAACCTTCGTGGGCATTGCCCAGGGCGGCCCGCCCCACGAGGAGATTGATCGTCGTGCTTTCCGCACCAGCGGGGGCCGACCCACGCGTGAACGCGACGTGCGAGAAGCGCGAGTTGTAGCGAACCGTCACGGCTAGCTTCGGGTGGCCCTGAAGCGCGCTTTTCAACACGATGCCGGGCTCGAGCAGCTCGCCGAGCCAACCGACGAACGCACGCTTTCGAGCCGTCGGCGTGGAGGGCACGACCCCGCCGCGGTACACGGGAGTCTCCACGCCCAACTGGGTGGTTTTCCCGTTTATGACCGGCGCGTAGCCGGTCAGGCCGAACTCGCGATCGAGCATGAGCTGCGGCGCGAGCGCGCAGTAGTCCATGCCCGCCGGCAGGTAGGTCGCGGCGCTCCTGGCCAATCCGGCTATCGCGAAGCAGTAGTAGGGCCGCCGACCGGGCGGCACGATCTGAAGACGCCCCGGCGGTCCCACCGATTCGGGCCCCAGCGGCCGGACGGGATTGGCGGCCAGGCGCGCCTTGAAGGCCGCCAGGCGAGACGCTGGCACGAGTGCGACCAGGCCGATGTTCTGCAGCTCGGGGTAACGCTGCATCGCGTGGACCGATTCGGCCCACCTGTCAAAGTCAGCAGGAGACGCATTCGGGTTGCCGGTAAAGAACGCGCTCGCACCCACCACGAGGTCTTCCTCGTGCTGGAGCGAGAGCTTGAGAGCCGAGGCGATCTCGTCCGAGACCAAGTGGAACGCTAGACGCCTGTGCTCGGACTGCGAACGAGCCACGGCGCGCGCGCCGAACACCGACGCGACCACACCTGCCAGCACCAGCACAGTGGCGACCGTGGCCCAGACGCTCTTGCGGCCCCGACCCAGCACCCCCAGACGCCGCCATGCATCCAGTGGCGAGGCCGCGCCGACGGCCGCTTCCGCGCGGTGCAACGCATGTCGCAGCGGCTGTGTGCGCTGTGCGTTGGAGGCGCGCGAGCGCTCAGCCTCGCTGCTGACGTTGATCGACATACGCGTACGGGTCCGTATCGCCCGTCCATAACGTCGGTCTTAGCGGCTCGCCCGATGTAGGACGAATCGCGCTGGGGAGAATTACGAAGCCTTGCGCCGCATCGGGGCGTCTCCGCAGCCCGGCGGACTACCCGGCAGACCCCCCGACCCCCGCCAATGCGCCCTCGGCGGGCTTGCTAGGGCGAGTACGCGATCGTCCTCGACGTGGCGGCCTTGCACACGTAGATGGTGCCGGCCGTGCCCTCGCTGCGCCGCTTTACCTTCGCGTAGAAGTGGCCCAGCGTGATTCCGGCTGATCCGCTCGCGGTGATCTTCCAGTGGCCCGTGGAGCTCGTCGTCGTCGAGCCGAGCGCGAGCGCGGGCGTGCGGTAAAGGGTCACCTTGCGCTCGCGCTTGCATGGAGCTTTGCTGGACGTCACGTTGCCGCTGAACGTGAGTCCTTTGCCCCTGATCGTTATGTGGGAGCTGATCGTCACAGTTCTGGTCGCATCGGCCGTTGCCAGCACCGTCGACACGAGCAGCAGCGAGACCGAGCCCGCGATGAGCGCCCGCCTGAAGGCACTGTTGAGCATGGTGACTCCTTTCCGAGGTTCGCCCGGGGCAGCGCTTGTCGCCCCTAAAGACGCTATCGGCTAGGGCATCGCTGGGGTGCCTCCGAGAGGCCCCACGTACGGAGGCGCGTCGATGGCCACTTAAGCAGCCGCGCCGCCGCGTGCGCTCAAGCCGCGCTCGGCGGGCTCGGCTCCTCGCTGGGCTCCGCGATGGCGGTCGCAGCGGGCGACCCGACGGCCGTGGCAACGGGCGCTCCGGCCGGTGTGGGCACCGGCGCCAGCGCAGGCGTGGCGACCGAGGCGCTGGCCGTCTGCGCCGGGAGCTCGGGCTGGGACGCTGTCGCCGCCGGCTGAGCGCTCACGCCAGTGAGCGAGTCCTTGAAGCCTCGCATGCCCGCGCCGAGGGACCGACCTATCTCCGGCAGGCGCTTGGCTCCGAACACGAGCAGCACCACAAAGAGCAGGAAGGCGATGTGGATTGGATTGTCAAGACCCATCATTTAGATCACTCCTGGAGTAGGTTCGCGTGCCCCGCGAAGGCTGATTCTGTGGATACGCACCGTGGCCGCGGGTGGATCATCGGGACGCCGCTGACCGATGAGCGCCCGCCGCCGTGGATCATGGGGATGCCGCCGGGTGATCCGCGCGCGCTGCGGTCGCGTATACCGAACCAGAGCAGGACCCAAAGGCGCTTCGGCGATTCACGGAGTGGAGGACTCAATGAGCGAGCGGGAGATGGACCTTGCCGCAGAGTACGGGGCTGCTTCGGCTGTGACCGCAGGCGCTGGCCCGCCCGCGCCCGCGATCACCGACGTGAGCTCGGCGACGGCGCTGATGCGCGAACGCGGCCTTCGCGTGTCCGCTGCGCGCCGGCTCGTAGTGGAGGCGCTTCTGGCGGCCGACGGGCCGATGTCTGCGGAGCAGATCGCCGAAGGGATCGGCGGCCGCGTGCCGTGCTCGGACATCGCGTCGGTGTACCGGAACCTGCAGGCGTTTGAGGACATCGGCCTGGTTCGACACGTACACCTCGGACACGGGCCCGGGCTGCACGCGCTCGCGGTGGCGGGCGAGCGCGAGTACCTGACGTGCGAGCGCTGCGCCGACTACCGGGCCGTGGCGCCGGAGGAGCTCGACGAGGTGCGTGATCTGATCGAGCGCCGATTCGGCTACCGCGCGCGCTTTACCCACTTCCCGATCGTCGGTCTGTGCGCCAGCTGCGCCGCGGCAGTGGACGACGCATTCGGATTGATCCGGCCACCGCAGCCGCAGTAGAGTTGTCCTGCGAGGACAGGGACGTGAGGGAGCGCCCGGTCTCAGGCGCTGCTCATCTCACGCTCCATTGCCGACTAGCAGGAGGTGTGTCATGGCGGAGGCTGGAATCTTCATCGGATGGGGCGAACCGATCACTGGACGTGAGGCGAAGGGTTTGGAGGTGTTTGCCGAAGCGTTGGCCTACTACGGGAAGGCCGAACAGGACGGACGCATTGAGAGCCACGAGACGGTGCTGCTCGGCCCCCACGGTGGTGACCTCGGGGGCTTCATCTTGGTTCGAGGAAGCGACGCCCAGATCGCCGCGCTGCGCGCCGAGGACGAGTTTGAACGGGTCACCACGCGGGCCGCGCTGGTCGTGCGGAACGTCGGTGTCGTCGACGCGGCAGTCGGCGACGGCGTGCAGGATGCGATAGGGGTCTATCAGGCGGCGGTTGCCGACCTGACCTGAGCCCGCGCGACTTTCGTGCTCCGTGCAAGAGCGACCACCCTCCGAGGAGCGCCGGCGGGGGTGCATCGGGGTGCCCGGGATGATTGCGCTGTTCGCGTTGTGGGCGTTCGCCGGGACGGTGGGCGGGATCAGGGGGCTGCTCGTCGCGGTCGTCGCCGTGGTGCTCATCTACCTCATCATCGGTGCCGTTGTGCGGGCAGGCAAGCGACGCCCTGACTCGTAATGGCGGCGTCGCGCTCCCTCGCGACGCCGCCATCTGCTCGACATGCCGCGCGACCCACAGCGCCGCGTTCCCGAGCTCGTGTGCCTATCCCCCAAGCCCCTCGTGGCTATTTGCGTTGCTTGCCGTCTCCCCCGGGCGTGCCTATTTCGTAGCCGACGGGAAGTCGTAACCGTCGTGCGGCGTGGTGAGGTACGGGAACGTTTCCTGGGAGCGACCGGGCAGGGGCGTGATGCCCTGTTCGACCGCGCCCACCGCGGCGTCGGGTTTGTAGTTTTTTTCGACCAGCGGGTAGGTCGCACCGGCGACGGCTCGCAGCTCGATGTTGGTGACGTCGTCGGCTACGCGGCGTCCGTTGGGAAAGCCCGCGAGGTCGCCGCCGAGGAATCCGAGCGGGTTGGGGCTTTTGGCCGGCGGTACGGCGACGTTGAGCCGCAGCATGTCCGCGAGCACACCTTTCTTGCTGACGTTCTGAAAGCCTTCGACGACGCCCGGCGGAAGCCCGGTCAAAAAGACCGCGACCAGGTCTTCGCGCGGCGCGGTGAGGCCTTCGAGGTTGGGGAACTTTTCTGGGTACAGAACCGTCAGGAGCTTGGCCAGCTCGGGGTGCTGCACATATTCCAGGAAGCGCTTGTCGCTGCGCGGTTCGAGCGCGTTCCATTCGTCCTTGCGGGCCATCGGCACCAGGACCTCGTTGAACAGCGGGCTGCCCAGCCGCGAGACCTGCACCCACGGACCGGACTCCGAGTGCTCCCGATTGCCCTTGTCGTGGATTCGCAGCTTGCGGCGGCTGGCCGAGCCCCAGATGCCGAGCACGGCGTTGGGGTCCAGCACGTCGCTGGGCGTCGACCCGTTCCTGGTGAGCTGGTTGATCGGCACCTGGAGCACGATCGAGTGGCAGTTGAGCGTCTGCAACGTGTCCACACCGGGCGCAGAGGCCGTCGGTATGAGATGCAGGTTCTGGATCGGGCGCAGGTCGGCGAGGTCGAAGATCGAGCCGATGTCGACGAAGAACGGATCGTTGCGCTGCCCGGCGAACACCATCTGTCCGCCGCCCAGTTCGTGCACGGCTTCTTTTTCGAGTTTTGCGTAGTTGGGCGTGGAGCGCGGGCCGATGTTGCAGGGGGGGCAGGCGAGATCCTCGCCCAACTCGTTGGTGCCCTTGCGCTCGCTGCGCGTGACGTCGAAGAACTGGCGTTTGCTCCAGTTGGGGTCTTCCAGCGAGCCGATCGGTCCGGTGTTGTAGAGGAACGTGTCTTCGTTGAAGATCTGCGACTCGAACGTGAACTGGTAGGTGATATCGGGGCGCCCGTCGCGGTCGTTGTCGATGTAGATGCTGTAGAGAACGTCGTCGCCGAACTCGAAGAAGGTCGGACCACCGGCCGGCACCTCGGCGGGGAGGTAGTTGGTGATGATGGTTACCGTTTTTGGATTGTCGGGACTGACGAATGCGTACGTGTCGGTGTTATCGGCGACGGGGTCTGTGCTGATCTCCGGCGCCTCGCGGTGCGATGACATGTGAAGCTGCCTTCCTTTCCCTGATCGTCTCGCGTCACTTGGCCGCGTCGAGCAGCCGCTTCACGAGTGCCGGATCCCTGTAGGTGGTCTCCCGCGTGCCGGACATCACCGTGACCTCGCCGCGGTGCTCGTTTCGCACGTACGCGGTGACGGGCTCGCGCGGCGCTGGGCCCGAGGGCTTGGTCACGACGGCCTTGGGCTCGGTCCCCGCCCCCTGGCCTGATGTGTCCAGGATCGACGCCACCTTGGGCGCGCCGAGGATCATGGCCGCGCCCGCTGCGGCACCTGCGCCACCCGCGAGGAACTCGCGCCGGCTGGTGCCCTCATCCGCCGCCGCGGCGGGTCCTCCGCTCGCTGCCGGAATCAATTTCTTCATTGCCAGCCTCCAATCCGTTTGAACTTTGGCGCGAGCCAATTGCGCGCGAATGTAACAGAGAAAACGCCGAAATTGGCCTAATTAACTGCGACTTACTCGCACTTACAAAGGGCGTACGATTGCCCGGCGCTGCCCACTTCGCCCGGGCCGAACCGCTACCGCGACCGCTCGCGCTCGACGCAACGCCGGCGGAGCTACCCCAGCCCGCCGATGCGCTCGACCAGCAACTCGAGGAAGCGCTCTGAGTCGATGTCCACCGCGACGCCGCAGTTGGGCTCCCAGCCGGTGCTGCCCCAGCGGTCCACATACGTGCGCCCGCGCGAGGGCTCGGGGCCGGTGTCGACCTTCACGCCGCAGCGCACGGTCTGAAGCAGGCTGTCGTCGATCACGTGCGCGACGGCGCAGGCGTCGTGCACCGGTGAGCCGTCCCATCCGTACTTGCGCCGGTGGTGCTGGGAGTAGAAGCGGTACAGGTCGGCGACCAGCCGGCCGGCCCTCCCTGCCCGGGCGAGCCGCTCGACGTGCTGCTCGCGCATCAGCGCCTTGTGCGTGACGTCGAGACCGGCCATCGTCACGTCTAGCCCGCTCGTGAACACCCGGTGCGCCGCCTCGGGGTCGGCCCAGATGTTGAACTCGGCGGCCGGCGTGGTGTTGCCCTCGCCGATCGCTCCGCCCATCAGTACGATCCGCCCCACCTTCGATTCGAGCTCGGGGTAGCGGGCGAGGAACAGCGCGACGTTCGTCAGCGGACCGGTCGGCACGAGCGTGACGGGACGCGGCTGCGCCGACAGCGTGCCGGCGATCCAGTCGATCGCGTGCTCCGGTACCGGCTCGCGCGCCGGCGGCGGCAGGTCGGGCCCGTCCAGCCCGGTCTCGCCGTGCACGCGTGCCTGCACGTGAGGCTCTCGCACGAGCGGGCGTGGCGCGCCGGCGGCCACGGGGACGTCGTCCCGCCCGAGGTGATCGAGCACGCGAATCGCGTTGGCGGTTGTCTTGTCGAGCGTCTGGTTGCCACACACGGTGGTCACGCCCAGCAGCTCCACCTCGTGGCTGCCGAGCGCGAGCATGAGCGCGATCGCATCGTCGTGGCCCGGGTCGCAATCGAGGATGATCGCGGTCACGACGCGACTATCTCCTCGAGCTCGCGGGCAGTTGGCAGCGAGGGTTGCGCGCCCGGACGCGAGGCGGCAAGCGCCCCCGCGGCGCACGCGCGAACCAGGGCCTCTACGCGATCCCGGCCCTCGAGCAGCGAGACCACCAGCGCCGCGCAGAACGCGTCGCCGGCGCCGGTGCCGTCCACGGTCTCGACCCGAGGCGGCCTCGCCCGCGCGACCTCGCGCCCCTCCTCGAGCAGCACGGCCCCCTCCGCTCCGAGCGTCAGCGCGACGAGCTTGCCGCGCGGCCCCGCGCTCTCGTACTCGTAGCGGTTGACGACCAGCAGGTCGGGCTCGGGCTCGAGCTCGAGCGGCCCGCGAGCGGGAGCGGCGTTGAGGCAGAAGAATGGCGCGCCGGTCGCGGCGGCGCGCACCGCCTCCAGAGGGATCTCGAGCTGGCACATCACCGCGTCGGACTCCCCCACGTGGACGTCTTCGGCGCGCAGCCGCGCGTTTGCGCCCGGCGCCACCACAATCAGGTTCTCGCCGCTCGCGTCCACAACGACGAGCGCCACGCCGGTCTCGCCCTCGTCGCGCACGACGCCGCTCACATCCACGCCCTCGCGCTCGAGCGAGCGCAGCACGAGGTCGTCGGTCCCGATCCGTCCGACAAACCGGACCCGGGCCCCGAGCCGTGCACAGGCCACGGCCTGGTTTGCGCCCTTGCCGCCCGGCACGCGATCCAGCTGCGCGTCGGTGACCGTCTCGCCGGGACGAGGCAGCCGCTCACAGCGCGCGACCAGATCCACGTTGGCCGAGCCGACCACGGCAATACGCGGCGCCGAGCTCACGTCCTCCGCGCTCACGGAAGCACGAAGCGCTCGACCGCGTTGGCAAACCCCTCTTCCTCGTTGGACCTGGTCACCCGCCGCGCGGCCCGATGCACCTCCCTGTCGCTCTGCCCCATTGCGATGGACAGGCCGGAGCGCGCGAACATGAGCACGTCGTTGGGCATGTCGCCGATCGTCGCGATCTGCTCCTCGGGGATGTCGTATCGCGCCGAGAGAAACTTGACCACCTCGCCCTTGTTGGCGCGCGGGTGCGTGACGTCCAGGTAGTAGGGCTGTGAGCGCGCGGCCGAGACGTGATCGCCGAAGCGCTCCTGCGCGTCACTCGCCACCGACGCAACCAGGTCGTGGTCATCGCTGACCCCCACGA
>VAWK01000027.1:0-3700 GCA_005885515.1 Actinomycetota bacterium | reverse complement strand
AGGATCGGCCCGAACAGCTCATCCGGCAGCGCCTTGGTCTCCACGACGGTCATGTCGGGTTCGACGACGAGCCCGCCGTTGAACGCCGCAATCGGCGTGCTGAGCGCAAGCGGCTCGATCAGCATCTGCATTCCGCGCGGTGGGCGACCGCTGGTGATCGCGAACAGGATGCCGGCGTCTCCCAGCTTGCGCACGGCCTCGATCGAGCGCTCGGTGAGGAGCTTTTCTTTGGTCACGAGCGACCCGTCGACGTCCGCCAGCAATAGCCGTACGTTCATCTGTCGCCACGATTCTCCCGCAGCGCCGCTTCGGCTAGCGTCCCGCCCCATGCCGACCGTCCGCGAAGCGACGCTGGAGCTGTTGCGCGCGCACGAGATGACGACGATCTTCGGCAACCCGGGATCGACCGAGCTGCCGATGCTGAAGGAGTTCCCGGCGGACTTCTCCTACGTCCTCGGGCTGCAGGAGCTGGTGGTGGTGGGGATGGCCGACGGCTTCGCGCAGGCGAGCGGGCGCACGACGCACGTCAACCTGCACACGGCCCCGGGCGTGGGAAACGCGGTGGGCGGCATCTGCAACGCGCAGGCGAACAAGTCGCCGCTGCTGATCACGGCCGGCCAGCAGGTTCGCGCGCAGATAACGATGGAGGCCAACCTGACCAACCGCGACGCCATCTTGGCGCCGCAGCCGTACGTGAAGTGGGCGCACGAACCCCCGCGCGCCCAGGACGTGCCGCAGGCGATCGCGCGCGCGATCCACCACGCCTCGCTGCCCCCGGCCGGCCCGGCGTTCGTGTCGATCCCGATGGACGACTGGGACGCGGACGCGGATGAGGAGTTGGAGAGGGGCGCGCTAGCGCGCGCCATGCATGGTCGCGCGCTGCCGGACCCGGTCGCGCTCGAGGACTTGGCGGGCATGCTGGCCGACGCGCGCAACCCGGTGTTGATTGCGGGCCCGGACATCGACGCGAGCGGCAGCTGGGATGCGGCGGTGGCGCTGGCGGAGAAGCAGCGGCTGGCGGTGTGGGCGACGCCGGCGCCGGGCGGCGGTCGGCTGGGCTTCCCGGAGGATCACCAGAACTTCCAGGGCATCCTCCCGCCGGCGATCGGCCCGGCGTCGGAGACCCTCAACGGCCACGACCTGGTGCTCGCCGTCGGCACCTCGGTCTTCCCCTACTACCCCTACATCCCCGGCCCCCTGCTCCCGCCAGGCACGCAGCTGGTGCAGATCACTTGCGACCCCGGCGAGGCGGCACGCGCGCCGATGGGCACGGCGATCGTGGGCGACGTGGCGCTGGCGCTGGAGCGGCTGCTGGAGCTGCTCGGGCCCTCCGAGCGCCCGCCGCCGCAGCCGCGACCCCTGCCGGGCGAGCCCGAGCAGACCGAACCGATCAGCGGCTCGGCGGCGGCCTCGGCGCTGGCGAGCGTGTGGCCGGAGGACGGGATCGCGGTCGTGGAGACGCCGTCGAGCACGGTGGCGCTGCGCAACCGCCTGCGCCTGTCGCAGCCTGGCAGCTACTACTTCTCGGCGAGCGGCGGCCTGGGCTTCGGCATCGCGGCGGCTGTGGGCGTGCAGCTGGCGCAGCCGGAGCGCCCGGTGGTGTGCGTGCTGGGCGAGGGCTCGGCCCAGTACGGAATCACCGCCCTGTGGACCGCGGCCGCCTACCGCGTCCCGGTGACGTTCCTGGTGCTGCGCAACGAGGAGTACATGATCCTGAAGTGGTTCGCGCAGTTCGAGGGCGCCGAGCGGGTGCCCGGCCTGGACCTCGAGGGCCTGGACGTGGCCAGCGTGGCCGACGCATACGGCGTGCCCGCCCAGGAAGTGACCTCCTCGGCCGAGCTGGCCGAGGCGCTGCGCGCGACGATCGCCGCGGACGACGGCCCGCGCCTGGTGCAGGTGCCGGTGGCCACCGGCATGTGGCTGGACTGAACCGCACCCAACGCCCACCCGGCTATACCTTCCGCACGGCATGACTGCGAACAGCTTCCACCGAGTGGTCGTCGTGGGAGGCGGCTTCGGCGGACTGCAGGCCACCGTGGGCCTGCGCCGCGCGCCGGTTGAGCTGACGTTGGTGGACCGGCGCAACTTCCACCTGTTTCAGCCGCTCACCTACCAGGTCGCCACTGGCGCGCTGTCGCCGGGCGAGATCGCGTATCCGCTGCGCGCGATCTTCAAGCGCCAGCGCAACACGAGTGTGCTGCTGGCCGAAGCCTCGGACATCGATCTCGAGCGCCGCGAGCTGCACCTGCGCGCGGTCGCGGGCGTGCCGGCGCCCACGTCGATCCCCTACGACACGCTGATCGTCTCGGGCGGCTCGCAGTACTCGTACTTCGGCCACGACGAGTGGAGCGAGCACGCGAACGAGGTCAAGTCGCTGGAGAGCGCGCTGATGGTGCGCAGCCACATCCTCGCGGCCTTCGAGGCGGCAGAGATGGAGCAGGACCCCGAGCGCCGCGCGGCCTGGCTGACGTTCGTGATCGTGGGCGCGGGCCCGACGGGCGTCGAGATGGCAGGCCAGATCGCGGAGCTCGCGCGCGACACGCTGCGCCACGACTTCCGCTCGATCGACCCGAGGCAGGGTCGCATCCTGCTGCTAGAGGGCGCCGACCGCGTGCTGACGAGCTTCCCGCCCTCGCTCTCGAGGCGCGCCGAGCGCTCGCTGAAGAAGCTCGGAGTCACGCCGATGCTGGGAGCGCTGGTCGTGAGCGTGGACGCCGGCGGCGTGACGGTCAAGGTCTCCGGCGAGCGCACCGAGCGCGTGGCCTCGCGCACGGTCGTGTGGGCCGCCGGCGTCACCGCTTCGGGCCTTGCCGCCCGGCTCGGCGAGCTGACCGGGGCCGAGTGCGACCGCGCGGGCCGGGTGGCGGTGGAGCCAGACCTCACGCTGCCCGGCCACCCCGAGGTGCTGGCGCTGGGCGACATGGTGAGGGTGCGCGGCGCCGACGGCACGCCGACCGTGTTCCCCGGAGTGGCCCCGGTGGCGATGCAGCAGGGCCGCTACGCGGCGAAGCTGGTCCGGAGCCGCGTCCGCGGCCGGCGAACCGCCCCGTTTCACTACCGTGACAAGGGCAACCTGGCGACGATCGGCCGCGCGGCGGCGGTGGCGGACATCAAGGGCCTGAAGCTGAGCGGCCTGCTCGCGTGGCTCACGTGGCTGGTGGTGCACCTGTGGTACCTGGTGGGCTTCCAGAACCGCGTGCTGGTGTTCATCCGCTGGTCGGTCAGCTTCTTCACGCACGGCCGCGGCGCCAGGCTGATCACCGGCGAGGCCGCCGAGGCCGGCGCCGAGGCGGGCGAGACCGCATGGCCTCGCTGAAAGACGCCGACCTCGCGCTGAAGCTGGGCGCGCGCGAGGGCCAGGAGCGCGTGCTCGAGGCCCAGCGCCGGCTGCTGGCGCTGCGGCTGCAGCTCGGCGGGCTGCTCGAAGGGCCCGAGCTGGGGCCGCCGCTGTGCGTGCTGTTCGAGGGCTGGGACGCGTCGGGCAAGGGAGGCGCGATCAGGCGGCTGGTGAGCCCGCTGGACCCGCGGCACGTGCGCGTGGCGCAGTTCGGCGCGCCGACGCCGGATGAGAAGCGCCATCACTTCCTGAAGCGGTTCGCGCCCCCGCTGCCCGGCTGGGGCGGCATGACGGTGATGGACCGCTCGTGGTACGGCAGGGTGCTGGTGGAGCGGGTGGAGGGATTCGCAACCGAGGCGCAGT
>VAWK01000026.1 GCA_005885515.1 Actinomycetota bacterium | reverse complement strand
ACCTCGCGACCGAGGGCACCGTGCTGGTGAAGTTCTGGCTGCACGTCTCCGAGGACGAGCAGCTGCGGCGCTTTCGCGCGCGCGAGCGCGATCCGCTCAAGCGCTGGAAGCTGACCGGCGAGGACTGGCGCAACCTGTCCCGGCGCGCCGACTACGAGCAGGCGATCGAGGAGATGCTCGCCGAGACCGACCATGCACCGGCGCCGTGGCAGATGATCGCCGCCGAGTCAAAGCCCTTCGCGCGCGCGACGGTGCTCGAGACCGTGATCTCGCGCATCGAGGCCGCGCTGCGCGCGCTCGGGCGCAATCCCGTCC
>VAWK01000025.1 GCA_005885515.1 Actinomycetota bacterium | reverse complement strand
CATCGCGGCGGGGCCCGACGGCAGCGTGTGGTTCGCCGACCGCGGGAACTCCGGCGGCATAGGTCGAATCACGCTGGCGGGCGAAGTCTCCGAATTCTCGGGGTTCACCGGACCACCGAAGTCGATCGTCCTTGGTCCCGACGGCAACCTCTGGTTCACCGAGACGTCGGCCGGGTTGATCGGAAAGGTCACGCCGAGCGGAGGGTTTTCCCAGTTTATGGCTCCCAAAGGAGTGGGCAGCGAACCAACCGGAATCACCGTCGGGCCCGACGGCAACCTCTGGGTCACCGAGGCGGCGAATCCCGCCGCGATCGCGCGCATCACCACCTCCGGGGCGTTCACCGAATACACGACCGGCCTGACGGCGAACAGCAAGCCGCTGGGTATCACCGCCGGCCCGGACGGCAGCCTCTGGTTCACCGAGTCGGCGAACCCCGGTGCGATCGGGCGGGTCACGACCTCCGGAGCGATCACCCAGTTCGCGGTCCCGACGGCCAACGCTCAACCCGACGGCATCACCGCGGCAGATGACGACAACGTCTACTTCACGGAGCTGAGCAACCCCGGCAAGATCGGCATGATCACGCCTTCGGGAAGCATCTCCGAGCTCGCCACCCCGACGAGCAACAGCCAGCCCGTGCAGATCGCGCCGGGACCCGACGGCAACCTCTGGTTCACCGAGCAGGTCAACAACGGGCAGATCGCGAGCATTACGCTGGCTCCGAGCGTCGACGCGGTGACCGCGTCCAGCGTGACCGAAACCTCCGCGGTGCTGAAGGCAGATGTGGGGCCGAACTCGCAGCCGACCAGCCATCGCTTCGAATATGGACCGAGCGCCGGCTACGGTTCACGGACGTCGGCCGCTTCGGCCGGCAGCGGTGCCGCGAGCGTCGCCGTGTCGGCCGCGATCGACAAACTCACGCCAGCCACGCTCTATCACTTCAGGGTGGTGGCGAGCAACGCAACCGGGACCAGCTACGGCCCGGACCGGACGTTCACCACGAGCGCCTCGCCGCTCGCGGGCAACGTTTGGGCTCCGCTGGCCGCGGGCCCGAGCCCGCCAGCGCTTGGCCGCACCGCGCTGGCGCGGGCTCTCTCCGGCCGCGTATCGGTGCGGGCCCCGGGCTCCTCGACACCCGTACCCCTCACAGCCGCACGGGACATCCCGATCGGATCGGAGATCGACGCCCGTTACGGGGTAGTCGCGCTCACTGTCGCGCTCGACCGCCGGGGGCACACCCAGTCCGCCACGCTGTGGAGAGGAAACTTCGTGATCGGCCAGAGCCCCTCGGGGAATGGCATGACGAGCTTCACGCTCGCCGGCGGTCGTTTGAGCTGTCCCCGTCGCAGGCACCACGCCGCCCGCTTCGCGGCGGCCGCGACAGCCAAGGCCCGCACAGGCGTCCGCAGCCTGTGGGCGAGAGACAACCGCGGTCGCTTCAGCACCCGCGGGGAAAACAGCATCGCGACGGTGCGCGGCACCTACTGGGAGACGGTCGACCGCTGCGACGGCACGCTGACGGTCGTCGCGAAGGGCGCGGTCAGCGTTCGTGACATCCACCGTCACCACACGGTGCTCCTCCGCGCGGGACGCAGCTACCTCGCGCGAGCCTGAGCCGCAGCCTGCGCCGCGCGGTGGGGAGCAATAGTTGAGCCGTCGTCTTACCGGAGCCTCGAAGACGCTGGCAATTGCCGTCGCTGCCGCCTCGGCCATGACGGTCGGCGTTGGCGCGTACGCGCTCGACGTCTGGCCTCAGTTCGAGAACGAATCCGTCGACTTGCGCTTCTCCCTGCGCGGCACGTCCCGGCCCCCCGCCGACGTCACGGTGGTGGCGATCGATGAAAAGACCTTCTCCGATCTGCGCCAGCAGTGGCCGTTTCCGCGCTCTCTGCATGCCGCGATGATCGAACGGCTGCACGCCGATGGCGCCAGCACGATCGTCTACGATGTCCAGTTCACCGAGCCGAGCCGTCTCGGCCCACGCGATGACCTCGCACTCTATGAAGCGATCGGCCGCGCGGGCAAGGTCGTGCTCGCCACGACCGAAGTCGACGCCGGCGGCAGAACGAATGTGCTCGGCGGCGACGCCAATCTCAGGCGCGTTCACGCCATCGCCGCCGCCAGCAATCTCCCGGCAGACGCCGACGGCGTGATCCGCCGCTACCCACACTCGATGCTGGGCCTCGAGAGCCTCGCGCTGGCCGCCGCCCAAACCGACGCGCATGCCGTCTCGCGCTCGCACTTCACCCGCGGCAACGCATGGATTGACTTTCGCGGCCCGCCTGGCGCGATCAGGACGGTCTCCTTCTCCGATGTCCTGCAGCGGCGCGTGGCTCCGCGGGCGTTTGCCGGCAAGGTCGTCGTCGTCGGCGCGTCGGCACCGACGCTGCAGGACGTCCATCCCACCTCAACCGCGACGGCCAAGCCGATGTCGGGAGCCGAGGTCCAGGCCAACGCGATCTGGACGGCACTGCACGGCAACCCGCTTCGACCGGCTCCAGGGTGGCTGGCGCTGGTCGCGATCCTGCTCGGCGGCGCGGTAGCCCCCTTGGCCTCACTCAGGCTCCGCGTGCTCTCATCCACGCTCGTGGCCCTGGGCCTCGCCGCGGCGTACCTGCTGCTCGCGCAGGCCGCCTTTGACTCCGGGGCGATCGTCGTCCTCACCTATCCGCTCGCGGCGCTGGCGCTCGGCACGGTCGGCATGGTGGCGGCGAACTACGTCGGCGCCTTCATCGAGCGCAACGCCTTCTCTCACCGGCTGCGCGAAAGCCAGCTTGAGCTGATACAGCGCCTGGCGCAGGCGATCGAGTCCCGTGACGCGGAGACGGGCGAGCACATCCGCCGCATCGGGATCCTCTGCCAGCGTCTCGCGCTCGCGATCGGATGGAGCCCGGCCGAGGCCGAGATGCTCCGCCATGCGAGCGCGATGCACGACATCGGAAAGATCGGCGTTCCCGACAAGGTCCTGCTCAAGCCGGGCAAGCTCGACTCCGAAGAGTGGGCGATCCAGCAGACCCACACCACGACCGGCGCCGATATGCTCGCCCACTCGGCCAACCCCTTGGTCCAGATGGCTGAGGACATCGCACGGACGCATCACGAGCGCTGGGACGGCAGCGGCTACCCGGCGGGCATGAAAGGCGAGGAGATTCCCTTGGTCGGCCGCATCTGCGCCGTCTGCGACGTATATGACGCCCTGCTCTCCAAGCGGCCCTATAAGGAGCCGTGGCGGGTCGAGGAGGCTCTGGCCGAGATTGCGCTCGGCAGCGGAACGCACTTCGACCCCCGGGTAGCGGATGCATTCCTGCAGCTCGCCCCGCTCCTGGCGGACGAGCTCGACGCCGGGTCGCCGACCGGTGCGCCCGGAGATCTGCGGAGCGCGATCGGGGCCACCGCGCGGCGATCCGTGCGATTTCAGGGCTAGCGCGCGGGTGCGATGCGGGCCGGCCGGCGGCTGCTCGCGCATTCCCGAACGGCCCTCGCACGGCCGCGGCGCCAGGCTGATCACCGGCGAGGCCGCCGAGGCCGGCGCCGAGGCGGGCGAGACCGCATGGCCTCGCTGAAAGACGCAGACCTCAGTCTCAAGCTCGGTGCACACGAGGGGCAGGAGCGCGTGCTCGAGGCCCAGGGCCGCCTCCTCGCTCTCCGGCTCCAGTCGGCGGGCTGCTCGAAGGGCCCGAGCTGGGGCCGCCGCTGTGCGTGCTGTTCGAGGGCTGGGACGCGTCGGGCAAGGGAGGCGCGATCAGGCGGCTGGTGAGCCCGCTGGACCCGCGGCACGTGCGCGTGGCGCAGTTCGGCTCGCCGACGCCGGATTAGAAGCGCCATCACTTCCTGAAGCGGTTCGCGCCGCCGCTGCCCGGCTGGGGCGGCATGACCGTGATGGACCGCTCGTGGTACGGCAGGGTGCTGGTGGAGCGGTGGAGGGATTCGCAACCGAGGCGGAGTGGCGACGCGCTTACCCGCAGATCGTGCAGCGGGAGACCGACCTCGCGACCGAGGGCACGGTGCTGGTGAAGTTCTGGCACGTCTCTGAGGACGAGCAGCTGTACCGCTTTCGCGCGCGCGAGCGCGACCCGCTCAAGCGCTGGAAGCTGACAGGCGAGGACTGGCGCAACCTGTCCCGGCGCGCCGACTACGAGCAGGCGATCGAGGAGATGCTCGCCGAGACCGACCACGCACCGGCGCCGTGGCAGGTGATCGCCGCCGAGTCAAAGCCCTTCGCGCGCGCGACGGTGCTCGAGACCGTGATCTCGCGCATCGAGGCCGCGCTGCGCGCGCTCTCGCATCGAGGCCGCGCTGCGCGGGCTCGGACCCAAGCCCGCGCAGGTCGAGGCCTCGCTGTGAGACGCGGGATCTAAAGCTAGCGCCGTCGGCCCGCAGCGACCATCTCTTGCTGCTCGCCGGCGCCACCGTGCGGAGCGGCCTTCTCGGCCGGCGGTGGTGGCGCAGCCGGTGGCTGCGGATGGCCGGGATCCGGCGCCGGATCCCCCTTGCGGCGGCGGAACAGATCCACGAAGGCGACCAGAAGGTTGAGCAGCCGTCCGATGAACCCGAGCGCCGGCAGCGGCTCGCCCGAAGTGGCGCCCCAGAAGTAGGCCAGGTCGCCGGGCATCATGTTCTCCGGACTGCGCGGATAGGCATCGATGTACTTCTCCGTCGCGCGAGACACCAATCCCGAGCAGATGAACTGTCCGTCCATGTGGATCGACAGGCTCCAGCCGAACAGCGCCTGGAATGCCAGGCCGATGAAGTTCACGACCCCGTACGCGTCTCCCACGCGCGTCTTGGCGAAGCCGCACGCAAGCTCGCGCTGCACCGGCGAGGCGCTGACATGCACGACGAGGTAGTCGCTGCCGCGGTACTTCTCGATGTTGTCCAGCGCAACCCCCGACTCGATCGCCTCACAGATGTCGCCACGCTCAGACACGATCAGGGTCGAGTGGGTCCAGCGCGCAAAGTCGCTGTTTCCGAAGCGAGCGCGCTCTCCTGCCTGAATCAACTTGCCAAGCGCCGTGGTGGCCCCGCCGCGTCCCTTCGTCGCGGTCGCGCGGTGCAAGCTGAAGTCGCCCGGGACAAACTGCTCGGGCGCCTGCCCGGCCGGCCAATGCGACACCGTGACCTCGGCGGGGCGCGAGGCGCGCATCCGCGCGCGAATTCGTTCTTCGTTGCCGCGCTTACTCATCTGCAACCTCCCAGGCTCGCAATGGCAACAGGTCATCTGAACGAACGGCCGTTGGAGCCCTGAGCGTTAGCTTTCGCCCAGCAGACCCACACAAGAACGAGGCTGCTTTGCGCGACGTGGAGCACTCGTTGTGTGCTGCCGGGAGGTTGCCCGTTCGTCTACGAGGACCCCTTTAGGCGCGTCGGTCGTGTAGGCCGCGCCGAGCCAGTGCGAGCATGGGTGTCCGCTCCTGTGGGATGTCGTAGGAGAGGCGGGCGGCCGCCAGCACGGGCACCCAGGCGATGATGGCGGAGCGCTCGAGCTCGCGCTGGCGCTGATATGCCCGCAAGTAGGCGGCGTAGAGCGCCCAGCGAAAAGGCGTGAGCAAAAGCTGGAGCTGTCGTGGCCCAGCGCCCGGAATCCACGCGCCGAGGAGCAGCAGCCGGGTCCGCGCCACGTCCCCCGCGGGGTCTCCGCGCGTGGCGGCCTTCCAATCGATCACCACATAGCCGCCGCGTCGGCGCCGCAGCACGTTGCCGGGGTGAAAGTCGCCGTGGCACAGGCGGTCACCGTCCGGAAGCTGTTGCAGCGCCCGCAGGGCCGCGTCGCGTACATCGCGTGGAACGAGTCCCGACTGGAGGCGTTCCGCCACCTCTGTTCGTAGGTCGGGCAACTCCGCCGGCGCGACCGTCTCATGCAGTGATGTGTGCAGCCCCGCGAGGGCCCCCGGGACGCGGGCGATCTCCCACGGCCGGCGCAGCATGCCCGCAAGCAGATCGTGGGCGTCGAGGCGCTCGAGCACCAGGCCGGGGCGGCCGTCGACATCCATTCGCTCGAACACGGCCGGAGCGGGAGCGCCGCAGCGCCGGGCCGCGAGCAACGCGACCCGCTCGCGCTCGACCTCCGCGCGCAGTGCGGCGGTGCGCGCCAGGCGCAGGACGCGACGCTCGTCCAGGCAGTAGACCTCCGCCTCGCGTCCCGCCCCGATCCGCCGTAGCTCGCTGATGCGGACTTCGACCACGCCGCGCGCATCCTACGAGCGCCACACTCGCGGCGCGACCCAAAATTTGTTCCGCGAGGCGCTTGTTCGGGCGGCGCGGCGCAGTTTGTTGTGTACCGGACGATCGACCGCCGCACCCGCTGTTAGCTTGGTGGCGCTGTGAGCAGGCGTTCGCTCGGTAGGAACAGCTCGTTGGCCCGCGTGGAAGCCCCGCTGGCGGTCGCCGCGATGACTGCTGCGGTGTGGCTGCTCGTATCCGCGCTCGATCAATCCGGGTCGGCGAGCGCATCCGGGGCGCGGGGCGCGTCTGGCCACTTCGCGTGCAGCCGCCCCAACAGGTCAAAAGTGGCGTGCCACTTCTCCACGCCCAGCGGCAACATCCGCTGCCTGTGGACCCCCTCCCCCAACAACGTCGCCTGCGAGCTGCTCGCTTCCGGACGCGGCTACCGGCTGCGCCCGAGCGGCAAAGCGAAAGCCATCAAACTCACGCTGCGCCGGCGTGGCGAAACCCTGCCGACCAATCAGCAGCTCGTGTTTCCGCAAAGCCTCTCATGCCACGACACGAGGACGACCATGACCTGCAACCAGGACTTCGGCCTCGGGTTCTTCAAGCTCGCGCGGAAAGGCTCGCGCAGCGCATAGGCACTCGCGGGCCGGGTGCGCCGGACGCGGACGGTCGGGCGTTCGGGTTGGTTATTCGGCGGGGCGGCTGGCCGGGTACTGGACGACCTGCTGGAAGGTCGGCCGGTTGACCCACGGCATCGAGGGCACGTGTCCAACGCCGACGGCGCTGTATTGGATGTCGTCGAGCGCCGGGTTGCACTTGGCGCCGTCGCCCTGGCCCGAGCCGGGTTCCAGGCCGCCGGTTTCGTTGCTGCGCGAGCACGTCCACGCGTTGGGGTTGCTGCTCCCGTAGATGCTCGTGAGCTGGCTGATCGCGGAGTCGAGCGCGCCTTTCAGAGCCGTCCGGCAGGACGCGAGGCTGCCATTGCCGCCGCTGCTGCTCCCGCCGCAGTAGACCTGTGAGTAGCCGTTGGCGATCGTCGGGTTCACCGCCTGCAGCAGCGAGCGCTGCAGGTATCCCTCCCAGCCGCCGTCGTAGGCTGAGCCCTGGGCCCGGGGGAGATCGACTAGGGGCATGATGCCGGCCAGCTGAGCGAAGCTGTCTTCATTGCCGCTGTTGGGGCGCGGTGACAGCCATGGGTCAAACACGGCATGGGCCAGGCGCGGATAGAGCTTGTCCATGATCGCCACCGCGTTGCCCTGTTCGTAGCTGCCGCTGCCGCTGCGATCGCGCCTGTGCGCCCCGGGCACGCCGGGTCCCCAGATCTTGTCCTGGGACCAGGTCTGCAGGATGCCCAGCACCTGCTGCTCTGCCGTCGTCAGTTTGACGTCCTTCAGCACGGAGGTCACCGGGCCTATGAGCTGGGCGCCGTCGAGGTCGACCGAGCCGCCATCCTCCATGGCGTTGACGATGTCAACGGGGGTGGCCTTGCGTTTGCTCAGGATCGCTTTGACCCGATCGCTGAGCGACTGCACCCGGTACACGGGGCCGTAGGCGAAGTTGTTGTCCGCCGCCGAGAAGCCCGGCGCTCCCTTGTTGTTCCAGTTGGTGAAGTAGCCGTTCGAGAAGGTGCCGTTGACGATCCCGCCGCTGGCCGGAATCGTGCTCGCACGCACGTGCGGGTCAGCGGCCGAGAGGTCGATCGGCTCGAACCCCTGCCACTCCCACTGACCTGTGCCCCAGGTGGGGAAGTTGGGATTGACGCTGGGATTGCGGATCGGCAGCTCGCCCGACATGTAGTAGGCGACGTTCTTGGAATCGACGTAGGTCCAGTTGAAGGTCCCGGTCTCCTTGCCCGCCGCGCGCTGGAAGTCGGTGGCGCTGTGGATGATTTCCGGGTCGTTCCAGTCGAGGAACGCGGGCGCCGAGCCGAGCTCATCGCCGAAGGTCGAGCGCTGCGAGGAGACGGCCACCGGAACGATCTGGCCGGTGGCGGGGTCCTTGGCGTATGTGCGGCCGATGACCGGGCCGTGGACGGTTCGCTCGATCTTGATCGTCAGCAGCACGGGCGGTTCCGGCGCACCGGCGGAGGGCTTGCCGAACTGCGTGTCGGTGCGCTCGTACATCGGCGTGCACACGCCGTTGTAGATGTAGGCCGTGCTTTTCAGGGTGGGCGGCGAACCGTCGGTGTTGCAGAGCTTCTCGAGCCGCTGGTCGGTGATGTCCGAACCGGCCGAGGTCGCGCTCCAGGCGTAGTCGACGCCATGGCCCAGCTCGACGAACACCTCGGTGCCGGCGAACGACACCCCCCGCGCCTGCAAGCCGGGACCGTGCAGGTCGATCTCGTGCAGCAGCTGAGGGACGAAGTAGCCGGTCTGCGGCCCGAACACGGCGATCGGGTGCCCCGTCGCGGTGTGCGCGCCTTCGACGATCAGCTCGTTGCTGGCGTCCGGTATCCCCGAGCGGATGGCGCCCAGCAGCGGCGTCAGGTCCACGGTGACGCCGTCGCTGCTGAACTGTTCGGGCAGCGAGCCCATGAAGGAGGTCTGGCAGTCTTCGTGGCCCAACGCGTATGCGTCGGAGTGGGGCTGCGTGGGCATCGCCAGCGAGTTGGGATCGACGCTCGAGGGAAGCTGCTCGTAGTTGAACGGAGTTTTGATGCTGACCTGCGCGCCGGGGTCGTTCTGGGAGCGAAGATCGCTCCAGATCTTCGCTCCCCTTTCCTGTCCATAACGGTTGACCAGCGACTGGTACAGCAGCGCGCTGGCCGTCTCGTTGCCGCCACCGGTGGCGAAGATCGCCTGGACCAGGGTGGCCGTGGCGACGATGTCGGTGCCCTTCCATTCGGTCGACGAGTGCGGCGCCGGCGGCGGGATCTGTAGCAGTTCGTACTCGGCCGGCATCTTGGCGTGATTCGGGCCCCCGCCGGGGAGCGCCGCTTCGGTGGCGTAGTAGTTGACGCCTTCGTCGAAGGCGTTGGCGTCGTTGACGATCTGCTGGCCCTCGGTCGTCTGTTTGCCTTCGATCGTGATCGGATCCGGGTGCTGGGTCGGGAAGTTGTTGACCTGTTCCTGCAGTTCGGCTTCGCTGTAGCCGGCGGCCGAGGCGACTTCGCAGTCCATCTTCTCGTTGCTTTCCGACGGTCCGATGAACGACGTCAGCTGCGCCCTGCCGACGTGGCGCAGCACGTCCATCAGAAACAGGCGGTCCTCGGCCGAGGCGTAGCCCGAGCCGAACTCGGTGTCGGCCCGGGTCTTGCCGAAGATGTGGGGCACGCCGAACTGCTTGTCGCGGATGATCACGGTGCCGTCGTGCGGGGGCAGGAAGGTCTCGACGCGTTCGGCCTGCGCCAGGTCGGTCGTGAAGCCGGCGTCCTTGTAGAAGCTGCCGATTTCGGATGCCTTCAGGTTCGGGGCGACCTTGAGCAGGTTGGCGTACAGCGGCTCCTGGTCTCGCGTGTGGGCGGGGAAGCCCAGGCCCGCTTCCGCCTTGAGGAAGTCTTCTCTGTCATACGTCCCCGTCTGCCCCGGCGGGACGATGTTGAACACCTGTCCTCCGCCGCAGTCGACGAACGGGCTGCCGACGGGCCCCTGCTTGGTCACGCACTGACTCGTCGTCGTGGAGCTTCCATCGCCGAGCGCCGGCGAGGCCGCCAGCGCGTTTACCGCCAACAGGCACGCGGCCACGAGCGAAACCGCTCCCGTCCGCCGGATACCACCCCGTCCGCCTACAGTCACAGACCTACCTCCCAAACGCGCGCCTACGGTCCCCGCAGTCCTGCTATGCAGGCGCGGTCACACTGTGCAACGTCCGGATACTTCCAGAAAATGCGCCCAAGTACAAGACGCAAAAGAGATAAACCGCAGATTGTTTCGTAAAACCTCAGTTACGTCGTAACACGGTCTATTACCTGTAACGCAATGTGGGATTTTGAACTGCTGGCAAGAGCCGCCTCACACGCGCCGAGGAGGCCGAGCATCCGATCGGGCAGGGCCTATTTGACCGTGAGCGTGCCTTCCATCCCGGCCGTGCGGTGTCCTGGGACAGAGCAGTAGAACCTGTAGGTGCCGGGTTTGAGCTTCAGCGTCAGGGCCTTCGATCCGCCCCGGAACGTGGGGGTGGCCCCTACCACCGACCCCGATGAGGACGCGATCGTCATGTTGTGAGCCAGCGGCGCCTTGTTGGTGAAGTCGATCGAGACCTGGCCCCCCTTGGCACTCAGCGCGGTCTCGTTGAACCTCAGTCGGCCTGCTGGATCGGCTTGCAGCCTCAGCGTTTCCCCGACTGGCTTCGGTGCGGACGTCGACGGCTTCCGCTTCGCCGGGCTAGATGCCCTGGGAGCTACCGGTCTCGCGCGTTTCGGCTTGGAGGACCCGGCGCGTGGTGTCGAGGCTCTCGGCGTGCGTGATGTCGCCGTGCTGGATGTCGTTGTTGCTTTCGTCGTCTTGCTTGGGGTTGTCGGCCGGCGTTTAGGTATCGGGGCGGGATTGCTCGGAGCGGGCGCTGCCGTGGTAGTGGTCGATGTCGTTGGCGTTACGGCCGCGCCTGCCGGCGTGGATCGGGAGGTCGTCGTGCCGCTCGATGAGCCGCCGCAACCCGCCACCGCGAGCAGGCCGACGATCGAGGCGAGCGTCGAGAGCTTGCTTGCCGGATGGGGGTTTGCCCGGCGTGCGGTCTGGGAGGGCATCGGTCCGATCTTCTCAGTAGCCGTAGCCGGGCGACGGGCTGGGCGCGCCGGGAGTGCTCGGCGCTGGTGCCATCGGGCTGACGCTGCTGGCCGCTCGCAGGACATGCCAGGTGCCGCCGAAGCTGTGGATGCCTTCGCCGTTGGCGTCGCCCTTGGCGTGGTCGCCTGAATAGCGGTAGAGAGGCAGTCCGCCGAGCGTGACCTGGAAGATCCCGTGGCCGCGACGCAGGATCGAAAGGCGCCCATGCACCCCGGATCCGGCCTTCAACGTGCTGTTGCTCGAACGGACAGTCAGCGGCGGCCAGAAGCGGAGGCATTCGCTGCTCTTGCACAGCAGGTGTCGCACGCTCTCCGGCCTGAGCGCATAGAGCGTGTGGCCATGCGCGTCGACGGTGATCTGCTCGCCGAGCTTCGAGTTCGACGTGGAGGAGACCGTGACGGGGCCGGCCGCGAGCACGAGCGCGGCGAGCGAGGCGCACAGCACGAAGGCCCCTACCCCGACCGCCCCAACCAGACTCCACACGCGCCGTGTCCGCGACTGTCGCACGACCCGCTGCCGCAATGCTGGACCTCTCATCTGAAGCTACCTCCGTAGTAGGTGTCGCCTTCATAGACACCACCGGCCCGCTGAACCTTCCGTGGTTGGACCGACGAGTCTGGATCCCGCGCCGGCTGGAACGTTTCCGGGACCCACGCGGCCTTCGGATGAGCGGCGCCGTCGCTCTCGGCAGAGGACCGCCCGGAGACCGTTGGACGCTCTCGGCGAGGCCGTTGTAGGCGGTGGCTCGCTCACACGGCGCAGAGCTTCTCGGGGATCAGTCCTCGAAGGTGTCCTGCCAGTGTTTTTAGCGAAGTGTCAAGACGGAAAAGAGATAAAACTGAGATGGTTTCGAGATGGTTTCGTAAAACCTCGCTTACGTCGTAGCACGGTTTATTACTTGTAAGACGACGGGGTGGTCGTCATGCTTGTCCCGTGGTGTTTGTAACGCGGTGCCGAGTGTTCACCCTGGCGCTGGTCGCGTTGGGCTGCGCGTTCGGCCTCACCGCGCCTTTCTCGCAAGCCGCGGCGACCCAGTTGCCTTCGCCCTCGTTCCTTCACGTCGGCCCCGTCGGCGGCCCGGCCGGGCTCCCCCAGATCGTCGACTCCGGCGGCCGCGCGGTGCTGCTGAAGGGCGTCAACGCCGACGGGCTCGTCGACTACTTCCGGCCCGACCTCATCCCGCCCTACCCGACCGGTCCCACCGCGTATGCGGGCGGAGCGTGCCCGCCCGATGACACGACGGTGGAGGGCGTCGATATCTGCCAGTACGACTTCTCCCAGCTCGCGCCACTGGGCTACGACGCGATCCGCCTGAACGTCTCCTGGAGCCTGCTCGAGCCCGCGCCCGGGACGATCGACAAGAGCTACCTCGAACGCATCGCGCAGGTCGTCGCCTGGGCGAAGGCGGCCGGCATCTACGTCGTGATCGACATGCACCAGGATGCGTGGAGCAAGTACGTCTACACGGCGGCGGGCGACACCTGCGTAGCGCCGTTCCAGCCGATCCGCGGCTTCGACGGCGCGCCGTTGTGGGCCAGCCAGTACGTCATGCCCGCCTGCGCACTGAACGGCGTGCGCGAGCTCGACCTCGCCGTCCAGGAAGACTTTCAGAAGCTCTACGACGACGCGCCGGCCCCCGACGGGGTGGGGTTGCAGGAGCACTATGCCAGCGCCGTGCTCGCGCTCGCCCAGCGCTTCCAAAAAGAACCGACGGTGGCCGGCTACGAGATCATCAACGAGCCCTCCCCCGGCTTCAACGCGCTGCCCGGCGTGGTCGACGCGACCGAGCTGTTCCCGTTCTACGCAAAGGTCATCGACCACGTCGTGAGCAGCGTGCCCGGCTTTCGTCAGCTGTTCTTCATCGAGCCCAACGTGGAGCGCGACGTCACCGATTTCAGCGCGATCGTCACGCCCTGGTCGGAGTACAGCTCCTACCCAAATGTCGTCTACGCCCCGCACGTCTACACGGGCGTGTTCACCCTCGACCAGCAGGTCGCCTCCACGCGCTTCTTCCCCTCTGAAGGTGGGTATGAAAGCGCGATCTCCGATGCCAAGGCGCTCGGGCTGCCGCTGTGGATCGGCGAGTTCGGAAACAACCCCGCGGATGACAACACGCTGCTGCGCACGAGTTATGAACTGCAGGACCGCTACGGGCTCGGCGGCACGCTGTGGCTGTGGAAGGAGAACGCGAACGACATCAATCGTGCGGTCTTCTGGGGCGTCTATGGACCGCCGTTCCCGCCGGGCACAGCGCAGCCTTTGCGGATCACCTACACGTCGCGAGCGTTTCCGCTTTACACGGCTGGCGCGCTGAAGAACTTCTCTTACGATCCCAACTCCGCAGGCTTTGATCTCCAGGCAGCCTCACCGCCGGTGCCGCTCGGCGCTCGCAACCTGGCGACGGTGATCTTCGTTCCACGCGCTGTAAGCGCCGGCGTTGCCGCCACGGGAGCGCGGCTCCAGATCGTGTCGCGAAGCGACGGTAGCCGGATCGTCTACGCCTGGCCCGCCGGGGGCACCTACCGCGTGTTCACGCTCAACGGTTAGACGCCCATCGCGTTCGCCGGAAAGCGTGCGCCCGGCAGCAGGCGGTCCCATCCAGAGCGTTGCCTATCGTGCGGTGCTCGTGTCCGCCTCCAGCTTCCGCGCCTCGCTCGCCGACGGTGAGGCCATGCTGCGCTTCCCCTACAACGAGCGCCTGCGTCAACTGTTGCGCGCCCTACCGGGCCGCCGCTGGGACCCCGTCGAGCGGGCGTGGTGCATCCCGCTCGACCCCGAGCGCGCCGAGGCGCTCGCGCGCCTGTTGGCGAGCCTGTCGGGTGCGGCGGATGTGACCGACGCACTCACTCGCGCGATCGAGCGCCGCCGCGCCAGGCGGCGCCCCGACGAGTGCGTGCTTGACCTCGCCCGGCCCGATGAGAACTGGTGGCTGAGCTTCGCCACCGACACCGCGCCCGAGCTCGCGCAAGCGCTGCTCGAGCACCCCCACGCCCACCGCCTGCCCGAGATCGGCCGCGCGCTGATCCCGCTCGACGGCCACGCCGCGCGGCTCGTCGATGAGCTGCCCACAGCCAGTTCCCGTCTGCGCCTGACCGACGACGCGGCGCACGCGCTCACGGAGATCAGACAAGGTAGGTCAGCCGCGCCGGGGCGGGACTCACTCGCCCACGATGTCGAGATGCGCCGCGACCGCCACGGGGAGCACTGGATCATGATCGCCCCCGCGCACGCGACGCTCGCCCGCGTGCTCGCCGGCCAAGCCGGCCTGCGCGCGCTCGATGGTCCCGGCGCGACGTTCGCGCTGGCCGTCGTCGAGCACGATGCCGAGTCGATCGCCGAGCTGATCGCCGAGCTCGAGGCGAACCGGATCGATCCGCGTGTACAGAGCTGGCTGGCGCGTGCCACCACCTGGGTAGGCACGGTAGAGGTCGCGGGCCCGCACGAGCGGCCCGTGTTCCTGCTGCTCGGTGAGACCGCGCGGCTGCCGCGCGAGCTGCGCGAGCAGGCGGTGGGCGCCCCCGGAGGCGCGACCGTTCCGCTGACGCTCGACTCGTGGCGGCTGATGGACGGCCGGCTGCGCGGCTGGATCAGCCAGGGGGCGAAGCGATGCATCGCGGCACTGCTGGAGGACCGGCCCGCGCCGCCTGCCGTGCTGGAGCGCTCCGCCCTCCACGATGACCCGACGTTCGTGCTCGCGCCCGGCCACGACCCCACGCAGCTCGACGCCTTCGCGGCACTCGCGGGCGCCGCGCACGGTAGGCCCCACCGCGGCACCGAGCGCGTCCCTGGGGGCGCGGGGGAGCAGGCGGGACTCCCCTCGATCCGCGCCGATCCGTTCTGCATTCCAGAGCTCGACGGCTTCCTTGCCGCGCACGAAACCTGGATCGCGCCCGAGGCGCTCACGCTGCTGCAGGAGGTCCGCGAGGAGCACGCCCACGCCGCCGGCCTGGTAGCGCTCTCGGCGGGGACAGACGCACCGCTGGACGTGCCCGGGCTCGGCGGCGAGCTGAAGCCGTTCCAGCGCGCGGGCGTGAGCTACCTGCTGGCACAGCGGCGCGCGTTCCTAGCCGATGAGCAGGGTCTCGGCAAGACAATCGAGGCGCTGGCGAGCCTGGAGGCCGACGCCGCCTACCCGGCGATCGTCGTGTGTCCGGCAAGCCTCAAGCTGAACTGGCTGCGCGAGCTCGAGCGCTGGCTGCCCGGCCGCAGTGCACATGCGCTCGCCGGCACACGCGCGGATGCTCCGATCGAACCGGCCGACGTGACCGTCGTCAACTACGACATCGTCACCGCGCGCCTGCCCGCGCTGCAGGCCCTATCCCCCCGCGCGCTCGTGCTCGACGAGTCCCACTACTGCAAGAACGCGTCCGCGAAGCGCACCCAGGCGGTCCAGCGGCTGTCCGCGGCGGTGCCGCGCGAGGGCCTCGTGCTCGCGCTCACGGGCACGCCCGTGATGAATCGGCCCCCCGAGCTAATCTCGCAGCTGCGGATCCTCGGGCGACTGGGCGACTTCGGCTCGGGCGCGCAGTTCGGCAAGCGCTTCCGCGGACCCGACGCCCACCTGCGCCTGCACTGGCATCTGCGCGCGCGCTGCTTCGCCCGTCGCCTCAAGGCCGACGTCCTACCGCAGCTGCCGGCCAAGACGCGCGGCGTCGTCCCGATCGAGCTCGACAACGAGCCCGAGTACCGCCTCGCCGAGAGCGATCTCGTCGCGTGGCTGCAGAGCCAGCCGTTCGACCTGCGCGAGCTCGACGCGAAGGTCGCGGCGGCGTTGCGCGCCGAACGCCTCGTGCGACTGAACGCGCTCAAGCTGCTCGCCGCGCGCGGCAAGCTCCACGCCGCGCTCGCCTGGATCCATGACTTCTGCTCCTCCGGCGAGCGGCTCGTCGTGTTCGCACAGCATCGCGAGATCCAGCGCGCCGTGCTCGAGCGCTTCCCCACGGCGCTGCACATCCTCGGGGAAGACAGCCACACCGCGCGCGACGCCGCGTTGCGCGCGTTCCAGGCGCCCGACGGCGCCGAGAATCAGCTGATCGTCTGCTCGATCGAGGTCGCGGGCCATGGCATCACGCTGACGCGATCCTCGAGCGTCGCCTTCCTCGAGCTCGACTGGACGCCCGCCAAGCACGATCAGGCCGAGGACCGCTGTCACCGCCTCGGTCAGCACGACACGGTCAATGCCACCTACCTGCTCGCGGCTGGCACGGTCGACGATACGATCGCCACCCTGCTGGAGCGCAAGCGCGCGGTGATCGGAGCCGTCACCGACGGCCGCGAGGAGGACGAGGAGGGCGTCGTCGACGCGGTCGTGCGCGAGCTGCGCGGAACGCCCTACCGGCGGCTGCGCGCGGTCGCGTGAGCGCGCTCATGGGCTCTGGTTACGGCTGCCCGACGGCCGTGCGCTTGTCGAAGCGAGATCGCTTGCGACCGCGACAATTGCGCACGGCGTCCTCGCACGCGTGGTGTGGACGACGTTCGGGCGAGCCGCCCTGAGACGACCCGCCCTGAGATGTCGGCGCACTCCAGGCACACGCGCTCGGGCACGAGCCCGGCCCGCATCAACAACGCGAAGACCTCGCAGCCGAGGCACACCGCCGCGAGCGACTCAAGACCCGCCGCCACGATCATGAGGGCAAACAACGCGTCTCCGACACCATGCGCGCCCAGCCCGAATGCGACCACCACACCGAGGGTGCTCAGCGTGGCGCCGATGGCCTGCGCAAAGCGCTTGGGCGGGCCCGGCACCGGCTTCGGCGCCCCGAGCCGCGGCGCCACCACCGCGCTCGCCAGTCGGCCGAGCGGACTGAGCCTCGGCCCGGCCAGAACTCGCGCGACGAAACCGTAGGCCAGCGGAACGAACAGCCAGTAGGTAGACGTCGCCAGACCGACGGCGCTCACGACCATAACGACGAAGGCCACCGTGCGCGCGGCCTTCTCGTTGACAGGATTGGGAAACGACAGGAAATCCCGCACGGCCATTACGATAGAACGCGCCTTAACCGCCATGAGTCATCCCTGGCGTTGCCGGCGATTGCCGCAACGCAGTGGCCATGAGTCATCCCTGGCGTTGCCGGCGATTGCCGCAACGCAGTGCACGGATCCGAGGGGCCCGCTGCGGCGCTGACGGGCGACCCACGTCAGGAGCGCGTTATGGGGCAACTGGGCACACCGGAGCAGCGGCCGGTCGCCCGCCTGAATCGGCCCGCCGGCCGCCGATTCTTCTGCAAGGGCTCCCAGGCGCGCTAGCCTGGAGTAATGATCACTCAGGCAGATCGCGCGGCCGAGCGCCGTCGCGTGAAGCTGGAGGAGATCCAGCGCCAGGTCAAGGAGGGCTCGCTGACGATCCGCAAGATGACGCCCGACGAGCGCCGGCGCTATCCCGCGATGCCGGTCAAGGCGCGGCGCAGGTGACCAGCTTCTTCGTCGCCGGCATCGACTCGGAGGGAGGGCGCACCGAGGAGGCCTACAGCGAGCTGCGCGAGCGCTCGGAGCTCGCCGCCGGTTGCCCTGCGCGGTCGCGGCGGATCTTCAAGCTGAGCTGTCGCTTCGACGGACAGGACCGGGAGATCCAGGTCGGCAAGCCGCTGTCCAAGGACGGCGCCGTCGTGGTCGCGATTCTCGACCATGGGCGCTTCGAGGCGTTCTGCGTGCATACCGACGACGGCGGCCAGAGCCAGCTAGCGCGTGTCAATCATCCCGTTTACTCGGTGACGGAGTTCTCGTGAGCGCGCAAGACGCGGCCGACGACGCTGAGATCCGTGCCCTCGTGAAGCGGCTCGCACGCCCTCACTCCTCCGGCGGGGATGTCGTCGAGCGCGCGGCGCTTCTCGCGTCAGGCGACTTCGCGGCGGCGATGGCGTGGATCGCCGACCACGGCGGCGTGGCCGAGGCGATCGTCTCCGGAGCTCCGCGACGAGGTTTGCATGGCCCGCGCCTGGGCCTCGTGGGCAACGAGCCGCGGACCCCGGTGCGCTTCGTGCTGCCGGCAGGCACGCTGGCCTGAGCCCGCCGCGAGGCGGGAGGCTGACGCACGCGGAACCCCGGTGCCGGGACGCTGAAGGAGCGCTGATCGTGGCTGCTGCTACCGTTGGTAGATCAGGTTGGGTGATTCGCCCGACAACGCAGTGCCAGCGGCCGTAGCCTTTGCTCAGCAATCTCCGCGTTCGCAGCACGATCAACGCAGGAGGAAACGCAATGACTACCGGTACCGTCAAGTGGTTCAGTGACGACAAGGGGTTTGGCTTCATCACGCCGGATGACCAGTCCAAGGACCTGTTCGTCCATCACAGCGCAATCGTCGGTGAGGGCTATCGCTCGCTGGCCGACGGAGCAAAGGTCTCCTACGACACCGAGGCCGGCGACAAGGGACCCAGGGCCGCGAACGTGCAGCTGGTCTAGCGCACCTTGGGCCTGCCGGCCGTGACCGGCTTGCAGGTCGCAAGGACCGTGAAGTAGTTCAACTACGAGCAGGGCCCCGGGTTCATCGCACCCGAAGACCCGGCGACGCCCTCGGAACTCCACAACAAGGGATGGACAGACATGGCCTCAAGCGGCAAGAAGAAGACCACGATGGCAAAGCTCACCCGTGAAAGCAAGCTCCGCGAGCGTCGGCTGGCCAAGCAGGCCAAGAAGGACGCGCGTAAGCAGGCGCCGGCGGATCATCCAGACCAGCCCGGCGACACGCTGAACGCAACGACCAGTGAGTCCACGCCGACAGTCGCGGAGCAGCCCGCTGTCGAACCCGTCATTCCGGCGGGCGCGGACGCCTGACCCCACCTCACGCGCTCGACGAGCGCCGATGTCTCGCGCTTTCGAGCGTCACCGTCAAACCCGGGATGGCTCACAGCGGCGCTCGCGCATGACTCCGGCGGCGCCGAAACGTCGAGGGGAATGCGTGGGTGTCGCGTGCCTCGAAAGTCCGATTCAGGCCTCGCGCAGCCGACGGGCATCGATCGGCTGGGCGGACTCGATTACCAGGATGTCCACCAGATCCTTCGGCCGCGTGCTCGGTCCTACGACCGCGACGCGGCGGAAAGTCATCGCCGCCGCCGCCGGCGCGCCGGGAGCGCGTCAGCCGGCGCGGTCACGCGCTGGTTGCCGCGCGGTCAGGGGGAAGTGGAGGAGATCCTGCCCGGATCGGGCGTAGGCGGTCGCCGCGGCCTGCTTTTCTGGGCCCGCGAATGCGCCAGAGTGGGCTCCTCAGGCCGCAGTTGGCCCCGGGGTGCCGGCGCGCTGCCGCTGCCTTTGGCGCCGCCATCGCCCGTGGCGATGCCCTTGCCCTTCGGGCGCTGCAGCCGCGCGGCCGCCCCGCCCGCGACCTCCATCAGCTCGGTCGCAATCCGCGGCAAGTCCTCCAGCAGCTTGCCGCGCGCCTCCCAGGCGGAATCGGTGTCCGCCTGCAGCTCGCGCACGCGCGCCTCGGCCTGGTCCTGCACCGTCCGTGCCTGCTGCTGGGCGTCGCGCATGAGCTCCTCCGCCCCTGCCTTCGCCCGGGCGAGGATCTCATCGGCTTCTTCCTTGGAACGCCCGCGCAGCTGGTGCGCCTGCAGCTTGAGCTCCTCCAGGATCTGCTCGGCCTCGGCCTTGGCCTGAGAGATTGTCTCCTCGGCCTCCGCGATCGCCGTGCCAGTGATCTCCTCGGCCGCCTGGCGCGCGCGCTGCAGCACGCCGCTGGTCTGGTCCCCGACCCGGTCCAGCGCGTGCTTGACCGCCGCCTGCGGTGAGCTGCCGACCTCGAGCTCGGCGATCACGCGGTTGACTCGCTCGACGTAGGTATCGACGGCGCGGCGCTCATAGCCGCGCACGGCCGTGGGGAAGGAGGCATCACGGATGTCGGTCCGCAGCCGCTGCCGGCGCTCGCCCGGACCGCTAGCGTCGGCCGCCTGGGCGGCGCGGGGCGCCGCCTCGCCCTCGCTCCGACCCTCTCGCCGCTCCTGGTCTCCCGCCATGGGCGGAAGTAATACCGGAAAGAGCGCAAAAAAGTTTGCCGGCGTCAGCTGTGCGCTGGCTCGGCCTCGGCCACCTCGGCTGCCTCGCCCCGGATAGCGGCCGCTCCGTCGATGCCGAAACGGTTCTAGATCTGACCCGATGCACCGACTGCTCGGGCCGCGCGTGGAGCCCCGCGCTCGTCGAGCGCGCGCACCTCCGCCAGCATCGACTCGCCGTGCTTCTCGCAGAACGACCGGCCGATGCCGCGGACCTCTAGCAGCTGCTGCATGTTCGCCGGGCGCCGGCGCAAAACCTCTTCCAGCACGGCGTTGGCGGCGACGGTGTACGCCGGCTTGCCCTCAGCGCGCTCCCATCTCCACGCCCTCAGCCTCTCGAATTCCTCTACGTCGACTCGCGCCTCGCCCTGCTCGGCGGACCGCCGGCCGGAGCCTCCGGCGCGGCCTGCGCGCATGCTCGGCCCGCGTGCGATCGGCGTCGTCGCCACCCGCTCGAGGGTCGGGTCGGGTTCGCACACATCGCAGCACCTGCCGCTCGGACGGCACTCCTGCTCGTCTCCAAAATGGTCGAGGATCTGCCTGCGCCTGCAGATCTGCGCGCCGGCGCTGAACCGCTCGATCGAGCGGTAGGACTCCCACCCGCGATCTTTCGCCGCCTTGATCGCCATGTACGCCTTGCGCGGGCTCCCCCGCCCTGTAAGGCGCACGAGCAGGCCTTCGCGGCCGCCCGGCGCCAGCTCAACGGCGCCGGCCCGCTCGCCTATCGACAGCAGCACCCTGTCGCGATCGCCGAGCTCGCCATGGCCGATCGCCACCGTCTCGTGCTCGGCGCCGCGGCGCAGGCGCGCGACGTAGCGCCTGACGTCCTCCACGCTCGTCTCCCGCTCCTTGATGAACCTGATCAGCCTCCCCAGGTCCATCCTTGAGGCCAGCAGCAGCGCCCGGGCCGGCCGGCCGTCGCGCCCGCCCCTTCCCGCCTCCTGGTAATACGCCTCGAGGCTCGTGGGAAGCGCCCAGTGCGCCACCGTCCTCACGTCCGCCTTGTCGACGCCCATGCCGAACGCGTTCGTCGCGACCACCACCTCGGCCGCTCCCTCCATGAACGCCGCCTGGCTCGCCCGCCGCGCATCGGGGCTCATTCCGGCGTGGTATGCCACCGTCGCGATCCCCTCGGCCATCAGCGTGCCCGCCACCTCATCGGCGTCCCTGCGCGTTCCGCAATACACGATCGCCGGACGCGCGTCCGCGTCGCCCAGTGCATGCAGCAGGACCGCCCGCTTACGGGCCACGGCGCCCTTCCCCTCGAGTCCCACCACATCGAACGTGAGGTTCGGACGGTCAAAGCCCGAGCGGATCGACACCCACTCGCGCAGCCCAAGCCGCTCGGCGATCTCCTGCGCGACCCGGGGCGTCGCCGTTGCCGTCGCCCCCATTACCGCAGGGCGCCCCGGCCCGGCCGAGAGGCCCGCGCCGGCGCCGGAGGGGCCAAGCGACGCGATCGCATCCGCCAGGCGCAGATAGTCTGGCCGGAAGTCGTGCCCCCACTCGGCAACGCAGTGCGCCTCGTCCACCACGAACAACGACACCCGCCGGCACGCCAGCGCCGCGCGGAACGCGCCCGAGCCGAACCGCTCGGGCGCCGCCAGCACGAGCTGCGCCGCGCCCGACGCGATCTCCCTCAGCGCCTGCGCGTTGTGACCCTCCTCCATCCCCGACGCGAGCATGCTCGCTCGCACGCCCGCCTGCTGCAGCCTCCGCCACTGGTCGGACATCAGCGCGATCAAGGGGCTCACGACGAGGACCAGGCCCTGATCTGCGAGCGCCGGAAGCTGGTAGCAGAGCGACTTGCCCCCTCCGGTCGGCATCACCACGAGGCTGTCCCTGCCCTCCAGCGCAGCCTCCACCGCCTCGCGCTGGCCCGGCCTGAACTCGTCGAGCCCGAAGCGCGCGAGAAGCTTCTCCGGCGCCGGCGGCGTCTGGTGCATCGTCGTCGGCATCATCAGCACGCTACCCGGTGCCTCGGCCACTCCGCCCGAGGTCGCCCGGAGCAGGTAGCGTCATCGCACCGGCGAAGTCCTGGGGGTGGCCTACGTCTACCTGCTGCGCTGCGCCGACGACAGCCTGTACTGCGGCTGGACGACCGACATGCAGCAGCGCCTCGCCGCGCACCGTTCCGGCGCCGCCAGCCGCTACACACGCAGCCGGCGTCCGGTTGAGCTCGCGCTCGTTATCTCGGTCGCCGATCGACTCGCCGCACTTCGCGAGGAGGCTCGCATCAAGCGGCTCCCGCGAGCGGCCAAGCTTCGCCTGATCGAGGCTTCAGTGGATGCTCGTAGGCAAAGAGGACCTCGACGAGCTGATCGCTGAGGCTCGCTCGCGAGTGCCGAAAGGCGACCTGGACGTCGATAGTGTGCGGGCAGTGTCACGCTCGGCGCTGTCCCTCATCGAGTTCCCCGCTGATGATCCCGAGCGCGCCCGGCGCTTTTGGACGGAGCTGCTCGGCGTTGCGCTGAAGGATCGCCAACCTTCAGAGGGAGAGGGCTGGCAGACACACTCGGGAGCCCCAGCGGTCGGCATCCACGAGCGCGGACTGGGCCCAGGCGATTCCTTTTCGCTGCCCTACTTCGCGGTGATCGATATCGCCGAGGCGCTGGAGAGGGTCGAAGCGCTCGGGGGAAGCGTCGTGCACCCAGGGGAGCGATGGGCGATATGCCGGGACTCCGAGGGAAGTCCGTTCGGGCTCACCCGGGAGTCGCCGGGAGCCTAGATCGGGGCGTAGTTCTCCGCCTTGCGACCGTCGCCCTTCCGCAGGCCGAGCAGTACGCGCTCCGCCCCAAGCTCCTGCGTGCCTACCTCCCAGCGCCCTCTCTTTTATTCGTCGGCGGATCCTCAGCGGTGAGCGGACCGTCACGCAGCAGCGCGCTCCAAGACTCTGGCGTGTGGCACGACGGCTCTGTGTCCTCGAGGAATTCGAGCACGGCCGCGGCGAAGCGATGCGGATCGTCGATCTGCGGGAAGTGGCCAGAGTCGGCAAACGTCACAAGCCGACTCCCGGGCATGCGCTCTCGTGCGCGGAGGCCGTGCCCCACCGGGATGATCCGGTCGCGCTCGCCCCAGAGGAGCAGCGTGGGCGTCCCGCCGGCGAGATAGAGGCGATTGCTCGCGTCGACGCGCTGACCGTTGAAGTTCACGACCGACCGCAGCGTGTCGAGGAATGCCGCTCGCCCCTCGCGGTCGGCGAGCGTCGCGAAGCCGCGACCGACCTCGCCGAGGTCGGGAGTGACACGCAGGCCGAGGCGCCGCACGCTCGCGACACCCGCGCGCCCAAGCGCCGTGAGCGGACCGATCGTGGCGGCAATCACCAGCTCCGAGCCGGGCAGCGTCGCTGCCCGCAGCAGCGGGTTTACGCTCCGACCCAGGCCGCCGCTTGAGACGAGCACCAGCCGCTCGGTGCGCTCGGGGAACATGTAGGCGAACTGCATCGCGACGCCCCCGCCGAGCGAATGACCCACCAGCGTGACGCGCTCGTGGCCGAGCTTGACAAGCAGGTCGCGTAGCGAGCTCGCGAGCGAGCCGAGCGAATAGTCACCGCGGGCCTTCCCGGAGACGCCGTGACCAGGGAGGTCCGGCGCGATCACTCTCGCGCGGCGCGCGAGCAACGGGAGGCTTGCGCGCCACGCCTCGCTGTCAGACGCGATTCCGTGGACCAGCAACAGCACGGGGCCCTCGCCAGCAGTCAGATACGAGAGCCGGCTCCCGTGCAGCCGCGTCTCTTCGCGGGTTAGCTCGAGGTTTCGCAACCGCGTCGGCGCTGTCATCCGGTTATCTACCTCCTGCGATCGGGGGCAAGGATTCTCGTGCGTACGCAAGACGGATGGGCGAAGCGAGACCGCGCAAGCCGCCTTTTTGCGATGTTTTCTGCTGAGGACGTATGCCGGTAGTCATTATGTAGCCCGCTTGACGCTGGGGCTCGATACGGGCCTGGCGCTCTCGGGGGGCTGCTGTGTCTGTCGGGGGAGACAGGAATTCGAACCTGCGACCGCCCGGCCCCCACCCCGGGGGGGCCAGAGGCACCCGCGTAGGGCCCAATCGCGCCCGAGTCGGAGCCCGGCGTCCTAGCTATGAGTCCGAGCCATGGATGCGCCTGAGCCGACCCAATCGGAGCCCACAAGCCCAGGCCACGAGCCCCGAGCCATTGGGGCCTCAGGCGGCGCCTGTGGGCGTGACGCCCTCTGCCGCGAGGTCAAATCTGGAGGTCAGCCGGAGCGCCCCCAGCATCCCGCCGATGCCTATGACCGTCCCGATCGCCCACGCCGCCACGCTTTCGCCCGTGGGCGTGGAGAGCTCATAGAAGTGCCGCAGGAACGGGATTACCAGGGCGAGGGCGAACAGCGCCAGCATCGCCGCGCAGAGGGCCCAGAGGACGAGGCGGGCGCGGCCGCGGCGGCGCTCGAGGCGGACTACGACGGCCAGGCCGCACACGACGACGATGCCCGTGGCGACCGTGCGCGAGCGGGTCAGGCCGAGGTCGAAGCCGTAGCGGGCGAGCAGGTAGCCGGCGACGACCCCGAGCCCGATCGCGAGGCCGGCCGGGATGGCGAAGCCGGCGACCGAGCGCAGGAAGCGCTCCGGTCGCCACGGGCCGGAGCTCGGCGCGAGCGCCAGCAGGAAGGCGGGGATGCCGATCGTCACCGTGGAGGCGATCGTGAACTGGCGCGGCAGCAGCGGGTAGGTCGCGGTGGGGATCCCCACCGCCAGCACCATCACGGCGGTGAACACGGTCTTGGTCACGAACAGCCGCGCGACGCGCTGAATGTTGCGCAGGATCTGGCGCCCCTCCCCCACCATGCCGGGCACGGCGCCGAAGTCGTCGCGCACGAGCACCAGGTCGGCGACCGAGCGCGCCATCTGCGTGCCCGATCCCTGCGCGATCGCCAGGCGCGCCTCCTTGAGCGCCGGCACGTCGTTGACCCCGTCGCCGACCATCGCCACGTAGCGCCCGGCCTCGTCCAGCGCGCCCACGACCGCGCGCTTGCCGTCGGGGGAGATCCGCCCGACGGCGGGCGCCTGCAGGACCGCGTCGCGCAGCGCCGCCGGGTCGCTCGGCAGCGCCTCGCCGTTCAGCGCATCCGCCGAGCCCGGCACGCCGGCGTCGCGGGCGATCGCCCCGGCGGTGGCGGGCGCGTCGCCGGAGAGGACCTTGAGCAGAACCTGCTGCTCGGAGAAGAACGCCACGGTCTCGGCCGCGTTGGGCCGCAGCCGCTCGGCGAGCACGACCAGGCCGAGCGGCCGCACGTCCTCGGGGAACTCCGGCTCGGCGCCGCCGGCCGGAAGCGGCCGCTCGCCGCGTCCGAGCGCCAGCACGCGCCGGCCGGCGCTCGCCTCCTGGAGCGCCCGCGCCTTCAGCGACTCCTCCGCGTTGGCGAACCGCTCGGGGGCCCCCAGGAACAGGCGCCTGCCGTCGAGGTCAAGCGCGCTCCAGCGCCGCCGCGAGGAGAACGGCACCTGGCCGTTCACCGTGGCGCTCGCCACCTCTGCGAGCCCGGCGTCGTTGATCGCCTCGAGCGTCAGGTTTCGGGATGGCGAGCTGGCGGCGAAGGCCGCCAGCTCGGAGGCTAAGGTCGCGTCGTCCGTGTCCTCGGCCGCCACCAGCGCCACCACGCGCGGTGTGGGCTCAGTGAGCGTGCCGGTCTTGTCGGTGCACACGACGTCCACCGAGGCCAGCGACTCGACCGCGTTCAGCTGCTGCGCCAGCACGCCGCGCCTGGCGATCTTGAACGCGGACACCGCGGCGGTGACGCTGATCAGCAGGATCAGCCCCTCGGGCACGAGGTTGACGATGCCCGCGGTAATCGCCTGTATGCGCCGTTCGGTGCCATCGACGCGCGCGAGCACCGAGGCCGTCAGCCCGATCGCCAGCGGCACGGCGGCGGCGATGATCCACAGCAGCAGTCGGTCGTTGGCCCGCTCCAGCGGCGAGCGCGGGTGGCGGAACGCGCGCGCCGTCGCCGTCAGCTTCGCCGCGCGGCTCTCCTCGCCCACCGCCGTTGCCTCGAACAGCGCGGCGCCCTCGACGGCAAACGAGCCCGACCACACCGGCTCGCCAACCGCGCGCACCACCGGTTCGCTCTCGCCGGTCAGGTTGGCCTCATCGAGCGCCAGGCCGTCGGCCGAGACCACAGTCCCGTCCGCCACGACCTGGTCGCCGCCGGCCAGGCGCACGAGGTCGCCGGCCACCACCTCCTCCACCGGCACGCGGCGGTCGGCTCCCTCCCGCACCACCACCGCGTCGGGCGCGACCAGCGCGGCCAGCCGGTCGAGCTCGCGCTTGGAGCGGATCTCCTGAAAGGAGCCGATCGCGATGTTGGACACCAGGATGCCGAGGAACAGAGCGTCCCGCCACGACGCGAACGCGATGGTGAGCACGCCGAACACGAACAGGATCGCGTTGGGAATGTTGAGCGTGTTCGCCCGGATGATGCTCGCGTAAGAGCGACTCGACGGCTGCCCCGCCGGCCGCCCGCGCTCAGCCAGCCGCCGCGCCGCCTCGGCCTCGCTAAGCCCGCGCGAGACCTGCGCTGTGCCAGCGCTTGCCTGCCCACTCATGTCGAGTCACCCGCGCACGAGTGCATCACGCGCGCCGGGCCTTCGTCCTGGAGAGCTCCCGTGCCATCACGATGCCGCCGGCGGCGCTACCAGCACCGGCACGTCGCGGCAGTGGTGCAGGAGTTCCGTCGAGCCGTCGTAGCGCAGCGATACGGGGGCGTCGGGTACCAGACCCCATACCGTATTTGCAGACGCCGCGCATGGGGCACACCCGTCGCCGGCAGGGCCTGGCGTGGGCGCTGCCGAGTGCGGGGGAATGGACCGCTTCCTCGAGGGCGCTCCCAGCTCGGCGCTGGCGTGCAGCGACGCGAGCGTGCAGCTGAACCTGAGCGGCTGGAACTACCGCGGCCGCGTGGAGGGCCACAAGGACGGAGAGGTGATCGACCTCGGCGAGCACAAGCTCCGCTTCCTGGAGACGCCGCACGTCCACCACTGGGACTCGATGATGCTGTTCGAGGAGAAGACGAAGAGCCTGTTCCCCTCCGACCTCTTCATCCAGCCGGGCGACCAGCCTCCGGTCGTGACCGAGACCCTTGGCAGTGAGATGTGCGGCTTCTACCGGGAGATGGGGATCTTCGCGCACGAGGATCCGGTCCGTCATGTGGTGGACCGGATAGAGCGACTGGACCCCGACTGGATCCACGGCATGCACGGCGGGAGTCTTCCGCGCGGGACCATCCCCCAGTTCGTGCGCGCGCTACGCGAGGACCCGTTCGCCTACCGGGGGAAGGTGCTCGGGCGCGAGCTCCCCCCCGAGACCGGAGCCGCGCAAACCGTGACCGACTGACGAGCCGCGCTGCAAGGACGGACGTGTAGGGCCAGCGGTAACGCGGCGGGCGTTTCGCGATTCCGTTACGTCCCGCTCAGCGGGCACACCATTGGCTTGACCCCCGTTGGGTCGAGACACATGTCGACGCGTTCGGGCAGCTTGCCGCGGCGAATCGCGAAGCGGGTGTACTTTCCGATCTCGCCGGGGTTGGAGACGAGGACTTGCAGGGTTACGCCAAAGCGCAGGAAGCGCTCGAATCCCCGAAACTCGACGCTCGCAGCACCACGCTTGCTCGACACCACGACTCGTCTTGGGGTTTTGGCCGGACACCCGCGGCCCCTGCACTTGACGGTGATTTTCACGCCTGCCGGCATCTGCTGCACCATGAGCAGCCGGAGCTTGACCCCGGAGGCAGTCTCAGTGCCTGCGATCCGCACGACGGGAAACGGCTGCATGAGGGGAGCCGTCGGGCCGACCACCCTGATCGTTCCGCCGGCGACGCTCGAGAGGCCGTTGGCGTCGGTCACCCGAAGCCGCACGACATGACCGCCGGGAGAGGAGAACGAGGTGGTGAGCAGGGCTCCTCCACTCTGGAACGGGGCGGTGCTCGTCAGAGCCCAGGCGAACCCCGTGATCGGACTGGTGGCATCGGTGGAGATCGACACAAGCGAGACGGGTTCGCCGGTTTGTGGAACGGGCGGAAACCACTTGAACGAGGCCAGCGGAGGCGTGGACGAAGGGACCGCCGCCGACGCCGGCACGGGGGCTTCCGCCGACGTGAATTCCGCAGGCGTGAATTCCGCAGGCGTGAAATCCGGCGGCGTGATCGTGAACGTCACCGGTCCGCTCTTGTCCGCAGGGCCCCCGTCTTTCGGGTTTGCTTGGGTGGCGACCGCGGTGTGCTGCCCGCTTGACAGGGCTGGGCTCGCACTGCCGGACGCCCAGGCGGCGCCGGTGCCCGTGGCCGTCGCCGTCGAGACGACCGTCCCCTTCGGCGCGGCTCCAGCGTAGATGAGGACGGTGATCGGAGTGGTCTTGCTCGCCGTGCCGGTGAAGGACGGCGTCGGGTCCTCCGACGGCGATGCGGGCGGGTTCAACGTCACCTTGGGGGCAGCTGCATCCGCCGTGAACATCACAGGCGAGACGACCGCCCCGCCCGCCATCAACACCAGGCTCATCGCCAGACGCGCCGCCACAGTCACGTCCCGAAGGGCCGTCAACGCTCTCATCAGGCTACCTCCATCCATGTGTCAGAGCGCGGGCGAACCGCAGCGTCGTCCACGAAATTAGGCAAGGGCGATCGAATAACCTACGAGCCTCGTGACGCAATCCCGGGGGCGTCAGCTCGCCCGCCGTAGGTTTCTCCCGCAGTTTGCGGGAACAATTGGGCAACGCAGACGTCAGAGGCAGACCTACGCTCACGCCGGCCGCGCCTGCGGCCGCAGCAGCCAGCGGCAATCTCGCCGTATGGAACCATTCGCCGCGGCGAGATCACAGAACCGACGCGATGAGCGACCGAGAGAGCCCGACATCACGCGAGGCCGACAACGCCAACGTGGCGGCGGTGCGGGAGCTCTACCGCACGTGGAACGCCGCCGGGCCGGTTGCGTTCTGCGCCCTGCTGCACCCCGAGGTCGTGTGGCACGAATTGGCCGAGCTTCCGGGCGCGGGCGATCATCACGGGCGCCCGGAGGTCCAACGCCACCTGATGCCGCTGGTCGACACGGTAGGCATGTTTCGCGCATCGGTCGAGGGGATCGAGGAGCGCTCAGGCGAGGTGCTGGCGTACCTGCACCTGCACGACACGCTGACGCCGAGCGGAGTCCCGCTTGACTACCGCGTGGTGCACCTCCATCGCCTGCGCGAGGACATGGTCGACCGCATCCGCGCGTATGCCGACCTGGAGCAGGCGATCGCCGACGGCGCCTGACGCGGGGAATGCAAGCGCCGCCAGGCGCCTATTGCGCGCCCGTGGCCCCTGGCGCTAGCGGCCCGCAGGCGACCGTCCCCGGCGGGCCGCCAGCGACCATGCCCGCGCCTCACCGCACGATGCGGGGCCAGCGACGGCCGTCAGTGGACTCCGTAAGCGATCACGTAGCCGGGGGCGGCCACGTAGCTCGCCCCGCCCGCCGAGACGAACAGGTTGTGTTCGGCGATCGCGACGCCGGCGCTCGTGAGGTTCGTCACGGGCGCGCCCGCGTCTACGCTCAGCGGCCGGCGCACGAGCGGCAGGCCGTTCGTGGCTTGGAAGCCGTCGAGGTTTGAGTCCCCATCGACGGTCCAGACGACGCCCGCAGCTGTGCTGACCGACTGGTAGTGGGTGCCGTCGGCGATCGGGCTCACCCAGCCGGTGGCACCGCTCGAGCGGTCCAGCGAGAACATATCCCCGCCTGGCGTCGCCACGCCGTAGATCGAGTTGCCGTCGAACGCGGTGGAGTCGGCGTTGCAGGCGAAGCACGACGGGCCGACGATCGTGCTCCACACCGGGGTCATCGTCTGCGCGTTGGCAGCGTGGTAGACGCCCGACTTCTGGAGCTCGCCGACCACCTTTGTGCCGTCACCCGTCGTGAACAGGTTCGCGGAAGCGCCGAAGTCGAGGTCGAGCTGTCCGCAGACCGGATCGTCGAGCGGATACGGCACTTCGGGGTTGTTCGACGCTTCGCACGCCGGGGAGTGGCTGAGTTCCTCGAGCGTCTGCGTGTACTGGTCGACGTTGCCTTCGTAGGAGGCGACGATCTGCCCGAACGTCGGCCGCGACGGGTCGAGGTCGATCTTCAGGATCGCGTCGGTCGTCTTGTACTGCTTTTCCTTGCTGTTCGGGTTGCCCGCGCCCCAGTAGGCGTACTTGGTGGCCGGATCGTATGCGGGCGTGCTCCACAGCCCGCCGCCCGCATAGCCTTCTTCCTGTGCGCTCTGCGGGATCGTGGGCGTGATCTTGACGACTGCGCCGGTCTTCGCGTTGATCACCCCGAAGCCGCCGCTCGCCGTCGGGTCTCCCTCGGGAGGCGAGTAGCCGGCGAGGACGAACCCGTTCGCGACGATCGTACTGGAGTTGGCGTACGAGCCTTCCTGAAGGGCGCTGCTCGTCAGCGGTGGCGCGAACGGCGCGCTCTTCCAGATCACCGCGCCCGTCGACCGGTTCAGCGCGATCGCATACGGAGCCGTGAACTCGTCCACCAGATAGATGACCGCCTTGCCGTAGATGGCCGGCGCGCCCACCACGGCGCCTCCCGAGCCGGGTTTCGGCGCTTCCAGCTTGCGCTGCCAGATGACACGGCCGGTCCGCGCGTCCAGCGCGTACGCGGTGCCGCCGAAGGACGCGATGTAGACACAGCCGTCGAACACGACCGGCGTCGTGTTGAAGCCCGTTTCGTCACCGACCGAGGTCGTCGAGAACGCCCAGGCCGGTTTCAGGCCGGCCACGGCGCTCGGCCCGAGGCCGCTCTCTTCGGGTTGCGCGCGCGTGTTGGAGACATCGTGGCCGTACATCGGCCACTGCCCGCCGCTCGCCGGGACCGTCGTGCAGGGCGTAGAGGCGGATGCGGAGGAGGCGAAGCCGAAGGCGCTCAACGACACCGCGAGGCCCACGAGCAACACGATCTTGCGCGCGATCACAATCACCCGACGTTCGTCAATCACGCCCCAACGCATCTGCTCCTCCCCTTTCTCGCCACTGGACGTTAGGCTCCTTCCCCGATTTGAGGCGTTCTAAACAGATCTCTTTGATGTCCCATTTGGCGGTGCCGGAGTTGGCAACGAACGTGCTCGCCTGGCTGGCCGCCTGACCGCTGTCCTGACCGCTCCGATGTACCTCAGGAGCATGCGCCGGCGCCAGGACGCCGCTCGTGCCCACGGCGGGGGTTGCCCTGCAAGCGGCGTGGCCGGCTGGCGCTAGGTCAACTCGTGCCGACGCCGCCTTCTCAGCCGGCGCCGGCGGCCCGTGAGCTGCCATGGACCCGGCGTGAAGTCCAGCGCCACATTGGCCGCCCACACGATCAGCGTGGCCGCCACCAACGTCCAGAAGCCGTGAATGTCGAAACCGCCGACGATCGCCTTGGTGATCACGAGCATGAGCAGCGACACGAAGAACCAGGCTATCCCCAGCGTGAGGATGGCCAGCGGCAGCGTCACGAGCCGCAGCACCGGCTTCAGCAGGGTGTTCAGCACGCCGAACACCGCCGCCGCGGCCAGCAGATCTCCGGCGTTCGCAACGTGCACGCCGTGCAGCACGCCGGCGACAAGCGCGAGAACGAGCGCATTCGTGAGCCACGAGATGCCCAGCCGCACGAGCAGCGACGGCGAGCGAGGCCCGCGACCCACCCATCTACCTCCAGCGTTGCTCAGCACGCCCCCAACCCTACGAGACGCAGCGGGCCCCTGCCACGCCAGACGCAGCGGGCCCGTGCCATGACTCGCCCGGCTTCGACGTTCTCCTTGCGGCTCTAAAGGCGGCCACGGAGACGGCCGCCGCGCGGCGCGAGCGGCGCTCGCGTCAGATCATCTCGGCCAGCCTGGCCGCGGCGTGGCGCGCGCCGTCACGCTCGACATCGCGGTAGTCGACCTCGCGGCCGATCTCACCGGCGATCGCGTCCGCGATCACCTCCGGGGTGGCGGTATCGAAGTCCATCTTGCGTCCCGCTCCGTAGCGGTCGAGGCGATGGGCGACGTGGTAGTTCTGCTCGAAGTGGTGGCGCAGCGGGAAGAACAGGAACGGGCGCTTGTTCGCCGCCAGCTCCATCGCCGTCGTCAGCCCGCCCTGCACCACCCCCAGGTCGCAGGCCGCAAGGTGGCGGTACAGGTTATGAACGTAGGGGCGGATCTCGAGGCCATCGGCGTGCGGCAGGGAGTCAGGATCGATGCGCGGCCCCGCGACGACGATCATGCGCAGCTCCGGCACGCGCTCCTTGGCACCCGGGAAGGCCTCGATCACCCGCCGCAGCAGGTGGCCCCCGACGCCCGAGCCGCCGACCGTCACGATGCAGACCTGCTCCTCGTCCGCGTAGCCAAGCTCCGCGCGCAGCGCGGAGCGGTCGCGGAACTGAGCCGGGTCAAACCCGCTCACGTAGCCCACGAAGTCGAAGTTGCGCTCGGTCCAGTCGCGGATCAGCGGCAGCTGCGGCCCCAGCCGGTCGCCCACGATGTCCTCCGGATTGCCCACGAACAGGGCGCGGTCGCGCACCTCGGGATGGCGCGCGATGTGGCCGACCATCTCGCCGTTGTAGTCGGCGGTGAGAAACGCCTCGTGCGAGCCGCCGTCGGGCATCGGCAGCCAGCCGACGAAGTCGGTCAGCCACGCGTAGTTGGCGCGCTTCTCGTTGGGATGCTCGTGCAGGTAGTAGTCGATCTCCCAGCCCTCATCGGCGATCCAAAGGTTGTAGCCGCCGTCGCGGGCGACGTCGTGGAAGAGCATGAAGTTGGCGATCAGGATCTCGTCCATGCGCCTCCACGCCTGGAAGCAGTGCAGGTCGTGCTCGGCCGACTCGGACTCGATGTGGCGCGACTCGTTGGCCAGGTGCGCGCTGGCGGGGTGGATGCGCTCGCCCTCGTCCTGGAGCACCCTGGTCACCGGATGCTGGGCCAGCCAGTCGATCTGAAGGTCTGGCACGAGCGCGCGCAGCTCCCTGGCGATCGCCACGTCGCGCTGGGCATGACCCAGTCCGATCGGCGAGGAGATGTACAGGGCGCGCGGTCGCCCGTCGGAGCGGTGGGCGGTGGGATCGCGCGCCGGCCTGCCGTCGGGACTGTCGGCGGCGTGCTCGATCAGCTCGCGCAGGGCGAGGTTGACGGGGACGGGCTTGCGCGCGTGCGGGGCATGGGCGCCGCCGGCGACGCTCAACAACTGGCCCTCGACCGCCTCGGCCAGCGCCTTGGCGTCGGCATGGGAGGTGAGCTTGTCGTTGGGGCCGGAGATGACGAGCACCGGGCAGCGCACCCGCCGCGCCAGGGCCAGCTGGTCGCGCCGCGTCGCCGGCGCGGCCCCATCGGCGACGGCGCTGGCGATCAGCGTCTCGGCGTCGGTCTCGAGCGCCCATCCGATCGCATCCTCGATCTGCTTGGTCGAATGGGGCGTGTTGAACATGCGACGGATGAACCACTCGACGAAGTCGCTGTAGTCGCGCCGCCAGTGGGCGGCGTTGAACTTCAGCCAGCTGCGGGCGAGGAGGGGGCGCCTTTCGAACAACTTGCGCAGCCGCCGCTGCGCCATGATCCGCCAGCGCAACCCGCGCAGCGGGCTGACCGGAAACCACGGACCGATGAACGCCGCCGCGAGCACGCGCTCGGGATGCTCGGCGGCGAGCAGCAGCGCGCGCTGGGCCCCGCGCGAGAAGGCCACGATCACCGCCCGCTCGGTGCCCGTGGCGTCCATTACCGCCACCGCGTCGGCCGCGAACTCCGCCTCGGCGTAAAGCGAGGCGTCTGCCGGGCGGTCGGAGCGGCCGTTTCCCCGGGGATCGAACGTGACCACGCGGAAGTGGCGCGCGAGGTATGCGATCTGCGCCTTCCACACGCGCGAGTGAACGAGCGTCCACGTGGGCAGCAACAGCACCGTCGGATCGCCGTCCCCGTACCGCTCCCAAAACACGCGCACCCCGTCGCGCTCGACGAAGCCCTGCTCATCCGGATACCGCGCGCGAGACTGCTCTCGGGCCGCGGCGAGCGGGCAGGGCGCGGCAGTTGTCGCGGTGGTCATTGCGCTCTCCTCTCCTCGAGGCTCTGAAGCCAGCTGTCGATCCACCCGAGCAGCTCGGCGTGGCCCTCCTCGATGCCCAGCAGCCGCTCGGCCTGGGCGCCCTGGCTCATCATCATCACCAGCGCCACCAGCGCATCGAGCGGGGGCACGCTGGTGCCGAGCCGGTACGCATCGAGCGCGCGCGCAAGCGCCGCCCGCAGCACCGCGCGCCATTCGTGGTCGACCGCCACCAGCCGGTCGCGCAGCTCGGGCTTGTTCCAGGCCATCGCCTGCAGCTCGTGCCAGATCTTGGGATAGCCCGCCGCCAGATCCTCCTCGTGGAAACGCCACGCCGTCCGCCACTTCTCGATGAACGGCTGCTCCGCGCCGTACATCTCGCGCTGGCGCACGATCAAACGCGCGGTGAAGCGCTCGAGCACCTGCACAAGCAGCTCCTCCATCGAGCCGTAGTAGTAGTGCACGAGCCCGTGGTTGACGCCCGCCTCCTGGGCTACGCGACGGGTGCTGATCCCGGCATGACCCTCGCTCACCAGCAAACGCTCGGCCGCATCGAGCAGCGCCTGCATGACGAGCTCGCGATCACGCGCGGGCGGCGGGGCGGTGGTCTCGGCGGTCTTAGTCATCTGTCTTAGGCGGTTGACTAGCCTACGCCTCCACCTCCTCCCTGTCAAGGCCTTGATCGTGGTGAGCCAGGAATGACAGCGGCCGGGTGATCCCGGCGAGCCAGGAACGACCACGGCCGGCCCATACGGAAGCGGGCGCTCCGGCGCCCGCTTCCCACTAATAGTTCTATGAGGTCCGCCCATGGCGAGATGATCCGGGCATGACCGAGCTGGACTCAAGACAAGCGGATCTGTGCGAGCGCTCGCCGTGGGACTTCAGCGACCTGCGCGCGCTCTACATCAACTGCACGCTCAAGCGCTCGCCCGAGACCTCCAACACGCGCGGGCTCGCCGACCGGTCGATTGCGATCCTCGAGCGCAACCGGGTCTCGGTCGAGGTGATCCGGGCCGTCGACCACGCCATCGCCACCGGCGTCCACCCCGACATGACCGAGCACGGGTGGGAGCGCGACGAGTGGCCGTCGATCTTCGGCAAGGTGCTCGCCGCCGACATCCTCGTGCTGCTCTCGCCGATCTGGCTGGGCGAGAAATCTTCCGTCTGCACGCGCGTCATCGAGCGGCTGTACGGCAACAGCCACCTGCTCAACGACGACGGGCAGTACGCCTACTACGGGCGCGTCGCCGGCTGCATCATCACCGGCAACGAGGACGGCGCCAAGCACTGCGCCATGAACATCCTCTACTCGCTACAGCACCTCGGCTTCGCCATCCCGCCGCAGGCCGACTCCGGCTGGGTGGGCCAGGCCGGCCCCGGACCCAGCTACCTCGACCCCGGCTCCGGCGGGCCCGAGAACGACTTCACCAACCGCAACACCGCGTTCCTCACCTGGAACCTCTTGCACCTCGCGCGGATTCTCAAGGACGCCGGCGGGATCCCCGCCTGGGGCAACCAGCGCACCGCCTGGGACGCCGGCTGCCGCTTCGACTACGAGAACCCCGAGCACCGGGTGTAGGGATCTGGGCTTGTGCAGCGGCGCGGGCGATCCCTATCCCGGCGACCAGTGCCGTACCAAGCGCCGGGCGCGTAGGCGTAGTGCCGCGCCCGGCGCGTAGGTGTAGTGCCGCGGAGTTACTTTTTCTTCGCTGGCTTGATGTCGACCTTCTTGACCTTGATTTCCGGTTCAAAGCCAGCGGTCGGGCAGTGCTTGTTGGGCAGCTGGGTGATAGTCCCGTGGAGCTTCACGCGGCTCCCTTCAGGCAGATTGGTGGCGCTGAGGCCGTGATGGAACTTGACCCGCGCATCGGTCAATGTGTAGGTCTGATCCCCCGTGGGGGCGCGGTGGTTGGCCTTGGTCACGTTGACCTCGAGCGTGCCGTTGTAGCGACCATGCCCTTCGGCTTCGATCAAGGCCGCTTTGATCAGCGTGCCGGACGCCTTGAAGCCCTCGGTCTTGGGCACGCATTTAGCGGGCTGCTTCGGTGGCTTGGGCGGCGTCGGCTTGTCGGCCTGGGCAGGCCCGACCGCTGCGATCGCGGCGAGAGTGGCGACTGCGACTAGCTTCCTCATGAGGCGGCCTCCTGGGTATTCCTTTACTCCTACATAACGCCGAGAGGAACGCGATGTTAGGTCCAATCGGCATCACCGCAGGGAGCTGGCAGGCCGCTTGCAGGCCGGGCAGGTCTATCTCTGAGGTGTCGTGCGCTCATCCATCCGCCCGCGCCCAGTGAGCCCGCAGCGCGCTGGCGGTGCGCTCGGGCTCCATGCGGTGCGGCGGATCGAAATGGTGGCGTTCCGTGAAGATGTCGAGCGTGAAGTCCGGGAAGATCTCGCGCGCCCGCTCGGCCATCCGACCGTAGTAGTCGGGGTTGCTGCGACCACCGAGCGCGAAGTACACCGGCTGGGCAAAACTGCGAAGGCGGTCGACGTCGAGTGTCGATGACCTGAATGTCTTCAGGAAGGCCCGCAGGCCCGCGGGCCGGCTCGCCATCCACGGCGGCGGTGGACCTGGCGGCGGGGGCGGCGGCTCGACCCCGGTGCCAACTGCATCGCCACGAACGCCGGCATCATCTCCTCCGGCGGAAGCGCCGCGATCCGATCGAACTCCCGCCACACGGCCTGCTCCTCTTGAGAAAGACCGTCGTTCCCCATCCAGGCCGAGGTCCTTCGCGATCGCCTCGACGTCGCCGCCCAATGCCTCGAGCAGACCTCCGTATGCGAGGCCGGCCGGCATCACGCCACCGGGCAGAAGAATCGCGCGCGGTCCCACGTCCGCGCGAGCGTACAGCCATCCCCGGCGCCGGGCGCCCGGCTCAGGAGGTCTTGCGTTCCAGATCGGCCACCTCGCCGGCCTTCGCTTCGGCCCGCTCCTGCGCGCGCGAGAGTTCATCCTTCGTCTCCCCCATGCGCTCTTCCTGGCGTCCTTCGCGGCGAAGGCTCGGATCGTCCACAACCTGCCCCGTCGTCTGCTTGGCCTTCCCCCTGATCTTGTCGAGGATGCTCATTGCGCCTCCTTAGGTCGCTCATATCTTGGACTACCCGGCGCGCGCGTCATTACGCGTCGGTCTGATCCAAGCCCTATCGGGGGAGCGGCGCGCGTGAGCATGCGGATGTCGCACAGCGGGTGCCCGGCGGGTAGCTGACGGGTAGCTAGTTCGTGTGCTGCCCAGCGCAATCCAGCGGCTCGATACGCGCGCCGGTCAGAGCCTGGAGACGACCATCCGCCGGCACCATCGCCGCCGGCTGGCGCGCGTCGGCTCGATCGCGCAGCTCGACCCGCCCAGCGACGGAGAGCTGTGGAGCGCGGGCGAGACGCCGGCGCGAGACGCGTGCACGCTCGATGTCCTGATCGACGGCCAGCGGGCGCTCTCGGCGGTCGCCGAGACACTTGCCCGCGCTCGCTCCCACATCCACATCGCCGGCTGGCATCTGAGCCCCGACTTCGGGCTCACGCGCGATGAGCGCGCCGCTCGGCTGCGCGACCTGCTGGGCGATCTCGCCGAGCGCGTAGACGTCAGGGTGCTGCTGTGGGCAGGGGCGCCGCTGCCGGTTTTCACCCCCGATCGCCGCGAAGTGCGCCGAGCACGAGCTGAGCTGACACGTGGGACCAAGGTGAAGTGTGCGCTCGATGACAAAGAGCGGCCGATGCACTGCCACCACGAGAAGCTCGTGATCGTCGACGGCGAGGTTGCCTTCGTGGGCGGCATCGACCTGACCTCGCTGGGCGGCGACCGCTTCGACACTGGCGCACACCCGATGCGCAGCCGCCTCGGCTGGCACGATGCCGCCGCACGCGTCTGCGGCCCCGCGGTGGCGGACGTCGCGAGCCACTTCGCCTGCCGGTGGCGCGAGGTATCGGGCGAGGCGATCGCGCCGGCTCCGGCTCAGGCAGACGCGGGCGAGCTCCAGCTGCAGGTCGTCCGCACGGTGCCCGAGAACGTGTATGAGTTTTGTCCCCGCGGCGACTTTCGCGTGCTGGAGGCCTACACCCGGGCCCTGCGCGCGGCGCGCAGCCTCGTCTATCTCGAGAGCCAGTTCCTGTGGTCATCACACGTCGTCGAGATCCTCGCGAGCAAGCTGAGCGATCCACCCAGCGACGGCTTCAGGGTGGTGGTGCTACTTCCGGCCAAGCCCAACAACGGCGCCGACATGACCCGCGGCCAGCTCGGCGTACTCGCTGACGCCGACCGGAGCGGGGAACGTTTTTTGGCTGCGACCATCTCCGCTCGCAGCGGTTCCCTGGTCGCGCCGCTCTACGTACACGCCAAGATCGGCATCGTCGACGATGCCTGGCTCACGATCGGCTCGGCCAACCTCAACGAGCACTCGCTGTTCAACGACACCGAGATGAACCTCGTGTGCTGCGACCAGCGCCTTGCCCGCGATGTTCGCCTGCGCTTGTGGTCCGAGCACCTGGAGCGCCCTCTCGACGATGTGGCCGGTAAGCCCGCGCGCGTCGTGGATGAGCTGTGGCGCCCGATCGCCGCCGAGCAGCTCGAGCGTCGCAGGCGCGGAGATGCGGCTACGCATCGCCTGCAACAGCTGCCAGGGGTCTCGCGCCGCACGATGGCGCTGCTCGGTCCGCTGCAAGGGCTTCTGGTCGACGGTTGAGCGGATGCCCCGTTTTTTGTCTCCTGCTTGGGAAAAAGCCAAAGCGGGTATGTAGACCGCTGTCAAGGCGTCTGGACGGACGTTCTAGGAGTTAGGGATGGCTTCTCGGTTGGGGTCGAAGGCGGGGCGAGCGTGTGCAGCGGCGCTCATCGGCCTCTTGGCTGTTCCGTTTCAAGCATGGGGCGTGGGGCTGTCAAGCCCGTCGCCGTCGCTGCCAACGGCGCTGACTCCGCCCACCTCCGTCCTCCCCGCGGTCGATGTATCGAGCACGAAAGCGCCCTCGGTCGTCTCGGTGTCGGCCCCGCCCGCGCCATCGATCTCGGTGTCAAGCTCCAAAACTCCAACGGTGTCGGTGTCCACCTCCAAAGCTCTCGCGGTTTCGGTGTCGGCCGCGAACGCTCCCGCCGTTACGGGCACAAACACAGTGCCCGCATCACACGGACAGGACAATCCCAGCACCAGGTTGCCCTCCTCAGGATTCGGCTCGGCCGGCGGCAAAAGGCCCGGCGGGTCAGCATTGCCCGTCATGGAGAAGGTCGGCCGGCATCGCCAAGCGCTGCCCCACCCGCCCTCGCTGAGGGCCACCGTACATAGGCTCGAGGGGTGTCTCGTCAACCTGCCCACTCGGCTTCGGCGGGTGCTGGAGCTGCGGACGGGAGTAGATGCGACCCGCGCTTTCGGCCGCGCGGCGGTCGCCCGCCTCTTGCACATCGGGATCCGCCAGGTCTCCCGACTGGAGAGGCGGGCGCTGCGGCAGCTGCGTTCGGCGGCCCACACGCACTCCTGCGGAGCGGCCAACCCGTCGCTGTCAGCGACTGGGGTGGCGGGAAGCTCCGGACCGGCGCCCGTCGGAGAAGGGGGCGCGATCGGCGAAGTCAGGGACGTTCGCTATGTCACGCACACCCCGCGCCAGCGCCTGTTCGGAAGAGCGCATTCGTCGAACGGCGACGCCCTGCTCGGAATCAAGATGCCTCCGGATGGCGCGGATACCTGGCTGCTGGTCGTGATGATCATCCCGGGAGTGCTCTTGCTCGGCTTCCTGTTCGGCGATGAGCGGCGGCGATCGCACTGGCTGCATCGCCCGCCACGCTGACTCGCCGACCCGGAGCGGATCGCGAGCACGCGCTCGAGACCCGCACTCATACGCGCAGACGGCCAAGCGTGTCCGGATCGATCGTCAGGTCCATGCCCACGACCCGGTCGCCAGCGACGGTGAACTTGACCACCGAACGCAGCCGCCCTCGGACGACGACGACCGCCCCCGCCTGTCCGTCGACGACCGCCGGCTGCGCGAACGGCGCAAACGGCGTCCCGCGCGCGAGGATGACGTTGGCCACCCGCTCCGCGCCGGAGATCTCGACCGCGCCGGGCGACAGGTCGGGGCCGCGATCGGCGCGGAACACGACGTTCGGGTCAAGCACCGACACCAGCGCCTCGAAGTTCCCTTCGCGCGAGGCCGCGAGGAACGCGTCGACGACCTCGCGCTGGTGAGCGAGGCTCTCGGCCGTGGCATCGGGCTTGACCCCGCGCACCCGGCGTCGCGCGCGGCTGGCCAGCTGGCGGGTGGCGGCGGCGTTGCGCTCGACGATCGGCGCGATCTCCTCGAACGACAGCCCGAACATGTCGTGCAGTACGAATGCCAGCCGCTCAGCCGGCGAGAGCGTCTCCAGCACCACCAGCAGCGCCAGTCCGACCGAGTCCGCGAGCAACACCTCCTGCTCGGGGTCTGTGGGGTCTTCGAGCGTCACATGCGGCATCTCCAACGCCTCCTCGCGGCGGGCGCGACGCGTGCGGAGCATGTCCAGGCACACGCGGCTGACGACCGTCGTCAGCCAACCGCCCAGGTTCTCGACCGCGCCGGTGTCGCTGCGCGCGAAGCGGATCCAGGCCTCCTGCACCGCGTCCTCCGCCTCGGCGGTCGATCCCAGCATGCGGTAGGCGACTGCACGCAGGTGCGATCGGCTCTGCTCGAACTGCTCTGCCTGCCACTGACTTGCGTTCATCGGTCACATCCTCGCGTCGTGGGCCGTCAAGGGGATGACGACGCCGGCGCACCAGATGTGACCGGCCCCCGCGAGAAGGAGACGACTCCCATGACAAGTATCGAAGTGCGCGGCTTGCGCAAGACATATCCCGGCGGCGTGGAAGCCGTCAAGGGCATCGACTTCGACGTCGAGCACGGTGAGGTGTTCGGCCTGCTCGGTCCGAATGGCGCCGGCAAGTCGACGACGATCGGCATGCTCACGACCACCGTCGCCCCGACCGGCGGCAGCGCGCGACTGGGCGGCTACGACGTGGCAACGCAGCCGCTTCAGGCGCGCAGCGTCAGCAGCGTGGTGTTCCAGGAGTCGGTGGTCGACGGTGCGCTGAGCGGGCGCGAGAACCTCGAGCTGCATGCGCGGCTATGGGGCGTCGAATCGGAGCGCGCCCGGCGCCGGATCGAGGAGCTCACCCAGGCGCTCGGCGTCGCCGAGCTCATCGATCGAAAGGTCGACAGCTACAGCGGCGGGCAGCGCCGGCGGCTGGAAATCGCGCGCGCGCTCGTTTCCAGGCCGCAGGTGCTGTTCCTCGATGAGCCGACCGTCGGTCTTGACCCGCGCATCCGGCATGAGCTGCTCGACGTGATCGCCGAGCTGCGAGCGCGCGACGCCGTGACGATCCTCGTGACCACGCACTACCTCGACGAGGCCCAGCGCCTGGCCGACCGCGTGGCGATCGTGCATCACGGAGAGTTCGTTGCGCTCGACCGGCCACAGGCGCTGCTCGCCGGACTCGGCGAGCAGATCCTCGAGTTCCGCGTCGAGGGCGGCGTGGAGGCCGCCCTGCAGTCGCTTCGCGCGCGCGGCCTGGCGGGAGACGACGCGTTCGGCCTCGGCGCCCGCGTGACCATCCCGCTTCATGGCCGCGCAGCCGCCGAGGCGCTGCGGGCAATCGAGGGCGAGCGCCTGCGCGCATCTGAGCTCCAGGTGCGCGCCCCCACGCTCGACGACGTCTACATCCAACTGACCGGCACTTGCTTCGGCGAGCACGCCTAGTCACCGACGAGAACAGGAGTTATCCAAAATGTCTGCCACCTCAGAGGCCCTAGCACTGCCGCTTCCGCGCGCACGTCGCGCCCGGCGGGCGAACGCGCTGCTCACCCTGGCCAGGCGCCGGGCGCTGCTGACCTCGCGCACGCCACGACAGATCGCCGTCCCGCTCGTCGGGCCGGCGTTGCTGGCGCTGATCCTCGCGCCAGCGCTCAAGAAGGCCACCGGAGGCCTGCACTCTCACATCGACTACACCTCGTTCGTCGGCGTCGGCGCGATCGGCCTGGTGATACCGCTCAGCTGCGTGTTCGCCGGCCTGAGCGTGCTCGTCGACCGTCATACCGGCGCGCAGCGAGAGCTGCTCGCCGCCCCCATCCCGCGCTACTACCTGGTGCTCGGGAACATGCTCGTCGCGCTCGTGCTGGCGGCGCTGCAGGCGGTCGTGGTCGTGGGACTGTCGGCGCTGCGCGGCGGCGCGTTCCACATCACCGGCGCGGGCGTCGCGTGGTTCCTGGCGGCGGCGCTGCTGTTCACGGTGTTCATGTACGCGCTGGCCGAGACGGTCGCCAGCCGCGTGACGAAGGAGGAGGACTTCGTCGGTGCCACGCCGGTGCTGGCGATCCTGCCGTTCTTCTTCGCCGGCGCGCTGTTCCCGATCAGCGCGATGCCGGGCGTGCTGGCCGCGATCGCCAAGGCGATGCCGCTCACGCACGCGCTGGCGCTGCTGCGCTACGGGTTCATCGACCCGTCGGGCAAGGGGTTGCATGACATCTGGGGCATGAGCAATGTGACCGTCGAGGCGTGGCTCAGCCTCGCGGTGGTGGCGCTGTTCGCGGCCGCCATGACGCTGATCTCGGTGCGCGTCTTCTCCCGCTCGGCCGTCAGCCGATGACCGCGCACCGCGCAGCGAGCGAGTAGCTTCGTGGCATACCGCAGGCGCCGGGCCGCGCGCGGGCGGCCCGCGCCTCGGCGTTCTAGCTCGTTAAGACCATAGGTGTCCGCTCGGGCGTGTTTGGCCGGAGGCCCGAGAGCTGGCCGAGCGTCACGACCGCCGGCGGCGCGAAAACCTGGTAGGAGCCGTCATCGAGCACGATCACGCCTCCGTCGGGGAGCCACCTGCGCGCGCCGCGCCGCCCCGCGAGAACGGCCGCCTTCGCCCGAATCTCGGCCATCGACGCGCTCGGCGCCAGGGCCGTCGCCTGGACGACCCCGGTGAACGCCGGCCGGCCGGTCGAGGGGTCGAGCAGATGGTGCGCAGGCCGGCCGCGCAGATCGAGCCAGCTGCGCCGCCCGATTCCGCTGGTGCCGACGCCGCCATGCGTGAGCGCAAACGTGTGCAGCACGCGCCCATCGAAGGGGCTCTGCACGTGAACCGGACGCACGCGCCGCTCAGCGCCGCCGACCGTCAGGTCCCCGCCACAGTTGACGGCGAAGCTCGCGTGGTCGCTAAGTCGCTCGGCAAGCACGTCGGCAAACAGGCCCTTGGCGATTCCGCCGCTGTCGAGCTTGACCCCCGGCGGACGCCGGATGCTGTTCGCGTGAAGGTTCACCGCGATGAGCAGCCACAGCGGCTCCGGTCTGGGCGAGGCCGGCGTGCGCGCGGGAGCCATCTTGAGGGCCAGCGGCAGCGGCAGCGGGCTCGCGAGATCGTGGGCGTACCCCGCGCGCTCGATCTCCTCTAGCTGCGTGGCATCGACCAGGCCATCGGTAAGCGATCCCGCCTTGACGACGGCATCGGCCAGGCGAGCCATCAACGGGCTCACGCGCACCTCGGGCGCTGGATCACGGTTCACCGCGCATAGCTCGCTTTCGGGCAGGAAGCGCGAGAACTGCCGATGCCATTTGTTCAGCGCCCTGCGCGCAGCCTGGACCGCGTCTCGCGCCGAGCCCTCCGCCCCGCCTCCGATCACCGAGACGGTACAGCTGGAGCCGAAGCACTCGAAGGTCTCGCTCACCTCAACGTCGGAATCCGTGGCTGTGCTCATGACTGCGAGGTCGTCACCGCCGCGGCGGACTTGCTCGCTTCCTGGCCGCTCGCGGAGCCGGACGATTCACTGCCCGAGGATGAGGCGCTCGCTTCGCTGCTCGTTGACGAGGAGCTCGAGGAGCGCTGCGATTCGCTCGCCGGGGACGTGCTGCTGGCGTTGGACGCGCTGGTGGCAGTCGAGGCTGGCCGTCGTTTGGTCGCCGACAACGCCGGGTCGTGTCCTGAGGCCAGCTGGGCGTAGATGCCAGCAAACGCGCCAGTGAAGAGGGCGATCGCCAAGCCCGTGACGAGGCGTCGGATGCGACGAGCCCGGCGGCGCATCGCCGCGAGCTTTCTTCTGCCGACTGACCGGGCGTTCACCTCGGCGGGCGTGCGGCACGAGGAAGATTGGCGTCCAGATGCGTCGAGCGTGTCCATCGTTTCTCCGATCGAGTGGCTTGCTTTCGACGCAGTCTCGACGCTGGATGTCGGAGTTCCGTGGCGCCACCCTGAGAGGATGCTGAGCAGCCGAGCGACCGGCTCGTTCAGCGGGCACCACCCACCACCGGGGGGCGGAACCTGAGCCAGCGGCTGGCCAGGAGCATGATTGGCGGCACCACGACGATCGCCGTCATGGCGAGAAACCACAGCTGTCCGGCGTCGGTGCCCTCGGCGAGGGAATGTATGACTCCCAGCAGCCAGGCGAGCGCGGTGAAGCGGTGCAGCGCGCGCCAGCGCTGGACCCCGATCCGGGTCCGCGCGTAGTAGGAGAGCCCAAGCGCCGCCAAGACCCAGAAGGCGACGATGCCCGTCGCGGTCCAAAACGTCTTGTAGCTGGCCGCAAAGGGAACCGCGACGTCGCCGATGCCCATCTTGATGTAGCTGTCCCCGAGCAGCGCGAGGCCGTGAATCGCAAGCGCCACGAGGGTCGCAAGCGACAGTGCCTCGTGGGTCACGCGCGGGTCGGGGCCGCGGCCCTTGAGCAGACGCCCGCCCATCACGAGCCCGACGCTCACCGAGATGCTGGACAGCACGAGCGCGGTGACGCCCGCGGCGCGGCTGGTGATCCAGTACAGGTGCGGCCCCGCGGCGGTGGCCAGGGCGCCTGTGTGGACGAACAGCATGGAGCGATCCAACCGCAACCGCCTGGGAGCGGGCTGTGGATCGGCTGAGCCTTTGCCGGGGCCGTCAATTGGCTCGCGCCGGATCGCAGCTCGGACCAGCAGGCTCCTGCCGCGCCGCGAGGTGTGATCGCGAGAACTCGCGCCGTGGTGTGGGCGCGGGCCCTAGGTTTGCTCGCCGGCGCCCGTGCCATCGTCGCGCTCGAGCGTCGGCAGCCGGACCGTGAAGAGCGCGCCACCGCCGGGAGCGTTGAGCGCGCTCACGTCTCCATGATGTGCGGCGACGACGGCGCCGACGATGGCCAGACCGAGCCCGGCGCCCGACTTGCCTCGCTCGCGCCCCGCCTCGGCGCGCCAGAAGCGATCGAACAGCTGCTCGGGAGCCGTCGCCGGGAGCCCTGGGCCATGGTCGCGCACCTCGACCGTGACGTGGCCATCGTCCTTCCCGACGCTGACATCCACCGCTGTGCCGGCGGGGGTGTGGACCAGCGCATTGCGCAGCAGGTTGGCGAGCACTTGACGCAGCTGGTATGGATCGCCGGGGGCCACCGCCCCGCGCGCTGCGCGCAGGCTGATCGTTCGATCCGGAGCCATGGCGCGCGCGTCCTCGACCGACTCGCCCGCGAGGATCGCCAGGTCCACCTCCTCGCGCCGCGGCTCGGGCCTCTCGTCGAGGCGTGCGAGCGTCAGCAGATCCTCCACCAGCAGCCCCATGCGCTTGGACTCATCCTCGATCCGCCGCATCGCCAACTCGGTCCCGGCCGCATCCCGCGTCGCGCCCATGCGGAACAGCTCCGCATATCCGCGGATCGCCGCCAGGGGCGTGCGCAACTCGTGCGAGGCGTCGGCGAGAAACCGGCGCAGGCGCTCTTCGCTGGCGGTCCTTTGCGCAAACGCCTGCTCGAGGCGGCCGAGCATCGCGTTCAGGGCAAGCCCAAGCCGCCCGACCTCCGTGCGGGAGGTGGCCGGACTCACGCGGCGGGACAGCTCGCCAGCGGCGATCTGCCCCGCCGTGACCTCCATGCGGGTGAGCGGGCGCAGGCCCAGGCGCACCACGAAGAACGCGACGATCCCAAGCGCCGCCAGTACGCCGCCGATCACGAGCGCCTCGACGAGCCGCAGCCGGCTCAGGGTCTGGTCGACCTCGCGCAGTGGCACGGCCGCCACCGTGATCCCACTGTCCTCCGGGTCATGGCTGGCGTATACGCGGTAGCGCAGCCCCGAGCGGCCGACCGAGCCGACCGTGAACAGCCTGCCGATCACCACGCGCTTCGGGAGCCTTGGTGCGGGGGGCGCTGCTTGGCCATAGCTGAAGGAGGTGTTGCCCAGCACGGCACCCGTTGCTTCTCTGCGCTGCCCATAGGTGCCGGGCGGAAGATTGAGGTTGGGAGGCAGACCGCCGCCGCCGCGACGGGGGCCCACAGCCAGCGCGCTACCGTCCGACGCCCCCTCGCGCGGGGAGCCGCGCGCCTGTTGCGGCTGGGTGCCGGCCGGCAGGTAGCCGGCCTCGTCGAGCGCCCGCGAGACGGCCGGGCCGGCTCCCCTGAGCTGCTGGTCGACGCGCCCCTGCAAGAACGATCGCTGCTCGGCGTATGTCACGACACCCAGCACGGTCAGGCCGGCGGCGGAGAGCAACAGCACGCTGAGCAGCACTCGCGTGCGCAGTGAGGCCATCACGCGCGAGGGGCCTGAAGCGCGTATCCAACCCCCCGGACAGTCCTGATCAGCGACGGTCCGTGCGCGTCGAGCTTCTTACGCAGGTAGCTGACGTAGGTCTCGAGCACGCGTCCATCGCCGCCGAAGTCGTAGTCCCACACATGATCCAGCAGCTGCGCTCGCGTCAGCACTCGGCGCGGGTTGAGCATGAGGTAGCGCAGCAGGCGATACTCCGTGGCGGTGAGCTCGATGGGCTTGCCGGCGCGTGTCACCTCGCGTGACTCCTCATCGAGCTCCAGGTCCTCGAAGACGAGATGCCCCGACTCGGGGCTGGCCTGTCCGGTCCGGCGCAGGATCGTGCGGATCCGTGCGACGAGCTCCTCCAGGCTGAAGGGCTTGGTCATGTAGTCATCGCCACCGCCACTCAGCCCGCGGATCTTGTCCTCGGTCGCATCACGGGCAGTGAGGAAGATGATCGGCAGGCCCGCCCGCTGGGCGCCGAGCCGCGCCGCGACGTCAAAGCCCTCGATGTCGGGAAGCATCACGTCGAGCACCAACAGATGCGGTTTGAATCGCGTCACCGCCGCCAGCGCCTCGCGTCCGGTTCCGGCGGACTCGACGGTAAAGCCCTGAAAGCGCAAGGCCATCGTCACGACCTCGACGAGGTTTGGCTCATCATCGACGACCAGCACGCGATGACCGGCCGCAGTGTCAGTCATCCGCTTCCCCCTTCACCTGGCGAACGATGCTGAAGCTGAGGGCGCATTTCCGATCTCACTTTCTGGCAGAACTGGAAGGTGCCCAGGGTGCCGCGTCTATGTAAGGGAGGCTGGTGAGTTTCCTGAGAGATTCCTGAGAGCCTATATCGCGGTCGCCGGCTCGGCCCATCAGGCCGGTCCCGGCTCGCAGCACGCGCGCGACTGCCACTGAGCCACCCAACCCTCACGACGAGTTCCGGCTTCCAGCCGGGCTCGCCGCTGAGGGCCGAAGGCTTTCACGTCAGATCGGGATCGGCCGGCAAAGAGCGCCGCTCAACACCCAGCGGTTGCGAGTCGGCAAGGACGCACAGCTCGAACATCGCGTGCATCGAGGCGACTAACGTGCCACGCTTCGTCGATGGCCCTGCGCCACGTCGACCCTCACGCTACTCGTAGCCCGATCTACCGAGCGTTTGTGCGGATCCTAAGCACACGGTTCATGACCTGGCTGTCGAGGACCGTCGTGTGGAGCAGCGTGATGTGGAAGATCGATCCCTACCTGATGCGACTGACCCGCGGCCGCCTCGGCACGGGACTCATCGTCCCAACCGCGCTCCTGCAGACAGTTGGCGCGCGCACCGGCCGCGTGCGCCGCAACGCGGTCATCTATTTCCACGATGGTCAACGGGTCACGATCATTGCATCGCAGGCGGGGCGTTCCGACAACCCCTCCTGGTTTCACAATGTCCGCGCCAGTCCGGACGTCCTACTCGGCGGTCAGCCCTTCCACGCCGAGGTCATCACTGACGAAGTGGCGCGGGCGCGACTCTGGGAGCTCGCTGACCGCGTCTTCCCGGCGTTCGCCGCGTACCGCGAGAGCGCGGCCCGCGCCGGTCGCACGATTCCCATCCTCCAGCTCGTCCCGCGCTGACTGGATGCAGGCGGACACAGGGCCGACACGCGTCGGCCCATCAGGCCGCCACCCCCGCTGGAGCGGAGAGGAAAGGCGCGCCCCAAAGCCGCAGCGGCCGCCAGTCGATGCTGAACGTCTATCTGATATGGGGGCCGGCGACCTTGCGCCGGGCGGGAGTTCGGCAAGAATGCCAGTACCCCGACGATTGCCTTGCACGCTCCGTCATGCCGCCAGGGCACTGGTTCAACAAGAACGCGTCAGCAGCGATCTGGTCAGGACCTTCTTCCGGAGATCCGATGAATCCGAACGAGGTGGCTGAGTTCTTCGAGCGCCAAGCGCTCGACGTCGGCTGACCCGCCGCAGGTCGAGCCGAGAAGGCGCATACCGCCGAGGGCCGCGGCGGGCGACCGGGCCTACGGCGGCCGCGTTCTGTCAGTCGCTGCCGATGGGTGCGACTGTGGCGCCACGGTCATCAGCAGCCAAGTCGGCCAGCTGACGAGCGGCGGCTATGTTCGCTTCCACAGCACTGAACCTCTCTGGCCCCCCGCCCGACTCGCGCGCCTTCAGGCCAGTTCCCAGGATCTTGGCCTTCGCGGCGGCGAACTCCTCAGTGCTGAGAGCACCCCGTGCGTGCAGGTGCGCGAGCCGCTCGAGCTCGTGAATCGTGCCGTCGCGGGGTTCGCTCGTGCGCGCGATCGTCGAGGTACGCGTCGCTTTTTTCCGCCTTGGCGCTGCTTTCGGCCTCGGCCGTGCGACCTTCGTCTTTTTCGCCTGTTTCGTCTGTGTTTGGGGGCGCGCCCGCTGTTCGGCGGCTTTCGCCGGGCGCTTGTCCTTGGACTCGTCCTTGAACACGAGACCCAACAGGCCGCCGCTCGCGACGAATAGCGCTTTGCGTATGAATGCCATTCCCACCATGCCTCCTCGAAATCGGATGCAGCTTCCTACCACGCCCGTCGGACACACCTGGCGGGGGTGCCGTCGTGACGGCGGTGTGCTTCTGTGGAGTCCTCAAGCAGAAGCAGCGCGTGGCGGGCCAGGCGGCGCCGGATTGCCGCAATGCGCGACAGCGAGTAGTCAGAATGGGTGACTTGGTGCGCGATCGACGCAAAAGGACAACGCAGAGGGCGCGAGTGGAGGGCGCGGTGACCCCGCCGTTCGCGGCGTCGCTGCTGGTGCTGGCGGTCGCTCCGTTTCATTCGGCGATCCAGCCGCTGCCGGCTCCCGTGCGGGCGGAGGTCAAGCGCGCGGCATGGCATCCGGGCTGCCCCGTACCGCTGGGGAACCTGCGTCTGCTGACCGTGTCCTATCGCGGCTTCGATGGGCGCACGTATACCGGCCAGCTGGTGGTCAACCGGTCGGCAGCCGCGCCGCTGGCGACGGTCTTCCGTCAGCTCTACGGCCTGCACTTCCCGATCCGCCACATGAGCCTCGCCGACGCATACGGACCGGTACGGTCGCGCCCGGCAGACGGCGACGTCAGCGCCAGCTTCGAATGCAGACAGGCCGTGCCCTCGCCGTGCGTCCGCGGGACCGGTACGGGGACGTGGTCGGAGCATGCCTTCGGTGAGGCGGTTGACCTGAACCCTGTGGAGAACCCCTATGTCGGGTGCGGCGAGAGCCGCGACCCCTCTAGCCGGCGCTACCTCAACCGCTCCCAGCACCGGTCCGGGATGGTGACCGCTGCAGTGGTCCGGGCCTTCCGCTCGATCGGGTGGGGTTGGGGCGGCAGCTGGACGGGCTCAACCAGGGACTACATGCACTTCTCAGCATCTGGGCACTAGCGGCGCGCGCGAACAGCGCTCCCCCATCCGGCTCGCGCTTCGCGGTCCTTGCAGCCCGCAACGCCGCGCGCGGCCAGTCGGTCTCACAAAAAGACAAGCACCCAAGCGATCTCACGCCCGAGCGCTCTCATCCGTTTTCGTATAGGACGCGGAACGGCAACGACCTATGGAGGCCCGATGACAAAGCACACGTCGACCGCCGCGCTCGAGGACCGTGTCGCGTCGCTGCCGTGGCCCGAGCTGCACAGCGCACTCGACGTTCAAGGGTTCGTGCAGACGCCAACCGTGCTGTCGGCGCGCGAGTGCTCGAAACTGGCTGGGTTGTACGAGTCGGGCAGGTTTCGCAGCACGGTCGTGATGGCCCGCCACCGCTTTGGCGAGGGCGAGTACAAGTACTTCGCCAACCCGCTGCCGGACGCAGTGGCGCGGTTACGCGCCGCCTTCTATCCGCCGCTCGCCGAGGCGGCCAACCGCTGGGCCGAGCGGCTCGGCGAGGACATCTGCTACCCCGACACGCTCGACTCGTTCCTGCAACGCTGTCACCGCGCGGGACAGACGCGCCCGACTCCCCTCATGCTGCGCTACACGCCCGGTGATTGGAACGCGCTTCACCAGGACCTCTACGGTGAGGTGGCGTTCCCGTTCCAGATCGTCACTGTGCTCGAGCGTCCGGGGCGCGACTTCGAAGGCGGGGAGTTCGTGCTGCTCGAGCAGCGTCCTCGGGCGCAGAGCCGCGCCCACGTCCGGGAGCTGGAGCGAGGTGCGTTCCTGATCTTCAGCACACGTCAGCGCCCAGTCCAGGGGAGCCGCGGTTTTTACCGGGCCGCCATGCGGCACGGGGTCAGCACGCTGACCGCGGGACGGCGCACGACGCTAGGCATCATCTTCCACGATGCCGCCTGATGCTCAGCCGGGCCTCGCGCTCCATGACCGGCTGGACCACCCAGAGCGCCTCTCCTCAATAGAAAACGCAGCGGGCGGCCAGAAAATTCTCCTCTGCCGGAGGGTGTCGCCCTCCCGTCGGGCGCTCCGTCCCGGCGTTAGTGCGTGAGCCACCCGCTGCGCCTGAGAAGGTAGCACCTGTCGCGGGTGACAGTCAAGCCGAAAGACCGAATTTGCAGGCCTATTCCGCCAGCGCGTCTATCGCAAAAGTCGGTAAATGCGCAGTCTCGCGGCCCCCAGACGCGTCCTCGCGAGGCGCGGGGAGGGCCAGCACGCTCGCCGACCCCTGGGAGAAGCGGTGCGCATCACGCCGTGGGTTGCTCGCCGGTGGTCCCGCCTGCGGCACGGACCGGTCACACTCCGGGTAGGTGGCGAGTCAGCGCTCGGCGATTTGAAAGCCGCGTCGCTCGAACGCCGGCTGCAGCTGCACGAGCGTGAAGAGCTCCTCTGGTGCGAACACGCCGGTCTGCGATGGCTCGGCGCTGCGAACCTCGAGCAGCGCTTGGCCGAAGGCGACTGTCGATGCGGCGGTCATGCGGTAGTCGCCGTGGCCGTGGATGGCGCGTGCGGCGAGCCGCTGTCCACCGCGCTTGACGCCGACCCACTCGCAGATCGGCTCGCGAGTGGCCTCGGCTGGCACGCGGCCGCGACCAGCCACGAAGGTCACACGGGGGGTGCCGGCGATCAGCCGCAGCGCATTCAGGGACCGGAACAGCCCCTGCAACGCACGCTCCCGAAAGTAGACGCCGAGGCGAACCTCCCGCTCGCCGAGCACGTCCTCCGAGAGCCAGCCCCGCTCCTCGGCGCCAACTTCAAAGCAGGTCCGGGTACCTAAGGGCGGCCCCAGATCGGCACGGAAGGTTGGGTGGTGGCGGGCGTCGGTGAGATAGCGATGAATCAGCCCCGCGCCACCCCTTCCGCTCGTGCCGCCCGCCGAGAGGGTGAAGGCCAGCTCAAGCTCGTCGGCGTCCGGGTGGCGCCGCAACAGGTCCGCCGCGACGAGGCTCGTGACCCCCGGAACGACGCCGGCGTGGATCAGAACCAGGCCACTTCCTGGACCGGTCTCGCGCTTGAGCTGCCAACCGCGCGCGGCGGGGACCGCGGACATGTTTACCAGCGACGAGCCACGCTCGAGCACGACCCGCTCGGCGATCAGCCGCTCGTCTGGAATGGGGTTCGCCACCAGATCGACACCATCGAGCGTCTCGTGCAGCGTTTCGGGCCGGTCGAGATCGACCAGGCGCACCCCGGCCTCCGGTCGGCGCCCCGCACGCAGCACTGCCCACCCCTCCTCCGTAAACACCCCCGCGAGCACGCTGCCTAGCACGCCCTGCGCGCCGAGCACCAGCACCGTGCGGCCAGACCGCGTCATTCAACAGCAACCTATCGGGCGATCCGCGACGGCGACAGTGTTGCGCAAGGCCTCTCCGACCGCTCGCGAGCGTCGGACTCACGATCACGTCCGTTCTACAGCCCGCGGGCGAAGTGATGTGAGTGGATCGCGAGCCCGTGGCTGAAGTAGAGCCGGTGCGCGGCAAACCGCTCCGAGCCCGTCCCCGAGTCCAGGTGCAGCTGAGCACATCCGAGTCGGCGGCCCTCGTCGAACAGCCACTCGAGCAAAGCCCCAGCGTGGCCCTGGCGCCGTGCGTCTGGAGCCGTCGACAGGTCATCGACGTAGATGTAGCGACCCCAGGCGAGGCTGTCTCCGGCGCGAAAGCCCACCACTGCCACAGCAGGTGCTTGATCGAGGACGAAGGCGCCGACCATTCTGTAGCCGGAGGGGCGCAGCACGTCGTCCACATGCTCGACAAACTCGTGCTCGCTCTCAAACGCGGTTCGCAGCGCTCGCATCGCCCGGTGAGCGAGATGCGTCTCGCCTGCGGGCAGCTCGCGGATTTCAGCCGTCCTGGCCGCCAGCGTGCTCACCTTGGGGTCTCCGGCTGGCTTCCTTCGCTTGCCGCGGCCTCGCGCCTACCCACGTGCGTGCCCAGCAAATCCACACAAGCGCGCCACGCTGTCTCTGACAGACGGTCCCGCGCCCCCGCGAACAGCGCGAGCAGGCCGGCGCCGTGTTCTGAGGCGAGGGCCGGGCTGTGGGCGAGCGCATCGAGCTCGCTTGCGGCGGTTACCTCCACAAAAGCCCGAACTTCGCCCTCCGACGGAGGGTAGGAGATGTGCCGGCCGCAAGCATGTCGAGCCACGCGCGGATTGCCGCCGTAAAGGCGTCGCTGTTGTCGCCGGCGACCATGTGAGCGGCGCGCGGGACTTCGACCAGGGTGGCGGTGGCAGCGAGCTCGACGAACTCGCGCGCAACGGCGATGGTGAGCACGTCGCTTTCGGCGCCGCGGACGAGCAGGCAGGGCTGGCGGAGCCGTGTGGCGGCTTTGGTGAGGCGGTCGGAGAGCTCGCTTTGCTGCTGGATCATGAGGCGGGCTTGGGTCAGGATCGCGGGGTCCCAGTGCCAGGTCCAGCGTCCATCCTTGTAACGGAGGTTGTGGCGCAGCCCGGCCGTGTCGCGGGGGCGGGCGCGGTGAGGCAGGTAGGTGGCGACCGCGTCGGCAGCGTCGGAGAGGCTGGCAAAGCCGTCCGGCTGCTCCGCCATGAAGCTCACGATCCGTCGGGCGCCGCGAGCCTGGAAGCGGTGGGCGACGTCAACCAGGACGAGCCCGGCGGCCGGCGCCGAGGGTGGCTCGGCGATGGCCAGCAGACCGGCGATGCCGCCCAGCGAAGCTCCGATCACCATCGGGGCGCTCGCGATCGCGGCGAGCACCGCGCGCACGTCGGCGACGTAGTCCTCGAGCGCGTAGGCCGCAGCCCGCGCGTGGGTGCTCTGGCCGTGGCCGCGCAGGTCGACGGTGATCGCGTGCCAGCCAGCGTCTGCGAGGCTCGTCGCGGTGGCCTGCCACGCGTGTCGTGTCTGGCCCCCGCCGTGCAGCATGAGCACGGCAGGCGCGTGGGGGTCGCCGAAGCTGTCGGCAGCCAGGCGGATGCCCGGTGCTACGTCGAAGCCGAACGCGGTTCGCGTCATCGTGCCCGCCGCCGCGAAGCGCGCTCCAGCGGCGCGTGCAGTGCGGCGGCGTGATCGTCACTCGCGCTGGCGGCGAACACCACGTCGACGGCGAAGCGCACGCGCTCGCGAAACGCTGCGGCTGATATCCGCTCGCTGGCCCATTGACGCAATGCACCGCCGCACGCCATCGCGATGTGTCCTGCCAGCGCGTCGATGTGCAGATCGGGCCTGAGCATCCCGGTTTCCTGTCCGCGGCGCAGTGCGGCGCGAAGCAGCGGGATCGGGTTCTCCTGCACCAGGCTGCCGCTGCGCCCCGAGTTGTTGACGATGTGTCTGAAGACGGCGGCGTCAGCGATGAACAGCTGGGCGGCCTCGCCGACGAGCCTGCGCGCGTGCTTGCGCGGATCCTCGTCGGCCGTGATCGCCAAGCGAGCGTCGAGCTCGCGCAGCAGCGCGTCGTATAGCGCCGCCCACTGCTGCTCTCGCGGTCCGACCAGATTGAAAACGGTCGCCGGGGAGACATCCGCCACCTCGGCGATCCGCTCAACCGTCGGCGTCTCATTCGGACGAGCGCGCAGCAGCTCGCGAATCGCCTCGAGGATGCGCTCGCGGCGCTGGTGCTTGTGGCGCTCACGCAGGCCGACCGTCGCGGCTGTACCTGGCATCTGTCAAAACCTATAGAAGACTCTAAAAGTTGTCAAGGCCATAACCAGCCCCCGAACTACGCCCCCATTCGCGCTCGCGAAGCGGGAGTCGCCTTGGCGCAGTCGGTGCGAGCTCATCGCATGGGACAATTCAGGGCGCGATCGTGCGATACCTCCAACCGGCCGTGAGCACCGATCCGTCTCCCCAGCGGAACCGCCGATGAAAGGAGGTCCTATTCAGGCGTCCGGCACGTCGACGGCACGGCCCGAAACCAGGTATGCGAGAAGCGGAGGGGTCCACATCGCCTACCAGGTGTTCGGCGAGGGCGACCTCGACCTCGTGCTGGTGCCAGGATTCGTCACCCACGTCGAGCTGGTCTGGGAGCATGAGCCAGCTGCACGGATCCTGGAAGGCTTGGCCTCCTTCGCCCGCGTGATCAGCTTCGACCGTCGGGGCTCGGGCCTGTCGGATCCGGTCTCCGACGCTCCCACTCTGGAGCAGCGCATGGACGACGTCCGGGCAGTGATGGAAGCCGCCGGCTCGGAGCGCGCCGCGCTGGTGGGCCTCTCCGAGGGCGTCCCGATGAGCATCCTGTTCGCCGCGACCTACCCGCAGCGCGTTCTGGCCCTGGTCTGCAGCGGGGGGATGGCACGTGCCACCTACGCCGAGGACTACCCGTGGGGAACCCCGACGCAGGCGCTCGTCCAGTCGGGTGAGGAGCTGATCCTGCCGAACTGGGGCGATGGATCAATGATCGAGGTCTCCTCGCCCAGCCAGGCGGACAACGCGGAGGCGCGCGCGTTCTATGGCCGACTGGAACGCTCCATCGCGAGTCCGGGCATGCTGTCGGCGCTCACGCAGATGTTCCTCGATCTCGACGTCCGCGAGGTCGTGCCGAGTGTCCACGCCCCTGCGCTCATCCTGCACCGCTCTCGCGATCGTCTCGTCAATGTTCACCACGGACGCTGGTTGGCGGAGCACATGCCGAATGCTCGGATGGTCGAGTTCGAGGGCGATGACCATACCTTCTGGTATGAGAGCGCCGAGGAGTGGCTCGGCGAGGTGCAGGAGTTCCTCACCGGAGCGCGCGCGGTGCCCGACGCCGACCGCATCCTCGCCACGGTGCTCTTCACCGACATCGTCGATTCCACGCGCACGGCCGCGGAGCTGGGCGATCAACGGTGGCGCGACGTGCTCGAGCGACACCAGCGCTCGGTGCGCGAGGCGCTGGACCGTTTCAACGGCCGGGAGGTCAAGTCAACCGGAGACGGCTTCCTCGCGACGTTCGATGGCCCCGCCCGCGCGATCCACTGCGCGAGCGCGATCCTGCAATCATCCGAGGTGCGGGGGATCCGCGTTCGGGCTGGCGTCCACACCGGCGAGTGCGAGGTGATGGGCGAGGACATCGGCGGCATCGCCGTCCATATCGCCGCCCGCGTCAGCGCCCACGCGGCACCGCGGGAGCTGCTCGTGTCCCGGACCGTGAAGGACCTGGTGGCCGGGTCGGGGATCCAGTTCACCGATCGCGGGGCTCACGCGCTGAAGGGCGTTCCCGAGACGTGGCAGTTGTACGCAGTCGAGGACGCGGTCGGCGCCTAACGACGCCTCGTGGGCCCTCGCGGGATCCAGTCGATCTCCTGCGAGCTCAGATTCGCTGCCAATGACCCGATCTCCGCTCAGCCCGGGCCCTGTTCGCCGAGCGCCGAGAGCGCAGCCGCGGTGTCGATGATCAGCTCGAAGGAGGTAAACCGTTGCTCGCGCAAGGGGCCGTCACCACCGGTCAGTCCGAACACGTGCGCGAAGCGGATTGCAACCTGCTCGCCCGTCGCGCGGGCGCGGCCGTGAAAGCGCCCGAGCACGACGAGTCGGTCACCATCACGGAGGAACTCCTCGGGCTCGGGGTGGGCGCCGTCAAACAGCTCGCCGATGTTGTTCCAGAACTCGAGCGCCTCCAGCGGACTGCGGTAGGTCCCGCCCTTCGGCAGCGGCTCGGGGAAGACCAGCGTGGCCTCTGGCTCGTAGCGCTCGAGGAACTCCGGATCGCCGTCCGTGAAAAGCCGGTAGACCTCGCGGATCCACTCGATGTCTGCTCGGCTCAGACTCACCGTCACAGCGACCGACTCTAACCGGGGTCCAGCGCCACCGTTCAGTCTCGACGCAGGCGATACCAGCGCTCGTTAGGCCTCATCAGCAATTCGACCGGCTTCGGCGCCTGAAATCCAGTCGTGCCAACCTCGGTCACGGTCCATCTCGGGAACGCCGCTTCGATCGCGCCCTGGTCCGCTCCACGAGGCAGCGGCCCTCGCCGCTTGGGTGACCAAGCGAGCATGAGCACGGTCGCATCGCTATCGGCGATGGCGCTGACCCCGCGCCCCATCGCTTCACGCTGAGCATTGGTCAGGCCGTGAAAGGTCCCGGTATCCAGGATCAACTTGAAGTCAGAGCCCACGTCGTCGGGACGTAGAGCCGTCACGTCGGCTTGCAGCAGGCGCATCTCGACCCCGGAATGCTGAATCCGCTCGCGCGCGCGCCCGAGTGCCTTCTCGACTATGTCGATAGCCACCACCTGCCAACCGCGCTCCGCAAGCTTGATGCCCCAAATCCCGCTGCCGGTCCCGATATCGAGTGCGCGTCCGTACGGCGGCTGGCGCCCGCGCTCCTCGCGCTCGAGCAGTTGCATAAACCTCTCGTTGAACGAAGGTTGTTTTTCGGCCACCTCCCACGGGTGGAAGCCGAGCGCGTAGGCGATCTTGTAGTTCATCTGGGGCCCTCCTTAGCGCGCGGCCGACGTGCCACCCCGATCCTCCGGGACGACATCGACGGTCGAACCGGAGAACGTCCGGTGATGCGCGCGGTGGTTGCCGGCTCGCCACCGCTCGGTGAAGCCAAAGGTGGCGCACAGCCACTCGATCGCCTCCCCAACCTCGTCGTACACGAGCTGCGGGATCGCGGTGCAAGCCGGCATCGTGCGGTTGGCCCTCATCCGCCCTGATTATTGATCATGGCTCCTAAGTCAGCGCCGTTCACACCGCTTCCTAGCTGCGTTAGATTGCGTCGCCCCCCAAACCAGAGGAGGCAGACATGACGAACGGCAGGCTGTCGCGGCGCCGGGTTGGCGTGCTGGGAAGCGGGGAGGTTGGACGGCGCCTGGCGGCCGGGTTCGCCGGTCGCGGCCACCACGTGCTCATCGGCTCGCGCGACCCAGGCAAGCCCGAGCTGCGCGAATGGCTGTCCGGCGAAGGGGCCGGCGTGGAAGCAGGCACCTTCGCCGAGGCCGCCGAGCACGGCGAGCTGCTCGTATTGGCTGTGCTCGGCAATGCTGCAGAGGAGGCGATCGCCGAGGCCGGCGCCAAGGGCTTCAGCGGCAAGGTAGTCATCGACGCCATGAACCCGCTCGACTTCTCCGGAGGCTTTCCGCCGAAGCTCTCGATCACGGGCGAGGACTCACTGGGCGAGCGCGTCCAGCGCGCGCTGCCCGACGCGAAGGTGGTCAAGGCATTCAATACGATCGGCAACCCGTACTTCGTGGACCCGAGCTTCAGCGAAAGCCAGCCGACAATGCTGATCGCCGGAGACGACGAGGACGCAAAGCGCACCGTCGGCGACGCCCTTGCCGACTTCGGCTGGCCTGATCCGGTGGACATCGGCGGTATCGAGGGCTCGCGCGAGCTCGAGGCGATCTGCATCGCGTGGGTCAAGATCGGCGGCGCGCGGGGCTCATGGGACCACGGTTTCAAGCTGCTCGTCGGTTAGCCAACTCCCGAGGATGTGAGCGAGAACATCGTCCGCGCCGCCGGGGGTTTGGTCTGCCGCAACCGCGGCGGCGCTGTCGAAATCGTGCTCGTGCACCGGCCCGCCTACGACGACTGGGCGTTCCCGAAGGGCAAGCTGCACCGCGGCGAGAGCGAGCGGGAGGCGGCGCTGCGTGAGGTCGAGGAGGAGACCGGACTGCGGTGCAACCTCGGGCGCGAGGTTGGCCCGACTGCCTATCGCGACCCCCGCGGCCGCCCGAAGACGGTCCGCTACTGGCAGATGGAGCCGGTCGGCGGTGTGCTCGCGCCCGCGAACGAGGTCGACGAAGTGCGGTGGGTAGCGCTGTGTGACGCCCCCGGGAGGCTCACCTACGCCCGTGATCGGGAGCTCCTACGCGACCTCGAAGTCTCGGCGTGAGGACGGCCGTTACCTGATCGGCCCGGGCGGGCACCGGCGAAGAGCTGGCCGCGCGACGCTGCAGCGCCTTGCACGCACCGGTGGAGTTCCAGACGAAGAGTTCACTTGATCGAGGTGTATCGTCGGCGCATGGCCACGGCGACCAAGAGGAAGTCGACGAGGGCGCCGCGGCAGCCGACGAGGGCCGAGCGGGCGGCACGTGGCAAGGCGGCTCGACGGGACGTGCCGCGCTCAAGCCATGGCGTCTTTGAGCCAGCCCGAGACCGCGCTGATCCGGTCGAGCTGCTCGAGCGCCAAGCGCAGACGTCCGCTATGGCCGCATGCTCGTATCTCCGTTTGCGTTCTACCGTGGCGCGGCGTTGATCATGGCCAGCGACCTGGCGGCGACGCCGCGCTCCGGCCTGACGGTGCAGTGCTGTGGAGACGCACACCTGTCGAACTTTGGCGTGTTCGCTTCGCCCGAGCGGCAGCTCGTGTTCGACATCAACGACTTTGACGAGACGCTCCCGGGGCCATGGGAGTGGGACGTCAAGCGGCTCGCGGCGAGCATGCACATCGCCGCGCAAGACAACGGCTCTGCCGTCAAGGACCAAGAGCAAGCGGTGCTGGACGCGGTCGGGCAGTACCGCGCCGCCATGGCGCGCTTCGCCGGCATGAAGAACCTGGAGGTCTGGTATGCCAACATCGATATCGAGGCCGCGGTGGCTCAGTTCGGCTCGCAGCTCAAGGCCAAGGGCGTCAAGCGAACCGAGAAGACGATCGCCAAGGCGCGCACGCGCGACAGCATGTCGGCGTTCTCGAAGCTCACTCACGAGGTCGACGGGAAGGCGCACATCCTCGCCGACCCACCGCTGATCGTCCCGATCGCCAACCTCGCCCGAGGTAGGGAGCGGGCCGAAATGTCCGGCGCGCTACACGAGCTCCTACGCTCCTACGGCGCGACGCTCCCGTATGACCGACGCGTGTTGCTCGAGCAGTTCCAGCTCACCGATCTCGCGCGCAAGGTCGTCGGCGTGGGCAGCGTTGGTACGCGCGCCTGGATCGCCTTGCTGCTCGGCCACGACGGCCAGGACCCTCTTTTCCTGCAGGTCAAGGAGGCAGAGGCGTCGGTGTTGGAGGATTTCCTCCGGCCGAGCGAGTTTGACAACCACGGCGAGCGCGTCGTCACCGGACAGCACCTGATGCAGGCCAGCAGTGACATCTTCCTCGGCTGGCTGCACGTCGAGCCCGGGTTTGAGGACCAACCGCGGGACTTCTACGTCCGCCAGTTGCGCGACTGGAAGGGCTCGGCCGAAGTGGAACAGATGTCGTCGAAGGGCTTGGCCCAGTATGGCCGCTTGTGCGGCTGGACGCTCGCACGCGCGCACGCCCGCAGCGGCGATCGCATCGCGATCGCCGCCTACCTGGGACGGGGCCCCAGCTTCGACCGCGCCATCGTCCAGTTCGCTAGCGCCTACGCCGAGCAGAACGGGCGCGACTACAAGGCGCTGGCAGCGGCCGCTAAGTCCGGCCAGATCGCCGTCGAGACTGGGCTCTAGCTCGGCGGCGGCTCGCTCGAGTCGCTGGGAGACTGATCTGCTGCCGCGGCGAAGCCCGCCTCGGTCATTCGCCCCGCGTGCTCGTCCTTTGCGAGCCAGCGTCTTCGGGTGGCGCGTCCGCTCCCAACCTGCCTGACGCGGCGGC
>VAWK01000070.1 GCA_005885515.1 Actinomycetota bacterium | reverse complement strand
GAGAAGAGGCATGAGGTATCCAACGGAGGTCCGCGAACGCGCGATGCGGATGGTCGCCGAGCACCGCGACCTGTACGAGAGCGAATGGGCGGCGATCACGTCCGTCTCAGAGAAGCTCGGCATGAAGGCCGAGACGTTGCGCAAGTGGATCCGCCGGGCCGAAGTCGACCAGGGGTCGAGACTGTCAAGGCCGGTCCAGAATTGACCCTGTAGCGCCGCTTGAAAATTGACCCCCCTCCGTTTCTCTCCCTCTCGATGGCCAACCGACAGGTCGGCGAGAAAACGAGGCCCTGTAGGCGCCTCTGCGGCCCTCGGCTGAGGCGGCGAAGGTGATCGGTCAGGGTGATTCGGCGCTCTGGCGGGCTGGATGCGGGCCGAGGTCGCGGTCTTTTAGGCGGTAGGAGTCGCCCTTCAGCGAGAGGATCTCGGCGTGATGGACCAGGCGGTCGACCATCGCCACGGCGACGGCGTCATCGCCGAAGATCTCGCCCCAGGCCGAGAAGGGCTTGTTGGAGGTGACGATCAGGCTGGCGTGCTCGTAGCGGCGGGAGACGAGCATGAACATCAGGTTGGCGGCCTGGGGGTCAAACGGGATGTAGCCGACCTCATCGCAGACCAACAGCGGAATGCGCTCCAGGCGACTCAGTTCCTCATCCAGGCGGCCCTGGCGCTGGGCCTCGGCCAACAGCGCGACCCACTCGGTGGCGGTGCGGAACAGGACGCGCTGCCCGGCCAGGCAGGCGCGGATCGAAAGCGCGATCGCCAGGTGCGTCTTGCCGGTGCCGGGCGGGCCCAGCAGGACGACGTTCTCCTTGGCGTGCAGGAAGTCGAGCTGGCCGAGGTGCTCGATCACCTGCTTCTTGACCGAGCGCTGGAAGGTGAAGTCGAACTCCTCGAGCGTCTTGCGGGCGGGGAAGCGGGCGCCGCGGATGCGGCTCTCCCCGCCGTGGGCGTCACGGGCGGAGGTCTCGGTGGAGAGCAGCGCCTGCGCGAAGCGCTCATAGCTCCACTCCTCAGTCCGAGCGCGCTCGGCGAGCCTGGGCAGTGCCTTCGCCGCCGCCGGCGCCTTCATCGCCCGGAACAGGTGGGAGAGCTCTGAGGCGGTGCTCACGCGATGAGCTGGTCATAGACAGCCAGTGGGCGCTGCTGGACCACCGGCTCGCGATCGCCTTCGCCGCGGCGCTCTCTGAGCGTGCGGGCGTGCTCGAGCGCCGTGATCGTGCGGTGCTTGGCAAAGCTGCGCTCGTGGCGGCAAGCCAGCTCGCCGGTGTCCAGGGCGCTGGCGGTGATCTGGCGCTGCGAGGCACGGACTTCCACGCGCCGGGCGACGAGGTTGGGATCGAGCGAGTAGTCGTTTGAGTCAAAGCGCAGGTGCGGATCGGGAGGCACGCGCATCACCCAGCGACGGTCCGTGTCGGGCTCGTGAGCGGGCAGTGGCCGCATCGCCTCGAGCTCCTCTGCCAGGCGGTCGATCGGCCGGGCCCTGAGCGTGCGGTGCGCCCGCGCATTTGCCTTCTCAAACCAGTGATCGAGCTGCAGCTGGAAGTCCAGGTGGTTGGCAAAGCGCCGGCCGGGCTCGAAGTTGGTCTCGAGATAGCCCTGGATGCGCTCGACGCCGCCCTTCGCCGGCGCATCGCCCCGTTCGCAGAAGTACCAGTCGACAGGCAACTGCCCGCAGAAGGCGGCATAGACCCCGGTTGGGCGCCCGCCGCCTGCATGCAGGCAGCCCTCGCGATCCCACACCATCAGCTCGGGCAGCGCGCCGAGTGACCACAGACAACGCGTCATGCCCCAGAGCACGTCTGGCGCTTCCTTGTTGAAGATCAACGCGCCCGAACCAGCGCGCGAATAGCCGAGGCAAGCGACGACCACATACGCACGGCGGACCTGGCCGTGGCCGACGGGTACCGGCTCAGAGGGCTCCCACAGATCCCACTGGCAGATCTCCCCGGGGCGATAGACGGTGCGCTGGAAGGTGCGCTGGGGCAAAAACAGCGGTCGCACCTCGCGCACGTAGTCATCGACGATCGTCTTGCCGCCCTGAAAGCCCAAGGGCTCGATCAACTCGCGGACCCTCACCCCCGGAAGCTTCGGATCGCGGCGCAGAAGCTCGTGGATCTCCTCCTTGAACGGGTCGAGCTTCGACGGCGTGCGTGAGCGCTCATACGTGGGCGGCGCCTGCGAGCGCAGCGCCACCCTGATCGTGTTGCGCGCCAGCCCCGTGCGGCGCATCAACTCCTTGATGGAGACACCGCGGACGAAGTGTTCCCTGCGCAAGTCGGCCCAGCGCTCCACGTCCAGCACAACCCTTCTCCCGGTCTCGGTGACATGACCGAGCCAGGCTCAACGGGACCCCGGACGACGGACGACTTCCGACAGCGCCGACTGGGCTTGGTACACGCCCGCTTGCGCAGGCGAAGTGGAGGCGCTTACTTCGATGTCCGTCACGCTCGAACCTCGTGCGGGACGAGCGTCTCAGACTCCACGACGAGAAAGACCCGGGCGGGGGTCCCGGGCCTTTCTGCTCTTTGCGCTCCCTCGCGTGGCATCCCTGCCGCGCCCTGCCACGACACGCGCGGCTCCTTTATTTATGGCGAATCCATACGCCGAATCGCACTTACCCGCTGCCCGGGATGTGTAAAACGGGCCTGTCCGGTACCAGCCTAAGATTCCTCGCTGTTTGCGGGAACGGACCGCCGCACAGCGGCGCATTCGCGGCACGTCACCGTTATGAGCCCCCGCTCGCCGCCTTTTTAGCCGCTCTACTCGGACTCTGTGACCTCGACCGCGCCGAAGCCGTCGAGCGGGCCACCGACGAAGAAGATCTCGGGTGACCGACCCGACCGCGCTGCTTCGGGCGCTCGCGGACGTGCGCCGGGCGGCGAAATCGTGCTCGAGACCTACGGCTCGCGCCTGGCCACCGACGCCCGCCGTTCGATGCTCACGAGCCTGGCGATGTGTACGCGCGCGATGACTTCGTCCACTGGGGATTCTCCCCGGATGGTCTGCGGCGACTGGGGCGTATCGTCGGCCTTGACGACGTCGAGGTCGTCGACCAGCTGGAGATCGACGGCCACCCGCGGATCCTCGCAGTGCTACGTGCGGCGGCCTGACGGCAGCTTGCGGTCGCGCCGCTCAGCCCGCCAACGACGTCGCGGCAAGCTCGACGGGCGTCTAGGTTTGGTGCCCGAGCCTGCCCAGCGCATAGCCTGAAGCGATCTCGATGTCGTCGCTCAGCTTCTGGACTTCGCGGAGGTTCTGCAGCTTCTTGAGCGACTGGCTCTCGATTTGGCGGATTCGCTCGCGCGTCACGTTGAACGTGCGCCCGACCTCCTCGAGTGCGCGCGGGTGCTCGCCGCCGATGCCGTAGCGCAGCTCGAGCACGCGCCGCTCGCGGTAGGAGAGGTTCTCGAGCGCGTCGCGCAGGGCCTCCTTGGTGAGGATCTCCACGGCGCTCTCGTACGGGGACTCGGCGCGCTCGTCGGCGATGAACTGGCCGAACTCCGACTCCTCCTCGTCGCCCACCGGCTTCTCGAGCGAGATCGGCGCTTGCGCGGAGCGCTTGATCGAGTCGACCTCCTCGGGATCGATGCCGGTCACCTCGGCGATCTCCTTGGGCGTCGGCTCGCGGCCGAGCGCCGTGACCAGCTTGCGCTCGGCGCGACCAATCTTGTTGAGCTTCTCGACGATGTGGACGGGGATCCGGATCGTGCGCGCCTTCTCAGCAAGCGCACGGGCGACCGCTTGGCGGATCCACCAGGTCGCGTAGGTCGAGAACTTGAAGCCCTTGCGGTAGTCGAACTTCTCCGTCGCGCGGACGAGGCCGATGGTGCCCTCCTGGATCAGGTCGAGAAACGGCAGCCCCTGGTTGCGGTAGTTCTTGGCGATCGAGACGACCAGCCGCAGGTTTGACTCGACCAGCTTCTGCTTGGCGTCGAAAGAGCCGCACTCGATCCGCTTGGCGAGATCTACCTCCTCCTGAGCGCTCAGCAGCCGCACCTTGCCGATGTCCTTGAGGAACAACTGCAGCGCGTCGGTAGTCCCTTCCGGCTTGAGATCCAGCGGAGCCCCGCGACGGGTCCGCTTCTCGGGCGCGCGCTCAATTTTCAGGCTCGCCGCAGTCGCTGGGTCGACTTCCTCGACCAGCTCGATCTCAGAGCGCTCGAAGACGCCGTGCAACTCCTCGACGTCGGTTTCGTCGAGGCCGAGCTCGGCCGTGGCGGTCTCGATCTCGGCGTATGTGAGCACACCGACCTGCTGGCCGCGTGTGATCAGACCCTTGACCTCTTCAAGCTCCTGAAGTTCCGCTACTGACATCTGGTCGCGTTTCGCGTTCAGCCGCGCCGCTCAAACGGGCTCATGTCGGTGCGTAGCTCGCCGCCGAGCGTGAAGCGAACTTCGTCTGGCGGCGCCGTTAACGCCGATGACGCCCGCCGTCGAACGCTGGATGACGCGCGGCAGTCGCGGCGGCGCGGAGGCGGTGGGAGCGCGCCCGCGGCGTCTCGCGGCTTCGTCGCCCGTGCCGGGAGCGCGAGCCCTAGCGGCTGGACTTGTGGGCTGACAGAGTCAGCGTCGCGGCGCTCGATTTCGAGCCGGACTCGTGCGTGCCTGAGCTCGCTTGGAGCGATGATCTCGCCGACGCGGTCGGCTAGTCGCTGGCCCGTGCCCGATGCGCCGCTGCGCCACGTGCGGCCGCGTGTCTCGATTAGGCGGTACCCGACGATCTCAGCCAGGTCGCGGACTGGCTCCAAGAGCGAGCCGCAGACGGGGCATACATGTCCGATCGGATCGGCTTGGCTTTCCGTGCTGTATAGGCGTGTCTTGCACGGGAGACATTTGAAATGCGGCATCGGCGCCCTCCTAGTCGTGCGATCGCGTCAGGTACGCGTGGCGGGATCGCTCAGACCGAACGGGCCCGCTTTGGTCCAGGCACCATCCGGTCGCCCATCGGTCAGGCGCCGTTTCAGCATTGATTGCCGCCGAGAGCCGGCGAGAGCCGCGCTCACGATTGAGTTCGCCTCGCCTGCTCGCTGCCCAGTCCTGTCTGCTCGACGTCATGGTCTTGTGCCCTTCCGTCCCTCTGGCGCATCCGCGCGGGAAGGAAGAGGGCGAGAACCCCCGAGCGGTCGGTCAGATAGGGGCGCGGTCACCGGGCCGGTGGGGTGGCGCCCTTAGAAGCACCGCACCGGCCCCGCAGTCAAAACCAGTAACCCACGTCTCTCGCCTCGTGGCGCTGGTCGCGCCGTCGGTGGCATCCGGGCTTGGGCTGAGCATTCTGGCCGCAGGGCCAGCTCGCGACTCACACTACTCCTATCGCGAGCGCTTGTGTGCGCAGCCGCCAAAAGCCATAGTCCGCGAGCTGTCCGATGCCTCGACCGGACACTCATCGGATGCTCGCCCACGGACGCTGTCGCAGCTGCGTAGGAGCAGGAGTACGCGTGGCGAATCGAAGCGCGAGCCCGGCGGACCTTCGGCGATCCGGGACACACGGCACTTGAAGATCTCGACGCGCTCGGCCTCGGCAAGAGACCCAACAGCTCGATCTCGCCGGCAAGGCGCAGCGGATCTTCGATCTACACCCCTGATGACCTCCGCAATCGCGCACAAGCAAGCGTCGCCGTCGTGAAGGTGGACGCTCTCGCTCCGGAATGTGATGAAGGAGTGCCTCCTCGGAGGCAAGCTCCGCTTGTCATCGAGAACGAGCCAGAGGAGGCCCGCACACGTGTTGGACGCTGGATTGGATTTGAGTCGTAAGCGTCT
>VAWK01000044.1:24034-31754 GCA_005885515.1 Actinomycetota bacterium | reverse complement strand
GCTTTTTCTTCACCATCGGGTGTCCTCACTCTTCTCGCACACCGTATCGTCACGTTGATGCCGCGGCACTTCCGAGAGCGCTGCAGGCGACTGGCTCGGGCTACTCCACGCTACCGGCCACGCCTCCGTGCGGCCTGCATCGTCTTCAGGTAGGCGTTGGGCGTAAGCCGGGCGGTACCGAAGAGGTCGTCTCCCTCGGCGCGATTCAGGCGCAATTTGTTCCGACATTGTTCCGACGGCGCCCAGCCCTCCAATGCAGAAACCCCCGCGTTAGCAGGGGTTTCCGGCACTCGCCTGTTATGGGCGATACTGGGCTCGAACCAGTGACCTCCGCCTTGTCGAGGCGGCGCTCTCCCAGCTGAGCTAATCGCCCCAAAACTGATCGTTTGGAGCTAGAAAGCGTATCAGCGGGTCCAGGGCAGCTCGGCGCGCAGCCTCGATCGAGAGACCATGCTGCGCGCTAGGCTTGGTCCCTCCCTGGCGACGTGGCGGAGTGGCTACGCAGCGGCCTGCAAAGCCGTTTACACCGGTTCGATTCCGGTCGTCGCCTTGCCGATCCGCGCTCACTGAGTCGGACGAATCGCGAGGTAGGCGCCGCCACCGCTGGTGTGCGATCGCGTTCGAGGCAGCGCCGCAGGGTTCATCCAGCTCGAGCTGATAACCCGCACCGGTGGCCGTAGGAGTGCTGCGCGGGATGGCCACCCCCGACGGGCCATCCCGCGCGGCTACCCGTCGTCGTCAGCGCTACTCGCCGACGCGCAGGTAGGATCGCACCCTCTCGACAGGCGGCGCTGGTGCCAAGTTGCCGTTGGGTTGCACACGCCACAGCCGGCCATCCGGTCGCTCGAGCATCGGAGAGCCGTCACGCGCCGTGAAGACCTCGTGGCCTGGCGGCAGGTCGCGCAAGCGCTCAAGCTGCCGGGCCGTGAGCAGCATGTTCATGAGGTCGCCCCTTCTCCACGCACGGCTCCCTCCAGGCGCTGCAGGATCTGTTCCGAGCAGAACAAGTCGTCCAGGTGCTCTGGTGCGACCTGCTCCGCGTAGAGGATCGTGCCGTTGATCCCCTCCTTTAGGTGCTTGGCGTCCGACATCACGATGAGTCGAGCCATGAATCATCTCCTCTCTAGTCGCTTGTGGGCGAGGCGGCGGCTACCCTGCGCCTGGCCGCGTCGGTGGCCGCGGTCAGGCGGCCGTTCTGCCCGATGCGAATGATCTGCCCGGTAGGCTTGCGCACCAGAGGTGCTCTGTGGAGCACCCCGACTACCCGGTAGTCATCGGGCAGCTCGGCCATGCGGGCGCTCTGCTGCTGGCTGAGCTTTACAGCTTCCATCTGTACTCTCCTCACTCGATCGTTGGAGCTCTGCACCGTTCCGGGAACTCGGCCTTCGCGTCCGTCTCCGCTTCGTCCAAGAGCGAGCTAGGTCACCCACGACCAGCGCGAGCACGGCGTCCAGGCGGTCGGGTTGGGGTCCATTGCCGACAGCCGTAAGCGGCCGGCCGGCCTGGCGTACGGCTCCTAATTCGCGACGAGCTACCCCTGATCGGTGCACCCCGATGGACTCCTTGGTTCAGAAAGACCAACCGTGTAAACGGACCAGAGCCACGGCGGCCAGCGTGTGACCGCGAACTCGTCCCGCTGTCTGAGGTGCAATGCCAAGCACAGCCGGTGGCCGCGCACGTGGGATCGCTGTGCCCGCGATCGTAGCGGACGCACACACGACGATTTGGCACTCGCTGTGAGCTAGGCCGCTCGGTCCGCATTTTTTTGCTACCAAGCCCGCACTTGAACGGCCGGCGAGCCCGTACTACGATTTCCACGAGGCAAGATCTGCGAGGTTTGCGCGCCGTGCGGACCGGGCAGCAGGAAAGAGACGATTGAACCGATAGGGCCTCGCGTGCCCTGCCGGATCAGGAGCAGCTGAGGTGGACGCGGAACCTGTTGTACGGAGCGCCCCGCTCGCCGGCGGGCATCTACTAACAGCGATCTCGACGAGCATCGTCGGCATCCTGCGCGAGCACTACGGGCGTGGGCCGATGAAGGCCAAGACCTACGCGCTCGACGACATCATCGTTGTCGTCATGCGCGGCAGCGGTTTCACGCCGCTCGAGCAAACGATCATGGACAGCGGCGAGCCCAATCGCGTCATCGCCATGCGTGAGGACTTCCAGCGCGTCATGGCCGCCCGCTACAAGCAGACAATCGAAGACCTCACCGGCCGCAAGGTCCTCGCGTTCCTCAGCCAAGCCCACGTCGAGCCAGACATCACGATGGAGATCTTCTTCGTCGACGGCCCGCTCGAAGGCTTCGGAGCCGTTGAGATCAACGAGCCCGAGTAGCGAGACCAGACGCGGGAGAACTCTTCCCCCCGGCGTCGTCTCATAGCAGGCGGCGCTTAGCGCTCCTAACTCCCTGGCCCCACCCGGCCAGACCGGACGCAAGCTGTCCCTGTAGCTTGTCCATTTCCTCACAAGCATTCCGTGACGAGAAGAGGCCGCTTTCACCGTACGAACCGACGAGCACGCGCTTGACCAGGCGCTCACGCGGACGTAGCGTCGAGAGCGCGCTCTATATGACCGTTCGGGGCTCGCCCCAAAGACACCGTTGGGAGGCTGATGTCACGGGGCCAGCGGCGACTCGTTCGCGGGGATCAGAGCAGTCGTGGCGATCACACGTTCGTCAGATCAAGCAAGCATGTTGCGCGCCGCGGGAGCCTCGCGACGCCAACGGAACGGGGAGAACCGCACCATGAACGCGACAGCCCAAATCGCCCCTGCCGGTCCACAGCACATGCATGCGCTTGCGCGCGCCAACCAGGTCCGCCTCGCGCGCGCCGAGCTCAAGCGCGGCGTCGCAGGCGGCGAGATCGACGTCGCTGAGGTGATCGTCTACTGCCCGTGGGAGGCGAACAGCATGCCGGTGGCCGACCTGCTGATCAGCCAGCGCCGCTGGGGTGAGACCCGCTGCCACAAGCTCCTCGCCCGGCTCCCCATGTCCGAGAAGAAGACAGTCGGGTCGATGACCGACCGACAGCGCCGCGCGCTCGCGGCGATGCTCAACTCAGGCGGAGCCATGCGGGCAGCGGTCCCTGAATAAGGACAATTGGCGGACCAGCTCGACGTTGTCGACGCTAGAAATGCCGGTTGAGCGTGACTCAACCGCAATGGAGCCCGCCTCATGCACGGTAGTCAACCTGTGTTGAGCCGCTGCGGGGCCTTTAGTCGAATCTCAAGCTCGCGGTACATGCCGCTGCCTCGTTTTGCCGCGAAGCCGGCCGCTTGCAATAGTCCCGCACCCGCCGAGTTCTCGCGCAGCGTTGTCGCGGTTAGCAGGTCGAGCCCGGCCAGCCGGGCATGGTCAACTGTTTGCCTTAGAAGCTCGCCGCCAAGACCGCCGCCCTGCCAGTCGTCGGCGACTGCGATCGCGACTTCAGCCGATTGATCGTCGTCGGCAGCACGTACGTACCGGACCACACCCACGCCGGTGCGTTCGTCGGGCGTCAAGGCCAACCAAGCCACGTGTCGATGACCGTCAACTTGCGTCATTTGGTCGAGCATTCTTTCGCTCATCTTCTCTATGGGCGTGAAAAACCGCAGGTAGCGCGAACGTGGCGAGAGCGAGTACACCGCCCACTCGTACGTCGCACGGCAGTCGCGCGCAAAGGTCGAATGCGAACGCTGCGCCCATCGTCAAGCGCGAAATCCCGAGGATGTTGTGTGGGGAGAATCAGCGTGGGGAAAATCATCTGCTGGTACGGACACCTATTCCGTGGAACCTTCCCTACTGCCTCCACCGAACCGGTTTGGGCGCCCGAACCTTCGTTTCGCCGAAGGCTGTAGTGGCGGACGATGCCGTGCCCGGGATCGCGGCTCGCGCTCGAGCGCCCAGGCGGCTCCTGAGGCGCTCCGCGCAATCCAGATCACGCTCCCCGTCTGCAGGAGGGCCGCGATTGGTGCGAGCGCGTTGCCGAGGATGCTGCCGATCGCGACGATCGGGACGGACGCGGCGAGGTACGCGTTAGCCAGCCGCGCGCGCGAGCACCTCCGGAAGCTGTCGCCGAGAAGAGACGTCGAGGTTGCGAAGCGCGCGTCCCAGGTGCGTCTCCACTGTCTTCTCGGTCACGAACAGCTTCTGGGCGATCTCTCTGTTCGTACCACCCGCTGCAGCGAACTCGACCACGCATCCGGAGCAGCCAGACGATCCTCAAATGTCTCTAGAGAGCCAAAATGTAGTCGGCCGATGTGCCTGCAAAGCCGTTTACACGGGTTCGATTCCGGTCGTGGCCTTGCGCATGCCCGAGGCGTTTACGACGCCCGCGCCGCAACCTACGGGATCGCCAGTTTGGCGAGCTATGCTGGGTCTTGCTGCGGATTTCGTGTCTCCCCCCGATGTACGGAACCCGAAGCGCCGAGGAGCCTGCCCGGGCGGGCTCCTCATTTTTTCGAGGCGCGCGAGGGCTACGCGGAACTAGCTCGCATGCTGCAGCCGGCTTTGCTGAAGCCCCGCGGGGGCTGGCAACGCGGGCGCTCAGCACCCGCTGGGGTGCTTCGCACTGCCGGGTTCCTGGGTCGGCATCGTCTGCGGCGGCGGGGGCAGTGGGTATCCCTGCACGCTTGGGAATTCCGCGCTGCCGGTATCCGGCGCCTGGGTGGGACAGTCGCTGGTGAGAACCCGCGGGTCAGCCGCCGATGGGCTCGGAAGTGGGGGCACTGAGGTGTTTGCGGCTGACGCGAAGTTGAAGGCCGCGGTCAAGTCACCGGTGTGACCGCGCCGCCAGCTGCTCAGGTTGGGCACTTCCGGGCCAAAGCGGCGCTCGAGGAAGCGCAGCAGTGAGGTGTGGTCGAACGTCTTCGAGCAGACCAAGCCACCGCGCGAATATGGCGAGATCACGAGCATCGGAACGCGGAAGCCCAGCCCGATCGGGCCGCGGATCCCTCCCGCGATGCTCGGCAGCGGTTCGACGGTCAGATACTCCCCCGGCGTCCCAGGCGGCGGCACCGGCGGAGGTACGTGATCGAAGAAGCCCCCGTTCTCGTCATAGGTGAAGAACAGCGCCGACTTGGACCACAGCGACGTGTTCGAGGTCAGCGCATCGAGCGCTTCCGACAGAGCCACCTCGCCATAGGTAACGGGTGCCGGCGGGTGCTCGCTGTCGACTAGCGAGCAAAGCACCCACGACACCTGTGGCAGCGTGCCGGCCGCGCAGTCGGCCTTGAAGTCGGCCGGGAACTGCGGCGAGAACGCGTTCGCTGCCAGCTGGGCGTTTTCCTGATACGCCTTGAAGTACGGCAGGACATTGTCGCCGTAATCCCCATCTGGCGTCGAGTAGATCTTCCAGCTGATGCCCGCCGCCTGCAGCTGCTCGGGATAGGTCCTCCATGTGAACTTGCCGAACTGCGCCTCGCGGTTGGTCACGAGCGTCTGCAGGGAAGGCCCTCCGTGCTTTCCTTCCGGATCGATCGTCGCGGTAAGCGAATACATACGGTTCGGGTCGGTCGGGCCGATCACCGAGCAGAAGTAGTGATCACAGATCGTGAAATTGTCCGCGAGCGCGTGGAAGAACGGCAGATCTTGGCGTGTGTAATAGCCCATGGTGTTGGGGCCATCACGCGTGCCATTGGTTTCGAGGTGAGTTGACAGGAACTTGTCCATCGCACCGCCGTTCCAGCACTGGTGCAGCGCGGCCCACTCGTGAGAGATATCGTTCACGCACTCGCCACCGTTGCTGGTGTCGAAGTGAAACGGCAGCAGATGACCGCCGTACGGCACGCCTTGTTCGCCGGGGAATGGTTGCGCAAAGACCGTTTTGCCACTTCCGTCTTTCAGCTTCAGGACGCTGCGATCCTGGAAGCCCGCGACCCCTCTGTAGGTGCCGAAATAGCTGTCGAACGAGCGGTTCTCGTTGATGAAGATGATCACGTGTTCGATGTTCGACAGCCGTCCGCACGTGGGCGCCGGCTCGGCGAGCGCGCGTTCCAGCACCTTGGCTGGCGCCGCGAGCGCCTCGAAGCTGGCGATCGCGCCAGCGGCCGCCCCGACGCGCAGCAGATCCCTCCGTGTTAGTCCGCTGTCCTCCACCCTGCCGCAACGTATCACGCGCCCGACCGGTGTTCCAGATAATTCTTGGTTTACCAGACAATTTCCGGTTTACGTAAAGCGCGCGACATCCGCTGTGGTATAAGCGACCACGCATGGGAAACCGCCTGTGGGGCGGTCAGGGGAGGGCGTGTTCGCCTCGCACACACGCCAGCGATCCGATCACGCCGGCAGGCACACGAAGAGGGAGTGTTTGCGTGCGAGCGGTGGTGATTCGGCCGAAGCTGTGCAGGTGCGCGCCGCTGGTGGCTGCCACCGTGATCTGCTTGGCTGGCGCGCCCAGCGCCGGGGCCGCGGTCCAGCCTTACGGGACCAACGACGCGGGAGGCTTCCGCAACGTCCTGCCGGCCGGCGAGGCCGGCTTGGACGACGCCACACAGCTGGCCGAATTCCAGCTCAACGGCACCTACCCACCGCACTTCACCGACCAGCTGCCCCTGTACGCCAACCTGCTCTACGCATCTCCCACGCTGACGCGCGAACAGATCCCCAGCTACTACAAGGACGCGACGTTCGGTGTCAAGGAAGGCGACCTCGCCTCGAGCGAAAGCCCGCGCACCGACGTCACGATCGAGCGCGACAGCGCCTTCGGCGTGCCGCACATCTACGGCACCACCCGCGCCGGCATGATGTTCGGCGCCGGCTACGCGGCCGCCGCCGACCGGCTTTTCTTCATCGACGTCCTGCGCCACACGGCGCGCGCAGAACTGTCGTCGTTCATCGGCGGCGCCGAAGGCAACCGTGCGATGGACCGCACGCAGTGGCTGATCGCGCCCTACACGGAAGCCGACCTCGAAGCGCAGATCGACAACGCGCCCAAGCTGTATGGCGCCGAAGCCGAAAAGTTCATAGCCGACGCCAAAGAATTCGTCGCCGGCATCAACCAATACATCGCCGAAGCGCTCATCAACCCCAACAAGATGCCAGCGGAGTACGCGGCGATCGGTAAGTCGCCGACCTTCTGGAAGCCCACCGACCTGATCGCGGAGGCCTCGCTCATCGGCGGCATCTTCGGCAAGGGCGGTGGCGCCGAGGTGCGATCCGCGCTGGCGGCGGAGGCATTTGAAAAGCAGTTCGGCAAGAAGGCCGGCAAGGCGATGTGGGAAGACTTCCGCGAGCACAACGACCCCGAAGCGCCGAACACGATCTCCAAAGCGTTCCCCTACGAGACCAACTCGCCCTTCTCGCCGACCGGCCTCGCGATGCCAGACCCAGGATCGGTCAGCTTCATCAAAGACGGTGAACCGCTAGAAGCCAGCGCTTCCTCGCAGAGCGCATCCACGGCCAGCGCCCAGACGACCGACACGCCGGCGCCGCAAGCGATTCCAAACGACGGCTCGTTCGGCTCGCAGCTGCTCCGCGAGGCGCTCGCCGGTCTGCCGCACGCGTCCAACTGGGAGCTGGTCAACGCCAGTCACTCCACCGACGGCCACTCGCTGGCCGTGATGGGCCCGCAGGTCGGCTACTACGTGCCCGAGGTGCTGATGGAGGAGGACCTGCACGCACCCGAAGTCGACGCGCGCGGGGCCGCTTTCCCCGGCGTAAACCTGTACGTCGAGCTTGGGCACGGCCGCGACTACGCCTGGAGCGCGACCAGCGCCGGGTCCGACAACATCGACACCTTCG
>VAWK01000044.1:0-23997 GCA_005885515.1 Actinomycetota bacterium | reverse complement strand
AATTCCACTACCTCTACAAGGGCCAGTGTCTGGCGATGGAAAAGCTCGAAAAGACCAACGCCTGGACCCCGAACGCGTCGGACAAAACCCCGGCGGGGTCGGAAAAACTCACCGTCTATCGAACGGTCCACGGGATCGTCTATGCGCGCGGTACGGTCAAGGGCAAGAAGGTCGCCTTCGCGAGCGCCCGCAGCACCTACTTCCACGAGGCGGACTCGGCGATCGGCTTCTCCCAGCTCAACGAACCCGGCTTCGTCACAGGCCCCGCGCAGTTCGAGCAAGCGGTCTCCAGGATCAACTTCACGTTCAACTGGTCCTACGTCGACGCCAACAACATCGCCTACTACCTGTCTGGCGCGTATCCCCAGCGGGCACCCAAAACGTCACCCGACTTCCCGATCCTCGGCACCGGCGAATTCGACTGGCAGGGCTTCGAACCGAAGCTGCACACGGAGAACGTGCTGCCCTTCGAAGCGCATCCGAACGCGATCAACCCCGACCTGCTGGTGTCCTGGAACAACAAGCAGGCGCCTCAATGGTCGGCGGCCGACGACAACTACGCGTACGGGTCGATCTATCGCATGCAGCTGATCAGAAACCACATCGAAGCCGACATCGCCGGCGGCAGGATGATGGGAACCGCAGAACTCGTGTCGGCCATGGACGAAGCCGCCACCGAAGACATCCGTGCGGTCCAGCTGTGGCCGCTCGTCAAGCAGGTGCTCGGTACACCCTCGAGCCCACAGCTGCAGGAAGCGATCGCCCAGCTCGACAGCTGGGCGGCTGGCGGTGGGCACCGTCGCGACCTGACCAACAAAAGCAACTCCAGCCCCGGCAGCTACCAGCACAACGAAGCGATCACGATCATGGACGCGTGGTGGCCGAAACTGCTCGAAGCGGAGTTCGGGCAGGTGCTGGGCGGCAGCGGCCTGGGCGCCGTCCAGAGCATGCTGGGCTTCGGAGCACCATATCCGGGCTCAGAACCGGCGGCACCGGACTTTGCCGATGGCTGGTACGGATACGTGAGCAAGGACCTGCGCGATCTGCTGGCCGCGAACCACCTCGGCGCGGCGCCGAGCGCCCGCTACTCGCGCATCTACTGCGGCGGCGGCTCGCTCACGGCGTGCCGGCAGGCGCTGCAGAATTCACTGCAGCAAGCCCTGTCGGTCACGCCCGCGCAGATCTACGGCCATGGCGCCTGCGAAGAAAACGCGCAGGCGAGCTGCTTTGACATGAACCGCTGGACCGTCGCGAGCGGGGTCTCGGTACCACCGTTCCCGTTCCAGAATCGCCCCACCTTCCAGCAGGTGGTCGAACTGACGCAAACGCTGCCGCGCTAGTGCACGGGCACAGCGCCGCGCTTGGGTCCACCCCGGGGCCCGGCGCGGCGCCAGCCACGCCTAGCCGACCGAATCCCTGAGCTAAGCCGCGCGATCCCGCGAGGCGGCGAGGCGCCTGAACAGCTCCGTGACGCCGATCCGCCGCGCAATTCCCTCCGCCAGGCGCGGCGAGAGCTGCCCTAGCGCGAGCAGCGGCCGCACCGGCGTACCGTTCTCGATCACTTCTGGCCTGTCGTGGCGGATCGCATCTAGCACCTTGTCGGCCACCTTGTCGATCGTTGTCGATCCCATCAGCCGGTTGGAGGACAGCCCCTGCTCGACCATTCGCTGGTACATCCCCTCGCCCGCCACGAAGCCGGGGCAAATGACCGAGAAGCCCACCGGCGCCTCCGCCTACTGGGCGCGCAGCGACTGCGTGACCGCTATCAGCCCTGCCTTGGTCGCCGCATAGGGCCCCGTGTAGGCGGGGCCGAGCTTGCCCGCCACCGAGGCGATGAACGCCACGTGGCCGCGTCCGCGCTCGAGCATGCCCGCTAGCACGCTGTGCGTCAGCAGCAGCGGCACCGTGAGGTTCAGATCGACCATCGAGGTCAGCTCATCGCGCGTATACCGCGTGAATGCCGCCGCCTGCTCGATGCCGGCGTTGTTGACGAGCACGTCAAGCGGCCCCAGCGCCGCCTCGCTGCGCTCGATCAGCGTGTCGACCTGCGCCGGCTCATGCAGATCACCCGGCACCGCCTCCGCCGCCACCCCCTTCTGGCGAAGCTCCGCGACCACCAACGCCAGCGCGTCCTCGCGCCGTCCGGAGACGACCACGTTGACGCCCGCCCGGGCGAGCGCCCGCGCGATGTATGCGCCGATGCCGCGCGAGCCCCCCGTCACCAGCGCGTTGCGGCCGCGCAGCTCTCTCATCGTGCCCCCTTCGTGTCTCGCCGTCGCCCGATCCTAACCGGACTCGCGCCGCGGGTGCCGGGCCGGCAGCAGGCAACGCCCGGCGAGCGCTGCGGCTCAGCCGACCATCGCAAGCGCCCTGCTGAGCGACCGCTCGTCCTGAGGGCCGCGCAGCTCCGCGCGTATGTGCCCCGAGGCATCCAGCACGAAGCTCGTCGGCAGCCCCGGCAGGTGGTAGTCGTTGCCGACCGTGCCGTCGGCGTCGCGCAGGTTGGGGAACGTCCAGGCATGGCGGCGGATGAACGAGCGCGCCCCCGACAGCGTGTCGCTCCAGTCGACCCCTATGACGCGCCCGCGCGCGCGCGGCGTCAGCGACAAGCGCTCGACCGCCGGGGCCTCGCGAGCGCACGGTTCACACCAGCTGGCCCAAAACACGACCAGCACCGGCCTGCCGGCCGCCTGGGCCGGCGGACCGGCGAGCCGTTCGCGCGGAAGCGCCGGCGCCACGCGGCCGATCGAGGGCGAGTGAGACGACGACAGCCCGACGCTCAGCAGAGCCCCCAGCGCGGCCGCGGCCAGCGCCACCAGGAGCAGTTTCGGCGGCCGGCCCACTGGGCTGCGATCCCCCTCAGCGCGCGGCCAGCAGCGGAACGTCGTGGGCGATGTCGGCGGGGTGAAAGTTCGCCGCGTAGATCGTCGCCTGCTTGCCCGAGGCCGTGATCCCGTAGACGAGGCCCGAGTGGTTGACCAGCTGGGGCTCCTGCGAGTCCCGTTCGGAGCCCACCCCCCATGCGCTCCAGACGCGCGCGAGCTGGCTCGCGGAGCCGATCAGGTACTGCATGCGCCCGGTCATCCCGTGGCTCGCCAGGAACGCCGCGACCGCGCCCGGCGTGTCGCCCCGAGGGTCAACCGACACAGCGATGATCTGCGCCCTGGCGGCGGTCGCCGGACCCATCAGGTTCTGGGCCACACGCAGGTTGGAGGTGATCAGCGGACACACGTCCGGGCAGTGCGTGTACAGGAACGTGACCAACACAGCCTTGCCGCGATAGGCGTCGATGTTGACGGGCCGGCCGAGGTAATTGTCCAGCACCAGCGGCGGCGCCGCCCGCGGAGGCGACAGCACCCCATCGGAGTGGAAGGCGCTCTTGCTCGCCAGCCGGCTGGCGCTCGGTGAGGTAGACGAGCCGCCGATCGTCAGCACCGCCGCCACGCCCGCGAGCGCGACCAGCACAAGCAGCGCGAACATCCCGCGTAGGGAAATGCCGACACGGCGCATCGGGGCGAAGTTAGCAGCGCGGCTACCGATGCGCGGCGGACGGTGGCGGCCGCGTGGGCGAGACGTGCGTCGGCAAAAACGGTTGCAGACCTGCAGGCGGCACGCAAATTGCGGAAATACCTGCTAGCTTGCCGCGCGTTCGTGCCGAATCCCAGACCCCACGGGCGATGGGAGCGGGGGAACCAGATGCGGCCGCAAGGTCGCAGGGGCGAATCGCCGCAGGTGTGGCGTAGCGCAACAGACGCGAGCCCGACAGCTAACCCCGTAGGCGCCAAGCACAGGAGAAAGGACGTCTATCCATGCCGGGATCCCAGCGTGACCTTGCGGTCGTCGACCCCTGGATCGCTTCGCTCGAGCGCTCGCGTGCGCGGCGCGCCCGCGCGGGCCGACGCGCCCGCGGTCGCCGCCAGCCGAGCGGCTGTCCGCCTGCCTTCCTGCTCGCGCCGGACGAGCTTCACGCCGAAGTGCGCGACCTGGCTGCGCGTGAGCTATGGGAGCTCTCGCTGGGACGCTCGCGCGCCCGGCGGCGCTCGACCGAACTGCGCTTCGTGCCGGCCAGCTCGCGCGCCAAGCGCGTCTCGCTGGGCGCCCTCGCCGCGCTCACCGTAGGCCCCACGGCCAGCATCGCCGACGGACCGGCGGCGGCCGCAACGCCGGCGACGCCGGAGCCTCCCACCACCAGCGAACACGGCATCGTCCTCCAGCCCGAAAGCGAAGGCCGCCAGGTTGCGCTGCTACAGCGCGCCCTCGGCGGCATCAAAGTGGACGGCGTCTTCGGCCCCGAAACCGAAGCGGCCGTGCGCCAGTTCCAGACCAGCAGGGGAATGACCGTCGATGGCGTCGCAGGACCGATCACGAATGCGGCGCTGCGCGGCCGCGCGAGCGCGACCGCCACGATGGTGAGCTTTCACGGCAACGTCCCCGGCGAACCCGCGAGCTCTGGCGAATCGGTGGCCGCTGACCAGGTAGGGACCCCGGAAGCCGCCGTGGGGGCGACTGACAGTTCGGAAGCGTCCGAGTCCGAAGCCTCCACCACCAGTGCTGTGCGGCGCCTCCAGGGCGCGCTTCACCTGCCGGTGGACGGCGAATTCGGACCCCAAACGCTGGCCGCGATCGAACGGCTCCAGGCGCGCCACCGATTGGCCGTCGACGGCATCGTCGGACCTGCGACCTGGAAGGTGATCGGCGTCAGCGGCGAGACGACGCTCACGCCGCCCGCGTCGGCCCTGCCCCAGGAACAGCCGGCGGAAGAAGCGCCGGCCGAAGAAGCGTCATCGAGGGCTGCCCCCGCCGGCGGCACAAGCGCGCCCGCCGGCGAACCGGTCGCGGTAAGCGCCGCGTCAGAGCGAAGCTCGTCGGCTGGCTCGGGCTCCGAGGAAGGCTCGGAGGAAGTGGCGCCGCGCGCCTCGCACTCGCAGGAAAGCTCCGGCGAAAGCTCCTCGGACGCCCCCTCGAGCTCGCACGAAGGATCAGCTGAACGCTCCTCCGGCGGCGGCTCCTCGAGCGGCGGCGGCGGTGAAGGAGGCTCCGGCTCCGTCTCCCGCGTCATCTCGGCGGGCAACGAAATCGCCACCCGGCCGTACGTGTACGGAGGCGGACATGGCTCCTTCCACTCCAACGGCTACGACTGCTCCGGCTCGGTCTCCTACGCGCTGCACGGAGGCGGCCTGCTGAGGTCACCCGAGGACTCCACCTCGCTGGAGTCCTACGGGGCATCGGGTCCGGGCAAGCACATCACGGTCTACGCCAACCATGAACACGCCTTCATGGTCGTCAACGGCAAACGCTTCGACACCGTGGCCCGCCAGGAGAGCGGATCGCGCTGGTCGAGCTCGAGCACCTCGACCTCAGGCTACGTCGTGCGTCACCCAGTGGGCTACTAGCAGCAGCTCATCGCGCGACGACAACGGGGCCTCGGCCGCACCCCCCGCGGCCGAGAGCCCCGTCGCAGACAAACGGGACCTCGGCCGCACCCCCCGCGGCCGAGAGTCCCGTCCCAACCCGGGCCTAGCTTGCGCTGCGCGAACAGGCGCAGCGAGCGACAGCCGACCCATGCTGGCCCGGACACACACGTTCACCACCGAGACGCTGCAGGCACACCGCGTCACCGTCGAGGTCGACATCCGCCCTGGCCTGCCCGCTTTCGTCATCGTCGGGCTGGCTGACGCGGCCGTGCGCGAGGCGCGCGAGCGAGTGCGCGCGGCGATCCGCAACTGCGGCTTCGAGTTCCCTTCGCGCAGGATCACCGCCAACCTCGCCCCCGCTGACGTTCCGAAGGTCGGTCCAGGCCTCGACCTGGCGCTCGCCTGCGCGATCCTCGCGGCCAGCGGCCAGGTGCCAGGCAAACGCTTGAGCACCCACGCGCTGTTTGGAGAGCTCGCACTCGACGGCGAGGTGAAGGCCAGCCGCGGGACGCTCGCGGTGGCGCAGGCGACGCATGACGCCGGCCTGCAGGCGCTCGTGCTGGCGAGCTCAGACGCCCATCAGGCGCGCCTCGTGGAGGAGATCGAGGTGGCGGCAGTCGAGACGCTGAAGAGCGCGGTGCGCGTGCTGCGCGGCGGTCGCGGCGATCGTCCCGCGCGCACACCGGACGCGACCGCCAGCCGTGGACCGGCACCCGGAAGCGCTGCGGCGACTGCGGGCGGGGACCTGTGCGAGGTACGAGGACAGCAACATGCGGTGGAAGCGCTCGTGATCGCCGCCGCCGGTGGGCACAACCTGTTGCTCAGCGGGGCGCCCGGCACGGGCAAGACGATGCTGGCGCAACGGATGCCCTCGATCCTTCCCCCGCTGAGCCGTCGGGAGGCGCTCGAGGTCGCCCGCATCCACGGCCTCGCGGGCACGCACAACGGCGGCCTGGCCAGCGCGCGCCCGTTCCGGGCGCCGCACCACTCGATCACCACCGCCGGCCTCATCGGCGGCGCGCGCCGTGGTTGGGTGGGAGAGGTGGTGCTCGCCCACCGCGGGGTGTTGTTCCTGGACGAGCTCTCCGAGTTCGCCCGTCCAGCCCTGGAGGCGCTGCGCCAGCCGGTCGAGGAGGGACGGCTGGCGATCGTCAGGGCCCGGCGCTCGGAGGTCTACCCCGCGCGGTTCATGCTGCTCGCGGCGACAAACCCGTGCCCGTGCGGCTACGCAGGCGAGGCGGACAGGTGCCGATGCAGCGAATCGGAGCTCACCCGCCACCGGCGGCGGCTGAGCGGCCCGTTGCTCGATCGCATCGACCTGCTCGTGCAGCTGCGGCGCGACGGCACCCGGGAGCTGACGGCTGCGCCGCTCACGAGCTCAGCGGAGGCCAGAGCGAGGGTCCTGCTGGCGCGCCGGCGTCAGGCCGCGCGCTTGAGCGGTGAGGGACTGACCGTGAATGCCGACATGGACGCCCCGCTGCTGCGGCGGCACGTCGCGCTGGACGAGCGGGGCGAGGACATGCTGCGCGGCGCGTGCGCTCGGGGACTGCTCAGCGCACGTGGGCAGCATCGCGTGCTGCGCGTAGCGCGGACGATCGCCGACCTCAACGCAAGCGAGCGGGTGCGGACGAGGGACGTGGGTGCGGCGCTCGCGCTACGGCCCGAGGTCGGCGTCCAGGGTGGGCGCCCCGGGTGAGCGGCGCTGCGGCTGAGCGGCGCGTGGCGGGAGCGTGCGTGGACTGCCTGCGGCGCAGCTGGCTGCTGGCGGCGCTCGGCGGGCCGCTGGACTATCACTGCCGCGATCGGGCGCGTCTGACCGATGCGCTCGCGCTCGGCGATCAACAGCTCATGCGCGCGCTGGCGGGCAGGCGGCGGTCACAGCTGCAGGCTCAGTACGCGGCTTTTGCTGCCGCCGATCTCCTTCCCGGCGACGGGCGCGTCGAGGACATCTGCCACCACGACGATCGCTTTCCGCGTCGGCTTCGGTTCCCGTCGGCCCCGCGGGCGCTGTACGTGGCGACTTCCGCACGGCGGCTGCACGAGCTGGCGCGCGGACCTGTCGTGGCCATCGCGGGCAGCGTTCGCGCGTCGGACTACGGGATGGAGACCGCGCGCAGCCTCGCGCGCGGGCTGGCAGCAGCAGACGTGACCGTGGCCTGCGGCCTGGAAGACGGCATCGCGGTGGCGGCGCTCGCGGGCGCGCTGGAGGCCGATGGCGCAGTCGTCTGCGCGATGCCCGGCGGCGTGGATGTCATCGCTCCGGCCAGGAGACGGAGCCTGTACCAGCGGCTGACAAGACGCGGTTGCGCCGCGGCCGAGCTCCCATGCGGCACGCCCGCCCGCCGCTGGGGACAGGCCGCAAGCCAGCGCGCGATCGTTGGGCTGGCCCAGCTCACGGTACTCGTGGAGGCCCAAGACAACCCCCGTGAGCTGGCGCCGGCACGCCTCGCCAGCACGCTCGGCCGCGCCGTCGCTGCGGTTCCTGGACGCGTCACATCGCCGCTCTCCGCCGGCACCAACGCCTTGCTGGCACAAGGAGCGCATCTGTTGCGCGGTCCAGCGGACGCACTCGAGCTGCTGCCCGCGGGCGGGCCGTATGGCAGCTCCCGTGCGGGCCGCCCCGCGGCGCGCCGGCTGGAGCCCCGCCTGCAGCGGATCCTCGATCGCGTGCGCGCGGGCGCCGACTCTCCCGATCGGCTCCGGCACGAGGCCGGGGACGTCGGTGAGCTGCTGTGCGCGCTCACCGAGCTCGAGCTCATGGGCCTGCTCGCACGGGGCGACGGCGGGCGCTATGTGCCGCTGGATCCGCAGCCAGTCGCCCGCCGAGCGTCGCCGCCGTGACGGTCACCCAAGCGCGCGGCGCTCGGCGTCGTCATGGCGCCGCGCGCCGGGGACGCCTTCCCCAGTCCGTGAGAGCGGATGAAGGGGCTCGAACCCTCGACCTTCGCCATGGCAAGGCGACGCTCTAGCCAACTGAGCTACATCCGCGCGGTGGCTAATTCTAACCCGCGGTCGGCCGTGCGCGAGCACGGCGCAGCGCGCTTTGCACTGCTTGCGCCAGCGGCGCGTTCCCACGGCTGAGCCTTCAAACGCTCAGCCTTTGAACGTGGAGCGGCCGAGATCGCCGAACGGCTCGTCGCGCTCGCGTACCGCCTCGCGGAAGCCCGCCTGGGCGGCGCGGCGCTGAAACGCATAGCCCTCGGCGGTGTGGCGGGCGATGCCGTCGAACACGGTGCCCAGAACTTGGGTCGTGTGCAGCCCCTGCGCGAACAGCGCCTGGTTGACGAGCAGCTTCATCATCATCAACTGGTTCAGCGGCATCCGCGCGATCCGCTCCACGAGCGCCTCGGTCCGCTCGTCCAGGCGATCCTGCGGCGGCGCCTCGATCGCCAGCCCCCATTCGAGTGCCTCCGTGCCGGACAGCGAGTCCCCGGTGAACAGCAGTCGCTTGGCCCGCTGCGGGCCCACCCGGTACGCCCACAGGGCGGTCGTCGGTGAGCCCCAGACGCGCGACGGCGGGTAGCCGATCTTCGCGTCGGCGGCTATCACCAGCAGGTCCGAGCACAGCGCCATATCGGTGCCACCGGCCACGCAGAAGCCGTGCACCTTGCAGACCACCGGCTTGCCGCAGTGCAGCAGGCTCATGAACCCGCGCACGTTGCGCGCCATCATCGCGTAGTCCACCATCGGGTCCCACGGGCGCGCCGGATCGTGGTTGGCCGCGATCACCGACGGGTCGAGGGCCGAGCCGGCGGGAACGGCGGTTTGCGGTTGCGCTGCCGCTCCCCCGCCCTCGGCGCTCTCCACCAGGTCGTACCCGGCGCAGAACCCAGGCCCGTTTCCGGCCAGCAGCAAAACGTGCACCGACGGATCCAGATCGGCCCTCTCCACGCATTCGGCCAGCTCGCGCACCAACCCCAGCGTGATCGCGTTGCCCCGCCCCGGGCGATCCAGCGTGATGCGGGCGACCCGATCGAGGACCTCATAGCGCACAGCCGCCGGCTTGCCCATCAGCGAACGCGATCCTACGCTACCTTGAACGCAACGACCGGCTGTTCTTCGCGGTCTTGCTCGTTGGGAACATGCACGCACAGCAGCTCATAGGAGGCGTCGACTTCGTCGGCGTGCCCACGCACGATCTGGCCGCGGCGGTCGAGTTCTACGGCGAGGTGCTCGGCCTGCGGCGATCGGTCTACATGCCCGAGCGCAACTACGCCGAGTTCGAGACCGGCAACCTCACCCTGAGCGTGTTCGACGCCGAGCAGTTCGGCCTCGAGCACCACGTCAATCCGAACGCCATCGCCCTGCACGTCGACGACGTGCACGAGGCACGCTCCGCGCTCGAGCACCGCGGCGTGGGCTTCACGGGCGACACGCTGGACACGGGCGTGTGCCACATGGCCTTCTTCGCCGATCCCGACGGCAACGCGTTCATGCTGCACCACCGGTACGCGCCCCGTACCGCCGCCACCTAGGTGAGAGCGCGCAGGCTGCGGCCGGAACGCCCCTGGCAGGAGCACGCGCAGCTCTACCGCGACCTGTTCTCCGAGCCCGCGGTGGCGGCAGCCCTGTGGCCCGGTCAGCCGCTCGACCGGGCCGCGGCTCGCGCGGCGGAGATCCTCGCCGGCGACATCGAGCACTGGCAGAAATGCTCGTTCGGGCCGTGGGTCTTCTTCGAGATCGCGACCGGAGTGTTCGTTGGACGCGGCGGGCTGTGCAGGACCGCGGTGGCCGGCCGGGAGTGCGTGCAGGTGCTGTACGCCGTGCGCCCCGACGCGTGGGGACGCGGTTATGCGACCGACATGGCAGCGCTGGCCGTGGCGCGCGCGCGCGAGCTGCGGCTGGCGGAGGTGGTGGGCCTTACCGCCGCTGGCAACCACGCGTCCCGGCGGGTGCTGGAGAAGACCGGCATGTGCCTGCGGGAACGGGTCGAGCGCGCGGGCCTGCCGCACCTGATGGGACGTCTGCGCACGGTGCTCTAGGCTTGAGCACGAGATGCTGTTCACGCGCAAGCACGCGAGCATGATCGACGCCACCTCTGCGCTTCCCGGACGAGCCGCCGAGATGCCGGTCCCGGAGCGACACGAGGTGCTCGGCACGCCGTTGAAGGGGCCGTTCCCGGACGGCGTCGACACGGCGATCTTTGGCATGGGCTGCTTCTGGGGCGCCGAGCGCATCTTCTGGCAGGCCGGAGGCATGTACACGACCGCGGTGGGCTACGCGGGAGGCTTTACCCCCAACCCGACCTACGAGGAGGTCTGCAGCGGGCGCACCGGCCACGCCGAGGTGGTGCTGGTGGCCTTCGAGGTGGCCAGCACGACGTACGAGCAGATGCTGAGGCTGTTCTGGGAGGGGCACGATCCCACCCAGGGGATGCGTCAGGGCAACGACGCCGGCACGCAGTACCGCTCCCTGATCCTGTGGCACGACGAGGCCCAGCGCGCGGCAGCGGAGAGCTCGCGGGACGCCTACCAGCAGGTGCTCCAGGAGGCCGGCCACGGCCACATCACCACCGAGCTCGCATCCGCGGGGGAGTTCTACTACGCGGAGAGCTACCACCAGCAGTACCTGGCCAAGAACCCCGGCGGCTACTGCGGTCTGGGCGGCACGGGCGTCAGCTGCCCGGTCGGCCTGGGGCATCCGCAGGGCGCGTAGCGTGCAGGGCACGCGGTCCGGTTGCTTCTACGAGCATCGCGTGCTGTCCCTCGTGCTCGAACGTCCCCGCAACCCGCACCGTGGTGTCGGGCGGGGCGGCGGCGTCGCCGTTCAGGATGTCGCGGGCGCGGTCGGCGCTTAGCGTGGGGACAACCAGCAGTTCGCCGTCCGCGTCGCGGCCCAGATCGAAGCGCTCAAATGTGGCGGGTTGGGCGAAATCAGCGCGCATGGCCGATCTCCCTATCCGGACCGTTGGGAGGGCCTTGGCCGGACGAGCTGATCCTCGCGCGAGCGTGTAACTTCGGGCGATGCGCAGAATGTGCATGCTCGCACCGCAGACAGGGATGGCGATGCTCGCGGCCCTGGCCAGAGCCCCGCTCGCCGCGCTGCTGGCGTGCACGTTCGCGGCAGCGCTGAGCCCACCGGCCCGCGGTGAAGCGACGTGGACGACGTACCATCGCGATCCCGCCCGCTCGGGCGCGGATCCCGAAGCGGGCAACCTGCTCACGCCCAGCTTGGCCTGGCAGTCACCGCCGCTGGGGGCCCCGATATACGGACAGCCGCTCGTGCTCGGCGCGCGAGTGTACGTGGCCACTGTCGGCGATCGGCTCTACGCGCTGGAAGCCTCAAGCGGCAAAGTGATCTGGGAAAAAAGCGCCGGCGTGCCAGTGCCCTCCGGCGAACTGCCCTGCGGGAACATCAGCCCCACCGTGGGCATCGTCGGCACGCCGGTGATCGACACCTCCACCAACGCCATCTACGCGGTCGCCGACAGCTGGGATGCGAGCAAAAAAGAAGCCCACCACGTGCTCAAGGGCTATGCGCTCGGCGGCGGTGAAGAAGTGCTCAGCACGCCCGTCGACCCCCCCGGCTCAGACCCCAAGGCGCAGCTGCAGCGCACCGCGCTGAACCTCGACAAAGGCAGCGTCATCTTCGGCCTGGGCGGCAACGACGGCGACTGCAGCGACTACCGCGGCATGGTCGTCTCGGTGCCCGAGCGGGGCGGCTCGCCTTCCTACTGGATCTATCAGCCCGCGCCGCCCTCGACCTCGGGCGGGGCGGTGTGGGGGGCCAGCGGGCCGGCCGTCGACGGCGAAGGCCACATCTACGTGGCCACCGGCAACCCCAACCCGGGCTCCCAGAAAGCGGAAACCTACGACTACTCCGACAGCGTCATAGAGCTCCAAGCGACGCTCAGCCAGAGCGGCTACTTCAAACCCGAAAGCTGGCTGGTGGACAGCAACAACGACACGGACCTGGGCTCCGCCGGACCCGAGCTGCTGCCCGGCGGGGTGCTGTTTCAGTCCGGCAAGAACGACATCGGGTACCTGATCAGTGAGGCCACGATGAGCTCGGGCGCGCCTGCTCTCTACAGCCACCAGGTGTGCTCTGGCGCCGGCAGCTTCGGGGGCGATGCGTTCGCCAACGGCACGATCTACGTCCCCTGCGCCGACGGCACGCGCGCGCTCAGCTACAACCAGTCCGCCCACAGCTTTAGCGAACTGTGGCGCGGGCCCAGCGAAGCGATCGGATCGCCGATCCTCTCCGCTGGGCTGGTGTGGGTGCCGAGCACCCCGTTTCAAGGCGGCGGCGGCACAACGCTCTACGGCCTGGAAGCCGCCACGGGCAAAGCGCGCTACACCGTGACCCTGCCCAGCCGCGTGGCAGATCACTTCGCCTCCCCCAGCGCCGCCGCGGGACGACTGTTCCTGGCGACCGGCTCGAGTGTCAGCGCCTACCGGATCGCCCAGCCCGCGGCGGTCGTCAGCACCGACGCGGCGACCTCGATCGCACAGACCTCGGCGACCCTGCACGCGAGCGTGGACCCCAACGGCTTTGAAGTCAGCGAGTGCCACTTCGAATACGGCCCCACGACCGCCTACGGGTCGAGCGCACCGTGCACGCCCTCGCCGGGCTCCGGTGAAAGCCCGGTGGCGGTGTCGGCGGCGATCGGAGGACTCACGGCGAACACCACCTACCACTTCCGGATCTCGGCCACCAGCGCGGGCGGCACGAGCAAAGGCACAGACCAGACGTTCAAAACTCTCTCACGACCGCCGCCGACGCTCGTGACCGAAGCGGCCTCGCCAGTCGCGCAGACCTCAGCGACGCTGCACGCGAGCGTCAACCCCAACGGCTCGGAAGTGACCGACTGCCACTTCGAATACGGCACCACGACATCCTACGGCGCAAGCGCACCGTGCACGCCCTCGCCCGGGTCGGGCACGAGCGCCGTGCCGGTCTCGGCGGCGCTCGAAAGCCTGTCCGAAAACAGCACCTACCACTTCCGCATCTCGGCCACCAGCGCGCTGGGCGGCCTCAGCTTCGGCTCAGACCGGACGTTCACGACCACGCTCATGCTGGGCCCGCATTGGTATGCCAACAACGTGCGACTTGGAGAAAGCGCGCTTGAAAACGGGCTGATCGTGATGGGCTGGGGCTATCTCACGCTGGCAAACTCGAGCCTCGGCGCGTTCACCTGCCAGACGCTGGCCGGCGGCGATATCGCCAATCCGGTGGGCGGCGGCGCCGGCAAAGGCAGCTTCGAGTCATTCGCCTTCTATGACTGTGTGGCGCCCGCCTGCGAAGCTGTCAAAGGTCTGTTGCAGGTGATCCCGGAAAAGCTCGACTGGTCCTCGGTGCTGATCGAAGAAGCGGGCGTCTTCCGCGACCGGATCGAAGGCATCTCGATCCGAGCGATCTGCGTGGGCGGGACGAGCAACGTCGAATTCCACGGCACGCTGAAGCCAGAACTGGAAGCCGGGACCACGCAGGGGGCGGCGCCGGCCAGGCTCGAATTCGGCGCCGGCTCCGGCAGCCTGACCAGCTCAGAAGGAGCGGGCAACCCCTCCGGGGGAAATCCTAGGGGCCAGGAAAACGTAGGCAACAGTCCCTCGTGCAAGTCTGAGCGCCTCCGAGGGGGGCGTTCAAGGCGTTGAACGGCAGGGGCGGCGGTTGGACTGTGAGGGTCTGCCTCGCGCGCGGGCGACCACTCGGCGGTCCGTTCACGATGCGCGGGCACTTACCTGTGCGCGCCTGCTACTCCCTCAGCCCCCGTTTTGCACGCCTCTGCCGCCGTAAGGCGAGGTCGGCGAGGTTTCAAGGGTCCGTCGCGCTTAGCGCCCAGGAACGGCCCGCACGCGCCCTGCCTCGCGCCGGCAGCCGGCGGAACAGCAGCGCGCGTACGACGCCGGCCCTCATGCGGACGCGCCGCAGACGATGCAGCGTCGGTCGCTCACGAGAGCCGACCCGACTCTGGCCACGGCCAAAATGTTCTGTGGCTCAAACAGCGCCGAAAGAAAGGCCTCGCTAAGGAACCCCGGCGGCTACTGTGGCCTGGGCGGCACGGGCGTCAGCTGCCCGGTCGGCCTGACGCCGGGCGCCCGGTAGAGCCGGCGACCCCTGCGCCGCTCCAGGCCGGCGGCACCGCGGCGTGGTGACGGCGTGGAGCAGCGGGCCAGCTCCAGGCAACCGCGCCGGGCATGGCCGCCGCCAGCGCCGGTCAGACCCAGGCGCGCCCACGGGGACAAGCGCGCCCAGGTCTGGCCGGTCTCTGTACCCTACGCACCCGCTCCCGCGGGGCTTGGCTGCCACGCAGGAGGAGGCGCATGCGGGCCGCCGAGCGTGGGCACGTCCGACGGGTAGACCTCGTTGCCGTGGATGGCGTGATCGCCGATCTCGAGCTCTTCGTCGGACAGCCGCAGCGGCAGGAAGATGCCGATCACCTTCAGGATGACGAACGTGGCAATCGCCGTGTAGCCGATCACCCAGCCCGCAGTCTCGGCCTGCCAGCGCAGCAGTGTCCAGTGACCATGAACGACACCTTCGACACCAGGGATGTTGGGCGCGCCGCCGAGGCCGGCGTACTCGACTATGTGCGGATCGGCCAGCACGCCTACCAGCAGCCCGCCGCACAAGCCAGCCACGCCGTGCGTGTACACCACCCCCAGGGTGTCGTCGACGGATCGGAACAGCGGCGCCCGGCTGAGGAAGCGGATCGCCATCCAAACGAGCGTTGAGGCGACGACGCCGATCACGATCGCGCCGTATCCGTTCACGAACCCCGCGGCGGGCGTGATCGCCACGAGCCCGGTGATCATGCCGTTGACGGAGCCGATCATCGACGGCTTGTCACGGAAGATGTAGTCCCACGCAATCCACACCATCACCGCCACCGCCGTGCACAGGTTCGTGTTGACGACCGCCGCGGAGGCGTTGGCGCCGGCGTAGTAGGAGTCGCCGCCGTTGAAGCCGTTCCAGCCGAGCCACAGCAGGCCCGCGCCGACCATGACCATCAGCAGGTTGTTGGGCGCGTCGACCTCGCGGTCTCGCTGCAGGCGCGGCCCGATCACCGCCGCGAACACGAAGCCGGAGACGCCCGCCGCGAGGTGGATCACGTACCCACCGGAGTAGTCGAGCGCACCGTGCGCGGCCCAGTAGCCGCCTCCCCAGATCAGGAACGCGTTGACCGCGTACACCGCGGTGATCCAGATCAGCACGTACGGGATCCAGGCCTTGAAGTTGACCCGGCCGAGCACCGAGCCCAGGGCGAGGATCGGCGTGATCGCTGCGAACACGAACTGGAAGTACATGAGCGAGGACTCCGGGAAGTGAAACGGCGGGCCAGTGGCTATCGACGGGATTTCCGCTTTGCCCTGCTCGCCGACGTGCCCCAGCACGCTGCCGGGTTCGCCGAGGGCGGTGCCGAGAAAGCCTTTCGCCCCGAACACGCCCGAGCCGCTGTGCGCGATCGAATGGCCGAAGCCCATCTTGAACGCCCACAGACTCCACGCGATCAGCGTCAGGCAGAAGGCTACGAACGTGAGCATCATGCTGTTCACCGACCACCGCTTCTGCATCACGCCGCCGTACAGCACCGCCAGGCCAGGCACGCTCATCAGCCCGACCAGCGTCGCAGCCGTCATTTGCCATGCGTTGTCCCCTGGACTCAGCCAGGATGGGTATGCCTGCCAGGTCATGTGTCTCCGTTTCCCCGCGTTCGTTGCATTGCCGGCCCAATCCGCGCATGCGGACGCGGCCCCGGTTAGTTCAAGCGAACATGAAAACGTCGGGGTCGGACGGCTGCTACCGAACGCTGGCCAACACTTTCAGCGCGCCTTTCGACACGTGTAGAGAGTCAGCGCGCAAACAGCGGCGACCCGCGCGCTCAGCTGCGGGGCCTGAAAGGAAAGCCGGCCCGTCGGCACGCCGCGCGCAGCTCCGCTTCGATCCCGGCGAACGCGCCTGAGGCGCACACGCTCCTCGCTTTGGCGCCGCAGGCGTGCAGTCTGGCGCCGCCCAAGGTGCTCGCGAAGGTGACATCGACGCAGTCCTTCCGTGCGGGTGAGCCGCTCGTCAGCGCGAACGCGATGAGACTCGCCAGCGCGAGCACGGCGCACGCCAGCAGCACCCCCACGGCAGCCTTCTCGCGCCGGCCCCAGCGCAGCGGCTGGGCCAGCCGCCGCGAGCGGTCGATCATGATCATTGCCGCCTCCTATCTCAGGCGGGAGATGCGCCCGCCTGCTGCGCACCGCCGCTCGCCTCATCCCCAGTCTCTGGTGCGGCGGCGCCGGCGGTGCCGGCGCTGGCGGGCGAGGAGGCGGCGGAGCCCGCGCTGGTGCTCGCCTGCGGCTCGAAGTTCAGGGCGGCGGAGTTGATGCAGTAGCGCTGCCCGCCCGGGCCGGGGCCGTCGTCGAAGACATGTCCCAGGTGCCCGCCGCAATTTCGGCAGATGACCTCGGTGCGACGCATGAGCAGGCTGTTGTCCGGACGCAGCTCCACGGCCTCCGCCACTGCGGGCTCGGTGAAGCTGGGCCAGCCGGTGCCGGAGTCGAACTTCGTCTCGGAGCTGAACAGCTTCGCCCCGCAGGCGGCGCAGCGATACTCCCCCGACTCCTTGTTGTAGGTGTACGCACCGGTGAACGGCGCCTCGGTACCCGCCTTTCGCAGCACCTCATACTGCGCCGGCGTCAGCTGCTCGCGCCACTGGAGCTCGGACTTTTCGACGTTGCGCGCGCTCATGCCATGGTTCTAGCACCTGGCTGCGGCCGGAGCTCTGCCCACGCGTCGAGCTGCTATTGTGATCCTTACGTTCACGTCAGGTTTTGGTGGCGTGAGACTGCGAAAGGAGAGCCCAATCGAGGTGCGGCGCGCATCGCCCAGTAGGCCGGCGACGAACCCGACCCAAGGGGGCCGCTTCGGCGTGGCCGCAAGCCATGCGGGCTACAAGTGGTGGGCGCTGTCGTGCACGAGCCTGGGGATGCTGCTGGCCGCCACCAACTCGGGCACGCTGATAATCGCGCTGCCTGACCTCGAGCGCTCGCTGCACGCCAGCCTGCTGGCGTTGGTGTGGGTGATCCTCGCGTACCTGATCGCGGCCACGGTGCTGGTGCTGACTGCCGGGCGCCTCAGCGACCTGTTCGGCCGCAAGCGCGCCTATGTGGCCGGCTTCGTCGTGTTTGCGCTGGCGTCGCTCGGCGCCGGGTTCTCCTCCGGGGTGACCGTGCTGATCCTGTGGCGCGTACTGCAGGGGACCGCCTCGGCGTTCCTGTTCGCCAACGCGGCCGCGCTGGTCACCGACGCGTTCCCCAAGCGGCAGCTCGGACTGGCGATGGGGGCCAACACGATGGTCGCGGCGATCGGGCTGGTGCTTGGTCCGGTGCTCGGAGGCGCGCTGGTGGCGATCTCCTGGCACTGGGTGTTCTGGTTCAACGTGCCGCTCGCGCTCGTCGGCGCGGCGTGGGGCGCTCTGATCTTGCGCGAGCTGGCCAAGCCGGACGCCGTGCGCGGCTACGACGTGCTCGGCACGAGCGCCTTCCTGCTCGGCTTGACAGGGCTCGTGCTCGGCGTCTCCCGCGGCGGTCTCAGCGGCTGGGACGACGCGGTCGTGATCGGCGGCCTGGCGGCGGCCTTCGTGCTGCTGCCGGCGTGGGTACTGATCGAGCGGCGCTCGCGGGCGCCGATGCTGGACCTCACGGTGTTCAAGAACCGGCTGTTCGCAGCCGCGACCGCGGCCGCGTTCATCAACGGGCTCGCCCGCTTCGCGCTGATGTTCCTGTTCGTGTTCTACTTCCAGGGCGCGCAGGGCAACTCGCCGATCGCTGCCGGGATCAAGCTCATCCCGCTGGCGCTGGGGATGCTGCTGGCCTCTCCGCTCGCCGGTATCCACGCCGACCGCCACGGCTCGCGCGCCCTAGCGGCGGCGGGCATGCTCGTGAGCGCCGTGGGGCTCGCCGGGATGACCACCCTGGCGGTGCACACGCCCTACTGGCAGAGCGGCCTGTGGCTGCTGATCGTCGGCGTCGGCTCGGGGATGTTCAACAGCCCCAACACGGCCGCCATGATGGGCACGGTGCCCGCGCACCGGCGCGGCATCGCCGCCGGAGCGAGAACGCTGCTGCAGAACACCGGCGCGGTGCTGTCGATCGCGTTCGTGCTGGCGATCGTCACCTCGGCGGTTCCAAAAGCCACCCTGTTCGCGGTCTTCTCCGGCCTGGCCAAGGGCCTGTCCGCACACAAGCTCGCCCCGTTCATCGGCAACATGCACGTCGCCCTGTGGGTGCTGACGGCGACCTCACTGGTCGGGTCGGTGGTGTGCCTGCTGCGACCTCGTCACGTCAGCGCGCCTCCCGCACGCGACGCGCTCCCGCGCCCCAGCCGCGCCTCCGCGCTCGGCGCACGGGACGGCGCGGGCAACGGCCGCGCGCTCCCCGCCCGCGCCGGCGCGCGCTCCCAGCGCGCCGGCGCCCATTCGGATGAAGATCGCACGCCGTCGCCTCCATTGTCCGGGAGGATCGGTTGAGCGGACGCATCGCATCGGGAAAGCCATCGCGGCCGGCGAGCGATGCGCGCGCGCTGCGCATCGGCGACGTTGCCCGGCTCGTCGGAACCACGCCGCGGACGATCCGCTACTACGAGGAGGTCGGCCTGCTGCCCGAGGCATCCGCGCGGCCCTCGGGCCGGCACCGGCTGTACTCCGAGGCCGAGGTCGAGCGGCTGCGCGAGGTCATGCGGCTCAAAGACCTGCTCGGCGTCTCGCTGGAGGAGCTGCGCACCCTGCTCGCCGCCGAGGAGGCGCGCGCGGAGGTGCGGGCCCAGCTGCGTCGCGAGGACGTGGACCCGGCTCGCCGGCGCGAGTTGTTGCGCGAGGCGCTGGGTCACCTCGACCGCCAGCTGGACCTGGTGCGCCGCAGGGCCGCCGAGCTGGGCAAGCTCGAGCGGGAGCTGAGCGACACGCGCAAGCGCGTGCGGCGCAAGATCCGCGAGCTCGACGCGCACGCCCAGGGGTCGTTTCCTCCCGCTCCGCCGCTGCAGCGGGCCGGGGGCTCGGCGCCTTGAGCGCGCCCACCTCACGCCGCGCGCCGGGCACCGCGGTGCTGGTCGACGACCTCGTCGTGCGCTTCGATGAGCTGGTTGCCGTGGCCGGCGTCTCCTTCGCGGTGGCGCCCGGCGAGGTGTTCGGGCTGCTCGGACCCAACGGCGCCGGCAAGACGACGACGATCCGCGTGCTGACCACGTTGTTGCCGGCGACCGCCGGGCGCGCGCTCGTGGCCGGCCATGACGTCGCCGCCGACGCGCTCGCGGTGCGCGCGTCGATCGGCTACATCCCCCAGGCGATCTCCGTGGACGGTGCCCTGACGGCGCGTGAGAACCTCGACTTCTACGCACGTGTCACGGGCGTTCCGGGCAGCGCGCGGCGCGAGCGGATCGAGCAGGCGATCGCCGCGATGGACCTGCACGCGATGCTCGAGCGCCTCGCGAGCACGCTGTCTGGCGGCATGCTGCGGCGCCTGGAGATCGCTACGGCGCTGCTCAACCGGCCGGCCGTGCTGTTCCTGGACGAGCCCACCGTGGGCCTCGATCCGACCGCGCGGAGGATGGTGTGGGAGCACCTCGGCAACCTGCGCGCGCAGGCCGGCACCACGATCCTCTTCACCACCCACGTGATGGAGGAGGCCGAACGCTACTGCGAGCGCCTGGCGATCTTGGACCACGGGCGTCTGGTCGAGCAAGGCGACCCGCGCGAACTGTTGGAGCGCAACGGCAGCGGCAGCCTCGAAGAGGTCTTCACGGCTGTCACCGGACGGGAGTTGGAGCAGGCCCAAGAGGGGAGGCTGGCCGATGTCCGCGCACGGCGCCGCGTCGCCCGGCGTCTCGGCTGAGCTCCGGCCGCCCGCGCTCGCCGGCGGGGCGCCGTCGCGCATGGCAGCCGGGACAATCGCCATGGCCCAGGCCGAGCTGCGCAAGCTGCGCCACGACCACCTCGACGTCTTCACCCGCTCCGTGCAGCCGCTGCTGTGGCTGTTCATCTTCGGCACCGCGCTGCGCCACAACTCGGCGCTGACGCTGGGGCGCCTGGACTACCGCGCCTACCTCGCGCCGGGGGTGATGGCGCAGGCGGCGATGTTCATCGCGATCTTCTTCGGGCTCGCCGTGATCTGGGAGCGCGACGTCGGTCAGCTGCAGCGCCTGCTGGCGACGCCGCTGCCGCGCAGCGCGATCGTGCTCGGCAAGGCGGCAGGCGCATGCGTGCGTGCGCTGGTGCAGGCCTGGCTGCTGCTGGCGGTGCTCGCCGTGGCCGGGATCGCGGTGCGCTGGACCGTCACCGGGGTGATCGGCACGCTCGCGCTGTTGATGCTCGGGACGGGCGCGTTCGCCTGCATGTCGATGCTGCTCGCGGCGGCGGTCAAGGAGCGCGAGCGCTTCATGGGCATCGGCCAGCTGGTCATGATGCCCCTGTTCTTCGCCTCCAGCGCGCTGTACCCGCTCAAGGTGATGCCCGGCTGGCTGCACGTCGTGGCGCGCGTCAACCCGCTCACCTACGAGGTGCAGGGCCTGCGCCAGATGCTCGTGGGGGTGGGTGGCGCCGGGGAGGTATGGCTGGACTTCCTCGTCGTGAGCGGCTTCTTCGCGCTCATGCTCGTTGCGGCCACGCGTGCGTATCCGAAGGCGATCCTGTAAGCGACGGAGAGGAGCGAGCGATGTGCCCGGCAGTGCAGGTGAAGCCCAGCCCGGAAGGGGTCCCCGGCGCCGTCACCGATCCCACGCGCATACGTGCCGAGCAGCTCTCCTTCGCCGGCGCGCAGGGCACGCCGGTGAACGGCTATCTGGCCTCGCCCGCGGGCGACGACGAGCGGGCCCGGCCGGCGATGATCGTGATTCACACGGCGGCCGGGTTGGCCGAGCACGCCAAGGATGTGGTCAACCGCTTCGCCAACCTCGGCTACGTGGCGCTGGGGGTGGACCTGTACACGCGCGAAGGCGGGCCGCCGCCGATGGACGACATGCAGGCGGTCATGCGGCGGCTTTTCGCGATGTCCGACGCCACCGCGCTGGGCGACCTCGAGGGCGCGGCGGACTTTCTGCGAGCGCGGGAGCAGGTCGGCGGCAAGGTCGGGTGCATCGGCTTCTGCATGGGAGGCCGTTACACGCTGCTGTTCGCGTGCGCCAGCGACCGGCTGGACGCGGCGGTGGACTGCTGGGGGGGCTTCATCGACCGGGCCACCCTGGACGAGCGCTCGACCGAGGCACGGCCCACGCCGCCGCTCGAGCTGGCTGACAGGCTGCAGTGCCCGCTGCTGGCGGCGATCGGCGCGGAGGACGGCAACCCCTCCCCCGAGATGGGCGAGCAGCTGCGAAGGCAGGTGGAAGCCAGCGGGCAGGAGGTGAAAGTCGACGTCTACGAGGGCGCCGGCCACGCGTTCTTCGCGGACGACCGCCCCACCTACCGCCCCGGGCCGGCGGCGGAGCTGTGGCGTGCGGTGGTGCCGTTCCTCGAGCGGCACCTGGCGGCCAGCTAGCCGTTCATATAGTCAGCGTGAGCGTGCGCAGGGCGGGCGTGCGCCCCCCTGGTCGAGACCAAGGAGGCTGCCGTGGAGCGCAAATGGTGGACGCTGATCGCGGTTTCGGTCGCGATCTTCATGCTGCTGCTCGACATCACCGTCGTCAATGTCGCGCTGCCCGACATCCAGCGTTCGCAGCATTCGAGCTTCCGCGATCTGCAATGGGTCGTAAACGCGTACTCGCTCACGCTCGCGGCGTTCCTGCTGACCGCGGGCGCGCTGGCGGACCTGTTTGGCCGCCGCCTCGTGTTCGTGTGCGGCCTGGTGGTCTTCACGCTGTCCTCCGCCGCGTGCGGACTGTCCTCGAGCCCGCTCGCGCTCAATCTCGCGCGCGCCGTGCAGGGGACCGGCGGCGCGATGATGTTCGCGACCTCGCTCGCCCTGATCGCGCAAGCCTTTCACGGCAAGGAGCGAGGGATCGCGTTCGGTGTGTTCGGCGGCGTGATCGGCGCTGCGGTCGCCGTCGGGCCGGTCGTGGGCGGCGTCATCACGTCGGGCATCGGCTGGGAATGGATCTTCTTCGTCAACGTGCCGATCGGCATTGGCGCCGTGCTGCTCACCCTGTCGCAGGTGGCAGAGTCCCGCGACCCCGGAGCCACCGGCGTTGACTGGCTCGGGCTGCTGACGTTCTCTGGCTCGCTGTTCCTGCTCGTGTTCGCGCTCGTGCAGGGCAACGAAAAGGGCTGGGGATCGAGCCGCATCCTCGGCTACCTGATCAGCTCGGCGGTGCTGATCGTGCTGTTCGTGATCGTCGAGCGCCGCCAGCGCAGGCCGATGCTCGACCTGACCCTGTTCCGCCGTCCGGCCTTCGCCGGGGCCAGCATCGTGGCGCTGGCGATCTCGGCGTCGATGTTCGCGATGTTCCTGTACCTGACGCTCTACATCCAGGACGTGCTCGGCTACAGGCCCCTGCAGGCCGGCCTGCGCTTTCTGCCGGTGACGCTGCTGTCCTTCGCGGTGGCGCCGGTCGCGGGGCGGTTGAGCGTGCGCGTGCCCGTGCGGCTGCTGCTCGGCGTGGGGCTCACGCTGGTGAGCGGCGGCCTGCTGGCGATGACCGCGATCAGCGCCGACTCGGGCTGGACGACGCTGATCCCCGGATTCGTGCTCGCGGGGATCGGCATCGGTCTGATCAACCCTCCGCTGGCCTCCACGGCGATCGGAGTGGTGCACCACTCGCGCAGCGGCATGGCATCGGGCATCAACAACACCTTCCGCCAGGTGGGCATCGCCACCGGCATCGCAGGGCTGGGCGCCGTGTTCCAGCACGACGTCACGAGCAAGACGAGCGCCGCACTGGCCCAGGCGCCGGCCGGACGCGAGGTGGTCGGCGCGCTGCACGGCAGGCTCGGGCCGGCGCTGGTTTCCGGTGAAATCCGCACGCTCGCCCGCGCGCTCGGGCCCACGGCGCGAAGCGCGCTGACACATGCCTATCGGGTGGGCTTCACCGGCGCGCTGAGCAGCATCCTGGTGGTCGCGTGCGTGATCGCCATCACCGGCGCTGCGCTGGCGTTCGCCCTCGTGCGCGGCAGCGACTTCGTCGCCTCCGCGCAACCCGCCGGTGCGCCCGAGGCGGCGCCGGTCGAGGTCGGCGCGGGTTGAGCCGCGCGACGGCCGCGACGCGCGCCGGTGGCGGTTCAGGGGCCCGCGGAGTCCTCCGGGCGCTCGCTCGCGCGCGGCTCATGGCCGGCGCACTGCAGCACCGGCAAGCGCGGGTAGCGCGGATAGGCCGGGTCATGGCGGGAGCGCTCGCACAAGGAGAAGACGGAGCCGCGCGTGTTGCGCACCTCGCGCTGATGGCGGCAGGTGTCGCACAGCCCGGCTGCTTGCCGCCTGGGCGCGGGAGACGGTGGACCGGCCATTGGTAGTCAGGGGCGCGGCGCCACGAGGGCCCGTTTCCCCATTCCCCTTTCAATCCGTGCGTGCGGTTTTCCCGCACACGGCTTAGCGATGATCCTCCTGATGGTCACGACGCGAATCCCGGGTCATACAGGGCGTGGAAGCGCCTACCCGGCGACCGCTTGGCGGCCACCCATAGCTTGCGCTGAAGTTCTCGCACATCCCCGCCAGTGGCCTCGAGGGCCATTTCG
>VAWK01000024.1:69323-69750 GCA_005885515.1 Actinomycetota bacterium | reverse complement strand
GCTCTGCCGCACCGCCGACCGGGCAGGCTGGCCTACCCAACGGTGCTCGCGCACCGCAGATGAGCAGCCTCGCGGAGAGGCTCCTGGCGGTTCACGATGCGCTCGGCGTCGCTGGCTTTTCGCATGCCTTCGGAGGCGCGATCGCGCTCGCCTACTGCACCGAGGAGCCGCGTGGCACGCGCGACCTCGACGTCAACGTATTCGCCGACCGTGCCAGGGCAGGCGAGGTCCTGGCCGCGCTTCCCGAGGGCGTCATGATTGGTCCTGCCGACGTTCGGTCAGCCGAGCGCGACGGTCAGGTGCGCGTGTGGTGGGAGGACACGCCGCTGGACATGTTCCTGGATGTCCACCGCTTCCATCGCCAGGTCGCGGCCGGCGTGCGCACGGTACCGTTCGCCGGCCGGGAGATCCCGGTGCTGGGCTGCAC
>VAWK01000024.1:0-69303 GCA_005885515.1 Actinomycetota bacterium | reverse complement strand
AAGGCTCTCTTCGGTCGCACCAGGGACTGGGCCGATATCGAGGCTGTCGCCGAGGCCGGTAGCGCCGATTTCGCCGAGGCAAACACATGGGTGCAGCGGATGGTCGGACGGGATGACCCCGTCAGCCAGCGCCTCACGGAGCTGGCGGGTTGATCCATGAGTGCGAGACTCAGCGCCATGCACGCCGGTGACACGGGCGTCGAGCGTCGCGCGCGCCTGGCCGCGTCGCGCCTGTACCTGGTGTTCCCAGAGGTGGGCGATCCCTCCGCGCGCGGCGACCCCTCCGCGGGCGCCGATCCCTCCGCACGAGCGGCGCGCCAGCTTCCTGACCTTGCCCGCAGCGCGGTGGCCGGCGGGGTGGACATCGTGCAGCTGCGCGAGAAGCACCTGCCCGACGACGAGCTGGTGGCGATCGCCAAAGCGATGCGCGCGCTGTGCAAGAGGATCGGCGCGCTGCTGATCGTCAACGACCGCCCGCTGGTCGCGCGCGAGGCAGGCGCCGACGGTGTGCACGTGGGCCAGCAGGACATGCCGGTGGCCGAGACGCGCGAGCTGGTGGGGCCCGACATGCTGATCGGCCTGTCCACACACGCGCCCCTCCAGATCGACGCGCCGCAGGCGGCACAGGCGGACTACATCGGGGTGGGCCCCGTGCACGCCACTCCGACCAAGCCCGGACGCCCCGCGGTGGGGCTCGAGCTGGTGCGCTACGCCGCGCACAACGCCCGCAAGCCGTTCTTCGCGATCGGAGGGCTGCATGGCGGAAACCTCGCCGAGGTGCTCGACGCGGGTGCCCGGCGTGTGGTCGTGCTGCGCGCGATCGCCGATGCGCAGGACCCCCAGGCCGCCGCGCGCGAGCTGCGCGAGCTGCTCGACGCACGTCCGCTCGATGCCTGACGACGGCGCTCCCGGCACGCCTGGAACGCCGCGCCCGCGGCCTCGGCCACCCGGGCGGGCGGCGCCAGAGCGGGGCGCGGCGCCAGAGCGGGGCGCGGCGCCAGAGCGGGGCGCGGCGCCAGAGCCGTGCGCGGCGCCAGAGCCGTGCGCGGCGCCAGACCGGCGGGCGGCGCCAGAGCGGCGCGCGGCACCACAGCGACTGGAGCGCCCGCCCCGCCCCGCGCCGGAGCCGCTCGGCGAGGGCGAGCGGCCGGCCGCGCTGCTGGCGGCGACGGCGGTGAGCGCGGCGGTCGCGGTGGGGGTGATCGTGAGCGCGGCCACGGTCAAGGACCTCAGCCGTCACGGGGGCTCGCTGCCAGGTGCCGTGTTCATCGCCGCCGTGCTGGCGCTGCTGGCGGGCGGCCTGTACCAGCGACGGTACTGGGCGGTGCTGGGCTTCGAGGCGCTGCTGGCGTTCCAGATCCTGGTGACCTCGCTCGCGCTGGTGGTCGCCTCGACGGTGATCGCGGCGGTGGGCTGCCTGCTCAGCGTGGCGCTGGGCGGGTGGCTGTTCTGGAAGCTGCTGCGCGTGATGAGCCGGATCGGAGCCGGTGAACGGATGCGAGCCGGCGGACGATAGGCTCCGCGCGCGATGGCGCAGAGCGCATACGACTGCATCGTCATCGGCTCCGGCCCCGGCGGCTACGTGGCGGCGATCCGTGCGGCGCAGCTCGGGAAAAGCACGGCGGTGGTCGAGTCCGACAAGGTCGGCGGGCGCTGCCTGAACTACGCGTGCATCCCCGCCAAGGCGCTGCTGCGCTCCGCCGATCTGCTGTCGGAGATTCGCGACAGCGAGGAGTTCGGCCTGAAGGTCGGCGACGTGCGGGTGGACTACGCGGGCGTGCAGGCACGCCGCGAGAAGGTCGTCACCACGCTCACCTCGGGCGTGGCGGGCCTGTTCCGGAAGAACCGCATCGAGCTGATCGAGGGCCGCGGCTCGCTGACCGCCGAGGGCCGGGTGAGCGTCAACGGCGCCACGCTGGCCGCCGGCATGGTGATCCTCGCAACGGGCTCCGTGGCGCTGGCGATCCCCGGCACGCAGTTCGGGAGGCGCGTGATCGGCACCGAGGAGGTGTACGCGCTGCCCGAGCTGCCTGCGCGCCTGGCGGTGGTGGGCTGTGGCGCGTCCGGCGCCGAGGTCGCCTCGGCGTTCGCGCGCCTGGGCAGCGAGGTGCTGCTGATCGAGGCGGTCGAGCGGGTGCTGCCCACCGAGGACGCGGACATCTCGCGCGTGGTCGAGCGCGGGCTGAAGCGCCAGGGCGTGCACGTGCACACCGGCACGCCGGTGACCGATGTGGACGCGGGCGAGGACGCTGTCAGCCTCGCCTTCGGCTCCGAGCGGGCCAGCGTGGACTACCTGGTGATCGCTGCCGGGCGCGCGCCCGACGCGGAGCGCCTCGGCCTAGCCGACGCGGGCGTGCAGCTCGACGAGCGCGGATTCGTGCGCGTGGACGGCGCGCAGCGCACCTCGCGCGAGAGGGTGTACGCGATCGGCGACCTGGTGGCGGGGCCGGCGCTCGCGCACAAGGCCTCCGATGAGGGCATCATCGCGGCCGAGCACTCCGCCGGGCTGGACACGCGGCCGCTTGCCCACGTGGACATCCCGCGCGCCACCTTCTGCCTGCCCAACGTTGGCTCGTTCGGGCTCACGGAGGCCGAGGCGGTCGAGCAGGGGCACGACGTGGTGGTGGGCAAGGTCCCGTACGGCGCCGTCGGCGGCGGCACCGTGTACGGGGACCGTACCGGGATGATCAAGCTGGTGGGCGAGCGCCGCTACGGCGAGCTGCTCGGCGGGCACATCGTCGGCAGCCGTGCCACGGAGCTGATCCAGGAGCTCGTCAACGTGCGCGCCCTGGAGGGCGGCTACGCCGAGGTCGCGCGAATCGTGCACGGTCACCCGACGCTGTCGGAGGCGGTGATGGAGGCGGCGCGAGCGGCCGACGGGTGGCTGATCCACGGCTGAGGCGCAGCTACGCTCTAAGCACGTGACCGGAGCGGCGGCCAGCTTCTACTTCGACCTCGCAAGCCCGCTCGCGTACCTCGCGGCGGAGCGCGTGCTGCACGTGCTCCCCGGCCCGGCTCAGTGGCGCCCGGTGCTGGCGCGAGAGCTGCCCGGCGGCGAGCGGTTCGAGGGCTTCCGCTGCGGCCAGGAGCGGGACATCTTCCGGGCCGAGCTCGCCCGCCGCGCGCGCGAGCTCGAGCTGCAGCCGCTGCGCTGGCCGGATCCGTTTCCGTTCGACAGCGAGCTTGCGATGCGCGTGGCGACCTATGCCGCCTCGATCGGCCGCGCCGTCGGCTTCGCCCAGGCTGCCTTCCGCCAGGCGTTCGCGGGCGGGCGCAGCCTGCAGGAGCCAGACAACGTGCTGATCGCGGCGGCTGCGTGCGAGATGCACCCCGCCGCCGTGCAGGCGGCCGCGGAGCGACCCTCGCTCCAGCGCCAGCTGCTGGCCTGCGCCGCGGACGCAGCCAAGCAGGGCGTTGGCGATGTCCCCGCGATCCTCATCGGAGCGCGGGTGTTCGCAGGCGAGCGCGCGCTCGAGCAGGCGGCGGCGCACATGCGCGCGGCGGCCGGGGCGCAGGCGACCGCGAGCTCCGCGGCAGCGGCGGCGCCGGCGCCGGCGCCGGCGCCGGCGGGGGGACGATGAAGGCCAACCGCGCCTACCGCTTGATCGTGACGCGCGAGGGGCGCGCGCCGGCGCTGCTGGCCGACGCCGGGCGCATCGACCACATCGAGGTGGTGGGCATCGACGACGGCGAGGTGGTGCTGTTCTGGGACCGGCCCGCGCACCTGGCGGCACGCATGGCGCGCGTGCTGCGCGAGGAGCTGTCGCAGCTGGAGGCCGACGAGTTCCTGGCCCGCTGGAGCGCCGTGGAGAGCTGATGGGAGCTCCAGCCAAGGCCGACGTGGCCCGCCTGCCCGAGCCGGATGTGGCGCGCGAGTGGCTGGCCACGATGACGCTCATCCGCCGCTTCGAGGAACGCGCCGGCGAGATGTATGCGCGCGCGAAGGTGGGCGGCTTCCTGCACCTGTCGATCGGCGAGGAGGCCACGATCGTGGGCAGCGCGCGCGCGCTGCGCACGACCGACTACCTGGTGTCGACGTATCGCTCGCACGGCCACGCGCTGGTGCGGGGCACGCCGCCGGAGAAGGTGATGGCAGAGCTGTTCGGGCGCGTGGACGGATGCTCGCGCGGGCGCGGCGGCTCGATGCACATGTTCGACCTGGAGCGGCGCTTCATGGGCGGCTACGGGATCGTGGGCGGCAACCTGCCGATCGCGGCGGGCGTGGCGCTGGCGAGCGACTACACGGGCACGGACGAGGTCACGCTGTGCACGTTCGGAGACGGCGCCTGCAACCAGGGCACGTTCGGCGAGACGCTCAACCTGGCCGCGCTGTGGCGCCTGCCGGTGGTGTTCATGGTCACCAACAACCAGTTCGGCATGGGCACGGCGCTGCAGCGCCACTCGGCGGTCACGGACCTGCGGCGCAAAGGCGAGGGACTGGGAGTGCCGGGCATGAGCTGCGACGGCATGGACGTGCTGGACACCCACGCGGTGCTCAGCTGGGCGGTGGAGCGCGTGCGCACCGAGCGCCGGCCGGTGCTGGTGGAGGCGATCACGTACCGCTTTCGCGGCCACTCGATGGCCGATCCCGAGCAGTACCGCACCAAGGAGGAGGTGGCGCAGTGGCGCGAGCGCGACCCGATACCCGCGTTCGGCGAGCTGCTGCTGGGAGCGGGCGTGCTGGACGAGCGCCAGCGCGAGCAGATCGACGCGGACGCGGTCGCGCGCGTGGACGCCGCCGTGCAGTTCGCCGAAAGCTCGCCCCACCCTGAGCCCGACTCGCTGTACGACGACGTGTACGTGCTCGACCGCGCGCGCTGGGGCACCTACTCGGTCAAGACCACCGATCCCCAGGCCCATCCCTCCTCGCCGGCCGAGCGGCAGCGCGACGACGCCGCGCAGGCGGCCGACGGCGCGGATGAGATCCCGCAGCAGATGTCCGACGCGCTGCTGCTGGGCGAGGAAGCCACATGAGCGAGCTGCGCTATCGCGACGCGCTCGGCGCGGCGCTGCGGGAGGAGCTGCACAGGGACGAGCGCGTGCTGCTGATGGGAGAGGACATCGGCGTGTTCGGCGGCGCCTTCAAGGTCACCGCCGGGCTGCTGGAGGAGTTCGGCGAGCGCAGGGTGCGCGACACGCCGATCTCGGAGAACACGATCGTGGGCATGGGCGTGGGCGCCGCGATGAGCGGCCTGCGGCCGGTGGTGGAGCTGATGACGATCAACTTCTCGCTGCTGGCGTTCGACCAGATCGTCAACCACGCGGCGCACATCCACTACATGTTCGGCGGCCAGGTGCGGGTGCCGCTGGTGGTGCGCATGCCGCAGGGCGCCGGACACCAGCTCGGGCCCACGCACTCGCACTGCCTGGAGGCGCTGTTTTTGCACGTGCCCGGGCTGCTCGTGGCCGTGCCGGCCACCGCCGCCGACGCCAAGGGCCTGCTGAAGAGCGCGATCCGCGACGACAACCCGGTGATCTTCATCGAGCACGAGTCGCTGTACGGCGTGCGCGGCGAGGTGCCCGACTCGGAGGAGCACCTCGTGGACTTCGGCCGCGCGCGCGTCTCGCGCGAGGGCTCGGATGTCACGATCGTGGCCGTCTCGCGCATGGCGCTCACCGCCGAGCGCGCCGCGGCGGTGCTGGCCGACGAGCACGGAGTGCAGGCCGAGGTGATCGACCCGCGCACGCTGCGCCCGCTGGACCTCGACACGATCCTCGCCTCGGTGCGCAAGACCAACCGCTGCGTGATCGTCGAGGAGGGCTGGCCGCACGGGGGCGTTGGCGCGAACCTCGCGGCGCTGGTGTGCGAGCAGGCCTTCGACGACCTCGACGCGCCCGTCGCGCGCGTGTCGGGCGCGGACGTGCCGATGCCGTACTCGAAGCCGCTCGAGGACATCGCCTACCCGCACGAGCCCCAGATCGTCGACGCCGCGCTTCAGACGCTCGGCGCGGCGGGCTCCCGCTGATGGCCGAGATCGTCATGCCGCGCCTGTCGGACACGATGGAGGAGGGCACCATCCTGCGCTGGATCGGCCGCGACGGCGAGCACATCCGGCGCGGGCAGGAGCTGGTGGAGATCGAGACCGACAAGGCCACCATGGTGTACGAGTCAGACCTCGAGGGCGTCCTGCACACGGTCGCGCAGGAGGGCCAGACCCTGGCCGTGGGCGAGCTGATCGCCCGCGTGGGCGAGGCGGCTGCTGGGGAGGGGGAGGGGCCGGCCCCCGGAGGGCCGGCCGGATTGGACGCGCCCGGCGAGCCCCCGCTCGCGCAGGCGCCGGGCGCCGTCGTGGCGCCGGGCGCGGCCGTGGCGCCGGCGGCGGCGGTCGATCAGCGAGCGGACGGCGGCGGGCGCGTGAAGGCCTCGCCGCTCGCGCGGCGCGTCGCGCGAGAGCGCGGGGTGGACCTCGGTGGGCTGCGGGGCAGCGGGCCGGGGGGAAGGATCGTGCGAGCCGACGTGCAGGCCGCGCAGCCGCGCGGGGCGGCGGGCGCGCCGCCGCGTGAGGAGCAGGCGCCACAGGTTCAGGCAGCCCAGCCGAGCGGCGCGGCGGGCGCGCCGCCGCGTGAGGAGCAGGCGCCACAGTTGCAGGCAGCCCAGCCGCGCGGTGTCGCCGAGGAGGGGGCGCGCGAGGGGGCGGCGCCGCAGCGCGCGGCCGAGCGGGCCGTCGGCGCGCCGCGCATCGGCGCCGCCGAGGTAGCCAGCGCCAAGGGCGAGACGACCGAGGTGGAGCTGTCGCGCACGCAGCACACGATCGCGCGGCGCATGGCCGAGTCCAAGGCCACGATCCCCCACTTCGCGCTCGAGGCGGAGGTGGACATGGAGGACTGCGTGGCGCTGCGCGCGCAGCTCAAGGGCGTGGCGCCGGCCGGCGAGCCGATCCCCACGTACAACGACATGGTGGTCAAGGCATGCGCGCTCGCGCTGCGGGCGCACCCGCGCGCCAACGCGAGCTACCGCGACGGGCGCCTGGCGGTGCACGGGCGCGTCAACGTGGGCGTGGCGGTGGCCACCGAAGGCGACGGGCTGCAGGGCGGCACGCTGGTGGTGCCGACCGTGTTCGACGCCGACCGAAAGGCGCTCGGGGAGATCGCACGCGAGGCGCGCGCGCTCGCAGCGCGGGTGCGCGACGGCTCGATCACGCCGCCGGAGCTGTCGGGGGGCACGTTCACGGTTTCCAACCTCGGCATGTTCGCGGTCAGGAGCTTCACCGCGATCATCAACCCGCCGCAGGCGGCGATCCTGTCGGTGGGCGCCGTGCGGCAGGCGCCGGTGGCGCACGACGGCGGCATCTCGCTGCGCCACACCATGTCGCTCACGCTGGCCTGCGACCACCGCGTGCTGTACGGCGCCGACGCCGCCCGCTTCCTGGCGCACATCCGCGAGTTGCTCGAGCGCCCGGCGGCGCTGGCGCTGTAGCGGCCGGCTGCACAGGGCGGCGCTAGGCTGAATGCTTGAGATGAGCATCGCTGAGCAGATCGGCGCGCGCGAGGAGCTGTGGGTGTGCGAGCTCGGCCTGGTGCCCTACCGCCGGGCGCTCGCGCTGCAGGAGCGTGTGGCGGCGCGCCGGCGCAGCGAGCAGCTGCCGGACACGCTGCTGCTGCTGGAGCATCCGCCCGTGTACACGCGCGGCCGGCGCGCGGCGCAGGCCGAGCTGCCGCACGGCGAGCGCTTCTATGCAGCGCGCGGCATCGAGGTGCTCGACACAGACCGCGGCGGGCGCGTCACCTATCACGGGCCCGGGCAGCTGGTCGGCTATCCGATCATGCGCGTCGAAGACGTCGGCGCCTACCTGCGCGCGATGGAAGCCGCGATCATCGCCGCGCTTTTCCAGGAGGGCGTGCAGGCGTCCTCGCGCTGTAGCGAGGGGCCCGACTACACGGGCGTGTGGGTGGGCGAGCGCAAGATCGCCTCGATCGGCGTGCACGTCTCGCGCGGCGTGACCACGCACGGCTTTGCCATCAACGTGCACAACGAGCTGGAGCCGTTCTCGCTCATCGTCGCCTGCGGCCTGCCGGGCGTGGCGATGACCTCGCTGCAGCGCGAGCTGCCCAGCGGGCGCCGCCTGGACCCGGCCCGCTTCCGCGAGCGCGTGGCCGACTGCTTCTGCGCTGTGCACGGCCGGCGCGCGCGCGCCGTCGCGGCCTCCGCGCTGCGGGGCCCGCGAGCTGCGCCGCGACCGCCCGCGCCGACGCGGGGCCGGATGCCCCGCGCCAGCCGCCGCGGCGCCATCACGGCCCGCGCGGATGCGACCCTAAAGAGCGCGATCGGGCCATCGGAGCTGCCGGTCGCGGGCCCCGGAGCGGGGGCATGAGCGCCACCCGCTCGCGCGCGCACCCGGGCGGCGGCGAGGTGCTGCGCGTGCTCGGCGGGCAGGTGCGCCCGCTGCGCGAGCGCAAGCCGCCCTGGCTGAAGGTCGCGCCCCCGGGCGGCGAGCGCTACCGCGCCATCTCCGCGCTGATCGGCTCCGAGCGGCTGCACACGGTCTGCCAGGAGGCCGCCTGCCCCAACGTCGGCGAGTGCTGGGAGCGCGGCACGGCGACGTTCATGATCCTCGGCGACACCTGCACGCGCCGCTGCGGGTTCTGCAACGTGAAGACCGGCAGGCCCACGTGGAACGACCCGCTGGAGCCGGCCCGGGTGGCGCGCTCGATCGCGCGCATGGGCCTGCGCCACGCGGTGATCACGTCGGTCGACCGCGACGACCTCCCCGACAAGGGCGCGGGCGCGTTCGTGGGCGTAATCCGGCAGGTGCGCCGCCAGGCCCCCAGCTGCAAGATCGAGGTGCTGACGCCCGACTTCCAGGGCCAGGAGATGCTGGTGGCCAAGGTGCTCGCCGAGCGCCCGCACGTGTTCAACCACAACGTCGAGGTCGTTCCGCGGCTGTACCCGGTGGCGCGGCGCGGCTCGCAGTTCGAGCGCTCCTGCCGCGTGCTGCGGCTGGCCGGCGAGCTCGGCGCGGGCGAGGTGGTGACCAAGTCCGGCCTGATGGTCGGGCTGGGCGAGACGCGCGCGGAGGTGCTCGATGCGCTGGCTGCGCTGCGCGCAAGCGGCGTGCAGGTGCTCACGCTGGGCCAGTACCTGCGTCCGTCGGCGCGCCATCTGCCGGTCGTGCGCTACTGGCACCCCGACGAGTTCGTCGCGCTGCAGCGCGACGCCTACCAGCTCGGCTTCGAGCACGTCGCCGCCGGCCCGCTGGTGCGCTCCTCCTATCACGCCGACCAGCACGTCGGCTGGACCGCGCAGCGCCCCGCCGCGGCCGCGGGAGCGCCCGCGCCGCCGTAGGGCCGGGCGCCCGCGCTGCCGTAGGGTCTGGCGCCCGCTCTGCCGTAGGGTCTCGCGCCCGCTCTGCCGTAGGGTCTCGCGCCCGCTCGCAAGCACCGCAGGCCCACCGCCCGCGGATAGGCTCTGCGCAGCCTCGCGCGGCGGCGCGCCCGCATGATCCCGCTCAAGGACAACATCCCCAACGAGCGCTTCCCGCTCATCACGCTGGCGCTCGTGCTGATCAACGTGGTCGCCTACCTGCTGTCGATCCGCCACGGCGGCAGCATCGTCAACGGGCCGAGCGAATCGACCGTGCTGCACGACTCGGCCATCCCCTACGACTTCACCCACCCGGGCAAATACTGCACCGTCGTCAAGCACCTGGTCGAAAGACCCGTCAGCGAAGCGCTCACGGAACGCGGCGTCGAAGCGACGCCCGAATGCAAGCACGGCCCCTACCCCGGCCAGGTCAACACCTGGCTGTCCGCGTTCACCGCGATGTTCCTGCACGGCAACATCCTGCACATCGCCGGGAACATGATCTTCCTGGCGATCTTCGGCCCCAACGTCGAGGACGCGATGGGCTACGCGCGCTACGTGGTCTTCTACCTGCTCGGCGGCCTGGTCGCGCTCGGCGCGCAGGTGGTCGTGGGCCCCAACTCGACCGCCCCGACGCTGGGAGCCTCCGGCGCGATCGCGGCGGTGCTCGGCGGCTACATCGTGCTGTACCCGCGCGCGCGCATACTCAGCCTGGTGATCATCATCTTCTTCGTCACCATCATCGAGGTGCCCGCGGTGTTCCTGCTGGGCTTCTGGTTTCTCGAGCAGCTGTACTTCGGCTCCGCCAACCTGACCAACCCGGTCGGCGGCGGCGGGGGCGTCGCCTATTTCGCCCACGTGGGCGGATTCCTGCTCGGCCTCGCGCTGATCCGCGCGTTCGCCGTTCATCGCAAAGCCGAACCGCCGCGCTTCCCGGTCTACTGATGGCCTCGCTCACGATGCCCACGGGCCCCGCGCCGCCCGCGTGAGACGCACGCTCGTCCTGGGCGCCGCGCTCGTGTTCATCGCCGGCTTTGCCTTCCTCACCGTCGTCGCCGTGGCCGAACAGGGCTTTACCCTGGCTAGTCTGCTCTCGGTGCTGATCCTGCTGCTGCTCGCGATCGGCATCGTGGGCGCGCTGCGCAATCCTCCCAACTGAGCTTCCGCCCGTGCCCAACCCGTCTCCGCCACAGCAACTGGTGCGCACCCCGTGAGCATCTCCCCACTGATCGGCCCGGGCCGCGGCCGTCAGCCGCCGCGCGGCCGGCGCGGGCGCCTGCTCGCGGCCATCGCGGCTGCGCTGGCGCTAGCCGCGCTTGCCGCGCTTGCCGCTGCGTTCGGACTGTTCGACACCGGGCAGCGCGGCTCGCGCGTATCCGCGTCCGGGCGCGCGTCCGCCTCGGCTGCGCGCGCGTCCACCTCGGCTGCGGGTCGCGCCCGCGCTGCGGCTGGCCCCGACGCTGCTTCCGCCACCTCGCCGGGCTCCGCCACCGCGCCGGGCTCCGCCACCGCGCCGGGCTCCGCCACCGTGCCAGCCTCCCCGCCGGACCGGTCGCCGACCGGGCTTGCGCTCGCGACGCCGCCGCTTGCGCTCACGGGCATCGGCGCGCCCGAGCGCGACCCACTTCAGATCCGCTTCCACCACCCGGCGCGCGCGGGACTGCTGTTCAACCTGGACACCGGGCTCGTGCTGTGGCAGCGCAACCCGTTGCTGCGCCTGCGCATCGCCAGCCTCACCAAGATGATGACGGCGCTCATCGTGGTGCGCTCGGCGTCGCCGCACGCACGCGTGCTCGTGACCAAGCAGGCGGTGGAAGCGGCCGGCTCCAAGGTCGGCGTGCTGCCGCGCGGCCGGCACGTGGCGCTGCAGAGCATGCTGTACGGGCTGCTGCTGCCCTCCGGCAACGACGCCGCGACCGCCCTCGCGCAGAGCGTCGCCGGCAGCGTGGGCGCGTTCGTCGCGCGCATGAACCGCGAGGCCGCGCGGCTGGGGATGGGCTGCACGCGCTTCTCCTCCCCCTCCGGCTACTTCGACGAAGGCAACTTCTCCTGCCCCGCCGACCTCGCCGTGCTGGCGCACGTGGACCTCCAGCAGCCGCGCCTGGCCGCCATCGTGCGCCACCCCAGCGCGGTGCTGCCGTTTCCGATCAAGGGCGGCAAGCTGTACCTTTACAACAACAACCCGCTTCTGATCTACCGCTACCCGGGCCTGACCGGGCTGAAGACGGGCTACACCAACGCCTCCGGCAGATGCCTGGTGGCGACAGCCGAGCGCCACGGCGTGCGCCTGGGCGTGGTCCTGCTGCACTCCTCCGCGCCCGGCAGCCAGGCGCGCCAGCTTCTCGACCTGGGCTTCGAGCGCGTCTATCACCAGGCGCCCGTGGCCGAGGCCCCCATCCCGCCCGACGCCTGAGCCGGGCGCACGCTCCCGGGCGCGGCCCAGCAGGTCGACACTCCGCCCGCGGGTGGGGTACCGTTTGACACAATGGATTGACTGGCCAGTCAGCCAAAAGGAGAAGCCGTGGATCTCGACGATACGCCCCAGCAAGCCGCCTACCGCTCCCAGGTGAGGAGCTGGCTCGAGCAGCACGCCTCCGAAGCCCCTGCGCTCGAGGGTCCGGAAGCGATCACCGACGAGCAGGAGCTGATCGCCGCGCGCCGTGCGTGGCAGGGAAAGCTCGCCGAGGGCGGCCTCGCGGGCGTGACCTGGCCCAAGGAGTTTGGCGGCCAGGGGCTCGGCCCGATCGAGCAGGTGATCTGCAACCAGGAGATCGGCCGCGCCAGAGTGCCCGGGATCCTCGACGCGATCGGCGTGGGCATGCTCGGTCCGACGATCATCGCCCACGGCACCGATGAGCAGAAGGCGCGCTACCTGGGCCCGATGCTGCACGCCGACGAGGTGTGGTGCCAGCTCTTCTCCGAGCCGGCCGCCGGCTCGGACCTCGCGGCCGTGCAGTCGCGTGCGCGCCAGCAGGACGATGGCAGCTGGCGCTTGAGCGGGCAGAAGGTGTGGACGACCAACGCCCAGTTCGCCGCCTTCGGGCTGCTGCTCGCGCGCACCGATCCCGACGTGCCCAAGCACAAGGGCCTGACCATGTTCATCGTGCCCATAGACGCCCCCGGGGTGACGGTGCGCGGCCTGCGGCAGATCTCCGGCGAGGCGGAGTTCAACGAGGTGTTCTTCGACGACGTCCCGCTCGCCGCCGAGGCGGTCGTCGGCGGCGTGGGCAACGGCTGGGCCACCGCGCTCACCACGCTCATGTTCGAGCGCGTCACGATCGGCCTCGGCAGCGAGGGCCTGGGCTACAACTCCAGCCGCTTCGCCAGGGCGATCGCCCGGGTGGAGGACGCGCGACGCGACCCCGAGGTGCGGCGCGAGCTCGGCGAGGTGGCCAGCGAGCTGATCGCCGTCCGATTCACCGGCTACCGCACGCTGACCGCGCTGCAGCGGGGGCAGATCCCCGGCCCGGAGGCCGGCCTGGCGAAGGTGACGATCGTCTCGAGCGCGATCAAGGCCGGCGACCTGATCGCCGACGTGCTCGGCCCCGACGCGCTGGCCCAGGACAGCGAGTGGGCGTACATGATCTCCTTCCTGCCCGGCCTGAAGTCGGCGGGCGGCACCGAGGAGATCCTGCGCAACACGATCGGCGAGCGCGTGCTGGGGCTGCCGCCGGCGCCGCGCCTGGACAAGGGCGTGCCGTTCTCCGAGCTGCGCTCCAAGGAAGGCGCGCCGGTATGAACCTGGACCTCTCGGACGAGCAGGTCTTCCTGCGCGAGGCCGCGCGCGGCGCGCTGTCGCGCTTCAAGACGCTGGAGGCCGCGCGCGAGGCGCTCGACGGCAAGGATGCGCTGCCCGACCTGTGGCCGACCGCCCGCGAGGCCGGCTGGCCGGGACTGCTGATCGACGAAGCGCACGGCGGCGCCGGCCTCGACGCGTTCGACGCGATGCTCGTGATGGGCGAGTGCGGGCGCGTGCTGGCGAGCGTGGAGCTGCTCGGCCACCTGCCGGCCACCGCGATCCTGGGCGACGCGCCGGCGGGCGCGGGGCTGCTGGATCAGCTGGCCACGGGCGAGCACCGCGCCGCCTACCTGCCCGTGTGCCCCCCCGGCGACGTGCACACGCAGTGGACCATCGATCCCGCCCGCGGCATCGAGCGGGCGCTCGCGCCCAGCGCGGCGCGCGACCCCAACGCAGCCGGCCAGGCGCTCGTCAGCGGCGAGCTGTCGTTCGTTCCCGATGCTCCCGGCGCCGACGTGCTGGTCGGGGTGGCGCTGCTCGACGGCGAGCCCACCGGGATCGCCATCGACCTCGCCGCCGCCAGCGGCGTGACCGTGCAGGCCACCCCACGCTACGACGCCACGCGGTCGCTGGGCCACGTCGCGCTCGCTGACGCGCCCGCCCTGCTGCTCGACGCCCCGCCGGCGGCGCTCGCCTCGGCCTGGCACCTGGCACAGGCGCTGATCGCCGCCGAGTCGCTCGGCAGCGTCGAAACCGCGCTCGACGTGACGGTCGCCTACGCCAAGGAGCGGCACACGTTCGGGCGCGCGATCGGCTCCTACCAGGCGGTCAAGCACGCGCTCACCGAGGTGCTGCGCCAGCTCGACAACGGGCGCTCGCTGCTGTACTACGCCGGCTGGGCGCGCCGCGGGGCGCCGGACGAGTTCCCGCTCGCTGCCAGCGCCGCCCGCTCGGTGGCCGGCCGCGCGCTCGATCTGGCAGCGCGCACGATGATCTCCGTGCACGGCGGCATCGGCGCCACCTGGGAGCACGACGCGCCCCTGTACTTCCGCCGCGCGCAGCTCTCGCGCCGCCTGCTCGGCGGCACCTCCGGCGCCACCGACCGGGTCGCCGGCGAGGTCGGGTCGCCGGCGAGGTCATGGCCCAGGCGCAGGCGGCCTGAGCGGCTAGCGGCAGGCAGCGCCCGCGCGGCAGCTGCCGCGCGTGGCGCGGGCGCCGTGCGTGGGGCCGGCGCCGCGCGTGGCGCGGGCGCCGTGCGTCGGGCCGACGCCGTGCGTGGGGCCGGCGCCGGGCGGCCGAGGACGGTTGGAGCGCGCCGCCGCCGCGCTGAGCAGCGACCGCATGACCGGCGCGCCGTAGGCAGCGTGCACTGCTTCCATCAGCCCGGGGCGCACGCCGCAGTCGAAGCAGAAGCCATGCTGGGACCAGCCGATCGCCCGCGCCAGCACCTGGTCGGCGTAGGTGACGCCGGTCAGGTCGTGGCCGTAATAGTCGTAGGCGGCCATCCACGCGCTGCCGTCCAGGCGGTATTCGGCGCCGTCCGCCGACAGCAGGTGCGCAGCGGCCATGATCGAGTCGAAGTCGTCATAGATCGACGGATGCGTGGCGGTCATGTGGCCGTACGCCGCCGGACGGCGGCCGTAGATGTAGGAGTCGTTCACCAGCTGCCACGTGCTGGGAGGGCCGTTGGTGACGTTGAACTGCATCGGCCCGCCGCAGCAGTGGGCGAAGTTCAAACCCCGGTAGGTGCCGGGCGCGGTCGAGAAGGCCGACTCCTGCTCGTGGATCGAGGCCAGCAGCAGCCAGTTGACCGCGAACGTTTCCTGCGCGGTTCCGTAGATCGGATAGAAGCCTTCCATCCAGCGCGCGGCGATCAGCGCCGCCGGCTGGCTTTCAAAGCGCCTCGCATCGGCGCTCTGCTGCGCCGCCGTGGGGCGCCCCACGATGACGCCCACGTGGCGGGCCCCGGGCGGGCTCGCGGACACCGCGCCGCCCGGCGCCGGCAGCGCGGCCGCCAGCGGCACCGGCGGCGGCGAGGCCGCGGGTGCGGGGCGCGCGTTGCCCCCCACCAGCCCGGTCAGCACCGCCACGAGCGCCAGCGCGCCGAGCGTGCCCAGCGCGATCGCGACGAGCCACGCCGCTCGTTCGTCGGGCGGGCTGGGCACGTGCGCCTGCGGGCGCGCCGCTGCCTGTGCGTGCGCCCCTGCGGGGGAGGGGGCCATCAGCCCTGCAGGGTAGCGACGTGTGACGAGCACCTACGTAGCCTCGTGTGAGGAGCGCTTAGGATGGCGCGCTATGGCCGCGCCCGGGAGCCCCGCCGCCGCGCTGCTGGCCGTGCGCGCGAGCGCGCTGCTCGCGCTAACCGCCGTGCTCGCCGGCTGCGGGTCCCGATCCGCCGGCACAGCCGACGCCGCGCAGGCCGCGCGGGAAGCCGCCGAAACCGCTCCCCAGCCCGCCGCGTCCTGTCCCGGCACGGTCATGCACACGCTTGGTCAGATCGCCAAGCACGTCTACAACGAGGGCGTCTCGAGCGAACGCACCGGCGCCGGCCTGGCGGTCATCAGGCGCTCGGTCGCACTGCGCATGGCGATCGAACGGGGCGATCCCGCGGCCGCGCAGGCCGCGGCGCAGTCGCTGGTCGCGGCCGGCCGCATCACCAACCTGCGTGTGCTGCGCGGCGCGGGCGGCGGCGAAGGTACAGGCGAAGTGCTGGCCGACGCCGGCGGCGCGGCGGTGGCGCCGCTGCGCGGCACGATCACCGGCGCCAGCGGAGCGAAGATCGCGCGGTTCGTCACCAGCGTGTGGTCGGACGAGGGGATCGTGGCCGAGACCAACGGCATCGCCCAGAGCGCCACCGTGCTGCGCGCGGGGGGGCGCACGATCGCCGGCTCGCTGGCGCTGCCAGCGGGGGAGCTGCCCGCCAAGGGCACGCTGCGCGTGGCGGGCGTGACCTATCGCTACAGCTCGATCGCCGCGCAGCGCTATCCCAGCGGCTCGCTGCGGATCTACCTGTTCAGGCCGGCGCCCGCCGTGCGCGCGCTGTGCGGCGGCACGGCGCGCCAGACGCTCGTTAACGCGCTCGCGTCGGTCGCGCGCCTGATCTACGCCGGCGAGGCGGGCCCGCGGGCGCGGTTGCAGGTACGCAGGGTCCAGCAGGATCCGGCGCTGCTGCGCGCGGTCGCCGCCCGCGATCCCGAAGCCACACGGCTGGCGATCGACGATCTGCTCACCGAACACATCGTGCGCCTGCGCGTGAGCGTCGGCGGACAGTTGCTGCGCGACGTGGGCGGTCCCTACGTGCTGGCGCCGGTCACCGGCGTGCTGCGCCAGGGCGGGCGCACGATCGGCAGCTTCGTGCTGTCGATCCAGGACGACGAAGGCTACCTGCGCCTGGCGCGGCGGCTGGGCGGCATGTACGTGCTGATGTACATGGGCCGATCGCTGGTCAAGAACAGCCTCGGCCCCGCGCCCGGGCGCGTGCCCGAAACGGGCGCCTACATCTACCGGGGCCGGCGCTTCGAGGTGTTCACCGTGCACGCCAGCGCGTTCCCCTCGGGGCCGCTGCGCATAGTGGTGCTAGTGCCGATCCCCTACGCCTAGAGTGCCGCGGTCGCGCGGCCTACAGCGGCCCATGCGGTCCGTCGCGATCAGGCGGGGGCGAGCGACGCCTGCTTGGCGGCCAGCGCCTCCAGCAGCTCGTCGAAGGAGCCCGAGAATTTCTCCACGCCCTCGCGCTCGAGCGTGCCGGTCACGTCGTCGTAGTCCACGCCCGCGGCGCGCAGCTCGTCGAACACGCGCCGCGCCTCATCTAGCCCGCCTTGCAGGCGCGGCTGCGGGTCGCCGTGGTCCTGATAGGCCCGGATCGTGTCCTCGGGCATCGTGTTGATGGTGTCGGGGCCGATCAGCTCCTCCACGTACTTCGTGTCCGGGTAGGCCGGGTCCTTGGTCGACGTCGACGCCCACAGCACACGCTGCGGCACGGCTCCCTTGGCGGCCAGGAACTCCCAGCGCGGGCCCATGCATGTCTGGCGGTAGTGCTCGTAGGCGAGCTTTGCGTTGGCCACCGCGAGCTTGCCCTTCAGGTTGTCGTGCCCGCCGATCTGATCCAGGCGGCGGTCGGCCTCGGTGTCGATGCGAGATACGAAGAAGCTCGCCACCGATGCCACCGCACGGGGATCGCCGCCCTCGGCGATCAGGCGCTCGATGCCGCGCGTGTAGGACTCGGCGACCTCCGCGTAGCGGCGCAGCGAGAAGATCAGCGTCACGTTGATCGAGCGCCCCTTGGCGATGACGTCCTCGATCGCCCCCAGCCCGGGCTTGGTGGCGGGGATCTTCACCAACAGGTTGCGCCGGTCGACGGCCTCGTGCAGCCGCATCGCCTCGCGGAAGGTGCCGAGCGTGTCGTAGGCCAGGCGCGGGTCCACCTCCAGGGACACGTAGCCATCGCGGCCGGAGGTGTGCTCCCAGACCGGGCGGAACACGTCGCACGCATCCCGGATGTCCTGCTCGGCCAGCGCCCAGAAGCACGCTTCGGTGCTCTTGCCCTGCGCGGCCAGCTCATGCAGCTGCTCGTCGTAGGCGTCGCCCTCGGTCATCGCCTTCTGGAAGATGGTGGGGTTCGACGTGGCGCCGACAACTGCGTCATCGTCGATCAGGCTCCGCAGCTCGCCCCCGTGGATCAGCTCCCGCGAGAGGAAGTCCACCCACACGCTCTGGCCGAGTGCGGAGAGGCGTTGCAGTGGCGACTTTGCGATCCCAGACATCGAAGCTCCTCACATTGTCGACTGAAGCAGAGCCCGCGCGCGTTCGGCGATGCCGCGCGCGGAGAAACCCAGCTCCTCAAGCACCTTCGTACCCGGCGCAGAGGCGCCGAAACGATCCAGGCCCAGCACGTCTCCGCCGCTGCCCACCCACTTCCACCAGGCGATGCTGGCTCCCGGCTCCACGGCCAGGCGCGCCGTGGTCTCGGGTGGCAGCACGGAGTCCCGATAGGCGCTCGACTGGAGCTCGAACAGCTCCACGCACGGCATCGCCACCACGCGCGTGCCGACGCCTTCCCCGGCCAGCGTCTGGGCCGCCTGCAGGCTCGGCGCGACCTCGCTGCCGGTCGAGATCACGATCAGCTGCGGCGACCCGGGCGAGGACTGCCACAGCACATAGCCTCCACGCTCGAGCTCCTGCGCGCTCGCCAGCTGGCCGCGGTCGAGCACGGGCACCTTCTGGCGCGTTAGCAGCAGCGCGACGGGACCGTCGTCGCGTTCCAGCGCCACCCGCCACGCCACCGCGGTTTCGTTGGCGTCGGCGGGCCGGATCACCCACAGGCGGGGAATCGCGCGCAGGGCCGCGTAGTGCTCGATCGGCTGGTGCGTGGGACCGTCCTCGCCCAGGCCAACCGAGTCATGCGTCCACACCCACACCACCGGCAGGCCCATCAGCGCCGAAAGGCGCACGCTGGGACGCATGTAGTCGGAGAAGATCAGAAACGTGGACCCGTACGGCTTGACAATCCCGCCGTGGGCGGCCGCGCCGTTGACGATCGCGCCCATCGCGTGCTCGCGAATCCCGAACGGCACGTTGCGTCCGGCGTGCACGGCCGAGAACTCAGCGCCGCCGTCGAAGGAGGTCTTGGTCGACTCGACCAGGTCGGCGGCGCCGCCGATCATCGTGGGCGCGAACTGGGCGAAGGCGGCCATCGTCTTCTGCCCGGCCGAGCGCGTCGCGATCTCATCGCCGTACGTGAAGCTCGGCAGGGCCTCACGCCAGCCCGCCTGAAGCTCGCCCGCCCAGGCGCGGTCCCACTCCGCCGCCTGCTCGGGCAGCGACGCGCGCCACTCCGCGAAGCGCTCCTGCCACTGCGCCTGCGCGCGGGCGCCCGCGTCGCGCAGCGACATGTGCTCGTACACGCGCTCATCCACCCAGAAGCTGCGAGCGGGGTCCAGGCCCAGGACTTCCTTGGTGGCCCGTACCTCCTCCTCGCCCAGCGGCGCCCCGTGCGCCTTGGCGGTGTCGATGGCATGGGGCGCGGGGTAGGCGATGTGGGAGCGTATCGCGATGAACGACGGCCGCTCCGTTTCCGCCCGCGCCGCCGCGAGCGCCTGCTCGAGCGCCGGCAGGTCCTCGGAGTCGTCGAGCTGCTGCACGTGCCAGCCGTCGGCTCGCAGGCGCGCGCAGTGATCCTCGCCGTCGAAGGAGATCGCCGTGGTGCCGTCGATCGTGATGTGGTTGTCGTCGTAGCACACGATCAGCTTGCCCAGGCGGAAGTGGCCGGCGATCGATGCCGCCTCCTGGCTGACGCCCTCCATCATGTCGCCGTCGGAGCAGATCGCGTAGGTGTGGTGGTCCACCACGCGCAGCCCGGGGCGGTTGAAGCGCTCGGCCAGGAAGCGCTCGGCCATCGCCATGCCCACCGCGTTGCTAATGCCCTGTCCCAGCGGTCCGGTCGTGACCTCGACCCCGGGCGTGTCCCCGCGCTCCGGGTGCCCGGGCGTGCGCGAGCCCCACTGGCGGAACTGCTTGAGGTCCTCCATGGCCAGCTGGTAGCCCGTCAGGTGCAAGCTGGCGTACTGCAGGATGCACGCGTGGCCAGCGCTCAGCACAAAGCGGTCGCGGTCCGGCCACTGCGTGTCCTGCGGGTTGACGCGCAGGAAGCGCATGAACAGCGTGTACGCCAGCGGCGCCAGCGCCATCGCGGTGCCGGGGTGGCCGGCGTTGGCCCGCTGGACCGCGTCCATGGCCAGGGCCCGGATCGTGTCGATCGACAGCTTGGTGATCTCGCGCTGCTCGGCCGCGCACACCGGGGCAGCGCCAGCTTCCCTTGTGGCAGCCATCGCACCCGATGCTATCGATCGCGGCGCTACAGTCGTCCGATCATGTCCGAGCAGTTCTGCGACGTGGGCCGGGGCGTGACCCTGTGCTTTGAGACCTTCGGCGACGAGTCCAACCCCACCGCGCTGCTGATCATGGGGCTCGGCACGCAGATGGTCGCCTGGCCGGAGGACTTCTGCCGCGAGCTAGCCGCGCGCGGGCTGCACGTGGTGCGTTTCGACAACCGCGACAGCGGTCGCTCGACGCATGTGTCGGGCGCCCCGCCCTCGATGGCGCAGATCCTGCGCCGCTGCCGCACGGCCGCCCAGTACACGCTCGCGGACATGGCGCAGGACGCCGCCGGGCTGCTGAGCCAGCTCGGGCTCGCGCCCGCGCACGTGATCGGCGCGTCGATGGGCGGGATGATCGCCCAGACGCTCGCCGCGCGCCACCCCGAGCAGGTGCGCTCGCTGGTCTCGATCATGTCCAGCACGGGCGGCCGCTGGACGGGCCAGCCCGCGCTGCGCATCTATCCGATCTTCCTGCGCCGCGCACCGAGCGCGCGCGAGGCGTACATCGCCCACACAGAGAGCCTGTTCGGCATGATCGGCTCACGCCGCCTACCGCGCGAGCCCGCGGACATCCGCGCGATCGCCGGCGCCAGCTACGACCGCGACCACGACCCGCGCGGGCCGCTGCGCCAGCTGGCCGCGATCCTCGCCTCCGGCGACCGCACCCCCGAATTGCGGCGCATAACCGTGCCCACGCTCGTCATCCACGGCTCCGACGATCCGCTGGTGGCGCCCTCCGGCGGCCGCGCGACCGCGCGCGCGATCCCGGGCGCAGAGCTGATGATCGTGAAAGGCATGGGACACGACCTGCCCCGGGTGCTGTGGCCGGAGCTGCTCGACGCCATCGGCGGGCACGCCATGCGGGCGGGTGGCGCCCCCCAGCGCCACCCGCTCCTTCCATCCCGGCCGACGTCGCTGACGGCCGGGTAGCCCCCTTTAGCCGCCCCGTGCTCTGCGGCCGCGGGGGAAGGGCCGCGCGGCCGCGCGTGCGCGCGCTGGCTCACAGTGGCGCACGCTCGAACGCACCTGCACCGAGACGTGCAGGTCGTGGCGACAGTTTGGACGCCGCTGCTGGCAGCACCGGCGGAGCGCGCGGAGCATCCTTTGCTCCTCACACGCAAAGACCCTCATCCCTGTTTGCCCCTCTCCTCGTCTCGCATCCTGCTTGACACGGCCCGTATCCCGCGGGCCTAGCATTCCGCCCGCCACGAATGCGCTTCAGGCGCTCGGCGGTCGACTTGCTGCTCCGATATGTAAAGCGTTTCTCGCGAGATGTCAACTCGCGAAAGCGAAAGTGCGCCCGGCGGGAATCGAACCCGCGGCCTGCGGCTTGAAAGCGCGACCGGCGTGCCAGGGACGTGCGCGACGTTGCGGCGCGTGTGACGCGACCGCCCGCGGCCGGATGCCGTTTGCGATGCAGTTTGGTGCGGCTCCTAATCGATAGTCCGGGGCGGTCGTCGGCTGCTCGAACATTCCGTCCTCGAGACCGTGCCGCTCGTACGCGTCCCGCGACGTCTGATCGCTCATCGGGCAATGCGGTAGAGCGCCGAGCATCGAGGTTGCGTCCCAGGAGTGCTGTAAATAGCCGAGGCCGTCAAGGCGACGGCGTAGGTTCCCGCAAGTCCTGACAAGACGAGAAGGGAGACCTACGCCGTGAGACGCACCGTACCGCCATCGGCGGAGATACAGCAGAAGATTGATGGGTTGTTGGCCTCGATGACGGTCAGCGAGGCGCCGGCGCAAACGCTGTCCGAGCTCGCGAGGTTGGGCGCGAGGTTGATCATCCAGCGGGCCGTGGAGGATGAGTTCGACGCGTGGCTGGGACGTTCGCGTTATGAGCGCCGGCCGGAGTACCAGCGGGGCTTGTGCAACTTTGACTCGGGGTTGCGTAATGGTTTTCGTCCGCGGCGAGTGCAGACCGCCGAGGGCGAGCTGCAGGTACAGATTCCGCAGGTCCGCGAGGCCGCCGAGCCGTTTGTCTCAAGGTTGTTCCCACGCGGCTACACCAGGCGGTTGTTGCGCACCGAGCCGTTGAAGGCGATGGTCGTCGGCGCGTTCGTGAGGGGGCTCTCGATGCGCGACGTCGAGTCGCTGTGTGATGAGGCGGGCCTTGGGAAGCTGTCTAAGTCGAGCGCTGCGCGGATCTGCGCCGAGCTGCGCGAACGCTTCGTCGCCTTCCAGCGTCGCGACCTCTACGGGATCTCACTGGCGACGTTGTTCCTGGACGCGATCTACCTGCCGGCGCGCCCCGAGGGTCCGAAGGAGGGCGTGCTGGTCGCCTGGGGGTTCACCGAAACGGGCGAGCGAGCGCTCGTTGGCGTGTGTCTGGGGATGCGCGAGTCCAAAGAGGACTGGCTCGAGCTCGGGCGCGATCTGACCCGGCGCGGACTCGGAGCGCCGATGCTGATCGTCGCCGACGGCGCGCCCGGCCTGATCGGCGCGATCGAGGAGCTATGGCCGCGCGCCGATCGCCAGCACTGCACCGTTCACCGCTTGCGCAACCTGCTGGCAAAGCTCCCCAAGAAAGAGCGCGATCGCATCCGGAAGGCCTACTGGCACGCCCTGGACGAAGCGATCAGCCCGCCCGACGGCACCCGCCGCCTGCAAGTACTGATCGATGACCTGCGCAAAGCGAGCTATGAGGCCGCGGCCGCCTGCCTCACCGACGACCTCCCAGCACTCGTGGTGCACCTGCGCTACCCGCTGCGCCACCGTCGGCGCTGGCGAAGCACCAACCTCCTCGAGCGGTCGCTCGGGGAGGTCCGTCGACGCACCAAGGTGATGGGCCGCTTCCCCGGCGAGACCAGCTGCCTATCGCTCGTCTGGGCAGTCCTTGACCTGATCATTACCCACGCCACCAACGGCGCGACCTTCACCGACCTGGACCGCCAACACCTCTACCAACTCAAATGCCAGCCGGCCGAGTCCTCAAACCTCCAGGAGGTCACAGCCGCCTAAACTCACCACCAAAGGGACCCTACGCCCGGCGAATTTACAGCAGCAAAGGGACGCGACCCGCGCGGTCTCGAAGTCTTGCTTTCGGCGGAGAGCAGCACGCTCGCGGAGAGTGTTCCTCTCCCACGGTTTGGCTCTCTGCTGACCGCAGCTGACCTGGGTGACAATGTGCGCGTGTCTCAGTGGTCGGACATGTTCGCCGGGCCATACGGCCTGATCTATGACTACTCCATCGAGCGCGAATGGCTGATGCGCGCCGTCGGTCGGGCCGTATGGGGTATCGACATGTCGGCCTTGTACGCGAGCATGGAGGTAATTGGCCGGGTAACCGACGGCGCGACGATTCTCGATGTGCCGTGCGGTGGCGGCGTCGCGTTCCGCGCCCTTCGCCCCGATCAAGACGTGCGCTACATCGCGGCGGACCTATCCGAGGAGATGCTGGGCCGCGCTCGGCGACGCGCCACACAGCAATCGCTGAGCCGGGTCGAGTTCGCCGTCGCAGATATGCGGGCGCTTCCGTTCGCCGACGAACAGGCGGATCTATTCCTTTCCTACAACGGCCTTCACATGCTCGAGGATCCGGAGCGGGCCGTTACAGAGATCGCGCGCTGTCTGAAGCCCGGCGGCGAGCTGGTCGGCACGTCGCTTCTCGCAGAGGGAAGCTGGCAACAGCGGGCACTCATCGGGATTGGCCGCCGTCGGGGCTTTCCGGTGCCACCGAGCCGCCGTGACCTTCGCCGTTGGCTCGCAGCCGCCGGGATCGCTGAACCGGTGATCGAGCCGGACCACGGGCTCGCTGTCTTCCGCGGACACAAGGAGCAGACTGAGGACTGACACGACAAGGCCACGGATCTGGTGACTACCGCCTCGGCCCGGGAGGATGCGGCCACAAGGTGTCGTAACCGCGTGGATGCGAGCGCGTCGGCGGAGGCCGGTCACGCTCCTGCGCTGGACGACCCGCGATCGCGCTGACTAGGGCTCCGCAGACGATCGCTTTCGCCGGGGCGAAGCAGGCGTCTCGCCGGCCCTCAGTCGTGGCTGCTCAGCATCGTCCAAGGCAGCAGCGACCGAGCGTGCGCCGCTGGTATCGCTCGCGCCCGGAAGCAGTGGCGAGCGTGTGCGGGCTATAGGGTCTCCGACGTGTCCACGCCGTCGCAGCGACCCGCCCGGGCGTCCACGCCCGGGGATGATCTTGCGTTCGCGGGCGTCGACCGCCTGTCCGAGCTGCTTCGGGCCGGCGAGGTCACGCCGCGCGAGCTGGTCGAGCTCTACCTGGCGCGCATCGAGCGTCTCGACCCGAAGCTGAACGCCTTCGTGTCAGTCCGGGCCGACGCCGCCCTGGCCGAGGCCGACGCGGCGCACGGACGGCTGCGCGCGGGCGAGTCGGGCCCGCTGCTCGGGGTCCCCGTCGCCGTGAAGGACAACGTGGACATCGCCGGCGAGATCACCGGCTACGGCACCGGCGCGAACGAGACGCCTGCCACGGTCGACGCCGAGGTCGTGCGCCGTCTGCGCGCCGAGGGCGCGCCCATGCTGGGCAAGACCGCGCAGCCTGAGCTGGAGATCTGGGGCCATATGACTGAATCACAGACGCATGGAGTGACGCGCAACCCGTGGGACAGCGCGCGCACGACCGGCGGCTCGAGCGGTGGAACCGCGGCCGCCGTCGCAGCGGGCCTGGCGCCCGCGGGCCTCGGCTCCGACGGCGGCGCTTCGATCCGCGTTCCCGCGGGCCTGTGCGGCCTGTTCGGGCTCAAGCCGACGCGCGGGCGCATCTCCACGCTGCCCGACCCAGAGCGCTGGCACGGTCTGACGGTGCTTGGCGGCCTCGCTCGTCGTGTGCTCGACGCTGCGCTGTTCGACGACGCCCTGCGCGGTGCCGCCGCCGGCGACGCCCACGCGGCGCCTGAGCCGCAAACCAGCTTTGCGGACGCGGCGCGGCGCGACCCCGGGCGCCTGCGGGTGGCGATGTCGCTCAAGGGGACGATTCCGGGCGTGAAGGCCGGGTCGACGGCGCGCCGGGCGGTAGAGGAGACCGCGGAGCTGCTGCGCTCACTTGGACACGAGGTCGCCGAGCGCGACCCAAGGTACGGACAGCTCTTTCCTGACATCGTTCCGCCTTACCTCGCCGGCCTTGCCGACGACGCTGCCAAGCTCGAGCACCCCGAGCGGCTTGAGGGGCGCACGCGTCGCATGGCGGCTGTGGGACGGCGCGTGCAGGGCCGCTTGCTGCTGCGCGCTTTGCGCCGCCAGCCCAAGGTCGCCGAGCGCATCAACGCGATCTTCGCCGACCACGAGGTCCTGCTCACGCCGGTCACGGCGGCCCAGCCGGAGCCGGTCCAGCGGTGGCGAGGCAAGGGCGCGGTGCGCACGTTCAACGGCAGCGGCCCGTATGTGACCTATACGGCGATATGGAACTACCTCGGCCAGCCCGCGGCGGCCGTGCCCGCAGGGTTCGATGAGGAAGGCCTACCGATGGCGGTACAGATCGTCGCGCCCGCGGGTGACGAGACCACACTGTTGTCGCTCGCCGCGCAGCTCGAAAGGGCGCGGCCGTGGGCGGACCGAAGGCCGCCGGTTTCCTAGGCGTCGCTCTCCTTCGAGCCTTGCCGTCCACGTCGTTGGTCTCGCTCCGGACGCGGTCCGTCCCGTCGCTCCCACTATCGCCGCGGTTGCGCCACAGCAGGCCGCGCTGTCGCAGCCGCCCGCTCAGGAGGACCGGCGCTCATAGCAGCCCAGGCTCACGAGACGCTCGCTTACGCCGGGGCGAAGCAGGAGTGATGACGGCACCGACGCCTGCAGCTCCCGGTCGTCCATTCCGGCTGTCTCGTGCAGGGGCCAACGCGCTATTGCTTCGTCGAGATTGCGACCGTGACGGCCTCGGTCGGCGTTCCATGCGTTTGCGCGGGTCCTCGACGATGACGGGCGCCTCGAAGAGCCAACCAGCATTCATCAAGCCCGCTCTGCCGCGGGGGAGAGCGGGGCGTATAAAGCAACCGCGTGTCCGCAGTCTTCGCCGGGCTGCCGGTCGGCCTGCTCGATCCCGTAGCGGCGCCAAGCTTGGGTTTCGCGCGCCGAGCTCGGGGTAACGGACTCCGGAAGGCAGTTGGTCGCCTGATGGGTCGGGTTCTTGTGCGCGCACCCATGTTGTGCGCGCCGTTCAGGCCGAGCTGGTAGCTGCCGAGCCGCAGAGGAGCCGACGCCAAGGCGGATCACCCAAACCCCCTGATGTAAAGGAGGAGCCTTGCGCAAGTTGATGATAGGAAGTCTGGGATGTCTGGCGGTGACCCTGTTCGTGATCGCGCCTTCGGCGTTCGCGTCATCGGTCGGCGGTTGCCAGTTGCAGGGCACGGCGAACTTCTCGCCGGGACTGAGCTCGAGCACACAGCCGTTCTCATATAACTTCGGCGGCAACCTCAGCAGCTGTCAGTCGAGCGAAGCGGGCGTGCCGACAAGCGGCGCGGTGGAAGCCGGAAAGGCCCTCGCCGAGCAGGTCAAAAACTCCAAAACCGGGGCCACCGACACGGTGACCTACCAGGAGCCGATTCCCACCGGCAGCGGGAGCTGCGGCAGCAGCACGACGAGCGGAAGCGCGCTCGTTACCTGGGCCGACGGGACCCACACGGTCGTGTCGTACTCGACGACCGGTGCCCTCGCCGCGGTGAGCCTGTCGGGGAGCGTCGCGCCGAGCCTGACGCTGACGGCCGTGAATGCACAGGAAGGCGACCCGACGACGTTCACGATTGCGACCAACCGGTTCGCCGGCGATTCGGCCAGCGGGCTGCTTCTCTTCCAGCCGCCCGAACCGACCGACTGCAACACCACGACCGGAGTCACAAGCGCCGGAATCAGCGGCGGGGTCAGCCTCTCGAACTAGGGCCCGACCGCTAGCAGCGCATCTGCAGAAGGGACGGGACGACACGCGCGTCCCGTCCCTTCGCATGGTTGGATTCAACGGAGCCCGTACAGCGAAGATCCCGCTTCCGCGGGTACGCGGGCGTCTCCATCAGCACTGGCCATGCACCTGCTAAGGACGACCTCCGAGCGCGTCGGGAGTGCCGGCGGGAGCCTCAGCTAATGCTCGCTTGCGTAGAGGTAAGCGGCAGTCTGCGTTTGGGCGCCTGAGGCGCGAGCGCCGAGGTCGGCGCTCGCGCTCTGGGCCTCGCGGCCCTTCAGAGCTGAAGCCCGGCCGTCGCGGACATCATTGGCGCCCGGCGCGCGTGCACGGTCGAGATGATCTCCTCGATGTCGATGCCTTGGAGGTAGATGCTCGTGGTGCCGAGGTTGGCGTGGCCGAGCTGTCGCTGGATGACGTTCAGCGAGACACCCTCGCGGGCGAGCTCGACGGCGTGCGCATGACGCAGCTGGTGGGGAGCGAAGCGTCGCCGGACACCTGCCTCAGCGGCATGGCGGCGAAACTCGGTGCGGACCGCGGCCGCCGACCACGGTCGACCGCGGGTCGGGCCGTCGATCACGCAGAACAGTGGGCCCGCCGGGAGCTCGAGGCGCTCTGAGACCCAGGGGCTGAGGTTCTCCCAGCCCCATCCGTCCATCCCGACCTCGCGCCGGTGCCCGCCCTTGCCGCGGCGCACGAGCACCGAGCCGCGCCGGGGGTCAAGGTCATGCTCGCTCAGTGCGAGCGCCTCCTGGATGCGGAGCCCACCGCGCCAGAGCATCACGATCATCGCGCGCAGGCGAAAGCCATGAGGGTCCTCACTTGCGTGGCGCATCACGCAGACGATCTCCTCGACTGTCGGTGGATCGGCTGGGTAGAGCATTCCCTTGTTGCGGGGAGCACGCCCTGCGTGAAAGGCGGGGAGCGTCGCCGGTGAGCGGCTCGAGCACTGTTGAGACGGCCATGGTTCTCCTCCAATCACAAGCGGATAGTTGGCGTTGCTCTACCAGCGCCGCCAACCGCGCCGAGGAGTGGGAGGCATCGACGCTCGCTTCGGCAAGGCGATGCGGGCGTGTCCGGCCCTCGTCGCGTCAGTGCTCCCGTTCGTCCCGAGCGAGCGCCTGGCCGGAACGGCTGGGACGCCCGCATCCGTGGGAGAGCGGGCGCGGAGTCCCGTAAGGGGATCCCTTACATACACGGCCTGTGATCCGGCAGGGGCATCACGATCGCCTCGGAACATAGCGCCACGAGATCCTTGGATGGGCCCGAAGCCCGTGCCGATCCGAGGTCGGGCACTCAGCGCCTGGTCTCGTACCTGGTCAGGACCACGCCGTCGGGAAACGTCCGGGTCTCCACCAGGGTCAGGTTCACCCAGTTGTCCAGGGCCGTAAAGAACGGTGTGCCGCCGCCCACCAAGACCGGTGCGGTGGCCAGCACGTACTCGTCGATCAGCCCGGCCCGCATGGCCGCTGCGGCGAGTGTGGCGCCGCCGATGTCAATGGGGCCGCCATCCTCGGCCTTGAGCCGGGTGATCTCGGTGACCGCGTCGCCGGTGACCAGGCGGGTGTTCCAGTCGACCGTGCTGGTCGTCGAGGAGAACACCACCTTCGGCATTTCCTGCCAGCGGCGGGCGAACTCGATCTCCGCCGGTGTGGCGCCGGGCTGCTGGTCGGCGGTCGGCCAGTAGGAGCTCATCGTCTCCCACAGTTTGCGCCCATACAGCGCCAGGCCCGTCGCCCCCACCCGGTCGGACCACCACTGGAACAGCTCGTCGCTCGGCACGCTCCAGCCGAGGTCGTCGCCGGGCGCGGCGATGTAGCCGTCCAGGGTCAGGTTCATGCCAAAGGTCAGTTTCCGCATGGCGTCAGCCTCCCGTGAGTCGGTTTTCGGCGTACAGACCAGCACGGCGCGGAAAAATCATCGGTCAGGCCACAACGAGGGCCGGTTGACCACCACGCCAAGCGGATGTTGCGTACCCAAGGGAACCCCTTACGGGCACTTTGCCTGAATACCGGCATCTTTCCCGGCGGAGCCGGTGCCGCGTGTCCCGCAACACCCGCCCGATGAAATGCCCGATGAGGGGGCGACAATCGGGACATCACACCACGCCCGCCTTCACGCGCGAGCGAGCGCGTCGGTCGCCAACTCCTGCGCTCCTGCCCTGGACGAGGAGCGCGCGTGACGCGACAGGCGGGGCCGCGTCGAGGACGCGCTGGCGATTGTGGCCGCGGCCCTGATCCGCTCTGCACCCCGAGGCGCGCCGGTGCTCAGAGTCCCGATCAGGCGGTCACGCGCTCGCGACGACCTCTCGCACCTCGCACCGCTCCACGGTCACTCCGGGCGAGGGGTTGCTACCGACCGCGACCATTGCCGCCATTGCCTGCGCGTTCTCCTCACCCTCGAACACGACGACGGAAAGGCCCTTGCCGGCAACCGGGGCCAGCCAGATCCCGGACTGGAACCCGGGCGCCTGCGTGACCCGTGGAACGACGGTCTCGCGCAGGTTCTTGAGACCCTCCTCGCGCTCGGTCCCGCTCAAGTCGACCTCCAAGAGAACTGCGTGCATGGTTGCTCCTCCAGTTTTGTAGACACCCCACTGCTGCTGAGGCGGCGTCACCCCGCGCTCATCGGCACCGTACCCGAATGCTCGGCCGCCCGTCTGACTGCTCCTATCTCATCGAAGCGGAAGCCTCCAGCGACGTCGGACTTACGACTGCTTATCTGAACTGTGGCCTCCCGTCAAGTGGCAGAGTCTGGGGGTGAGTGGTTGTGTTTGGTAGGGTCATGATTCGCTCCGTGGATGCCCGGGCTTATCTGGGTCCACGACCTGATGGTCGGTGACGTGATGGTTGATCGGTCGTTCCGGGTGGAGCGATTCCGGCCGCTCGGTCTTCGTTGGGCCGCCACGCGGACGTGGGAGCCACAGTCGCTGAGGGAGCTGGTCGGAGGCTTGGGTGCCATCTTGGAGTTGTGGGCGTGGCGGAGCGGTGGAGCGGATTGCGCTCAGGTGGTCGTGATCGGCTCGAGCGCGGCGGGGCCGAGCTCGCGCAGGATGTGGAAGGAGCGTCGCGCGAGCTTGCGCGCGATCGTCAGCGACGCGCGCGTGTGCGAGAGTCCGCGCGCCTTCAGTGCGAGGTAGTCCTCATGGTCGGGACTCCTCGGGCGAGTCGCCGACAGGGCGGCCTCGTAGAGCGCCCAGCGCAGATGCGGCGAGCCCTGGCGGTTCAGCTTGCCCACACGTGAGCGCCGATCGGAGCGATGCACGCCGATGTCGATCCCGGCCATCCGCACCGCCTTGCGCGACGCCGAGAGGCGCTGAACGTCGCCCAGCTCTGTGAGCGTCATCAGCGAGGTCAGCTCGCCCATGCCGAACTGCGCCATCAGCGCACGGCAGCCGGTCTGCCGGCGCGCCAGCTTGCGCAGCTCCGCCTCCAGCGGGCGCAACTGGCCCTCGAGTGAGTCGATCATCGCCAACGCGATCGCGATCCGCTCGCGCGCGTCGGCGGGCAGCTCCAGCTCCTCGAGGAATTCGCGTCCGGGACCGCTGCGCAGCTCGGCGGGCGCGCCGGCGACGCCGTGGTGAAACAGCGTCGCCTGGATGCGCGCCAGCCACTGCGTGCGCTCGTCGATCAGCGTCTTGCGCAGCCGCGCCCGCGAGCGCCACTCGCGGACGTGTTCCGGCGGGATCCAGGATTCCGGCAGCCGTTTCTCGGCAAGCAGCGTGCGCAGCCAGCGCGCGTCCTCGCGATCGGTCTTCGCGCGCCGCTTGCGCCCGCGCAGCGCGTGCGTCTCGACCGGCTCCGCGAGATGGGGGACTGCACCGGCGCGCTCAAGCGCCCGGGAGACGAACAACCAGCCCGTGCACGCCTCGAGCGCGACCTGCACCTCGCGATCCTCGAAGCGTGCGGCCCAGCGCTCCACCGCGCTGGGCGTCGCGTCGATCCGCCCGCGCATGAGCTCGCCCGTGTCGGTGTCCAAAGCGTCGAATGTGATCTGCCTGCGGTGCACGTCAAAGCCAGCTACGATCGTCATCTCGGGGCCTCCTTCGAGTTCCGGCAGTTGCCATTTCGCGCGAGTGTCTCGCGCTGAGCCGAGGGAGGCCCTGTTCATGCCATCTTCGGACGACCAGCAGCAGCGCCCGGCGGCACGCCGCTGGCTACTGCTTCGTCCCCGATTGCGAGCGCGTCGCCCGCCCCCTCGCTCTTGTTCCGGTGGGATCAGAAACACGCGGCATGGACCTGCCGCTCCCGCAAAAAAGGGGCGGTGAGCGGGCAGGGGATCACTACGATCGTCGGCGGCGCGGCTCGCCGGCTTGCCACCAATCGGGCTCGTCGCCCTCCTCGCGTAGCCACTCGAGCGTGCGTGCGGCGCGCTCCCAGTCGCTGCCGGTCTGGCCGCAGAACTTCCAGAGCTCGCGTGCGGAGCGCTTGTAACGGTGGATCAGGTCGTCGAGCTCGAACGCGTCGATCTCGCCTCGGTCAAGTCGTGTGAACCCGTCGCGAACGTGCTCGAGCAGCGCGAGTAGCTGCTGCTCGTGATAGTCGGCGATGAGCGCTCTCGCCTTCTGACGTCGGGCGCTTTCCTCCTGGCGGCTGCTGTGCTCGACGCCCACGCTGGGAAGGTACTCCGGCGCCGACGACCGGACCATGGTGGGGCATCCGCCTCGCGCGAGCGAGCGCTCGGCGCAGCCGACCTGAGAGACCCTTTAGCCGGAGGCTTCGCTGGGTCAAGCTCGCTGCGACAGCGGCGCGCACAGCGCGGCCGAAGGCCGAGCTTGACGCCCAGCGGAGCCGAAGGCTACGAGAGCGTTGCGCGTCACTGGCCGCGTTCCGTCTCGCCACGACGGGTCTGGGCCGTGCTCTGAGGAAGGGGTGCGGGCCTTGGTCGCGAGTTCGCTTGCGCGAGTGCGGCTGGACGCGGCTTATACAGCGTCCGCCTTCTCGCCGACCGGCGCTGGGTGGCGGCAGCGGATCCATGACCAACATCGGCCTCGGCATCGCGCACAGGGCGCTCCTCGCGGGCGAGGACTTGAGCGCCGCAACGATCCAATGGGGACGGCGACCGCAACCGCCACCTCGGCTCGCCCTCACACACCGGGACCTGCGCCTGATGGCGCTGCTCCACGGCGCGAACTACCTGTCCACCAGCCAACTCGCGGCGCTCGGATGGCGCCCATCCCGCGAGCGCGCGGCGCAGATGCGCCTCAAGCGCCTGCACGACACAGGGTACGTCGACCGCTTCCGCCCGGCCCACGCGTACGGGCGCGCCGAGTGGAACTACCGGCTCACGTCTCTTGGTTGGTCGGCGCTGAGAGAGCGCGAGATAGTTCCGGCCGAGCACCGCTACACGCGCGCCTCGCTCACCAGCATCAGCTACGCCGAACACGACCTTCAGCTCGCATCCATCGTGCTTCACATCGCCCGAGACGCGGCCGCTGATGGCGAGGAGGCACTCATCGGGCAGATGCCGTTTCACTGGCAAGGTCCGCGCAACGGGCACATCGAGATCGACGGGGACGGCGAGCTCGAGCGCTCGCCGCCGGCACAGCTGCCGCCGGACGCGCGCCTCTACCCGGCAGGGAGCCGCACGGGCTACCTGGAGCCCGACGCCACCCTCATCGCAGGATCGGGCCAGGGGCGCTTCGCGGTGCTGATCGAGTACGACCGCACCGAACGCCCCCACAAGCAGATCGACCGCCTGCGCCGCTACGACCGCTGGCTGCTCGACGGCTGGCGACAGGGCCCCTTCGCCGCGCACGCCATCGCGCCGGCGGTGATCTTCCTGACGGCACGCGAGGGTCCGCTGCGTCGCCTGATCGAGACGGCGGATGAGACCTTCTCCGCCTGGTATGCAGGCGAGCACCTGCCCCCTCGCGAAGGCACCCACCCCCCTGCCAGGGAGCGGGTGCTGTTCTGTAGCCGCGAGCGCGTCCTCGCCCGTGACTGGATGATGAGACGAACGCCGAGCCTGCCGCCGGCGCTTCGCGAGCACCCGGCCGTCTGTCGGCCACGCTTCATCGAGTACGACCTGCCGTCGCTTTGGCAGCCGCTCGTCTCACGGCGTCGACCGGCTGAAAGCGCGCCCAAGACACTCGTGCGATCGGCGGACCTCCCGCGGCAGGTCTTCGGTTGGGTGGTCGTCTGGCTCTTCGTTCATGAGGCGGCCACACATCCGAAGACCCTGCTGCCCGCTCGCTCCCTGAATTTGGCTCTGCACCTGGCGCGAGGAAGGGGGTCCCCGCCTCTCTGCTTCGCTTCGACCCGGGGACCCCCTTCCTCGACCAACACATCACAGATGTTTATGGCGAGGCCAGATGCAGAGTGGTGAGCGGGAGCGAGCGGGCAGCAGGAAGCAGACGGACGGGGGAACAGCAAGGCACTAGCCGTGGCCAGGCCGACGGGCAGGTTCCCGTTGGGAAGCTGGTAGCGGACCGAGTGGCTGCGCAGGGAAACCGGGGAGGTAGTGAAAGACGGTCCACGTGGACGTCACGTAGCGAGGATGGCTGGCGGCGATGGCGCGAACGCTTGCCGTGCAGCGAGGCACTGTGACAGCAGCACCGAGGGGCGCGTGTGCTGGCGCTCCCTTCCTGGCAGTTGGGTCGCTCGCTGAGGCGATCCACTCCGTGGAGGTGAGCGTCGCTCCCGCTGAGCGTCAAATCGGAGAAGCACCGGCTCGAGATGCTTCAGCCCCGCGTCCGTGAACCTCACCGTCTCGCCCGCAAGGGTTCGACCTATGCGCCGGTACACTCACCGTGTGTCGACTTCGCCTTGGCCGTCGTTGCACGATGAGGATCGCTGGCTGCTCGCCGCGATGGAGGACAGGCTGCGTGATACCACGCAAAGCCCTGAGCAGCTGCGGGCTCGGGCCCGCGAGCTGCGCATGCATGCGGAGCAGACCGACATCAAGGGCGTCCGCGACGCGAGCTTGGCGCTCGCCGCGCGCTATGAGGACGCTGCGGCCGATCGTCTGGCTACTCGCTGAGCGCTAACTTCCTCGCGCTCGCTCGAGGAGCCCGTGCATCTCCGCGACGATCTCGTCCTGGCGTGCTCGCAGCGCTGATAGCTCGGGCTCGGCTTCGATGAGGCGGATCGTGGCAAGTTCCAGCGTGCGCTTCGCGCGGGGCGGGTCGAGCAGGCTCTGTGTCTCCCACTCGTCTCCCAGCTGGCGCAGCTCGCGCGTTAGCGCCGGCATCCGTTCGGTGACGACGGCGGCTGACTCACCGAGCAGCGCCCGTGTGTGAGGACTGTCCGTCCCAAGCGCGGCGAGCTCGAGGTGGAGGTCGGCGAGGTACTCGTGCGCGATCGTGGCCGCGGCGAAATAGCGGTCGAGTGCTAGGAACGGGTCAGGGCGTTCACTCATGATGCTCGCGTTAGCTTCGAGGAGCGCACGGATGGCGCCGATGCCCGCGCGTTTCGGCGGAAATCGGCTTACGCAGCGAGCACGTTGCTCGGCTTTCTGGGTGATGGTCATCAGAACCGCCGCCCTTCCCGACTACCGCCGAGACGCCGAGCTCTACGATCCCGAGCTTGGGGTCCGGCCGGCCTCTCGTGACCTCAAGGAACGCACAGACGGCGCCGGCACGACGGGAGCGCCGGGTTCAGAGCAGGCAGAGGTCGCGGTGTGAGTGCGGAACAGCACGACGTGATGACGGCGGCCGAGGTCGCCGACTATCTGCAGATCCCCGTGCGCTCGGTGCACGACTACGCCGCCCGCGACGAGCTGCCCTCCGTTCGAATCGGTCGACACCGCCGCTTCAGCCGGGCGGCCGTCGAAGCGGTGGTGGACGTGAGTCGCCGCCCTCAGCGAATGCCCGCGCGAAACGATCGACCTGCTCACTCGCCTGGCGGGCATGAAGGTAGCGCGCTGTCGTTTGGAGGTCCGCATGCCCCATGGCCGCCTGTATCTCGGTGACTGGGAGGCCGGCAGCCGCGAGCAGCGAGCCGTAGGTGTGTCTGAGATCGTGGAAGCGGAGCGGGCGCAGACCAGCGGCGTCGCGCGCGCGCTTGAACCTCGCGACGAGCGCGCTCGGGTCAAGCGCGCGTCCGCGCCAGTTGCAGAACACCAGCTCGTCGCGCGCGGTGAAGTCGGCCCGCCGGCGCAGGCGCTCCAGCGCCTCGGCCGCCTGCGGCACGAGCGGGACGTGCCGGACGCGGCCGCCCTTGGTCCCGGACTCCACGCCGGCCGACAGCGCGCGCGAGACCGTGATGACGTCCTCGCCGATGTCGCGCCAGCGCAGCGCCCGTAGCTCGCCTTGGCGCAGTCCCATGTACGCCGCAACGCGCACTAGCTCGGCGTCCTGAGCGTCCTCGGCCCGGGTCGCTTCGCTGGCGGCCGGACGGTCGCGGTGCCGGCCCTCGGCCAGCGCCGATGCGAGCCGCTCGACCTCTGCGACGCTGTATGTGTCGAGCGCCGCTCGCTGCGGTTCGCGGCGCTTGTCGGTCGCGCGCACCGGGTTGGTAGGCAGGCCGGCGCGCTTGACGCCGTAGGTGAACACCGCCCCGAGCAGAGCGCGCCGCTTGTTGATCGTTCGCGCCGACGCGCCCGACCCGGCGAGCGCGTCGAGCAGGTCCTCGACCTCGCGCGCCGTGACCTCGGCCGCGCGTCGGTCGCCGAGCGCGCGCATGACGTGTCCGTTCGTGGTGGCGTTTGCCTCGGCGAGCGCGTAGCCGTGGTCGGCCAGCGTCGAGGGCTTGGCACCCTTGACCCGCTCGAGCCACCGCAGGTAATCGCCGGCGACGTCGCGGAACGTCGGCCCGGCCTGCGGGTCGGCCGCCTTGACGGCGTGCTCGGCGACGATCTCGCGGGCGCGGTCGTGCGCACCGGCCACGTCGAGGCAGCCGTCCCGCGGACGCCCGCGCCGCGGCTTGCCGGCAGGCGTGACCCATGCGGGGCCGACGCGGCGCTTGACCTGCCGGCCGTCGATGCGAAACATGACCTCGTAGAAGGCCCGCGTGCCCTGCGCGCGGAGCTGTAGCGAGTAGGTGGGCAGGTTGAGCTTTGGCATCGTCGCTCCTATCGGCGATGTCCATGCGCCCGGCGGCTGCGACCGCGCGGGCGCCCTTTCTTGTGCATGCAGCGATCGTAGCGGATTGTTACCCAACTGTGTTACCCAACCCGCGCCAGTGCCGATCCGCCGGCGTCCGTGAGAATAAGAAAAGGCCCGATTACCGGGCCTTTTCTATCGATGCGGGCGAGAGGACTCGAACCTCCAAGGGCTAGCGCCCACCGGCTCCTAAAGCCGGCGTGTCTACCAATTCCACCACGCCCGCGCTGCGCGCTCAGAGCGTATCCGGCTTGCGTCCAATCCCCGGCGGGCAGCGACCACGAGCAGCCCACAAGTCGGTATCGTCACAAGCATGTCCACGCCACCTGCACGCTCGCGAGAGCCCGGCGTGACCATCACGCACCCCAACCGGGACAAGCCGGTGGTACAGGCGACGCGGGCGACGGTCGTGCTGCTGCTGCTCGCGAGCGCCAGCCTCGTGCTGATCGTCACGGTCGGGGGCTGGAAGGTGCTGTGGGGCGCCAAGCCGATCGAGATCGGCTACGTAGTGGTGTATCTGACGCTCGCCTTCTACGCCGCCCGCTGGAACCGCGGTGTGCTGCCTGTCGCCGCCGTGCTGGCCGTGCTGCTGCTGATCTTCGCGCTCGTGGCCGGCCCGAGCTGGTTCGCGCGCGACAAGACCGGCTTCGCCCAGCCCTCGATCGACGCCGGGCTGCTGGGCCTGCTCACGCTGCTGATCGTGCCCGTTCAGATGCTGCTGATCGCCTTTGCGATGCGCGGCTTCAGCCAGGGGTGGAACGTGGAGCTCGAGCACCGCGAACCGGGTCCCGAGCTGTACGGCGAGGCGCCGCCCTACCCGGCCTGAGCCACCCGCTCGCACCCGGCCGGCGTGCACGTGTGGCCTGGCGCGCCGGACGATCGCCACACACGAGCGTTGCCGCGCGGGCTGGAGGCTGGCATACACTGGGCTCCCTGCGGCGGTGGCGGAACGGTAGACGCGAGGCCCTCAAAAGGCCTTGTCCGCAAGGGCGTGTGGGTTCGACTCCCACCCGCCGCATGGCCGGCCGAGCCCAGCCGTCTGGCCTTCACGGCTCGCTTATGAGCTCGAGCAGACGCGTCGCGAGCGTCGCCGGTGCCGCGAGGATGCCCGCGGGAAGCGCACCATGCGGTGCCAGCTCCACCACCTCAAGCCCGGCGCCCCAGCAGATCACGCTGCCGGCTGCAACGTCCCACTCCTGCACACCGCGCTCGAAGTACGCGTCGTAGCGGCCGGCCGCGGTCCACGCCAGGTCAAGCGCCGCGCTGCCGAAGCGGCGGATGTCTCGCACGCGTCCGACGAGCCGCTCGAGCACCCTTGCCTGCGCCGCGCGCACGCGGGCGTCGTAGTACAGGCCGGTGGCGATCATCGCGCTCGCCAGGCCGTCACGCTCGCCGGCGGGCGCGGCGTCAGCGACCACGGCGCGATCACGGCCCGCTAGCCGAATCTGGCCCGAAGGACCGTCGAGCTGCGCCCGGCCGCCCCGCGTGGCGGTGAACAGCTCATCGCGATTGGGGTCATAGATCGCGCCCGCGAGGACGCCGTGCCGATCCCGAGCGGCGACGCTCACACACCACTGGGGTATGCCAAACAGAAAATTCACCGTGCCATCGAGCGGGTCGACTATCCAGCTCAGCCCGCTCTCCCCCTCCTGCGCGCGACCCCCCTCCTCGCCCACGAAACCGTCTCCGGGGCGCCGGACCGCGAGCAGCTCGCGGATCGCCCGCTCGGAGGCGAAGTCCGCCTCGCTGACCAGATCGGTTGGCGTGCTCTTGCTGGCCACGCCGCGCTCGGCCGCCTGCTGCGCCCGCTCGGCCAGCAAGCCGCCAGCCATGCGCGCGGCCTCGACCGCGACCGCCAGCAGGGCCACCGCTTCGCTCACGAGCTCGGGGCGTCCATCTCGCGGGCAAATCTATTGCAACCCCGCCCGCGCCCCGGCCGGGCCTGCAGCCCTCTACACCGGCGTGACGGGATTGTGCTTCGCGGGCCACTCACGGCGCTTGGACGCCGCGTGGGCCAGGCGGCGCACCAGCTCCGAGCGCAGCTCGGCAGGCTCCACGACGGCGTCGACCACCAGTTCGGAGGCGAGGTGCAGGATGTCGATGTCCTCGCCGTACTCGCGGCGCAGCTCCTCGGTGCGCCGGGCGCGCTCGCGCTCGTCATCGATCGCCCGCAGCTGGTTGTAGTACACGGCGTTGATCGCCGCCTCCGGGCCCATCACGGCGATCGAGGCGCTCGGCAGCGCCAGGCAGCAGTCAGGCTCGAACGCCGGTCCCGCCATCGCGTACAGCCCGGCGCCGTAAGCCTTGCGCACGATCACCGAGATCTTGGGCACGGTCGCCTCGCTGACCGCGCTGATCATCTTCGCGCCATGCCGGATGATGCCCTGGCGCTCCACCGCCGTGCCGATCATGAAGCCCGGCACGTCCGCGAGGAACACGAGCGGGACATTGAACGCGTTGCAGGTCCAGATGAAGCGGGCAGCCTTGTCAGCCGAGTCGCTGAACAGGACGCCGCCCTTGTGGTTTGGCTGGTTGGCCACGATCCCGATCACCCGGCCCTCCAGGCGGGCGAAGCCCACGATCAGCTCCCTGGCCCAGCGCGCGTGGATCTCGAGCAGCGAGCCCTCGTCGATCAGGGCGGCGATCAGCACCTGCATGTCAAACGGCTTGTTCTCATCGGGCGGGATCAGCTCCGAGATGTCCTGCCCCCGGCGCTGCCGCGTCGCCGATGGCGGCGCCGCCGGCGGCGCGCTCTCCCAGCTGCTGGGCAGGTATGAGAGATAGCGGCGCGCCATCGCGATCCCCTCCTCGTCGCTTGCCACGAGCTGGTGTGCGCTGCCCGAGATGCCCGTGTGCATGCGCGCGCCGCCCATCTCCTCCAGGCTCACCCTCTCACCGATCACCATCTCGGCCATGCGCGGCGAGCCCAGGTACATCGAAGCGTTGCCCTCGCGCATGATCACCACGTCGCAGAATGCCGGTATGTAGGCGCCGCCGGCAGCGCTGGGCCCGAACAGCACGCACACTTGCGGAACCACGCCCGACAGGCGCACCTGGTTGTAGAAGATTCTGCCCGCGCCGCGGCGGCCCGGGAACATCTGCACCTGCTCGGTTATGCGCGCGCCCGCAGAGTCGACCAGGTACACCAGTGGTGCGCGCAGGGTCAGCGCTCGCTCCTGCACGCGCAGGATCTTCTCCACCGTCTTCGGCCCCCACGAGCCGGCCTTGACCGTGGGATCGTTGGCCATCAGCGCGACTGGCCGGCCATCGAGCGTGCCCACGCCGGTCACCACCCCCTCGGCGCCGAGCCCATCCTCCTGCCAGCCGGCTAGCAGCGCCTCCTCCGCGAAGCTGTCGTCGTCCACGAGCGCGGCGATGCGCTCGCGAACCGGGAGCTTGCCCTGCTCGCGCGCCTTGCTGTGGTGCCGTTCGGGCCCGCCCGCGAGCGCGCGCGCGGTCGCTGCGCGCAGGTCGCTCACGGCAGCTGTGGCGGGCGGCGGTGGCGGTGGCGGTGGCCGTGATGCTCGAGCTCGCGCTGGACGCGGTCGAGCTCGGGTGCCGGCCCGTACAGGCGCCAGATGTTGCGCCCCAGGAACACGATCGGGATGATCAACGTCCACGCCGGCCAGAATCCGCCGCTGGTACCGCTCGCCGCCCAGATCAGCGTGCAGATGGCAAACGGCGTGAACGACCCTCCCGCGCGCTGCAGGAGCTGGCCGCGCAACTCGGCCTGGCGCCGTTGCACCTCGGCGCGGCGCGCGGCCGGCGAGGGCGGCACGTCGGGCAGGTCATGTCGCAGCTGCTCCAGGTCATAGACGGTGCTGGCTGCATACACCGCACCCAGGCGCTCGCCGAACTCCTCGGCGCTCAGGCGTCCGGCGGCAAAGTGCTCGCGCAGTTCATCCGCGGCCTGCTCGCGCTCGGCGTCGGAGACACGCATGCGGGCGGCGTCGCTCACGGTGGGCCCTAATCTAGCTGGCCGGCGTGCGCGCGACGGCGCGCCGCCAAGCTCAGATACCCGGGTTCTCGACGGCCGCCTCGCCGGAGTAGTCGTAGAAGCCCATGCCCGTCTTGCGGCCGAACCAGCCCGCCGACAGCATCTTGCGCAGCATCGGCGGGCGCGCAAAGCGCTTTTCGCGGAACTCATCGAACAGCACGTCGCAGATCGAGCCCAGCGTGTCGAGGCCGACGAAGTCCGCCAGCGTCAGCGGCCCCATCGGGTGCCCCGCGCCGGCCTTCATCGCTTCGTCGATCTCGGCAGTCGAGCCCACGCCTTCTTCGTGCGCGCGAATCGCGTCCAGCATGTAGGGAACCAGGAGCCGATTGACGATGAACCCAGCCTTGTCCTTGGTCGGGATCGCGAGCTTGCCCTGCGAGCGCGCGAACTCCAGCGCGGTCTGGAAGGCCTCATCGCTGCTCGTCACGCAGCGCACGACCTCGACCAGCTTCATCACCTGGGCGGGGTTGAAGTAGTGCATCCCCACGAACTGCGCCGGACGGCCCGTCACGGCCGCCTGGTCGATCACCGGCAGCGAGGATGTGTTGGTGGCGAACACCGCCTCGGGCTTGACGACCTCGTCGACCTCGCGCCACATCTCGAGCTTCAGCGGCAGGCTCTCGGTGATCGCCTCGATCACCAGGTCGCAGTCGGCGAGGTCGCGGTAGTCCACAGTGCCGCGGATCCGTCCGCGTACCTCCTCGGCGTCCTGCTGGCTCAGCTTCTCGCGCTCGACCGCCCGGGCGAGCTGCTTCTCGATTTTTCCGATGCCCTTCGTGAGCGTCGCGTCGTCGACCTCGCGCACCACCACCTGATAGCCGGACTGCGCGGCCACCTGCGCGATGCCGTGACCCATCAACCCGGCGCCGAGCACGCCCACCCTCTCGATCTGCTGCGCCATGAGACCTCCCGCTCGCGTTCTCTGCTGCCGACAGGGGAGCCTATTACGCGCCCGGTCGACGCGGTGGCGAGCGGTGCACGGGCCACATACCGGCGGCGACTGCCGGGCCGAGCGCGCAACACGACGGCCGCGCGTCACGAGTAGCCTCTCGCTGAGAGATCTTTCGGCAGCCGACGCTGCCGACCACCGTGAGGAGCCGCCGATGAGCATCGTCATCACCGAGGACCGCGGACCGGTCCGCCACGTGGTCATGAACCGCCCCGAGAAGCGCAACGCGATGAGCCAGGAGCTCCTGCGCGAGCTGGCACGCGCGCTGCGCGACGCCGCCGACGACGCCAGCGTGCAGTGCGTCGTCTTACGCGGTCAAGGACCCGTCTTCTCTGCCGGGGTCGACCTGGCCGAGCTGGCGTCGTTCGCCGGCCGGCCCGAGGTGCTGCGGCCTTTTCGCACCGTGTTCTTGGAGTGCCCCAACCTGTGCGAAACGATGCCCAAGCCAGTCGTCTGCGCGATCCAGCGCACCTGCGTGGGAGGCGCGCTGGAGGTCGCGCTGGGCGCTGACCTGCGCATCGCGTCGAGCGACGCACAGCTCGGGCTGCCAGAGGTGCGGTTCGGGATCATCCCCGACGTCGGCGGCTCCACGCGGCTGCCCGCCGTGGTCGGGCTCGGCCGGGCCAAGGAGCTGATCATGACGGCCCGGCTGATCGGGGCCGCGGAGGCCGAGCGCATCGGCCTCGTCAATCGTGTCGTCGCTCCCGAGCGGCTGCACGACGCGACCGACGAGCTCGTTGGAGAACTGCTGGCCAACTCCGCCACCGCGGTCGGCCGCGCCAAGCACGTGATCGACGCCTCGGCCCGTCCGGCGCTTGCCCACACATTGGCGATGGAGGTCGCCGTTCAGGAGTTCTGCGCGGCGGAAGCGCGCGAGCGGGCGCGGGAGGCACGGGCAGACGAGCAGGCCGGGAGCCGCCCCGCCCAACCGGACGGTGCCCGGGCCGAGCCCGAGGGCGCCGCGGCCGAGCCAGCGGGCGCAGAGCAGGTGGCCAGCGGCTGAGCGCCGCGGCTCGGCGCCGCGGGCAGGCCGTCCGCGACGCTGCTCAGCCCCACTCGACCGGACCGGCCACGAGCGTGTGGCTGCCCAGCGGCCGGCCGAGCAGGCGCTGCACCCGACGCGCGCACTCGATCAGCGCGGGCAGGTCGATGCCGGTGTCGATGCCCATCTCGTGCAGCATCGAGACGAGATCCTCGGTTGCGATGTTGCCGGTCGCGCCCGCCGGGACCGGGCACCCGCCCAGCTCCCCGAAGCTGGACTCGAAGCTGGCAACCCCCGCCTCGAGCGCCGCGAGCACGTTGGCCAGCCCCTGGCCGCGCGTATTGTGGAAGTGGGCCGTCAGCTCCACGTCGTCGCCCAGGCGGTCGCGCGCCGAGCGGAAGAACTCCCGCACCTGGTTGGGGTTCGCCATGCCCGTCGTATCCCCAAAGGCAATCTCCTCCGCACCGGCCTCGCGCAGCCGGGTGGCGATTTCAAGCACGCGAGCCGGCGGCACGTGGCCCTCGTAGGGGCAGCCGAAGGAGGTCGAGATGACACCCTCGCAGCGCAGCTCCGCCGCCCGCGCGCGCGCGAGCACGGCCTCGAGCCCGGCGAGCGACTCGGCGATCGAGCGGTTGACGTTCTTGCGATTGTGCGTCTCTGACGCAGACAGGAACACGTTGACCTCGTCGAACGGCCGGCGCGCCCCCGCAGGCATCGCCGCAGCAAGCGAGTCGCGCAGCGCCAGCGCGTTGTCGAGCCCGCGCTCGTTGGGGATCAGCACGGACACGCTCACGCTCGCCGGAACGTCGATGCTGGTGAGTACCTCGCGCGCATCGGCCAGCTGCGGAATCACCTCCGGGCGCACGAAGCTCGTGACCTCGATGCGCTGCAGGCCGGTGCGCACGAGCGCGTCGATCAGCTCGATCTTGCGCTCCGTGGGGAGCGTCTCGGGCTCGTTCTGAAACCCGTCGCGCGGACCCACCTCCCTGATCAGCGCCACCCGCGGCAGCGGGTCCGGGGTGCCAGCGCTGGGTACGGCCCCGCGCTGCCGCTCCTGATCGCCTGCACCGGGCTCCTGGCCGCCGCGATCGGGCACCGCGCTCATCGCATCGCTCACCACATCGACAGGCCGCCGCTGACGTTGAGCGTCTGACCCGTGACGTAGGAGGCCTCATCGCTCGCCAGGAAGGCGATCGCGGCAGCCACCTCCTCGGGCTCACCCGCGCGCCCCAGCGCGGTGGCGTTGACCATGCCTCGCTTCAGCCGCTCGCCGAGCTCGCCCAGCTGCACCGGCGCGGAATTCAGCAGCGGCGTCTCGATCGGGCCCGGGGCGACCGCGTTGGAGCGCACGCGATAGCGCGCCGCCTCGAGCGCTATCGCCTTCGTGAAGCCGATCACGCCGGCCTTCGCGGCCGAGTACACGGCCGAGCCCTGCGAGCCCACACGCCCGGCCTCGCTGGCCACGTTCACGATCGCGCCCGTGCGGCGCTCCTGCATGCTCGGCAGGACGGCGTGCGTGACGGCGATCACGCCGCGCAGGTTCACGCCCAGGACGAGGTCCCACAGGCTCTCGTCGGTGTTGACGAAGAACGCGAAGCGGTCGGTGCCAGCATTGTTGACGAGCACGTCGATCGCGCCCAGCGCACCCACTACCTCGGCCACGGCGGCCCGGACCGACGCCGCACTGGCCACGTCGAGCACGCACGCGAAGCCGTCCAGCTCACCCGCCACCTCGCGAGCACCCTGCTCGTTGACGTCGCCGATCGCCACGTGCGCCCCCTCCGCGGCCAGACGGCGCGCGGTGGCAGCGCCGATGCCCGACGCGCCCCCTGTTACCAGGGCGTTCTTTCCCTCGAGGCTCACCCCCTGAAGCCTATACTCGGCCGCCGTGCCGCCCGCCCCGTCCGACCCGGTCGCCGTGATCGGCGCCTCAGGCGCGCTGGGGTTCGGTGTCGCGATCAGGCTCGCGCGCGCCGGCGTGCCGATCGCGATCGGGTCGCGCGACCCCAAGCGCGCACAGCGCACCGTTGAGCGGGCCGCGTCGCTGATCTCCGGCGGCCGCCTCTCGGCGCACGACAACGCGGGCGCCGTGCGCGGCGCGGCCACCGTCATCCTGAGCGTGCCCTTTCGCAACCAATCGGAGACGCTCACCAACATCTCCCCCGCGCTGTCGCCAGGCCAGCTGCTGATCGACGCGAGCGTGCCGCTGGCCGCGGCCGTGAGCGGCAAGGCCACGCGCATGCTCGGGGTGTGGCAGGGGTCCGCCGCCGAGCAGGCGCTCGAGATGGTGCCCGAGGGCGTCCGCGTGGTCTCGGCGCTGCACACCGTCAGCGCCGCCTCGCTGACCGACCTCGAGCATCCGCTCGAACAGGACGTGCTGCTGTGCGGTGACTCGCGCGAGGACAAGAAGCGGGCCGCCGGGCTGCTCGAGCGGATCGAGGGCATGCGCTGCGTGGACTGCGGGCGCCTGGAGATGGCGCGCATCACCGAGTCGCTCACCGCCCTGCTGATCAGCGTCAACGCCCGCTACAAGGTTCACGCGGGCATCCGCCTCACGGGCCTGCACGACCCCGTGTGGGAGTGATGCAGGGAGACATCGTCGTGCTCGCCGGCGGCACCGGGGGGGCGAAGCTGGCGCGCGGGATGACCGCCGTGCGCGAGCCCGAGCGGGTAGCCGTGATCGCCAACACGGGCGATGACATCGAGATCTACGGCGCGCACGTCTCGCCCGACCCCGACCTCGTTTGCTTCTGGCTGGCCGACCAGATCGACGAGCGCGGCTGGGGCCTGCGCGGCGACACGTTCGCCGTCATGGAGGCGCTGCGAGCGCTGGGCTCAGATGTCTGGTTCAACCTCGGCGACCGCGACCTCGCCTGGTGCATGGAGCGCGCCAGGATGCTCGCCGCCGGCTGCTCCGCGACGGCGGCTCTACAGCGCCTGAAGGCGTCGATCGGAGTGCGCGCCCGCGTGCTGCCGATGAGCGATGACCCGGTGCGAACGTGGGTGCGCACGCCGGCTGGCTGGGTCTCCTTCCAGGAGTTCATGATCCGCCAGCGCGGCGCCGGGCCGGTACAGGGGCTTCAGTTCCGCGGCGCCGAGCGCGCCGCGCCGGGCGAGCAGGCGATCGCGGCTATCGCGGGCGCGAGCGTGGTCGTGATCGGGCCCTCAAATCCGCTGGCGTCGATCGGTCCGATCCTGGCCGTGCCGGGGTTCCGCGACGCGCTTGCGATGACCTCCGCACCGGTGCTCGCCGTCAGCCCGATCGTCGGAGGCGGGGTGCTCAAGGGCCCCACCGCCACGTTCATGAGCTTCGCCTCGCTGGACTGCAGCGCGGACGGAGTGGCGGACTTCTATGGCCAGCTGCTGGACGGCATGGTCTCCGACGAGAACGTTGCGCGCCTGCCCACGCTGCAGCTGGACACGCGCATGGACGATGCCGCCTCCCGCGCGCGCGTCGCCGAGCGCGTGCTCGGATTTGCCGAAGCGCTGGCCAAGGGCTAGCCGCGCGCGAGCCAGCCGCGCGGCTCACGGCCGCGGATCGCCGTGGCCGCCGCTGCCGCCGGACTATCCTGCGGGTGTGCCGCCCCGCCGGGACGCGTCGCCAGAACCTCCGCTCGCACGCACCGCCGCGATCCTGCCCGTCAAGCGCATGGCCGGCGCCAAGCGCCGCCTCGCCGCCAGCACCGCCACTGCCCTGCGTCAGCACCTCGCGGCGGCGATGGTCTCCGACGTGCTCGGGGCCCTCGCGCAGGCCAGCGCGATCGCGCGCACGATCGTCGTGACCTGCGAGCCGTCGGTGGCCGCACAGGCGCGCGCGCAGGGAGCGATCGTGCTCGAGGACGCCGCCGAAGCGGGCCAGTCGGCGGCCGCAGCGATCGGCATCGCGCGCGCCCTCGCCGAGGGGTTCGAGCGCGTGCTGTGCGTTCCCGGCGACTGCCCCGCGCTCGAGCCCGCAGAGCTCGACCGGCTGCTCGGCCCCGTGTCCGAGCGCGGCCCCGAAGCTGCGGGCAGCCCCAGGGCCGAGGTGCTGATCGTGCCCGACCGCCACGGAACCGGCACCAACGGCCTGCTGCTCACGCCGCCGGACGTGATCACGCCGAGCTTCGGCCCCGGCAGCTGCGAGCGCCACCGCGCGCTCGCGCGGGCCGCCGGCGCGGCCTTGCGGCTCGAGCACCCCCCGTCGCTGGTGCTCGACGTCGACACCGGCGAGGACCTCGCCGCCCTGCGCGCGCGCCTCGCGGGAACCGATGCGACGGCCCCGCGCACGCGCTCCGTGCTCGGCCAGCCCGAACGCCGTCCCATCCTCTCCATATCCACAACCGGCTGACACTGGACGGCTCGTGGCAAGCGTGCTCGCGCGTGGCTTGCCTGGCCTGCCGGAGGTGAGCGCCGGCGATGACCTGGCCGCCCTGATCGTGGGTGCGCTGGGCGGCGCCGAGCTGTCCGGCGGGCACCTGGTGGCGATCGCCCACAAGGTCGTCTCAAAGGCCGAGGACGCGGTCGTGCAGCTCGCGACGGTCACGCCGTCGCGGCGGGCATGCGAGCTCGCCGCCGAGAACGGCAAGGACCCCCGCGTGGTGCAGGTGGTGCTCGACCAGTCCCAGCAGCTCCTGCGCGCCGAGCGCGGCGTCCTCATCTGCCGCACGCTGCACGGCTTCGTCTGCGCCAACGCCGGCGTCGACGCCTCTAACGCACCCTCGCCCGACACGCTCGTGCTGCTGCCCGCCGACCCCGACGCCTCCGCCCGGCGCATCCGCGCGCGCCTGCGCGAGCTGACCGGGCAGGCGCCGGCCGTGCTCATCAGCGACAGCTTCGGCCGCGCGTGGCGCCAGGGCCAGCTCGACGTGGCGATTGGCCTGGCGGGCATGCAGCCGCTCGATGACTGGCGCGGGCGCGCCGACGCGGCCGGCCTGGAGCTGCGCGCGACCTGGCTCGCCGCGGCCGATGCCGCCGCCGCCAGCGCCGAGCTCGCGCGCGCGAAGGACTCGCGTGAGCCGGTCGTTCTGATCGACGGCCTGCAGCGCTACCTCACCGCCGCCGACGGCCCCGGCGCGGCCGCGCTGTTGCGCGCACCGGACGAAGACCTGTTCCTGTAGGGCCGCGGGCGTATTCCGGCCGGCGGCGGGCGGCCCTTGCCGCGGGCCGCCACGCGACCGAGCCTCAGCGGGACCGGGCTGGCGAGCCCTCCCGGGCTCGTTGCCCTGCCAGCCTGGACCAAAAGCGGATGTATGCGCGCTCGTGGTCGATTCCCGCCTCGAGCGCCAGCCGCCAGCCTTGCGGAGCGTCGCCCACGAAGCTGCCGTAGATCTGCTCGTAGGTCTCGAGCTGCGCGCGGTGCGCCTGGAGCTGGGTCGGGGCGAGCTGCTGGGGATCGCCTCCCAAGAACAGCTTCAGCGTTGCCGTATCCCGCACCTGCTCGAGCTCGCTGGTGGGCTCCGAGAGCCAGCGCTCGAGCGCCTCCCGGCCGCGCTCGGTCAAGCGATACGTGCGCCGGCGCCGGCCCGTCTGCTCGCGCCGCTCGCTCAGCAGGTCCTCCCCCGCCAGCCGCGCGCACTCGCTGTACAGCTGCGTGTGCGGCACGCTCCAGAAGTTCACCGTGCTCACCTGGGCCAGCCGCTTGAGGTCATACGGAGTCGCCGGACCGATCTGCGCGATCAGCCCCAGCACGATGTACGAGGTCTCGGTCAGGCGCGGGCTTGACATCCGCGAGCGATTATATTACGCTCCGCACCGTTCGATCCGAACTATATAGGGAGTGATGACGATGCCGCCCAGCACAGCGTCCACGACGCCGTCGCAAGCAAACCGCCTGACGAGCCCCGCCAACGCCGCCGCCGGCTCCGCGCCGGCCCCAGCCAGCGCACCCACGCGAGCGCCGGCCACCGTCCCGGGCGCCGCGGCCCGGCTCGGCTTCTGCACGCTCGAGCAGCAGCTGAGCGCCGAGGAGCTCGAGCTGCGCGGCGCGCTCCCCAAGTGGCTGTCGGGCTCGCTGCTGCGCACCGGCCCGGCCAAGTTCGAGCTCGGCGAGCAGCACATGCGCCACTGGTTTGACGGCCTGGCGATGCTCCACCGCTTCAGCATCTCCGACGGTGAGGTTTCCTACGGCAATCGCTTCCTCGAAAGCCGCTCCTACCGCGCCTCACGCGAGCAGGGCGAGATGATCTACGGCGAGTTCGCCACCGACCCCTGCCGTTCGCTGTTCAAGCGCGTGCAAACGCTGTTCAGCGGCGGCGGCGTACTGACCGACAACGCCAACGTCAACGTGACCAAGCTCGGCGAGCGCTTCATCGCGATGACCGAGACGCCGCTTCCGGTGCAGTTCGACCCGCGCACCCTGAAGGCGGCCGGGGTGCGGCCGTATGAGGCCCCCGGGCAGCTCTCCACCGCGCATCCGCACGCCGACCGGACCAGCGGCGCGATGCTCAACTACGCCGCCAAGCTGGGGTCGCGCAGCAGCTATCGCTTCTTCGAGGTTCCCGCGCACTCGCCCGCCGGCCGCCCGGCCGCGACGCGCGTGATCTCCTCGCTGCCGGTCAGGGAGCCGGCCTACATGCACTCCTTCGGCCTCACCGAGCGCTGGCTCGTGCTGGCGGAGTTTCCGCTGGTCGTCAATCCGCTGGCGCTGGCCCTGTCCCGGCGTCCCTACATCGAGAACTATCGCTGGAAGCCCGACCTGGAGACGCGTTTCACGCTCGTCGACCGCGCCACCGGCCAGGCCCTGCAGGGCTTCCGCACCGATGCCTGCTTTGCGTTTCACCACGTCAACGCCTACGAGCACGCGGACGAGGTGATCGTCGATATCTGCACCTACCCCGACGCGGGCATAGTCGAGGACCTCTATCTGGAGCGCCTGCGCGCCGGCAAGCCGATCTCGAGCGCCACCCTGACCCGTTTCCGCCTGCGCCCGGCCGAGCGCTCGGTGACCCGCGAGCGGTTGGCAGACAGCGACATCGAGCTGCCACGCATCAACTACCGCCGCTGCAACGAGCGCCCCTACCGCTACGTGTGGGGCAACGGCGTGGGCCCAAGCGGATGGCTCGAGCGCATCGTCAAGATCGACACCCACGACGGGGCGACCGCCACCTGGTCGCAGCCCGGCTCCTATCCGGGAGAGCCCGTGTTCGTCGCGCGGCCCGAGGCCGAGCGCGAGGACGACGGCGTGCTGCTGTCGGTGGTGCTCGACGCCGCCGCCGGCGCTTCCATGCTGCTGGTGCTCGATGCCGCCGACCTCAGCGAGCTGGCGCGCGCCCAGGTCCCCCACCACATCCCGTTCTCGTTTCACGGGCAATTCATGCGAACCGCGTAGCGTCGACATCGGCAAGGCACGAGCAAAGGAGCCCTCCATGGCAACCGCACCACCGACCAGTCAACAAGCCGAGCCGCTGCTCGAGCAGCTCAACCGAGGTCTCGACGGCTTCTCTGAGCGCTGGCTTGCCCGCGCCGGCGAGCTGGACGATTTCCTCGGACGCTGGGAGACGGCGTGGAACACCCACGACCTCGACCTGCTCGAGTCGCTTGTGACCGAGGACGTCGTGTGGGATGACCCCGCGATGTTCGGCGAGACCGTTCACGGCCGCGGCGAGTTCAGGGCGTTCACGGAGATCTTCTTCCGCGCGTTTCCCGACATCCGCTTCGAAGGGGTAGGCGAGCCCTACCTGGCCCTCGAGGGCGCGGGCATCGCACTGCCCTGGCGGGGGACCGGCACGTTCAGTGGCGAGTTGGCGTTCTGGGGCAAGCGGTACGGCTCCGCACCGCCGACGTGGGCGCCCACCGGCCGGCGGGTGGACATCGAAGGCGTAGACCTGTACGAGTTCCGCGATGGCCTGATCTCGCACTGGAAGATCATCTACGACCTGTACGACTTCACCCAGCAGGTCGGGCTGCTTCCACCGCCGAACCGCGGGATCCCTACGCTGATGCTGCGCGCGCAGCGGCTCGTCGCGGCCCGCCAACGGCGCCGCACGCGTACGTAGGTCCGGCACTCCCCCTCAAGACGCAGCCAGCGCCGCGACGTGCGCTTCGCCGCGCAGCGGGTACCGGCGGCGGACCTCATACAGCGTCGTGCGCTCGGCCGCCGGGCGCCCGGCCCGGTGGGCAGCAGCGATGAACTCGTGCGGCTCGAGCCTCGTGCCGTGATAGCTGCCCGCCAGGCGGCTGATCGACTCCTCCATCAGCGTTCCCCCGAGGTCGTTCACGCCCCAGCGCAGCGCCTCTGTGGCGGCGTCCAGCCCCATCTTCACCCAGCTGGCCTGCACGCTGGTGATCGTGCGGCCGAGCGCCAGGCGGAACACGGCGGTGTGCTTGAGGTTCTCCTCGCGCGAGATCTCCTGCACGCCGTGGGTGCGCCCGAGCAGCGTCTGGAAGGGGATGAAGGAGAGCGGCACGAACTCCGTGATGCCCTGCGTGCGCTCCTGCAGCTCGCGCACGACGCGCATGTGCTCGGCAAGCTCCCACGGCTCCTCGATGTGGCCGAACATCACCGTCGCCGTCGAGCGCACACCCGCGCGGTGACACGCTTCGATGATCTCCACCCAGCGCGCCACGGGCAGCTTGTTGGGCGAGATGCGCTCGCGCACGCCGTCATGCAGCACCTCCGCCGCCGTACCCGGGGTCGAGCCCAGTCCAGCGTGGCGCAGGCGCGCGAACACCTCCGCCGCCGGCAGCCCCGAGATGTCGCACATGTGCGCCACCTCCATCGGGCTGTACGCGTGCAGGTGCAGCTGCGGCGCGGTCTCCTTGGCCAGGGCGAGCCAGCCGAGGTAGTCCTCGAGCGTCCAATCGGGGTGGATGCCCGACTGGATGCACAGCTCGGTGGCACCGTAGTCGACCGCCTCGAGCACCCTGCGCACGAACTCCTCGCGGTCGTGTTCGTAGGCGTCGGGCGAGCGCTTGCCCTGTCCGAAGCCGCAGAACGCGCAGCCCACCACGCAGATGTTGGACACGTTGATGTTGCGGTTGACCACGAACGTCACCGTGTCCCCCGCCAGCTCCTGGCGCAGCTCATCGGCAGCCTGGCGGATCTCCTCGATCGCCTCGACGCGCGTCTCGGCGAACAGCGCCGTGAGCTCATCGGCGTCGAGTGCCACGCCGTCGCGACCCTTCTGCGCGGCCCGCGCCACCAGCTCCGGGCGGATCGGCGCCGGTGGCTCGGTGCGACCGGAGCCGCGGCGCGGGATGAAGCTCCAGTAGCGCCGCTTGATCGTGTCCATCACCGCCGGCGACACCCACTCCGGGTCGATGTAGCTGGCGTACACGCATAGCCGCTCCGTGAGCGCGTAGCCCTCGCGCTGCAGCGCCTTGCGCACCTGGTGCGGCGACGGGAAGGGGTGCTCGGGGGAGATGTGATCGCCGTTGGCCGACAGCCCTCCCAGGTCGGTCGCGCCGGCGGCCACGAGCTCCCCCCACCAGTCCGAGAGGTTCGGCGGCACCTGGATGCCCACGTCGGGCATCAGCCGCCGGGTCTCCGCGATCAGGCGCTTGAGGTCATCGATGCCGACCGCGCACGCCCATTCGGGCAGCGGCAACGCGGGGCGGCCATCGGCCACGCCCGTGCGCCAGTACTCGCGCGCGGCCGCGTCGGCGATGTGCGCGGGCTCGCGCCCGTAGTAGCGCTGATGCGGAACGAAGTTCTGCAGGATCACCTCCTGGATGTGGCCGTACTCCGCGTGCAGCTCCGCGAGCGCTGCCAGTGAGTCCAGGCGCTCCTGCTCGCTCTCGCCGATGCCCACCAGGATGCCGCTGGTGAACGGGATCTTGAGTTGCCCCGCCGCGCGGATCGTCGCCAGCCGCCGCGCCGGATGCTTGCTCGGCGAGCCCGCGTGAACGGTGGCCATCAACCGCTCGGAGCTCGACTCGAGCATCAGCCCCTGCGAGGCCGTCACCTCGCGCAGACGCGCCAGCTCGTCTGAAGACAGCACGCCGAGATTGGTGTGCGGCAGCAGGCCCCGCTCGAGCGCCCGCTCGCACGCCCACGCGACATACGCCGTGAAGTCCTCATGGCCGTAGCAGCGCAGCCGCGCGTGCACCTCGGGATTGACCTCGGGGCGCTCGCCCGTCAGCACGAGCAGCTCCTTGATGTGCCGCCGCGCGGCCCCGTCGAGGATCGCCAGCACCTCCTCCGGGGTGTACAGGTGCGCAGAGTGGGTGGCGAACGAGCAGTACTTGCAGTAACAGCGGCAGGTGCGCGACAGCGACAGCGTCAGGTTGCGGCTGAACGTCACCCGTCGGCGCATCAGCCAGGAGTGTAGGCGCTGGCCCCGCCTGCGCGGACGCCGGTCCGTCCGGCCGGGCGCTTAGGTTTTGCCTCGTGTTCGAGGACGCGCTCCGCCGCGGCGTGGCCGAGTTCATCGGCACGTTCACGCTCATCTTCATCGGCGCCGGGTCCATCGTCGCCGCCAACGCGATCCACGACCCCTCGCTGATCGGCGTGGCGATCGCGCACGGCGTGGCGATCGCCGTGATGGTGTCCGCCGTGGGCCACATCTCAGGCGGCCATTTCAACCCCGCGATCACGGTGGGCTTTCTCGTCACGCGCCGCATCAAGCCGGCGCTTGCGCTCCTGTACTGGCTCGCCCAGTTCGGCGGCGCCGCGCTGGCGGCGCTGCTGCTGCGCGACCTGCTCCCGCGCGCGTCGAGCGACGCCGTGCACCTCGGCGTGCCGGCGCTTGGCGGCGGCGTGAACGCGAGCGCGGGCTTCGGGCTCGAGGCGATCCTCACCTTCTTTTTGGCCTGGGTGGTGTTCGCGAGCGCGGTTGACCCGCGCGGCACGTTCAAATCGATCGCCGGGCTGGCGATCGGGCTCACGATCACGATTGACATCCTCTTCGGCGGACCGTTCACCGGCGCCGCCATGAACCCCGCCCGCGCCTTCGGCCCCCAGCTCGTCGGCGACCACTGGTCGCACGCGTGGGTCTGGTACGCCGGCCCAGTGCTCGGCGCCGCCGTTGCGGCCGCGGCGTACGAGCTGCTGTACCTGCGCCCCGCCAGGCCCGAGCCGGTCGGTGCCGCGGAGACCGGGGTGATCGAGCCGCGGGCCGGCGAGCCGGCGTAGGTGGCCTCGATCTACCTGGCGCGCCACGGCCAGACGGCCTACAACCTCGAGGGCCGCTTTCAGGGGCACCTGCCGGTGCCGCTCGACGGCACCGGCCGCGCGCAGGCGCTCGAGCTCGCGCAGCGCGCGGCCGCGCGCGACTTCGCCGCGCTCTGGTGCAGCCCGCTGCTGCGCGCGCGCGAAACAGCCGACGTGGTTGCCCACGTCACGGGCCTCGGCCCGCGGGAGGACGCGCGCCTGGCAGAGACCGACGCGGGCGACTGGACCGACCGCAGCTTCGCCGAGGTCCGGTCAGAGGCACCCGACGCGTTCGCCGCATTCCTCGCCGGCGACGCCGCGTTCGCGTTCCCAGGGGGCGAGTCCCTGGCCCACCAGCAGCAGCGGGTGGGTGCGGCGCTGGCTGACATCCAGCGCGGCGAGCTGCCGGCGCTCGTGATCTGCCACGGGATGGTCATCCGCGCAGCGCTGTCGTGGCGCGCCGGACGCTGGCTGACGCACACCGAGCGCGTGCCCAACGGCGCGCTCGTGCCGCTGGATCCCGCCGGTGCCGAGCGCACCGAGCCCGGCAGCGGCGCCGCCACGCAGCCCAGCTGAGCCGCTCACGCCAGGCGCGCCGGCTCGCTCACTCGCTCGCGTGCCACCCGCGGCGGCTGCGCGCCCCTCAGCGGCAGCCGCCGGCTGACCGCGAGTCCCGCGACCCCGCCCGCTCCCGCGAGCACGAACGCGAGCATCACGCCGGTCGATATCGACCAGCGCTGATTGGACGCCAGCACCAGAGCGCCGCCGCCGATACCCGTTCCCAGCGCGGTCCCGAGGACATCGGCGAGGGTCAGCGACGCGGACGCCCAGCCCGTGCGGTCAGAGGACGCGTCGCGCAGCATCAGCAGCGACGTTGGGGCATACGCGAGCCCCATCCCCAGGCCAGCCGCGCTCCATGCCGCGAACGGGACCGCAAGCGGGACGGCCTGACGCACGGAAATGACCATGCCGGCGATGCCGCCCAGGATGAGAACGAGTCCCGCGCGAATGAAGCCGCGCCCCTCCCACCTATGGCTCAGCCGGGCTTGCAGCCAGGAGCCCGCCGCCCAAGTGAGCGTCGAGATCGTGATGAGCACGCCCGCCGTCGTGACGCGGTGGTGCAGCACCGTCGTGAGCGCCAGCGTCACGTACGCGTCGCCGCCGAAGAACGCGAACGTGAGCAGCCCCCTGCTGAGGATCGTCGCGGGCAGCCCGCGCCGGGCGCCGAGCGTTCCCGCCGGCAACAGCCGGCGCAGCGCCGGCACGCCCACGGCGAGGCCCGCGGCGGCCAGCACCGCGTCGAGCAGCAGCGTCCGCGAGGCCAGCGCCTCGAGCACGAGCGCCGCGCCTACGGCCGTGCGCAGGGCGTCGAGCAGGCGGTGCTCGGCGGCGGACACCTGTCCGTGCGGCGCGCCGTCATCCGCCGCAGGGGCCGGAGGTATCCCGATCCGCAGCAGCGCAGGCAGCGCCAGCGCGCCTGCGATCGCCACGAGCGGGATCAGGCCGAGGAAAACCACCCGCCATCCAAACACGCGCGCGACCTCCGCGCTCAGCACCGGGCCGAGCAGTCCCGGCCCCACCCATGCGGTCGACAGCACCGCCAGCATCCGCGGCCGCACCCGCTCGGGCAGGCTGCGACCGATCACCACGTACGCGATCGCCGGCACGGCCCCCGCGCCGACTCCCTGCAGGCAGCGCCCCACAACGAGCACCGCCATCGAAGGCGCCGCTCCGGCCACGGCCAGACCCGCTGCGAACAGCCCCAGCCCGCCCAGGTAGGCCCGCGCCGGACCCACTCGGTCGGCGTCGCGGCCGGCGGCGACCGTTCCGACGAGGCTTCCCAGCATGAACGCGCTGAACACCCAGCCGTACAGGCTCAAGCCTCCGAGCTGGCGCGCGACCTGGGGCATGATCGTGAGCACCGCCAGCGCCTCCACCGCAACGAACGTGGTCGTGAGCACGAGCCCGGTCACGAGGCCGCGCCGCTCGGGAGCCCATAGGCTGGCGGCCGCGCTCGCGCGCGCCCCGTCCGCGGCGTGCGTTGGCGTGCTCATCGCAGACACCATATGCCCGCGCGTCGCGTATCACGGCGCCGTCCGCGCCCGGGCGTCGGACGTCACGGCGTCGTCCGTGCCCGGCACCGCACCTCACGGCGCCGTCGACAGGCGCGCGACGAGCTGTGCGCCTTCGCGCGCCATGCGCGAGCGCGGCACCAGTAGATCGAAGCCGGCGCGTTCGGCTCGCTTGCGCGCCCGCACGTCCACGTGCGAGTAGAAGCCGAGCGTGCGGGTTCCCGCCAGCGCCCCTTCTCGGGCGAGCTCTTCCAGCAGCCGCGCGCCTCCCAGCTGCGGATCGGTGAGATCGACGACGAGCACCGCTCTCGGCGCAGGCGCGTCGGCGAGCCGCCGCCGCAAGCCGGCTGCGTCGCCGATCAGCTCCACGTCGTGGCCAGCTGCGCCCAGCTGCCCCTGCACGCGCGAGCCGAACAGCAGGTCCGCGACCAGCGCCAGCACCCGCGCCATGCGCTACTGCGCCCGCAGACGCCGGAACTCCTCGCGCACGGATTGCGGCCGGCCCCACATCTGCTTCACCTCGACCCTTCCGCTGCGCACCTGGCGCACCGCGAGCTCGCCCTCGACGCCCGCCTCATCGAGCAGCCGCAGCGTTCCATGCACCGTGGGCGCGGACGCCGCGTGGCCGAAGCGGTGCGCCACGCGCAGGCGCCAGTGCCAGTCGTGGTGGGAGTAGGGCTGCGCGTTGCACGTCACCATGTAGACCGCCGCTTCGACGTAACGCGACTCATCGGCGATGCGCAGGTCGAGCTCCAGGTCGGTCCAGTCGTCGGGCAGCGAGTCCACGATGCGCTCGAACGTGTCCGTCAAGCCTTGGCGCTTGGTGTCCATCGGTTGCAAGAGGCTAGCGGGATTGGCCCTCGCGCCCGCCTCACGCACGCTCCTGTCGCGCTCCTCTCGCGGGGCTATGCTCGAAAGCCATGGCAGCAGCGACGACAGCCGGCGTACCCACGCCGGTGCTCGCGTCCGAGCACCACGCGCTCACCCGCGGCTGCGCGTCGCTCGACCGCTCCGAGCGGGGCAAGCTGGTCCTGAGCGGCGCAGGGGCAGTCGAGTTCCTCAACGGGCAGGTCACAAACGAGCTCGCCGATCTGCGGAGCGGTGAAGGCCGCTACGCAGCGTTCCTCACGCACAAGGGAAAGATGCTCGGCGACGTGCGCATCCTCGCGGTGGGCGCCGATCCCGCGCGCGCCGCCGACCACGCACGTGGCGCCAGTTCCACGCGCGGCCCAGGCGGGCTCCTGCTCGACACGGAGCGCGTGGCGCTGCAGCCCCTGTTCGACATGATTCGCCGCTTCAAGGTGGGCTATCAAGTGGAGCTGCACAAGCGCACGCTGGAGCTCGGGCTGATCTCGCTGCTGGGGCCCCGCGCCGCCAGCCTCGCGGGGGCGACGCAGCTGGCGCGTGACGAGCATGCGAACGGCTCGCTCGAGGTCGACGGGGTGCACACGCTCGCCGTGCGCACCGAGCACGGGGTCGACCTGATCTGCGACGCCGCCGACACCGAGCGCCTGCACGCCGCGCTGCGCGGGCGCGGCGCCACCGAGGTCTCGGTGGCGGCAGCTGAATGCCTGCGCGTGGAGCGCGGACGCCCTCGCTACGGGGTCGACATGGACGACACCACGATCCCGCAGGAGGCCGGCTTGAACGCGCGCGCGGTGAGCTTCACCAAGGGTTGCTACGTCGGCCAGGAGACAGTCGCGCGGCTGCATTACAAAGGCAAGCCCAACCGCCATCTGCGCGGGCTGCGACTGTCAGCCCCGGCGTGCACGGGCGATCAGCTCCAACTCGCGGGCCGCCCGGTGGGCCGGCTGGGCAGCGTGGCGCTGTCACCTGCGCTCGGGCCGATCGCGCTGGCGCTGGTGCGCCGCGAGGCCGAGCCCGGGGCCGTGCTCGACGTGGGCGAGGACGGGGTAACGGCCCGGGTCAGCGAGCTGCCGTTCGCCGGCGGCACGCCGCAGCGTCGCTGAAAGCTCGGGTACGAGCCCTAAAGGTGTCCGCGAGCCGAGCGACTGTATGCTGCGCCCGTTCGCGAATGAGAGGAGGGGCAGGCGATGGCGGTGGTAATGGTGTTTCAGGGAGGCGGTCTCACCCAGCAGCGGTACGCAGAGGTCGTCCGCAAAATGACCGGCAAAGATCGCATGGAATCCCCATCTGACTGGCCGGTCGAGGGCCTGCTTGTTCACGCCGCAGGTCAAGGACCGAGCGGCTTCCGCGTTGTCGATGTGTGGGAGTCCGAAGAGGCGTGCAACCGCTTCGGCGAGGTACTCGCGCCGCTGTTGCAGGAGGTCGGGATCGACGCACCGCCCGAGCTTTATCCGGCGCACGCCTTCGTCTCCGCGTGACGCGGCGCACGCAGGCGTAGAGCTGGGGCGACTCGAGCTCGTCGCGCGGCGGCTTGCAGGCCGCCGACCGCCCGTGCGGGGGCGCCTCAAGTAGCTTCCCAAGCTATGCGGCAGATATTCGGGGGAGCTGTCCTAGTAATCGCCGGGGTCGCGGCGTTTATCGAGGCGCACAGCCACCCTCCGGAATTGGAAGGTCGATGCCGCACGGGCGGCTTAGCCTGCCCGCTTGAAGACTTCAGCAACGTCCATACTGGTCTGAGCCAGACGGCCTACGACCTACTACGCATCGGCGCGTGGGCACTCATCATCCTCGGAGCCGTGATCCTGATCATCGGGCTCATCCGATACTGGACGAGGATGCGTAGCCCGACCTAGAGCACGCTCCGACGCGCACGCGCTGCGCTTGGGCAGAGGGGCCATGAGTGTGATGGACGTCACACGCGCAACGATTGCGTGACAGATAAGCTTGCGCAGATGCAAGCAATTGTCGGAGCCAGTTCCCCGGCGCGAGGCGCTTCGGCCACGGACGGTCGCGATGCACTGACCCGCGACATGTTCGCGCTGGCCAGCTACCTGATGCGCAAGTCCAACGTGCGCACGTTCAACACGATCGCCGAGCGCGACCTATCCTTCACCCAGATCAAGGCGCTGTGCGCGATGGACGAGAGCAGCGAGCAGCGCTGTGTGAAGGAGCTGGCGGAGTCGATGGGCGTATCGCTAGCGGCCATGAGCCGCGCGATCGACGGGCTGTACGAGCGCGGCTTCGTCGATCGGCAGGAGGATCTGGTCGACCGGAGGATGAAGCGCGTGCGCCTCACGGAGGCCGGACGCTCGATGACGAGCTCCCTCGCAGAGGGACGGCTCGCCGGGATCCAGGAGTTTCTCGACTCGCTGAGCGATGCGCAGGCGGCGGCGCTGGCGTGCGCGCTCGAGGCGATCCTGGACGACCGCCCGGAGATCGCCGAGCTGCGACCGGCGCAGCCGGCGCGACCCCGGAGGAGCTGAGCCATGGCCGAGAGGGTCCGCGCCTTGAAGATGACCGAGGAGAACCGCCGCTGGTGGACGCTCGGGGCGATGTGCTTCGCGCTGTTCATGATCATGCTCGACAACACGGTCGTGAACGTGGCGCTGCCGTCGATTCAGCGCGGCCTGCACGCGAGCACGTCCTCGCTCGAGTGGACCGTCAACGCGTACACGCTTACCTTTGCCGTGGTGCTGGTCACGGGCGGGCGGCTGGGCGACCTGTTCGGGCGCCGGCGCATGTTCCTGTTCGGCGTGGTCGTGTTCGGGCTCTCGAGCCTGCTGATCGCGCTCTCACGCAGCGACACCTGGCTGATCGCGTTTCGCGCCGTGCAGGGCATCGGGTCTGGCTTCATGATGCCGGCGACCCTGTCGATCATCTCCAACACGTTCGACGTGCACGAGCGTGGCCGTGCGATCGGCACGTGGGCCGGGGTGTCGGCCATGGCGCTGGCGATCGGGCCGGTCCTGGGCGGCCTGCTCGTCGAGGACGTCAGCTGGCAGTCGATCTTCATCCTCAACGTCCCCGTCGCGATCGCAGCGATCGGGGTGACGCTGTTCGCCACGCGCGAGTCGCGCGACGAGACCGCGATCCGGGAGGTCGACATTCCCGGAGTCGCAAGCCTCACGCTCGGGCTTGCGGCGCTCGTGCTCGCGCTCGTGAAGAGCAACGCGTGGGGCTGGGGCTCCACCAGGGTGATCGCGCTGTTCGCGATCGCACTGCTGGCGCTGGCCGCGTTCGTGGTGATCGAGCCGCGCCGGCGCGCGCCGATGGTGCAGTTCAGCTTCTTCCGCTCGCGCTCCTACTTCGGCGCCAACGTCGTCGCGTTCATCGTGTCCTTCGTGATGTTCGCCACCTTCTTCTCGCTGGCGCTGTACATGCAGGACATCCTTCACTTCTCCCCGCTGCAGACGGGGCTGCGCTTCCTGCCCACGACGCTGGTGGTGATGTTCGCCGGCCCGATCTCCGGGCGCCTGGCAGACCGCATCGGCCCGCGGCTGCTGATGACGGGCGGCCTGATCGCGGTGTCGGCGTCGATGTTCTGGATGACCGGCATCACCACCCACTCGAGCTACGGCTTTCTGGTCGTGAGCTTCCTTTTGCAGGGCCTCGGCATCGGCTTCGTGATGTCGCCGATGAGCACCGCCGCGATGAACGCTGTGGATCGCACCAAGGCCGGCGTGGCGTCCGGGATCCTCAACATGACCCGCATGGTCGGCTCGACCTTCGGCGTGGCCGCCCTGGGCGCGGTCATCGCCACCGTCGGGCGCAGTCAGCTGTCCACGCGGCTGCCACACCTCAGCCCGGAAAGCCGCGCAAAGCTGGTGGACTTGCTCGGCTCGGGCGCCAGCACCACGCGCCTCCCGGCTCATGTCCAGGGCGCGCTCAACGAGACCTACGTGTATGCGCTCACGAAAGGTCTGTACGCGATCGGCGCCCTGGCGCTGCTCGGTGCGCTGCTCGCCTGGACGCTGATTGGGCGAGCGGCGACGCAGCCCACGTCCCAGCCGGTGCCAGCGCTCCAGCCGACGCCGACCGCCGAACCCGCTGCCGAAGCTGGCCCGGCGACGGGGGCGGAGTCCACCGCGCGCGCGCCCGCGGCCGAGACGATTCCCGCCTGAGGCGCCAGCTGGTATCCAGCGGGAGGTGAGCGGCGACTCGGCAAGGCCGCTGTGGCGCAAGCTCAGCGTGGATTCGAGCAACGAGGTGCTGCTGATCGACGCGCCGCGCGACTGGAGCATCCCCGGCGCGCCCGCTGAGGCCAGAATCGCGCGCGAGCGCGGCCACGCCGGGCAGACCTCGCGCGCGGCGACGATCGTCGCCTTCTTCGCGGCGCTGGCGGGTGTGCGCGAGAGCCTCCCGGCGCTCGCCGAGCGGATCTTTCCCGACGGCGCCGTGTGGATCGCGTGGCCGCGGCGAGCCGACGGGCGCGACAGCGACATCCGCGAGCAGGACATCCGCGAGCTGGCGCTGGCGCTGGGCCTGGTCGACGTGAAGGTGGCGGCGCTGGATGAGCACTGGTCCGGGCTGCGCCTGGTGTGGCGGGTGGAGCGGCGCGGGGCCGCGCGGCCGGCCCGCCGGTAGGATTGCGAGGCCGTCCCAGTACCCGACACGCGAGGAAGAGCCAGTGGCGATTGACCTGCAGCGAGTATCCGACGTCAGCACCGAGCCCGGCCAGCTGCCAGCCACGATGGCCGCGTGGGTGATCCGCGAGGAGCGCTTCGGCGAGCCCAAGGACGCGTTCCAGGTGGAGGAGATCGAAGTCCCCGAGCCCGGCGCGTTCGAGGTCATCGTGCGCGTGATGGCCGCCGGCGTCAACTACAACAACGTCTGGGCCGCTCTGGGCAAGCCCGTGTCGGTCATGAAGTACGGAGACCACCCTGAGTTCGGGCACCACATCGGCGGCTCGGACGCCTCCGGCGTGGTGTGGAAGGTCGGCGCGGGCGTCACCCGCTGGAAGCCGGGCGACGAGGTCGTCGTGCACTGCAACCAGGCCTCCTACGAGGACCCCGAGGTGCACGGTCTCGATCCGCTGGCTGCCCCCTCGCAGAAGATCTGGGGGTATGAGACGACGTGGGGCTCGTTCGCGCAGTTCACCAAAGTCCAGGCGCAGCAGCTGCTGCCCAAGCCCGCAGCGCTCACCTGGGAGGAGGCTGCCTCTTACGGACTGGTGTACTTCACCGCCTACCGCATGCTGCTCACGCGCTGCAAGCTGCAGGCCGGCCACAACGTGCTCATCTGGGGCGCCGCCGGCGGTCTGGGCGTGTTCGCGACCCAGCTGTGTGCCCTCTCCGGAGCCCATTGCGTGGGTGTCGTCTCCTCCGAGGAGAAGGGCGAGCTGGTGAAGCGCCTCGGAGCGGTCGACTACATCGACCGCAACGAGTTCGCAGGCATGATGCGCAAGGGCGGCGAGAGCCCCGACGAGGAGAAGGCGCGCTTCAAGGTAACGCTCGCCTTCGCCAAGCGCGTCAAGGAGATCCTCGGCGACGCACCCGACATCGTGTTCGAGCATGTCGGGAAAGCGACCTTCCCGACCTCCGTGTTCACCGCCAAGACGTTCGGCAAAGTGGTCATCTGCGCGGGCACGACCGGGATCGACCTCGACTTCAACGTCGCCTACCTGTGGATGCGCCAGAAGGAGATCCTCGGCTCGCACTTCGCCAACGCGTATGAGTGCACGAAGGCCAACGAGCTGATCGAGAGCGGGCAGATCCGGCCTGTGCTGTGGCGCACACTGGGCTTCGACGGCGTCGCCGAAGCTCACCAGCTGATGCGCGAAAACAAGCACCTCGGCAAGATCTCGATCCTGATCGGCGCCGAGCAGGACGGTCAGGGCAAGACCGCCGAGGGCCCTGGCGCGATCCACGCGGAGGTGGGCGCCTAGTGACCGGCACCGTGATCATCCCCTGGTATGCGACCGGCTTTCGCGCCGACGCGTTCGAGCGCGCGCTGAACGGCGTCGCCGCCGCCGCGGTGCGCTACGGGGCCAGCTCCTACGCGGTGTATCGCGCACGCGATGACCGCTACAAGTTCCAGCAGCTGGCGACGTTTGCCGAGCACCTGGGCTGGGAGCGCTACTGGGAAGGCCCGGAGATGATCGACTTCCGCGTGCGTCACTCGGGCTGGTATCAGGTGCCCGTGAGCTACGGCTGGTGGGACCTCACCGCCGGCGGCGCGGTGGTGACGCCGCCGCCGACCGGCAACGGCCGCGGCTGGGGCGACGGCGCGCGCACGGTCGAGGGCGAGAGCGCCTGATCAGCCCTTCTCGAGCGGCGCCATCGTCAGGCCGGCGCCCTTGAGCTGCTCCCAGTAGTGCTCGGCCGGCTCGTGCTGACCGCAGTACACGAGCGCGCGGCCGGCGTTGTGGATGACGTTGGCGATCTCGTGGCCGCGCTGCAGGGTCACGCCGGGGATCACGCGCGCCAGCGTGCGCGCGACGTGCTCGAAGGTGTTGTGGTCGTCGTTGCGCACGATCACCTTCCACGCTCCACCGAGCCCGCTGCCGGGTCCGTCCACACGCGGTAGCTCGAGCGTCTGACTCACGCGCCCAAGGATAATGGGCACTGCGCGACCGTACAATTGATCACATGAGCGGCGATCACACCGTGCGCCTGCCCGAGCGCGACGCGCCCTGGAGGATGCGCACGTACGCCGGACACTCCACGGCCAGCGCCTCCAACGAGCTCTACCGGCGCAACCTGCAGAAGGGTCAGACGGGCCTGTCGGTGGCCTTCGATCTGCCCACCCAGACCGGGTACGACTCGGACGATGAGCTCGCGCGCGGCGAGGTGGGCAAGGTGGGCGTGCCGATCTGCCACCGCGGCGACATGGCGGCGCTGATGCACGGCATCCCGCTCGATGAGATGAACACCTCGATGACGATCAACGCCACCGCCGCCTGGCTGCTGGCCCTGTACATCGTCGTCGCCGAAGAACAGGGCGTCGCCCAGCAGCAGCTTCAGGGCACGACCCAGAACGACATCATCAAGGAGTTCCTCGCGCGCGGCACCTACGCCTTTCCCCCCGCCGCCTCGATGCGCCTGATCGCGGACATGATCGCCTACACGGTCGAGCACGTGCCCAAGTGGAACCCGATCAACATCTGCTCCTATCACCTGCAGGAGGCGGGCGCGACGCCGGTGCAGGAGATCGCCTACTCGATGAGCAACGCGATCGCCGTGCTCGACGCCGTGCGCGAGCGCCTCGCGCGTCTCCCGGGCGGGGCCGAGGAGCGCATGGACCAGGTTTTCGGGCGCATCTCGTTCTTCGTCAACGCCGGCGTGCGCTTCATCGAGGAGCACGCCAAGCTGCGCGCGATGGCCACCCTTTGGGAGCAGCTAGGGCGCGAGCGCTACGGCGTGCAGGATCCCCGCAACCTGCGCTTCCGTTACGGCGTGCAGGTGAACTCGCTCGGACTGACCGAGGCCCAGCCGGAGAACAACGTGCAGCGCATCGTGCTGGAGGCGCTGGCCGTCACGCTGGGACGCGACGCGCGCGCGCGGGCCATCCAGCTGCCCGCATGGAACGAGGCGCTCGGCCTGCCGCGGCCGTGGGACCAGCAGTGGTCCCTGCGCATCCAGCAGGTGCTCGCCTACGAGACCGACGTGCTCGAGTACCCCGACATCTTCGAGGGCTCGGTCGTGATGGACGGCCTCGTGGCCGAGCTGCTCGAGGGAGCGCGGGCGGAGATGGCCGTCGTCGCCGAGCACGGGGGCGCCGTGGAGGCGGTCCCGTACATGAAGGCGGCGCTGGTCGACTCGCACCGCGAGCGCATAAGGCGGATCGAGTCCGGCGAGCAGGTCGTCGTGGGCCAGAACCGCTTCACCGAGACCTCGGACTCGCCGCTCACCGCCGATGCGCAGGGCGGCATCCTGGTCGTGGACCCGGCCGCGGAGGCCGAGCAGATCGAGTCCCTGCGCCGCTGGAGCGCGCAGCGCGATCAGGCCGCCGTGGACGCGGCGCTCGCCGCCCTCTCCGAGGCGGCCGCCGCGAAGAGCGAGCCGGAGAACCTCATGCTCCCCACGATCGCCGCGGCGCGCGCGGGCGCGACGACCGGCGAGTGGGCACGGACGCTGCGGGACGTGTTCGGCAGCTACCGGGCGCCCACCGGCGTCGGGGAGGCGGTGGCCGCCGCCGCAGACGGCGAGCTCACCCAGCTGCGCGAGGAGGTTGCGCGCCTGAAGGAGAGGCTCGGGCGCCGCCCCAAGATCCTCGTCGGCAAGCCCGGTCTCGACGGCCACTCGAACGGCGCCGAGCAGATCGCGGTGCGCGCGCGCGACTCGGGCATGGACGTGGTCTACGAGGGCATCCGCCTGACGCCCGCGCAGATCGCCGCCTCGGCCGCGCAGGAGGGCGTGCATGTGATCGGCCTGTCGATCCTGTCCGGATCGCATCGCAAGCTGGTCCCCGCCGTGATCGATGCCCTGCGCGAGGCCGGCGTGACGGCGCCGGTGGTGGTCGGTGGGATCATTCCCGAGCAGGACGTTCCGCTGCTGCGGCAGGCCGGCGTCGCAGCCGTGTACACGCCCAAGGACTTCGACATCACGCGCATCATGCGCGACATCGTGGAGCTCGTCAGCGCGGAGCGGCCACCGGTCTCCTCAGCCAACGGCTCCTCCGCCAACGGCTCGGCGTGAGCGCCGACGGGGCGGCCCTCGGCGCGCGGTTGCGCGAGCGCGACCTGAGTGCCGCGCCCGCGGCGCTGAACCTGCTCGAGAGCACCACGCCCTCGGACCGCCAGCAGTCGATGAGGCTGCTGCGCGAGCTGTCCCCCGCCGGCGGCCCCGGCGAGGCGCCCGGCCACGTGATCGGCGTCACGGGCCCCCCCGGCGCCGGGAAGTCGATGCTGCTCTCGGCCCTGTTGAAGCGCTGGCGCGAACGCGCCAGCAGCGTTGCGATCCTGGCGGTCGATCCCAGCTCGCGCCTATCCGGAGGAGCGCTGCTCGGCGATCGCGCGCGCATCGAGTTCGACGCCGGCGACCGCGACGTGTTCATCCGCTCGACCTCCGCCGGAGAGCGGCTGGGCGGGCTGGCGTGGGCGACGCGCACGGCCGCGCACGCGCTCGCGTACGCATTCGCGGTGGTCGTGATCGAGACCGTCGGCGTCGGCCAGGCGGAGACCGACGTCGCCGACGTCGCCGACACCGTGGCCGTGGTCGTGCCGCCCGGCGGAGGCGACGTGCTGCAGTTCTACAAGGCGGGGATCATGGAGATACCGGACGTGGTGGTCGTCACCAAGGCGGACCTCGGGGCGATCGCAGCGCGCACCAAGCGGGACGTGACCGCCGCGCTGCGCTCGCTGGGGTGCGCCTCGACCCCGGTGCTGGCCGTCTCCTCACTGCCCCCAGATGCCGGCATCGAGGAGCTGATCGCGGCGCTCGATCGGCACCGCGCGAGCATCGATGTGGCAGCGCGGCGGCTGCACGCGCGGCGCGCCAGCGCGCTGGCCGACTACGCGTACGAGCACGGCGAGCGCGGGCTGCGTGCGCTCGGCGGCAGGCGCGCGGCCGAGCGCCTGCTGGAAAGTCAAGAGCCGGCGCTCGACCCGGCGGCGCTCGTGGAGGTGCTCGAGCATGGCGCGCAGCAGGCGCAGTCCCCCAAGCGCGGGCAAGCGGCCGGGATGGCAGATTGAGCCCGTTGGCGCGCAGCGTGCGCGGGCACGCATGATCCGCGATCTGCTCATGATCGCGGGCGCGTTCGCGCTCGCGAGCGCGCTCGCCGGGGCGCTCGGCGCCGCCAACCTCGGCACCGCGCTCGCGTTTGGCCAGATCGCGCTGGCGGCGTGCGTCGTGTATGTGATGCTGCGACATTGAGGATCGGAGTGCGCGCGCGCCGCCGGGCCCATCGGCGCGCCGCCGGGGCCATCGGCGCGTCGCCGGGCACAGCGGCCCGCCGAGACGGTGATGAACGGGCGATGAAATCCGCCCCGGCGCCGGCGTGCGAGCACGTCCGCGCGCCTAACCTGCGATTGCGATGATCATCCTGCTCAGCTTCGCGCTGCTCGCGGGCGCCGGTACGGCGCTCTCGCCGTGCGTGCTGCCGGTCCTGCCGGCGCTGCTGTCGGCCGGCGGCGTGGGCGGCAGGCGGCGACCGGTGGGCATCGTGCTGGGGCTGTCGTTGACCTTGACGGTCACGATCGTTGGCGTGGCGAAGGTGGTCGACGGCGTCGGCCTCGGCAGCGATCCGTTGCGCGACGTGGCGATCGTCGTGCTGCTGGCGTTCGGCCTGGCGTTGCTGCTGCCAGGCCTGGCCGCGCGTATCGAGGCTCCGCTGTCGCGGCTGGCGCGGCTCGGCCCGCGCTCGCGCGGCGACGGCTTCCGCTCGGGACTGCTCGTGGGCGGAGCGCTCGGCTTCGTGTACACGCCCTGCGCGAGCCCGATTCTCGCGGCGGTCATCTCGGTCAGCGCGGCCTCGGGCAGGTCGATCGCGATCGCCATCGCCTACGCGATCGGGTCGGCGCTCGTGCTGCTCGCGCTCACACTGGGCGGCAGGCGCCTGTTCGAGCGCGTGCGGACGGCGGGACGCGGTCCCGTGCTGCAGCGGGCGTTGGGCGTGGTCATGGTGCTCACGGCGGTGGCGATCGGGACGATGCTCGACGTGAGCTTCGACCAGTTCGTGGCGCAGAACATCCCCGACGTGAACCTCACCGCCTCGCTGGAGTGCTCGAGCGCGGTGACGAGCCGCCTGCACCAGATCTCGGGCCACCGCCCCAAGTTCGCGCCCGCGAACGGCTCCTCGGCGTGCCGAAGTGGGTCGAGCGGCTTGCGCGTGGCGCCCGCGAACGCGAGCCAGTCGACGCTGCTGGCCGACGCGCGCAGCCTGCGCGACTTGGGCACGGCGCCCGACTTCACCGAAACCGAGCGCTCGTTCAACACGCCGGGGGGCAAGCCGCTGACGCTGGCGTCGCTGCGCGGCCGCGTGGTGCTGATCGACTTCTGGACGTACACGTGCATCAACTGCATCCGCACGCTGCCCTACTTGAAGGCGTGGGATGCCACGTACCGCCCGCTCGGATTGACGATCGTCGGCGTGCACACACCCGAGTTCCAGTTCGAGCACGACGCCGGCAACGTCGCCAACGCGATCAGGCAGTTCGGATTGCGCTACCCGGTGGTGCAGGACAACAACATGGGCACCTGGAACGCGTACGGCAACCAAGTCTGGCCGGCGGACTACCTGATCGACGCCCGCGGCGAGGTTCGCGACGCCAGCTTCGGCGAGGGCGACTACGCGCAGACCGAAACCGCGATCCGCGCGCTGCTCGCCGAAGCGGGTCACGCGGTTGGCCGGCACAGCCACCCGCGCGACGTGATCGTGCCCAGCGAAGAGGCAACGCCCGAGACCTACCTCGGCACCGCGCGCGCCCACGGCTGGCTCGAGGAACCCAAAGCCGGGGTGCACGACTACGGCTCCCCGCCGAGCGGCGCGCTGGCGCTGAACGACTTCGCATACAGCGGCACCTGGCGGATCGGAGCCCAGCCGGCCACGGCGATCGCCAGCGCCGGTATCGACGCCGAGTTCAAGGCCAAGGATGTATACGTGGTGCTGAGCTCGGCGGGCGAACGTCCGCGCTCGATGCGGGTGCTGCTCGACGGCCGGCCTATCTCCGCCGCCGATGCGGGCGCCGACGCGCGCGCCGGCGCAGTCACCGTCACGCGGCAGCGCCTGTACACGCTTGTGTCGCTGCGGCAGGACGAGCGCCACCTCCTCAGCCTGCGCTTCGCGCCGGGCATCTCCGGCTACGCATTCACCTTCGGGTAAAGGAGCAGCCGCAACTCGCCTGAACGGCGGCAGGTGCGTCGCCGGCGGCTCGCTGCGCTGGTGCCCTGCGGCCTGCTGCGCTGGTGCCCTGCGGCCTGCTGCGCTGCTGCCCTGCGGCTTGCTGCGCTGCTGCGTGAGACGGCGTTCCGTGTGTTGCGAGCACCGGTCAGCGACTGGCCCGCGCATAGAATGACCCTATGGAGGCAACGCCCTCTGAGACAGGTGCGCGCAGCTGGCTGCGCTGCTACCGCTGCTGGTCACAGGATCTCGAGGTGCAGGTGCACTACGAGGGGATCCACAAGATCGATCCCCAGACGGGCGAGCGCGCCGAGGTGATCGACGAGCTGCAGGAGGCGGTCGTGCAGTGCCTGGACTGCATGCACGACCAGCCCCACCTCGGCTTCTCAAACGGCCGCGTGGAGCCGATCGAGGATCGTTGGGAGCGGATGATCGCCGGTACACCCTGGGTGGCGTCGTGCACGGTGGCCGTCGACGCCGATGAGGTCGAGAGCTGCTCGGGCCCCGAGGCCGGGGACGCGCTCTCGTATGCGGCCTTCGGCGACCACGGCGTACGCGAGTTCTTCACGCACGTGCGCTTCCACAAGCACGAGGACGAGTCCCGCATCATCGTGCACCTGCTCGTCGAGCTCTATGCGCGCTCGCTGGAGGAGGCCACCGAGGTGCTCGAGTCCTCCGCCCGTGGAGCGCTCACGATCACCTCGCTGGCCGAGGAGTCGCGCCCGCCGGCAGCGGCCGGCGAGCCGCACGGGCACGACTGACGCGCGACGCGCGATCCGCGGGCGAGGCGCACGTGCCGGCGACGCGGACCGCGCCATGCGCCCGCAACAAGGCCGCGCGATCCGCGTGCGACGAGGCCGCTAAGCGAGGCGCTCTTCCAGGGCCTGAAGCTGCTCATGCAGCTCGGCCGGCAGGCGCTCGAATTTCGCAAGGTGCTCCCTGAACTGGGGCAGCTGCGCCTTCCACTCCTCCGGGTTGACGCTCAGCAGCGCCGCCATGTCGGCTTCGGAGACGTTTAGGCCGCGCGTGTCGATGCCTCCCTCTCCCGCTGGCGGGAGCAGCCCGATCGGGGTCTGTAGCGCGGCGCCGCGCCCGGCGCAGCGGGCGAACACCCACGCGAGCACGCGCGAGTTCTCGCCGAAGCCCGGCCACAGAAAGCGCCCGTCGTCGTCCTTGCGGAACCAGTTGACGTAGAAGATCTTCGGCAGCCTCGCCCCCTCGCGTCGGCCGATCTCGAGCCAGTGGGCGAAGTAGTCGGCCATGTTGTAGCCGCAGAACGGCAGCATCGCGAACGGGTCAAAGCGCAGTTCGCCGACCGTTCCCGCGGCGGCCGCGGTCTTCTCCGAGCTCATCACCGAGCCCAGGAACACGCCGTGGGTCCAGTCCCGCGCCTCCGTGACCAGCGGAACGACGGTCGAGCGCCTGCCGCCGAACAGCATCGCGTCGATCGGCACGCCCTTTGGGTCCTCCCACTCGGGCGCGATCGCCGGGTCCTGCGCGGCGGGCACGGTGAAGCGCGCGTTGGGATGGGCGGCGGTGGTGTTCGAGGCCGGTGTCCAATCCTCGCCGCGCCAGTCGATCAGGTGCGCGGGCGGATCCTTGGTCAGACCCTCCCACCACACGTCGCCGTCGTCGGTCCGCGCGCAGTTGGTGAAGATCGCGTTGCGCTCGATCGTGCGGATCGCGTTCGGATTGGTCGCCTTGCCGGTGCCCGGCGCCACGCCGAAGAAGCCCGCCTCCGGGTTGATCGCGTACAGCCGGCCGTCGGGCCCGAACTTCATC
>VAWK01000043.1:552-24891 GCA_005885515.1 Actinomycetota bacterium | reverse complement strand
CGGACAGGCGACGTTCAGCTACACGAGCGCCTTCGAAAGGAGCGACACGATCGACGCCTTCGCCGATACGAACGGCAACGGCATCAGGGACCCGGAAGAGCCTCTGGGGAGCGCCACCAAGACGTGGACGGTGATGCCGCCGAGCTCTCTAACGCTCGCCCCGTCATCGGCCACGAACCCGATCAACACCCAGCACTGCGTGACGGCGACGGTCAAGGACGCGACCGAACGGCTCCAGGGCAACCGCACCGTGCGCTTCTCTGTGACGGGCCCAAACGCTCCCCAGGAAAAGGCGGTCTCCACCGATTTCGCCGGCGAAGCAAAGTTCTGCTACACGGGGACACTCGCCGGAGAAGACACGATCTCGGCGTTCGTAGACACCAACAATGACGGCGTGATGGAGTCCGACGGCACCGAGCCGAGCGCAACGGCGACGAAGACCTGGACGGGTGTCGCGACCGGCCAGCTCGAGGTCAAGAAGGTGCTCTCGCCGAGCAACGACCCCGGGCGCTTCAACCTTCAGATCGACGGCATCACCAAGAAGGCCGACGCCTCCAACGGCGACACCACCACCAAGCAGACCGTCAGCCCGGCCACCCACAGCGTCGGCGAGACGGCCGGCACCGCCAGCTCGCTCGGTGACTACACCTCCGCGATCGAGTGCCGGTCTGCCAACGGCGCCGGCGAAGTCCTGGCCAGCGGCTCGGACAGCGGCCCGCTGAACGTGTCAGTGGCCGAAGGCGCCGATGTCGTCTGCACGATCACCAACACCCGCAAGGTCGGTCCGCCGCCCACCACGACCACCACCTCGCTCTCCGGCGAAGGCAAAACCGGCGCCTCGATCTCCGTCAAAGAAGGCGCCGCGGTCACCGACACCGCCACCATCAGCGGCGTCAACGCGGCCACCGCGACGGGGACCGTGACCTACAAGGTCTACTCCGACAACAAATGCGAAACAGAAGTCGCCTCCGCGGGCGCTGTCAGCGTGAGCGGCGAACTCGTGCCCGCCTCGAACCCCCAGACGCTCGCACCCGGGACCTACTTCTGGCAGGCCTCCTACTCGGGCGACCCAAGCAACGAAGCCTCCAAGAGCCAGTGCAGCTCGGAGGTCGAGACGGTGAGCGCCAAAGCGCCAGAACCCAAGCCCACCACGACCACCACCTCGCTCTCCGGCGAAGGCAAAACCGGCGCCTCGATCTCCGTCAAGGAAGGCGCCGCGGTCACCGACACCGCCACCATCAGCGGCACCAACGCGGCCACCGCGACCGGCACGGTCGCATACAAGGTCTACTCCGACAACGGATGCACCAAAGAAGTCGCCTCCGCGGGCGCTGTCAGCGTGAGCGGCGAACTCGTGCCCGTCTCGAACCCCCAGACGCTCGCCCCCGGGACCTACTTCTGGCAGGCCTCCTACTCGGGCGACCCAAGCAACGAAGCCTCCAAGAGCCAGTGCAGCTCGGAGGTCGAGACGGTGAGCGCCAAAGCGCCAGAACCCCAGCCCACCACGACCACCACCTCGCTCTCCGGCGAAGGCAAAACCGGCGCCTCGATCTCCGTCAAAGAAGGCGCCGCGGTCACCGACACCGCCACCATCAGCGGCGTCAACGCGGCCACCGCGACGGGGACCGTGACCTACAAGGTCTACTCCGACAACTGCGAAACAGAAGTCGCCTCCGCGGGCGCTGTCAGCGTGAGCGGCGAACTCGTGCCCGCCTCGAACCCCGAGACGCTCGCACCCGGGACCTACTTCTGGCAGGCCTCCTACTCGGGCGACGCCTTGAACGAACCCTCCGAGAGCGAATGTGGTGAGGAGCAGCTCACGGTTATCAAGGTCGTCGGCTCGCCGCGGCTTGCGAAGCAGGCGGTGCTCTCGGCCCTGGAAGCGCTGGAGCCGAGCGGCAGTCGCGGGACCGACAGACGCATCGCCGAGGCGGTCCGGGATGTCACGCGCAGCCTCGATCCCAAGCTCTGGATCGACGACGCCCACCTGACCGTGAAGAGAGGCGAGAACGTGTTCGAGCAAGAGGAGGCGGCCGTCGAGCAGCTGCGGAACATCAAGAGATCAGCGGCTGGCACGGTGGCCGGGCTCATCGCCCAACTCGTGGAAGTCGACCGCACGCTCGCGCAGATTGCGGTCGAAGGAGCCACGGATCCCAGGGCAATCGCGAAGGCGAACAAGGAGATGGAAAAGGGGGCTAAAGAGCTTGAGGAGGGCGAGCCCAGAGATGCCATCGAGCACTACGAGCAGGCCTGGAAGGCTGCGACGCACCCATAGTCAACGCGCTCACGCGATCGCGACCGCTTTAGTAGGCGAACTGAACGTGTGTACGGGGAACAATTTGGGGAACAAATTGAGAGCAACCGGGACGCACTCAGACGCAGCAACCCCGATGAATCCGGGCCTCATCCACTGAGCAGCACCCCGTCCCTCGGGCTGGGGGCCGGGCGGTCGCCGGTTCAAATCCGGCCTCCCCGATTAGAAAAGCCCTGCAACGGGCCAGTCCCTTGGATATGGCGATACGGCCAAAATCGGCCCTGGGGAACTATTTGCGGTCGAATGTCCCGTGTGTAGGGTGCTCGGCTCGTGAGGACCGGGTGGTCGTGGGTCCTGAATTGCCTCGCGCACCACTGAACTCGGTGCTCGGCTGAGTTCAGCTGCGGCGCTGCGCCGGTCGCGCTCGCTTGCGTCGCGGTCGCGGTTTTTCGAGCGCTTCGCCGACACGCTTGTCGCGCTCCGAGTCTGGCAAGCGGGTGCAGGGATCCCGCGCGCGCCGCTGTCGAGAGACACCGCAATCATCATCGTCGGCGGCCTGCGAGCTGAGCGACAGCGCGCTCGAGCAGCGCCGCGACATCGGCCAGCCGCTCCCGCGCGACGCAGACCCTCAAGGCGGACATCGCCGCCGCGCGGCGATAAGGTTTGACCTGCTTTGACGCTCTCGCCGTCGCGGCGACCGTCAGCCAGGGGGGCCCGCGTCGATGATCGATCGCCGGGTACACAGCCCGCACTGGGGCAAGTCGAAGAGGAAAGGAGAACACGGACGTGTCTGGATCTCGACGAGCGCTCGCTGGCACCGCGGCAGTAGCTTGCGCGGTGCTCGCGGGCTCCGGCTCCGCGTGGGCTGGAAACGGAAATGGGCATGGCAACGGGCACGGGCCAAAGAAGCACCAGGGTCCCCCGCGTGCGCCGGGAGCCACGGTCACGCAACTCGTCAGCGGCCTCGACAATCCGCGCGACCTCGCATTCGGCCCGGCGGGCAGGCTGTTCGTGGCCGAAGCGGGCCACGGCGGCAGCGAATGCATCCCGGGCGGCGGTCCCCCCGGCGAAGAAACGTGCGTCGGTTTCACCAGCGGCGTCAGCAAGATCGAATCCTCGGGCGCGCACCACCGAGTCCTCACCGGGCTCACGTCCTCCGCGGAACCCGATGGAACGTTTGCGATCGGCGTAGACGGCGTCTCGCTGCTCGGGAACGGCGACATGTTCGCCGTCGAGGGAGAGTCCTCGCATGCTGTGCCGCCCGAAGCGAGCAAATTCCTCTCGGCCGACACGGTCGACAAAGCTCGCGCGCAGCTCGGCAGGCTGATCAAGACCAACCCCAGCGGCAACTGGCGGGCAGTGGCGGACGTCGGCGACTTCGACTTCCAGTGGACCGAAGAACACAAAGAACTCGTCCCCGAACAGTTCCCCGACGCCAACCCCTACAACGTGCTCACCGAGCCGGGGACGAACTGGGTCATCGACGCGGCTTCCAACACCCTCGATCAGGTCCGCTCGAACGGGTCGATCGGAGTCGTTGCGTTCTTCCCCAACCCGCCCGTGTCCGACGCGGTTCCGACGTGCGTCGACCGCGGGCCCGACGGCGCGTTCTACGTCAGCGAGCTGACCGGAACTGGCAACGCCGCTGGCGCCGCGGTCGTGTGGCGTGTCGTGCCAGGCCAGGCGCCCACCGAATGGGCGAGCGGCCTGACCTCGGTGACGGGTTGTGGGTTCGGCACCGACGGCCAGTTCTATGCGGTCGAGTTCTCGACCAAACCGCTGCTCGAAGCCGCACCGGGCACCGGAGCCGTCGTGCGGGTGCCGCCGCACAGCACGAGCCCCACACCCGTCGTCGAAGAACTGTCGTTCCCCAACGGGTTTGCAGCCGCAGGCGGCGCGCTGTACGTCTCCAACTGGAGCATCGCGCCCGCCAGCAACGGCGGAGGACCGACGGGAGAAGTGCTGCGGATCGTTCCGTAGCGCGCAACCGGTGAACAAGAGCTCAGCCGCCTGCGACGACGTGGGCGGCTGAGCCCGGTTCCGGGTTCGCGCAGCCGTCCGGCGCCGCTTGCGGACCGCATGGACGACGTGCGCGCCGTGATGGACGCCGCCGGCGCTGAGCGCGCAGCACTCTTGGATGGCGCGCACGGGCAGGCTAGGGCTTCCTTGACCCCCTCGGCGTCGACCTTGAGAATGCCGCTGTGTCCAAGAAAGAGATCGACCAGTACCTCGGGGCTCTTGATGAGCCCAAGGGAGCAACGCTTGCCCAGCTGCGCGACACGATCGTTGCGATCGTCCCTAACGCAGAGCAGTGCATCTCATACGGCGTGCCGGCGTTTAGGCTCCAGGGCAAGACCATTGCCGGTTTCGCCGCTTTCAAAAACCATCTGAGCTACCTGCCCCACAGCGGCTCCGTGATCCCACGGCTCGCCAGGGAGACCGAGGGATATACGAAGACGAAGGGTTCACTGCACTTCCCCGTCGACAAGCCGCTGCCGAAGAAACTCGTGAAGAAGCTATTGGACGCGCGGATGGCCGAGGCTTTCGGCCCGAGGCGATAGCCGAAGCTTCGACTCGGCCGTCCTCGCCGGCACGTCCGTGTCGTCCCTTGCGCCAGTCAGCCACGCCCCAGACGCCTCCGTTCGTGGGCAAGGAGCAGTCTGGGACGCGTCGGGTCCGCAGGGCGCCGGGGTCGGCTCTGCGGGCTACGGTTGGAGCGGCAGTGCCTCGCCCCAGCCCCAGCGCGGGACTGGAGCGTGCTCCACGACGTCGGCGCCCGGCTGTGAGTTGTGCATGGCGAGCCGGGTTCCCCACTCGAGGTAGGCGACGAAAGCCGAGCGGAACTCCGGGTCGTCGGGGAGGTCGGCATCATCGGCGGCGAGGTTCATCAGCGAGGCGAACCGGAACCGCTGCTCACGCGTGATCGCTAGGCCGCGATGCTTGCTGACCATGCGCTCGTAGCCGCCGAGCTCCTGCGTGTACCGGGCGGGCCCGCCGAAAACCTCACACCACCAGGCCGTCACGTTCCGACGATGCTCCTCGCTCACCCCACCCGGGAACAGCCGTGAGAGAAGATCGTCGGCTTCGACCCGGTCGTAGAAGGCGTTGATCAATCGCTCGATCGCCTCCTGGCCCCCGGCCCAGTCGTAGAGGGTCGACATCGCCTCCATCGTAGTCAGGCCACGCTCGGGTCCGGCTCAGTGCGCCACCACCTGCGTGAGGCCACCCGGTGGAAGGTTCCGCATCGACGCCGCGGGTGGCCAGCGTCGCATCGAGCGCCTGCTCTCGGCGCACACCACCTGCCGCGTGCCGGGCCGCTCGCTGTTCGCCTACATCAGCCAGCTGCTCACCGCGCATGGCCACAGCGATCCGACGCCCCTGCTCCGCCGGGCGGTCTTCCCGCCGGCCGTCGGGCCGCCGAAACGTCGCCGCCGAGGACTACGCTTGCCGCGTGCTGGCTGCGATTCTCGCCCGCATGCTCTCAAGGATCGTGTCCGCGATCACCGAGCCGCTGGACGCTCGCCAGCCTCGGACACAGCTACGGCGCGTGCTTGTCCTGCTGCTCATGATCTCGGTCCTAAGCCTGCTGCCGCTCCGGCTCTCGCCCCACTCGGCGCGGGTCGTCACGGCGCTCGTCCTCGGGGTGGTCGCGCTGACCCTGCTCACCACCGCGGCGGCGTTCCAGCGGCTGCTGGCGCGCTTGCGTGAGGGAGAGCGGCTGCGACTGGGTGGCCACCAGGTGGATGTGCCTAGCCTCAGTCGGCAGGTACGCGCGTTCGAGGGCGTCATGGCGCTCATGCGCCGCACTGGGCTCGCGCTGCCCGCGCTGGTGTTCTTCTGTCTTTGGGCCATCGTATACCTGTTCATCTGGGCCCACGACCCGGCGGCTTGCCCGGCAGATACCGCCCACCCTTGCGCCGGAGCGTTCCTCGGCGCCGGTAGGCACCCCACGTTCGGCGACTTCCTCTACTACTCGGTCAACATGGCATTCGCCAACCCGGCGCCGGACCTCATCGCGCACACGCGCGCCGGGCACACGGCCGCGACGATCGAGGTGCTATCGGGCGTGGGCTTGGTCACGCTCTACGCAGGGGCGTTCTTCGGGTTGGGCGCCGTCCAGGCGCGCGAGCGGGACGCCGAGCCCACAGCGACCATACCGCCGGCCATGCTGGCCTCCCCCGGGGCGACGCCTGAGTCGAGCGGGCCGTGCCGCCAGGACGGCTCCCTTTCAGAAGGGGAATGAAGGGGAGCCGTAGGAGGTACTCCGAGGCGATGCCGGGGCTCGCTGTCGGATCCGCTGGGACGACGGGCACGAGAGCATCTACACGGCTGCGAGCGGCGCCCTTTCGAGCTGGGCCGGGCCGCAAGCCGCGCGCCCGGCGACCTGAGGGCGAACGCGATCTCGTTGCCGGACCGTTCCCCATAGTTTTTGGGTGCGTGGCGCTAGCGCGGCTGCGCGCGGACGGTCTCGGGTTGATGTGCACGATGCCAGGGTCGGGGCGGCTTCGTACGGATCACCGATCAGCCTTTCAACCCTGCCGCCGCGACGTCGCTGGCGGCCTGGGTGGCTCGTAGCACTGCGAGGATCCGCGGGTGGCCGTCGATCTCCAGCTGGTCGACGACCTCGACGTCGTCAAGGCCGACGATACGCCCCAGTCGCCGCAGACCATCCGGGGAGAATCCCCAGTGGACGAAGTCATCCCGCGCGTACACATCGCCAGGCTCGTGAGCCTCGAACGGCGGGGCGTCGGTGGCCAGGCGCGAGCCGTAGGTCTCGAGCACGATTTCGCCGCCCGGCGCCAGCACGTCCGCGAGCGCCCGAAGCAGCGCGGTCGGGTCGGTCACCCGGTGCAGGATCCCGAAGCACAACGCAACGTCGAAGCGCTCGCCGAGCTCACGCACGTCCAGCGCGTCCATGCGGCGATACTCGACCCGCGAGCCGAGGAGCCCGGCGATCGCGCGGAAGCCGACACCGCCCGTCAGCGTCACGCCGAAGCGAGCATTCACCCAGTCGACGTACTGCTCATTGTCGACCGCTACAACGCGCCGCGCACCGCGGACCTCCGCGAGGAAGCTGTAGAAGCCGTCGAACGCGCCGACGTCAAGCACGCTGCGCCGCGCAAAGCGATCCGCGCCGAGCACCGCAAGGCGATAGCCATGGTCGCGTGCGATCCCCGGCGTGTAGACCCCCGGCGCCAGCGCGAAGGTGTGAAACCAGAGCGGAACCGAATCGCGGACGCGCTTGGCCACCGCCGGCGGTGCCCCGATGACCACGACGTCGGCGACAACCCGCTCCGCGTCGGACGTCTCGGGGATCGGCTCGATCCGCTCGGCCGCGATTGCAGAGGCTGCCAACGCATCAGCTCCAGCCTGTCGTTTACAGGACATTCACATCGATATAACAGGACAGCGCCAGCGGGTCGCGACGCCGTGACCGCCACGATGCCTGCAGGGCCTCGCGAAAGGCGCAACCTGGGCCTGAGCCTCTGGCGCGGCAGCATCGCCATGCCGGTGGGCTGACGCCCTTAGAAGCAGAGCACCGGCCCCGCAGTCAAAACCAGTAACCCACGCCTCTCGCCTCGTGGCGCTGGCGCGCCGTCGGTGGCATCCGGGCTTGAGCTGAGCATTCTGGCCGCAGGGCCAGCTCGCTACTCACACTACTCCTATCGCGAGCGTTTGTGTGGCCGCAGCCCCCAAAGCCGTCGGAATGCGATAAAGGAGCGAGCGCGAGGAGGCCTGAGCGTGACGCCGACGCGGCGCGACCCGCTGGGTGTAAGAAGCTATGCGTCACGCGTCGTGTGATATTGGGCATACAGGCTGCTGGAGGCAGCGTTGAGGTCTAGTATCGGCCGATGACGCAAGAGCGTGCGGTGGCGGCGGCCAACGAGGAAGCGGTGCGTGCATGGGACACGGTTCTGTATGAGCGGTGGAAGTCGAACCGCAAGGTGTTCGTGGGCGCGCTGGGAGAGGTCACTGAGGTGGTCTTCGAGCTCTTTCCGCCGCCCGAGTGTGGGTGCTGCATCGACATCGGGTGCGGCTTCGGCGAGACGACTCAGCAGCTAGCTGTGCTCGTCGGACCGGGAGGTTTCGCGCTCGGCACCGATTCCTCGCCGCGGTTCATCGAGGACGCCCGTCGCGAGGCCGTCGAGGCGGGGGTAGAGAACGTTGCGTTCGAGACCGCCGATGCGCAGACGGCGGAGTGGGATCCCATCTACGACTACGCCTTCTCGCGCATGGGGACGCAGTTCTTCGCCGCACCGGTTCCGGCTATGCGCGCCATCCGCGGCGCGCTCAAGCCCGGCGGCAGGCTCGCCAAGGTCTGCTGGCGCCGCAAGGCTGAAAGCCCGTTTTGGGCGGAGACGGAGCAGGTCGTTGAGCGGTTCCTCTCGCGCCCTGACGAGTACGAGGCCGACACCTGTGGGCCCGGGCCATTCTCGCTCGGTAACCCAGAGACCACCCGCGGGATTCTCCAGGCGGCCGGGTACGACCAGATCGAGCTGCATCCGCGCGACTTCGACTACTTCATGGGAGCGGACATGGACGAGGCGATCGACTCCCTGCTCGCGATCGGACCCGGCGCCGAGCTGATCCGCCTGAACGGCGAATACGGGGAGAGCCGTCGCGGCGAGATCGCCGCGGCCCTGAGGGACCACTATGCGGCCTGGCAGAAGCCCGACGGCTCCATAGTCGGCCGCGGAGCCGTCTGGATCGTCGCGGCCACGAACCCTGGTTAGCACGAGGTATCCGCGTCAACGGACCGTGCTATCCGACCCGGTGTGCGCGGCGAGGAGACCGGTGGCGCCCGATGCGCGCTGGCTCGGTCGAGAAGATCTGATCGCCGGAATCGTGGCGTGTGCCTATGGGCTCGGCCTACCACCGGCGCTTGTGCTTCCCCGGCTGAGCGGGCGTCTGAGCATCCACACTCACCAGCGCAAGGGACGAGTTGCGACCGCTCCTTCCGCTCGAGCACTCATTGCCGCTTTCGCCGGTGGAAACAGGCGTATTTGTGCGCGGCCTTCCGCACGACCCTGCTGGTACCTCGTGCACACCCGTGCACACGACACCCGGCCCGTGCCCTCGATCTAGGGCGCCAAGCGCTCTACCCGCCAGCCCTCGCCTGCGCGACGGAAACTCAGCCGGTCGTGCAGGCGGTCATGGCGCTGCTGCCAGAACTCGAGCGCTTCGGGGGTAAGGCGAAAGCCGCCCCAGCTGCTGGGCATCGGTAACTCACTACCCGCATACCGGAGCTCGAGGTCAGCGACGCGGCGCTCGAGCTCGTCGCGGCTTTCGATTGTCTGGCTCTGGGGTGAGGCCAGCGCGCTGACCTGGCTGCTTCGCGGGCGGGTGCGGATGTACGCCGCCGACTCGTCAGCGCTCGTGCGCTCGACCGGTCCCTCGATCCTCACCTGCCTGCCAAGCGGATCCCAGTGAAAGAGCAAGGCGGCGCGCGGGTTGACCGCAAGCTCGCGGCCCTTGCGGCTGGCGTAATCGGAGAAGAAGACAAAGCCGCGCTCGTCAAAGGCCTTGACGAGCACCATGCGCACCGACGGCACCCCGTCGGTGGACGCGGTGGCAAGGGCGGCGGCCTGTGGTTCGCGCACGCCCGCCGCCCCGGCCTCGCCAAACCAGGCCGCGAACTGGCGCAGGGGGTCGCTGTCGAGGTCGTTCTCGAGCAGTGGTTTTCCGTAATCGGTCACGAGACCCATTCTGCCCGGCTCGACGGTCCGAGCCATGGAGCATTCTTGATGAGCGCGCGCCGGTCGGCCATCTCGGTGCGGTTGCACTGTGCCGTGAGGGCTCTGGGTCGCACGAGGCAGGCGCTTCCGCTTAGCGACACAACCGGGCGGTGTGGGTCGTTAGTCGATGCGATCGGCCGTCGGCCGAAGCAGGCACGTACCGTTTGACGACAGGCGCTTGCTTCTTGGAGAGCACGAGCGCATTGGGCCCGGGTCAAGCGTGCTGAGATTCGCGAGCGGCACTCGGCACCCGCTGCCCCTTCGGCGACCGAGCAGGAGCACGTCGAGGCTCGCAGCGACTAGGCTCGGAGCCTCCCTGGGCAGGCCTGTAGCGGCGTCCGCGGGCGTCCGCGGACGACCGCAGCTACTGGCCAGCCGCCCGTTCCCGAAAGGATCGTTATGGCTTCCACGCAGCTTCCCGGAGGTACCTTCACCCTCGCCGATGACCTGACCATCACTCGCTTGGGCTATGGCGCTATGCAGCTCGCCGGACCGCACGTGTTCGGTCCGCCCGCCGACCGGGGCGCTGCGGTCGCAGTGCTACGCGAGGTCGTCGAGCTCGGCATCACCCACATCGACACCAGCGACTACTACGGCCCGCACGTCACCAACCAGCTCATCAGGCAGGCGCTTTACCCATATCCGAACGACTTGCGAATCGTGACCAAGGTTGGGGCCCGCCGCGACGCCGAGGGCGGATGGCCCACCGCGTTGGCGCCCGAGGAGCTGCGCCAAGCCGTGCACGAGAACCTCGAGAACCTCGGCGTCGATGCGCTTGATGTCGTGAACCTCCGCGTCGGCGGCTTCGACGCCCCGACGCCCGGCTCAATCGCCGCGCCGTTCACCGTGCTGGCCGACATGCAACAGGAGGGCCTGATCAAGCACCTGGGCGTCAGCACCGTCGCACCGGCGCAGATCACCGAAGCGCGGTCGATCGCCCCGATCGTGTGCGTCCAGAACTTCTACAACATCGCCCACCGCGTCGATGATGCGCTTATCGACTCGCTCGCGGCGCAGGGCATCGCCTACGTGCCGTACTTCCCGTTGGGCGGTTTCACCCCCCTGCAATCCGATGCGCTCGCGTCGGTGGCGTCGCGTCTTGAAGCGACCCCGATGGCGGTCGCGCTTGCGTGGCTGTTGCAACGCTCTCCCAACATCCTGCTCATTCCCGGCACCTCGTCGGTCGCCCATCTGCGCGACAACGTCGCCGGGGCAGGGCTCACACTGCCCGAGGACGCCGTGGCTGACCTCAACGCGATCGCCAACTGAACCCAGCGGGCACGAAGCAATCGCACCGCGGAGAATCCACTTTGTCATCGCCCATCGAGGACAGCCTGCCGAATGGAAGACGACGCTGCCGTGCCGCACGCGGGCCGCTTCTGCTCTCACAAACATCCGGCACTCACGCTCGGCTTGGCCTACTGAAGGCTCTCGCAAAGAGACGCAAGCGCCGCGCGGCCATGTTCAACCCACCCGTGTCCGGGGCGATCCCGCAGAGATCGTCGGCCACGGCAACGCTGACACACGCCACGACAGCGGACACTGACGCGCGTCGACCTACGGCACTTCCGCAACGCGCTGCGTAAGCAGACGTCTCGCTAGCCTGCGCTGCTACGGCCGCAGGTCGTCCAAAGCCGGGCATCTTGCTGCCTCAGCGCCGGACGCTCGCAAACGCGCGAAGCAGAAGCGCCAAGTGACTGGCCCACCGGCCTTTAGTGGTGGATGATGTACGTCGAAAACGGCGACTGAGGAGGCGAGATGGCCGAACGCTGGTTCTCGGACGAGGAGCTCGAGGAGATGTCGCGCCCCACAATGGATCGCGCGATCGAAGCGATCGAGGCCGGCGACCTCGAGCAGGCCAAGGCGCTATGCGAGGCGATGAAGCACGAGTGGCGTTTCCTGCACGACATGATGGTTGACGGGATCGCCGCCTCGATGAGTTGGATCAAGGAGCACTGCGGTGAAGAGGCGGTCGGCGAGTCGCAGCGCTGGGCCATGGAGCGGTATTGGAAGCGCAGCGTGGATGCGATCGACAAGCGCGATCGCAAGGAGATAGTGGAGCTGCTTGCCGCTACATGGCGAGCACACTCGTGCAGCGGAACCGGACCGCAGCCTGGCGCCTTCACGATCGAGGAGGACGAGAAGAAGGTGACTTTCAGAATGAACCCATGCGGCTCGGGGCAGCGGCTCTGGCGGATGGGCCGCTACGAGGGTGAGCACGGTCACGCGCTGATGGAGCAGGAGCATGACTGGGCGTATAACCGCAAGGGCTTCCCGATCTACTGCACACACTGCACGTTCATGAACGAGATCCTCCCGATCCAGTGGATCGGGTACCCGATCTACCCGAGCGACCCGCCCCGCGACTTCGATCACGATCCCTGCACCTGGTACTGGTACAAGGATCCCACGGACATCCCCGACCGCCACTGGGACCGCTATGGGATCGCGCGAGGCTAGCGAGCTGCTCTCACCTGTCGGGCGACGGGTAATCGTTACCGGGGCACGCGGCGGAATCGGACGAGCGACGACCCAGTTGCTCGAGAGTGCAGGGTGCACGGTTGCCGGCTGCGACGTCGAAGACTTCGACGTCCGCGACCGCGACGCCGTGGACGCCGGTGTCGCCGCGCTGGTCGAGCAACTGGGTGGCTGCGATTCCGTCGTGGCGAACGCCGGTGTCGTGGACACGATCCACCGCGCCGAGCGTTTTTCGGAGGCGGACTGGCAGAAGGACCTCGAGACCAATCTGACCGGCCAGTTCAACGTGGTGCGAGCCGCGTTCGAGCCGCTGCGGAAGTCAGGCGACGGCCGGGTTGTGCTTATTTCGTCTGCATCCGCCGAGACGGGCCTCCCCGGCCAAGTCGCCTACACGGCTGCGAAGGCAGGGGTCGTGGGCATGGCTCGCACGCTGGCGGCCGAGTGGGGGAGCCATGGCATCCGCTGCAACGTGGTGATGCCGGGACTGATCGCTACTCCGAAGGTGCTGTCTATGCCCGAGGCCGTCAAGGACACGATGAGCGCCACGCTGCCGCTCGGCCGGATCGGGCAGCCGAGTGAGCTTGCGGCCACCGTGGCGTTCCTGCTCTCGCCGGCGGCCGCCTACATCACCGGCGCCGTGATCCGGGTCGACGGCGGCTACGGGCTCAACACCGCGAGCTTGGGCCGGAGCTAGACGACCCAGGCTGACCCCTCGACCTCGTGCGGCGCCTGGGCGACGCTCGGCGCACTGTCGGTTTCGCAGGGCGAAGCAGGAGCGCCCACCCCGGGGACTCCTGCTTCGCGGAGCGGTGCTTTCAGAGCTGGAGCCCGCGCTCGCTGGCATCATCGGCGCTCGCCGTGAGTTCACGGCCGCGATGATCTCCTCGGTGTCGATCCCCTGCAGGTAGATCGAGGTCGCGCCGAGGTTGATGTGGCCGAGCTGGCGCTGGATCACGTTGAGCGGAACTCCCTCGCGGGCTCGAGCTTTCTGCTGCCTATCACGTCCATGCCACAGTATGCGGTGCATGATTCGCCGCTAAGTGATGAGCCAAAGGTGCGGGTTACGCTGTACGAACGTCTAGTACATGACGCCGAACGGGCATGAAACGATGAAGACATGCGCCCCCGCAGCGACTACCTCATCACTGAGGACGGCCCGGAAACGCGCGCTTATCGGGTGCCGACGACCGACAACAACCTGGACGGCCACGACCGCCACACGCAAGACCGCCGCGAACGCATCCGCCGCATACTTGATCGGATGCAAGCTACGCCCGCCGAGGTCTCACGCATCGCTGCAGAAGACCGTCGCAACCACGACCGTCGCACACTTGCTCGGATGCGAGCTACGCCCGCCGAGGTCTCACGCATCGCTGCAGCAGACCGAACAAGCGCACCGCGCACTGCGTTGGACGATTTCCAACCGTGCCTCCGGGAAGGCTCCTGACGCCCGCTTCTGCCAGACGAAGCGGCAGCGCGCTTCGAAGACGCGAGACGTCTGAACGTCGTCCATCGCAGCAGCGCCGAGCTCAGGCAAGGAGACGCCTCTCGTCAGGCGATAGCGGAACCGGCCGCGTTGACACAGCCGATGGCGGTTCGCATGGAGAGTGCAGCGCTGGATCGCCGCCGATCGTCGAGCGATGAGTTGCGCGGGATGCGATGGTCCTAAGATCATGACCGAGCGAGATCCCACCCTCGAGCCGTTCGACGCGCTGATCGGCACCTGGGCCACCGAGGCGACTCATCCGCTGGTCGACGAGGTCGTGCCGGGCAGCATCACGTTCGAGTGGTTGGAGGGCGGCCGCTTCCTCATTCAGCGCTCCCGCAACGACCACGACCTGTTCCCCGACGCGATCTGCGTCATCGGTGCCCCCGAGGCCGGAGACGGGCTGATCATGGAGTACTTCGACTCGCGCGGCGTGCGCCGGACGTACGGCGTCTCGCTCGACGACGGCGTGCTGCGCATGTGGCGCGACCACCCCGGGTTTGACCAGCGCTTCTCGGCCGCGCTCGGGCCTGACGCGTTCGAGGGCCAATGGCAGCTCGCGGAAACGCCGGGCGACTGGCAGGACGACCTGAAGGTGATCTACCGACGCCGCGACCAGGTCATGGCAGCCCGTCGAGTCGCCGAGCTCAAGCGCGCTGCCTTCCTGGCGGCGTGACCTAGACTCGCGGCGATGTCGTTGCACCTCTTCGCGGGTCTGCGCGTGCGGGACTTCCAAGCGGCCCGACCGTGGTACGAGCGGTTGCTGGGCGAGCCGACGCTCTTCCCCCACGCCACTGAGGCGGTGTGGACGCTCGCCGAGGACCGCTCGGTCTACGTCGTCGAGCACGCCGATGGCGCGGGCGACTCCGTGGTGACGATCTTCCTCGACGATCTCGATGCCCACGTGGCCGCGGTCGCTGCCCGCGGGCTCGAGCCCGACGAGCGCGAGACGTACTCCAATGGCGTACGCAAGGCCCTCTACCGCGACCCTGACGGCAACGAGCTGGGGTTCGGCGGCGCGCCGCTCGAGGCCGGTTCATAGCGCCGCCAGTCCGCGGCGGCTGGCTCGCCACCGGTGTCGCCTCGAGACAAGAGCGGGAGCGCACCCCACACGTTCCGGCTATCGAGTTGGACGAGCCGGAGGTGCGGGCGCCGACGCCACCCAATACCCCCCGCTTGGCGCGACGCAAGCGAGCGACTCGCTGCCTGCGCTGCCACGACCGCCGGTCATCCGCAGCGGCGGTGAGCCGCGTCTGATGCGGACGCCCGCTTCTCGCGCGAAGGAGCCGCGCGCTGTGTGTCGGTCGAGAGCGCTGCTCTTGCTCAAGAGCAGAAGCAGAGCGGTCGGTCCTGGCTTGGCGAGAACGGGGTAGCCCGCTGCCTCCTGTCGTGTGCGTCTTCGTAAGCTGTCGCGTGAGGAACGGATGAACGATACGAGCACCGGACACAGCAAGGTCGTCGTGAACAGGTGTATGTCGCTTGACGGCTTCATCGCCGGTCCCGGCCATGTGATGGACTGGGGCGCTGGTCGCCAGCTCGCTGACTTCGTCGGGCCGGACGAGTTCCACGAGATCGCGGCGGCCACCGGCGCGATGCTCGTCGGCCGGCGGACCGCCGACGTCGGCGACAGGATGGAGGCCGAGAAGCCGGGCAGCGTCGACTACCCCTTTTCCGGACCCGTGTTCGTCCTCACCCATCGGCCACCGGAGCCACCGGATGCGCCTTCAGCTGCGCGGTAGCCGCAGCTCCGGCCAATTCACAACAACGATTCGCTTTGCCCAGGGGCGGCAGGCCTCCAAACGGCCGGGGCGGTCTGCCGCGCTGCCCCTTCTCGCGCTAAGCGGCAGGGAACAGAGAGCCCGTGAAGCATCGCGCAGGCCGCTAGGAGGAACGGTCGAGCGCCGTCAGTACCACTTCCCCCGCGCGAAGCCTCCGAAGGCGATTAGGCCCACGAGGGTCACGATCAGGCCAAGCACGAAGCTCCAAAAGATCATGATGATGATCCCGACGATGACGATCAGCCCGCCAGTCGAAATTCCGCCGATACCTCCGCGACCTTCGCGTGCAGGCATTCGTTTCTCCCTTCGTGTCGGATGCTCAACTGAACTGAGTATCGCGGTTTGCCGCGCTGTCGTTTCTCGCGCAAAGCGACAGGCCCCTGAAACCACTAGCTAGCTCGCGATCACCGTCCACGGCCGTGCCATCCCGGTCGACATCCAGGCCGAGGAGAGGATGGATTCAGGCAAGCCCTGCTAGAGGTTTATGAGCCGCGGGACGGGCCAGGGTGGAGGGAGTTCCTCGACTCTGGCCCGGTCTATGCGCGCATCGACGCCGATCGTTTGGGATCGTGCTGTCCCCGGTTCCGTTCCGCGTCTCGCCAGTGTTGACGGCTACGTCGGGGCGTCGACGATCACTCGCGCCGGCGACCAGCGCCCCAGCCACGCGACAGGGAAAGGTGGTGCGGGCTGCTCGTTGCCGCAGACGCCCCGAGCATCCTCAGCCGGCCTGCGCGTACCCCCTCAGTCCCCCGAAGTCCAGTAGCACGCACGGCTCGTCGCCCACGATCCACGCATCGTGCCCGGGCGGCATGTGGAACGTGTCGCCAGGTCCGAACTCGCTCTCGGTGCCGTCGTCCATCCTCAATCCCATCCGTCCCTGCAGCACATAACCGATGTGCTCGACTTGGCAGGAATCGGTACCCGCGATCGGCTTGACGTTCTGCGACCAGCGCCAGCCCGGCTCGAACGTGCCCCGCCCGACCGAATGGCCGTTGAGATCGACGAGCTCGACGCGGCCCTTGCCCTCGGTGAACTCTCGTACCTCGTCTGGATTATCGAATCGCTTCCCAACAAGCTGCGCCATGGTTACCTCCTAGCTGTTGATGGATTACTCACGATGCCACTCCGTGCCGCGTTTGCTCGACGCTTTCCAATGACAAGAAGATACGGACGAGCGACGCTGACAGCACCTTCGTCGCTGTTGCCCAGACCCGAGCCTGCTCGGCGGTCCAGGCCTCCGCCTGCGCGGCCTGCTCCACCTTGGCGAGTCGCGTGGCGGAGGCTTCGCGCAGGGCGAGCCAGCGCAGCTCGATCGCCGCGAGATCTCTGCCGGAGCACACCTCCTCCAGCGCGCGTCGGGCCAGTCTCGCGATGCTGGGCGGCGACGGTGTCGAGCGACTTGCGCTGAGGGAGCGTGTCAGGTGGGGTCATAGCGCAAAGAGTAATTCCTGGGGCTTGCTGGATACTTGGCATCGATGCCGAGTCAGAACGTCGAGATTGTCCGGCGGGCCCACGAGGCGCTGAACGGCGGGGACATGGACACGTTGGTCGTACCGTGCGACGCGGCGTTCCGGCTCGACCTGTCGGATCGCAGCTTCAATCCGGCGGTCGGCCTCGTCGACCGCTCGCTCGTGACGCGCAAGCGAAGACGTCCGCCACGGATGAGGTCCACGGCGGCATAGGGACGTCGCCTGACCGTGCTCGTCGCAACGCCGCTCGCCGCAGCGCTCGCGCCGGTCCATCAGCGCTACCTGCTCGAGGCGCGCCAGATGCAAGCGCTGTCGTTCGCGGTCCACATCCCGCTGGTCTGCTTCGGGATCGCGTTCCCGGCGCTGGTGCTATTCGTCGAGTGGCTGCACCGGCGCAGCGGCGACGAGCTCTACCTGGTGCTCGCGAAGCGCTGGTCGAAGGTGATGCTGGCGCTGTTCGCGGTCGGCGTGATCACCGGCACGATCCTGAGCTTTGAGATGGGCCTGCTGTGGCCGAACTTTACGGCGACGTTCGGCAGCGTGTTCGGACTCGGGTTCGCGATCGAGGGGTTCTCATTCTTCATGGAGGCGATCTTCATCGGCATCTACGTCTACGGGTGGGAGCCGCTGTCGCCACGGCTGCATTTCGCGAGCGGGATACCGGTCGTGATCGCCGGCTTCACGGGCTCGCTGATGGTGATCTCGGTCAACGCCTGGATGAACCACCCGTCGGGCTTCCGCCTGCATGGCGGCAAGGTGGTCGACGTCGATCCGCTCGCGGCACTGTTCGGCAACAGCTATCTCTGGCACGAGCTCGTCCACATGTACGTGGCCGCCTATATCGTCACAGGCTTCCTCGTCGCCGGCGTCTACGCCATCGAGCGGCTGCGCGGTAGCTGGGGTCGCTACCAGCGCACCGCACTGGCGATCCCGCTGACGGTGGCGGCGCTGGCCGCGCCGGTGCAGGTGCTCGTGGGGGACTGGGCGGCGCGCGACGTGGCACGCAGCCAGCCAGTCAAGCTGGCGGCGATCGAGGGTCTCGCCAAGACGACGCGCGGCGCCTCGGAGCACGTTCTCGGTTGGTACACCGGCGGCCAGGTGCGCGACGGGATCGCGATTCCCAAGCTGCTCTCGCTACTCGCATTCCACAACCCGAACGCAACCGTCAAGGGACTCGACACGGTCTCGCCGGCACGACGCCCACCGGTCAATGTCGTGCGCGTCGCGTTCCAGCTGATGGTCGGCATCGGCACGGCGCTCGCTCTGCTCGGCGTTGCCTACCTCGTCGTGCGCACGCGCCGTAGACGCCTGCCGCAGTCGGTCTGGTTCTACCGCGCGCTCGCCGTCGCGGGGCCGCTGTCGGTCGTCGCGCTGATCTCGGGCTGGATCGTGACCGAGGTCGGGCGCCAGCCATGGGTCGTCTACCGCGTGATGCTCACATCGCACGCGGTCACCGGCGCTGGCGGCATCCCCGTCGGGCACGCGACGCTCGCGCTCGTCTACGCCGGCCTCGCCGCCGCCGTCCTCTGGGTCCTCCGCCGGCTTGCGCGCGCGCCGCTCGAGCTGACCGTCGCCAGCTGATCATGCACCTCTACGACGTCCCGCTCGTGTTCGCGCTGATAGGGCTCGTGCTCTACACGGTGCTCGCTGGTGCCGACTTCGGCGCGGGCGCCTGGCAAATGCTCGCCGGTCGCGGCGCCGCGGGCGAGCGTACACGCGACCACGCGCACCGTTCGATGGGTCCCGTATGGGAGGCCAACCACGTCTGGCTGATCTTCGTCCTGACCGTGATGTGGACTGCCTACCCGACGGCCTTCGGCTCGATTGCCTCGACGCTGTCCGTGCCCCTGCTGCTGGCAGGGATCGGCATCATCGTCCGCGGTGCTGCGTACGCACTGCGGACAGGGGCCGAATCGCCGCGCGAGCTGCGTGCGATCGACCGCGCGTCCGCGGTCTCCTCGATCGTCACCCCGTTCGCGCTGGGCGCGGCGGTCGGCGGCATCGCCTCGCGGCGCGTGCCGGTCGGCAATGCAGCGGGGCACCTGTTCTCGAGCTGGCTCAATCCAACCTCGGCGCTGATCGGAGGGCTCGCGGTCGCGACGTCCGCCTATCTGGCGGCCGTCTACCTCGCCGCCGACGCTGTTCGCGTCGGCGATCGCGATCTCGAGCGGGCCTTCCGCGCACGCGCGCTCTTGGCCGGGGTCCTCGCCGGCGCGATCGCGCTCGGCGGCGTGGCGGTCCTGCACAGTGACGCGCGCCCGCTCTACCAAGGGCTCGTTCGGGGCGCGGCGCTCGGTGCCCTGGTTGCGTCCGTTCTGGCGGGTGCGGCCACGCTTGCGCTGGTTTGGTGGCGCCGCTTCGAGGCGGCTCGCTACACCGCCGCGCTCGCGGTTGCCGCAGTTGTCGCCGGCTGGGGCCTCGCGCAGCACCCGCTGCTACTCCCCGGGTTGACGGTCGCTCGCGCGGCCGCCCCGCACGACACCCTCGTCGCCGTGGTCGTCGCCGTGATCGCCGGCGGCGCGCTTCTATTCCCGTCGCTTGGCCTACTGTTCGGGCTGCTGCTGAGGGGGCACCTCGACCGCGAGCCAGGCGCGGCGCAACCGGTGGCGGAGGGGCGGGCGATACTGGCGGCGTCGGCGCCAGGGCTGCTCGGACGCGCCGCCGCCGCTTGCCTGGTTGCCGGCATCGGCTTTCTGACGATTGCGGAGCAGCCGTGGGCCCATGCGCTCGGCGTCGCGGCGCTGCTCGCATTTGTTGTCCTCGGCTTCTTTGCGCTCGAGTCGGCCGACCAGGCCAGGCTTTGACGCAGACGACACGAAGGAGGGTCGGCTCGTGGCCTGCGGCGCCGCTCGTTCTGGCGCGCCTCGCGAAGCGCTGAATCGGCGAGACCAACCAGAATCACGATGCACCGATGAGTTCCAGGGCTTCAGCCGGTCGGTCTAATGACTCACCAGGCAACTGCCGTCTTGCGGCGTGTAACCGAGATGAATTTCGACGAGAGGGAAGGGCCATGCGCATCGCGTTTCCAGGAGAGTCACCGGAGTACCGGGCGGCGCGCGACCGGTTACTCGAGCAGGAGATCGAGCTGCGCCGCTCGACAGAGGAGGTCGCCGCAGCGAGGCGGCAGCTGCCGCTTGGCGGAGTCGTGCCCGAGGACTACGTCTTCCAGGGGCCGGGGGCGGACGGCACGCCGATCGACGTGAGGCTGTCGGAGCTGCTCGCGCCAGGCAAGGACTCGCTTGTGATCTACAGCTTCATGTTCCCCCGCGACCCCGGTGACGAACGGCCTGGGCCGGCCAGTGGCGAGACGGCGCTCCTCGAGCTCAAAGAAGGCCCATGCCCCTCGTGCGTTGCGTTTCTCGACCAGCTCGACGGTGCCGCGGAGCACGCCAGCGAGCACCTCAACCTCGCGGTCGTCGCGAAGGCTCCGCTGGCGCGCGTCCTCACCTTTGCCCACGAGCGAGGCTGGCGGCGGCTGCGGCTGCTGTCCTCGGCTGCCAACACCTACAACCGCGACTACCTGGCCGAGACCGCGGAGGGTGCGCAACGGCCGATGCTAACCGTGTTCCATCGCGACGGCGACGTGGTCCGCCACTTCTGGAGCTCGGAGCTCTTCTACGCGCCCTGGGATCCCGGACAGGATCCTCGCCACGTCGGCACACTCGAGCCGGTCTGGAACCTGTTCGACATGACCCCAGAGGGACGCCCGTCCGACTGGGATGAGCAGCTGAGCTACGCCTGACCGCAACGCCACCGGTTCCGAGTGAACGCACGCGAGGTGTGGCATTTGATGGCAGTCCCCAACGAAGAGCCACCGCTCTTCCCGTCACGCCAGCAGTGCCGGCCGACATCGAGGTCGCTCTCCGGCTCAAAGTGCCATGCTGCTCCTGGGGCGAAGGGCCGTCGAATTCGTCTAACGGTACAAAGGAGCAAGCGATGACGGGAAAGGCTGACTTCACACCGCAAGAGTGGGAGGTCGTGCTCGAGGGGCCGCCGAGCGCCGGCATGATCGTCGTCACCGCCCAACGCGGAGGCACGATCCGCGAGACGTTCGCGATAGCGAAGGCCTACGTCGAGGCGCGCCAGCAGCACGGCGAGAGCGAGCTGCTCGACGAGATTGTCGCGGCGAAGCCCGAGCTCGATCACACGCGCTACCACTCGGTCGCGGAGCTCAAACAGCACGGCCTGCAGCATCTGCGGGACGCAGTCGAGCTGCTCGAGCGTAAGGCGACACCGGCTGAGGTCGAAGGCTATAGGCGCTTCGTCCTCACGCTCGCCGACAAGGTAGCTAGCGCGCACAGGGAGGGCGGAGCGAGCGTCGCCGACGCCGAGCGGGCGGCGATCGCCGAGATCTCTACAAGTCTCGGCAGCCCCGACCGCTAGCGACTTTCTCAGCCGGCGAGCGACCACTGGATCTGTCCCAGTCCCGGAAAGGCGAGCGCGTCGGCCGTCGCACCGGTTAGGTCCCACTCCCGACCGGCTACGTAAGGACCCCGGTCAATGACCGGCACAGTCAGGCTGCGCCCACCGTAGGTCAAGGTGATGAGCGTGCCGCAAGGTGCCGTCTTGTGAGCGACGCCGAGCTGGTCGCGGCCCAGTACGCCGCCGCATGCGAGCCCGAGCCCGTAGTCGCGGAACACCGACGCGACGCTCACCTGGGTTCCCGACTTGGGCTCCTGTGACCACGGCAGCAGTTCGGCCAAGCTGGCGGCGGCCGCACTCAGCGCCCGCTGGTGTTCCTGGCGCTGGATGGCGTCTAGCTGCGCCAGCTCGTTGCGCACTTGCGCGTCCGATGGCGCGCCAGGCGCCGGGCGGAACGCGGCTGGGACCGGATGAGCTGGAGGTATCGGGCGGCGTGTCTTTGGACCGTTGGGAGTGACCGCGGCCGAGGAGCTCGGCGCGGGCAGAGCCCTCGCGGTGTCTGGCGTGGCCCCTGCGGTGATCGCCGGGGCCTTTGGCGGGTCGGCTGCGCCGGAGCTGCCCTCGGTCGGGACGGCGGCGCGCCGGCCCGAGGAGCCGCAGCCAGTCGCTAGCGTCACCGCAAGGAGCAGTGCGACCACCGTGACGCCTGCTGCGCAGTTCGGGCGCCGCGGTTCAGGCATCCGCAGAGTATGGGCGAAATCGCGGTCTCTGGGACAGCAGCGCCGCTGTCGCCTCAGACCACTCGCTGGCGGCCGCGCTTGCTGCTGGCAGCGTCGCGGCGATCGCAGCGCAGGCCGCGTTGATGCGCTACCAACGGTCGGCCTGGATCCGCTCGGCGTCCGCGCCGCTCAGTTTTTGACGTAGACGACACGGGGTCCGCGGAGCCGCTGACGTCGTGCGCCCGAGGCGTGATGGGGCTCGGGCGTGAGTCGTCAGGCGCTCGGGGTGCTAGCGGTATGGCGAGTGTGCAGCTTCGCCTTGAGCTCCTCCACCTTCGCGTTGACCTGCGCCTTGTGCTCGGCCTGGCGGTGTTCGCGGAGCTCTTTGCGTGCCTGCTCCTTCGCCGCGCGCTGCGCTTGTTCAGCGGCAGAGATCTCAGCTTCAACATCTGCCACCGAGCGTCGCAGTACCTCCCCACCCACGCGGGACATCGCGCTGTCGAGGACCTCGTGGCTCTGCTCTCTCACCTCCGCCAGCAGCGCCGTGTGCCCGGCATGAATCGCCTGGGAGATGTCGCTGAGCACCGATTCGGACTGATCACTGTCTTCCAGGTCGAACAGGGAACCGATCAGCAGGCCCGTCGCGCCCCCGATCAGCACTCCCAACGGCCCTCCCAGGATGCCGATGAGCAGACCCAGGACGCCGCCGGTGGCCGTGCCCTCCAGCCCGCTGTCTCCGATTTCATCCTTGACGACGACGCTTCCGTCCTCGTGCCGCGCCACCACGGCAGCGGCGCGTACACCCAGCTGACCCTGTGAATCCAGCTCCTTCACTGAGGTCAGTGCCTCGTAGGCGTTGCTCTCGTCTGGGAAGTTGACGACAACTACGTTTTCGCGGAAATCCAGATCGTCGGCCATCGCGTCCTCCTCCTTACATTGATATGGGTACCTGGGAGCCGAGATTCCCCGTTGCTCAAGCTGCGGTCACGCTGCCGTCGGGGTGGCGGTGTGTTCGACCGCCCAGTCCAGGGCGTAGTCGGCGACCTCCTCCCAGCCATCCTCGCCGACGGTGAAGTGGGAACGCCCGGGGAACTCCTTGTAGTCGGTGATCGCCTTGGACTTGTCATAGTGCTTCGCCATAGACTCGTCGACAACCGCTGGGACGGTGTGGTCGGAGCCGCCGGCGATCAACAACAGAGGCGCGCGATCGTCCTTGCGGAAGTCGACCTGAAGAGGGGTGCGGGGGTTGAAGTTCGCAAATGCGCCCTGGAAAAGGACCCGTCCCGGCCCGGGTACCGCGTAGCGTTCATAGACAGGCCTGGCTTCGTCCTCACCCATTGTGTTGGTGAACGCGTAGTGGAACTCCTCGAAGGTGAGCGGCACGGCGTGATGGACATTCGCCGGGTTTTTGAGGATCGGAAATCCCGACCTGAGCTCGGAGAAGGGGAGCTTTGTGATTCCCTTCACGCCCGCGGCGTCAATCCCCACGCCGGCGGCGCCGAGGCCGCGGTCGAGCAGGACCTCAGTGAAGGCTCCTCCGAAGGAGTGACCCATGATGATCGGCGGAGCATCGAGCCCGCGGATGATCTCACCGTAGTGATCCACGATTTCTTCGATACCCAGATGATCAATCGCGCTGGTGTCGGCACGAAGCTGCTCGATGTCGACGTCCATTCCCGGCCACGCGGGGGCCAGCACGCGGTAGCCGCGGGCGCTGTAGCGATCGATCCAATGCTCCCAACTCAGCGGCGTCATCCAAAGCCCGTGGATAAGGACGATCGTGTCCGGTGATGTCTGGTGGTCGGGACCCATACGCCTTACACCCTTTCTCGAGCTTGTTCGTTTTTCGGTGCGCTTTCATCGAGCTCCGCGCGCAGCTGCGCGACGAGCGGTGACCCGGGGAGGTGCTCCTGTAGGATCGCCAGGCATCGTTGGTAATGCGCTAGCCGGCGGCGGCGGGATCGATGAACTCCGGCGCCCCCAAGGCGCAGCTCCCGCGCCTTTGAGACCTTGTCCGCGGCGAAGAGCGCGAGGGCCTCATCGCCTGCTTTGGCGAC
>VAWK01000043.1:0-504 GCA_005885515.1 Actinomycetota bacterium | reverse complement strand
CCCGAAGCGCTTGCGCAGCTCGGATCCCGCGACCCCCGTCTTCTCGATCACGTCATGCAGCACCCCGGCGGCGATCAGGTGGTCTGGCGCTCCTGCGTCGTAGAGCAGAGATGCAACCTCGCGCAGGTGAAGCATGAAGGGCGCGCCATCCGCCTGCCGGGACCGGCCTGCGTGTGCTTCTTGGGCGTAGTCCAGCGCGGCTCCGCGTGTGTGGAAGGCCCCGCGCCGAGCCGCGAATGCCCGCTGCGTCCCCCATGCGGCTCGAATCTACTCCAGCCCCGGAAAATGCGGAAAAAGCACCCCGCCCAAACTACGCAAAATGCGAATAATTCGTGGAGCTGCGATCCGGCAAGTGCGCCTCCGCTTGACCGCCGACCGGCGCGACGAGGACGCCGCTCGCATACGCGGTCACCGCCTGCTCAGAGAAGGACAAGCGCGAGACGTGCTCGGGCTGGCTGGCGCGGTGGTCGCGGAGGAGACGATCACAGAAATCGCTCTGTGCCG
>VAWK01000034.1 GCA_005885515.1 Actinomycetota bacterium | reverse complement strand
CAGCTCCTACTTCCTGCCGGCGCTGCAGCGCGCGAATGTCGAGCTCGTCACCGACGCGATCGCGCGCGCGGTCCCCGAGGGCATCGTCACGGCGGACGGGCGGCTGCACGCCGCCGACTGCATCATCTGGGGCACCGGCTTCAAGACGACCGCGTTCATGCTGCCGATGGAGGTGCGCGGCGCGGGCGGCAGCGTGCTGGGCGAGAGCTGGGCCGGCGGCGCGCACGCACACCTCGGCATGTCGGTCCCCGGCTTCCCAAACATGTTCATCATGTACGGGCCCAACACGAACACCTCGGGCGGGTCGATCATCTTCTACCACGAGGCCCAGGCCGCCTACATGCGCCAGGCGCTCGAGCAGCTGCGCACGCGCCCGGCGGGGGCGATCGAGGTGCGGGCGGAGGTGGAGGCCGCGAGCGACCGCACGGTGCAGGCGCGCTTCGCCGGCACCGCCTGGACCCAGTGCGACTCCTGGTATCGCGATGAGAGCGGCCGGGTGATCGCCAACTGGCCCGGCTACATGCGCGAGTACTTCGAGCAGACGCGGCGGCTTGACCCCGGCGAGTATCGCTTCGCGCCATGCGCAGCGGGCGCGGCGGAGCCGGCCGAGGAGCGCAAGGCGCCCGCCGCATCCGCGGCGGCGGAGCGCTAGGCACGGCGGAGCTCGCTCGCGTGCATGACTACGTGATCGTGGGGGCTGGGTCGGCCGGCTGCGTGCTGGCCAACCGCCTCTCCGAGGACCCGAGCACGCGCGTGCTGCTGCTGGAGGCCGGCGGCCGGGACCGGTCGCTCAACATCCAGATCCCGGCGGCGTTCCCCAAGCAGTTCCACACCAAGCTGGACTGGGACTATGCGACGGTCCCGGAGCCGCATGTCGATGGGCGCTCGCTGTACATCCCGCGCGGCAAGAGCCTCGGCGGCTCGAGCTCCATGAACGCGATGCTGTACGTTCGCGGCAGCCCGCTGGACTACGACGCGTGGGAGGCCCAGGGCGCCCCCGGCTGGGACTTTCGCTCGGTGTTGCCCTACTTCCTGCGCTCCGAGGACAACGTGCGCGGCGCGTCGCAGTATCACGGCAGCGGCGGCCCGCTGCGCGTGAGCGAGCAGCGCTCGCCCCGCCCGATGAACCGGCGCTTCCTGGCGGCGTGCGCCGCCGCAGGCGTGCGTCCGATCGCCGACTACAACGGGCCCGAGCAGGACGGCGCGTCGCCGTTCCAGGTGACCCAGCGCAACGGGCGCAGGTTCAGCGCCGCCGACGCGTTCCTGCGCCCGGCGCTGAAGCGGCCGAACCTGACGCTCGCCGCCAGAGCGACCGTGGTCGGGGTCGAGTTCGAGCACGATCGCGCCATCGGGGTGCGCGTCCGCAGGGGGCGCCGCGGCGAGGAGGTAGTGCGCGCCGCGCGCGAGGTGCTGCTGTGCGGCGGGGCGATCAACTCACCGCAGCTGCTGTTGCTATCGGGGATCGGTGCAGCCGATGAGCTGCGCGCGGCCGGCGTGGCACCGCGCCACGAGCTGCCGGGAGTGGGGCGCAACCTGCAGGACCATCCGTTCGTCACGTTGATCTGGGAGGTGACCGACACGCGCACGCTGTACGGCGCGGAAAAGCCCAGGGCGCTCGCTGAGTGGCTGCTGCGCCGATCCGGCCCGCTCAGCTCGACGGTGGCCGAGGTCGTGGCCTTCGTCCGCACCCGCGGCGGACTGCCCGCGGCGGACATCCAGTTCCACATGGGCGCCGCCTATTACGAAGACCATGGCGCCGAGAGCTACGGCGGGCACTGCATGGTGATCGCGCCGGTGCTGGTGTCGCCGCGCGCACGGGGGCAGGTCTGGCTGCGCTCGGCCGAGCCCGAGGCGAAGCCGGCGATCATCACCAACTCGCTGTCGGCGCCGCAGGACGTCGACTCGATGGTCGCGGGCATGCGCCTGGCACGGGAGATCGCCGCGCAGGCACCGCTGCAGGAGATCGTGCTCAAGGAGCTCAAGCCGGGCGCCGGCCGGGTCGAGCGCGATGAGCTGGAGGCCGACCTGCGCCGCCGCCTGATGCTCATCTACCACCCCGTCGGCACGGCGCGGATGAGCGACACCGAGCCCGACGCGGTGGTCGACTCGCAGCTGCGCGTCCACGGCCTGCAGGCGCTACGCGTGGTCGACGCTTCGATCATGCCGCTGATCACGCGCGGCAACACCAACGCTCCCACGATGATGATCGCCGAGCGGGGCGCGGACCTGATCCGCGCTCGCGCGCCGGCGGCCGCACCGTCCCTGCAGTAGGCGCCCCCTCCGCGCGCTAGCCTGCTCGGCGATGGCCGAGCGCGTTCGCCAGGGTTGTCTCGTGCTGGCCGATATCGGCGGTTACACCGCCTACCTTGCCGGCGTCGAGCTCGAGCACTCACACGACGTCCTCGCGGACCTGCTCGGGGGCGTGACCACCGGCCTGTGCCCGCCGCTGCATCTGGCAAAGCTCGAGGGCGACGCGGTGTTCTGCGTGACGCCGGCGGTCGAGCCGCTCGATGGCGCGGCTATGCGCTCCTGACCGGCGCCGGCCTGCAGGCGCTGGGCGTTTCGGGGCTGGAGCCCCATCTCGAGCGCTACGACGATGTCGGCGAGATCAGCTGCGGCCTGATCGATCTGGAGGCCCGCTGGCATGCCGAGACGCAGAGCGCCCGCAACGTGGTCTCACGCGAGCAGGCCAGCGTGCTTCTGGAGGCGCAAGTCGCCGCCGCGCCGGAGGAGGTGTGGCGCGCAATGACCGACCCCGCACACGGGATGCGCTGGCACGTGGGAGTCGATGAAATCCGCGAGCAAAACCCCGCCGGCGGCCGCGGCGTGGGCACGGTGACGCACTGCGTGCACGGACGCACCACGATCGAGCAGGAGATCGTGGACTGGTTGCCGCCGCACCACTACACGTTCCGCGAGCGCAATCCGATCGGCAAGTGCGAATGGACCGTGTCGCTCGCGCCGCTCGGCGACGCCGGCACCCACATCGAGTGGCGGATAGCGCTACGCGGCGGCCGTGGGCAGGCGCTGCTGATGCGCATCGCGGGCCGCAAGATGCGTGCCGTGCTGGAGGCGAACTTCGCTGCGCTGCTCGCTCACATCAACGGCGCGGCTGTCGCTTGACGGCGGCATCAGCCCTCGCCAGATAGATCAGACGCCAGGGAGAGCGCTCGGCGCGATGCACCTCGGGGGCGGCGAAGCCCGCCTCTCGCAGCCAGCCGCCGAGCTCGCGGCGGGTGTAGTTGCGGGTGCCGCTGGAGACGAAGTAGACCAGCGCGCTCATCGCGCCGGCGGCGCTCGGTGTCTCTCCGGGCTCGGCGCGCTCGGTCTCGCCGACCACGAGACAGCCGCCCGGGCGAAGAGCCGCGAGCGCGCGACCGAACAGGCGCCGGACCTGCTCGGGCGCGAGATGATGCAGCAGGTTGAAAATCGAGATGACGTCCAGTCGCTCGCCGAGAGGATCGCCGAGCGCGTCGCCCTGGCGAAAGCTCACACGGTCGGCAAATCCCTGCTCGGCGACGATCCGCCGGCCGACGGCGGCGCTGGCGGGGAGGTCCAGCACGGTCGCGCGCAGGCCTGGAAAGCGGGCACACATCGCCATCGCGAAGCCACCGTGCCCTCCCGCCAGGTCGAGCAGCTGGCCTGGCTCGGAGACCGGGACGAGCCGCGCGTTGTGCTCGTGCTCCTCGCGCGAGAGCTCGAACAGGCCGCGGATGTAGTGCTCCCAGAAGGGGTCCTCGGCCGGCCGGCGATGAGACGCGGCCGTCCGGCTGTCGCGCAGCACCTCGTCCAAGCGGCCCAGCATCGACCACGCATGCGAGTTGTAGGCCCCCACGAAGTTCGCCACGGAGTCTGCGGCGCCGGGATCGAGCCGCGCGCCGGCTGCGGTCGGGCGATGGGCGCCCCGCGCATCCACGTCGAGGTACCCCAGCGCGACGAGCGCCCCGAGCAGGGCCTCCACCCCGGGTAGCTCGAGCCCCAGCCGGCCCGCCAGCGCCGCGGCGCTGGCCGGCTCCCGCGCCACGGCGGCGAACACTCCCAGCCGCGTGGCCGTGATCATCGCCCGCGCCCCCGCCATCGCCACGAACGTGTCCCTGAACGCGTCGGGCTCGGCACCGGCGAGCACACGCGTAGCTTATGCGCTGATCGCGTCCGCCTCGCCCGGCGGCGCTAGGTGGAGATCGTCGCCGCGCTCGCCGGCGCGCCGTTGCCGTGAGCGAGCACCTGGGGGCAGCTCGACCACCGCGATCTTGCGCGCCAGCAGCTGGCTAGGTTGCGGTGCGCACAGGCTTGCGCCGGCGTAGGGAAAAGGCTAGACGGCACCGAATCGCGGATCGGCGCGGCCTATGCCTTACCTGAGAGCCAACGCGGGGGAGGCGGCGGTGTGTGCTGCGTGCCTACCTCGAGGCCCGCTGATCCGGCCCGTTTTTCACCGTGTTGCTAACGCCTGTAGGGATCGACGTACAGGTTGCTGATCTGGACTTCGTTGGCCCCCTTCAGGGCAACCAGTGTGATCTTCAGAAGCTGCCAGCCGGAGACGTTGCTCGGTTCCAGATTGACCGGAGCCGACAGCGTCCATTCCGAGCCGTTGCCCTTCACCGTTCCGGTTTTCTTGGGGGTTACCCAGCTGCTGGTGCCCTGGTAGGAGACGTTGAAGGTGACGCCCGAGGCGCCAACGACGTTTCGCACCATCGTGCGCGCCTGTGGGTATTCCGAGCCCGCGCACATGACCGGGCTGACCGCCTTGGAGCCGTTCGGCATATTGAGCACCGAGCCCGCCTTGCCACCGGCGAGGGTGCTCTGCTTGACCGTGGCTCCGCCGCTAAGCGTCCAGCCCTGGCCTTCGAAGCTGTCGGGCATCTGGCCCGGCGCCAGCGTGTAGTAGTTGCTGTCGTTTGCGTACAGAAAGGGCTGCGAAAGCGCGGGGACTTCGCAGGTGGATGTGTCTGGCAGCGACGCTGCCTGTGCGGACCCCGCGCCGAGCACCAGCAGGGCGCTGCACGCGGCGAGGGCCTTGCTCGGGAACCTCCGGGGACGGATGATGTACGGCAATCAGGGACCTCCTTGTCCGTGTCACGGAGACCGTGAGCTTGGTGGAGAGTCGGCAACCGGGCGGTCTGCGGGAGATCCCTGGCTTTGCGTCCCCGCCTCGCGACGGGTTTGCCCTGAGCGACATTGTTGATTTGTGAGCGTGTGATCGGACCGCCCGCGCCCGCGCATGAATCGCGGCGGCCCAGAGTCGACGAAAGGGCCGACGGCGTGTCGTCCTTTTCGGACGACGGGTCTTCGCTCAGCCTTCGAGCGTCTCCGGTCGGCGCCCCGGCAGGCTACCCACTGCCACAGGGCGCCGACCGCGAGTCGTGGGGCAAGCCCGCTGTGGCGCTGTTCGTCAGCGAGCGAGCCCGACAGGAAGAGCTCGGGGGCTTATTGTAGCAATAACTTATATAAGCCGCGCACATCGGGCCAGCGAACGCTTCCCGAGCGAGAGCGGCGTGCGGCGCGGGTCAGGCGCGAAGCAGCGCCGCGCTTGCAGCGGCGATCCAGGCAAAGAAGGTCGCGGGCACCCAGACGATCACCAAGCTCTCAAGCGAGAGAAAAGCGCCGTGGCTGACGAACGACGCCGCGATGAGGATGTGCGCGACGGCGCCCGCAGCCGCAAGCCACGCCGTCCACCTCGGCAGGCAGCGCAGGCGTGCGACGAGCACCGCATACGCCCCCATGCAGACGGCCGTTGGTATACCCGAGAGGGCCAGCAGCCCGAAGGTCAGATCCCCCAACGGGCCGGCGATCGTGGCTGGTTGTGCGCGGTAGCTCAGCAGGTACGCCGGTACGAACGCGGACAGGACCAGCACGGCAAGGGCGAGGGCGCCAAACGCAAAAATCGACGAGAGGGCCTGCGGCGGGTGCTCCCGCTCGCGCAGCCAAGACCACAGCCCGGCCGTGAAGCACAAGAACACGCCCATCGCCACGCTGTAGATGACGAGCGATGCGATGATCCGCCCGGCATGTTGCTGGGCGTAGGCGGCGACCTGGCTCCCCGACGCCATCGTGCCGGGTGCGTTCCACAGCGGCGGCGCGACGAAGGCCGCAGCGATGATCAGGTCGAAGCTCGCGAATCCTGCCAGCGCGGTCAGCCGAGCGGCACTGGACTTGTTCTCAACCGCCGGGCCAAAGCGTCGGCGTGCCTCAGCGGCTCGGGTCGAGCCACCCGGCGCTCGTTGGGTGATGCTCTCTGCCATGTTTCTTGCCTCCGCGTGAGGGGTGGACAATCAAGATGGTCGCCCGCGCGGATCGGGTTGTCGATTACCTCGGGGTAATGGATGGGCGGACGCGGCGCGAGTAGAGTCGGCCTCCGATGACCGCCGTGAGCTCTCAGCCCCATGTGGGGACGTTGCTGCGCGAGTTGCGCGAGCGGCGGCGGATGACACAGCTCGAGCTGGCGCTCGATGCTGGGATCTCCACGCGGCATCTGAGCTTCGTCGAGACGGGCCGCTCGAAGCCTGGGCGCGAGCTGCTGCTGCGCGTGACCGACCAACTCGGGGTCCCTTTTCGGGAGCGCAACCAGCTGCTGCTCGCGGCCGGCCACGCTCCGGCCTTTCCGGAGCGCTCGCTACAGGACTCGGAACTAGCGCCGGTGCGCGAGGCGCTCGATCTGATCCTCACCGGGCACGAGCCGTACCCGGCGGTCGTCCTCGACCGCTACTGGAACATCGTGGCGACGAACTCCGCGATCGAGGCGGTGGGCGCGTGGGTCGATCCGGCGCTCCGTGAGCCACCGGCCAACGCGATGCGGGTCGGCCTGCATCCGCGCGGGTTGGCTCCCTGGATCGCCAACCTGGGCGAGGTGAGGGCGTATTTCGTGTCGCGGCTGGAGCGCCAGGTGGCAATGACTGGCGACACCAAGCTCGCGGCGCTGTTGGAGGAGGTGGCCGCCTACCCGGCGCCCGAGTACGAGCGCGATCCAGCCGCCGATGCGGCCGCGGGGCACATCCTCACGCCCCTGATGCGTCTGCACGCGCCCGACGGCAGACAGCTGTCCTTCTTCGCCACGGTCGCCACGTTCGGCACGGCCGCAGAGGTGACGACATCCGAGCTGTCGATCGAGCTGGGGTTCCCGGCCGATGCGGCGACCGCCGAGGCGCTCAGGGAGCTGGCTCGCGGCGGCTGAGCCACGCCTGGTCCGCCGGCTGCGTCAGTCGTCCAGCGCGACGGCTCTGAGCGCTTCGTCGTGATCCAGAAAGCCGCCGACCCAGGAGTCCGTCCGATGACCCCGTGGCGTTGAGGACTGCTCCGAGGTCGCGCCCCCACTCAGCTTTGGCACGCGTGCGACGGGCGGCCTCCCACGCTAGCTGACCGCAGGCGCGCGCGTGCTCTGCGCATGCTCACCGCCGGCCCCGAGATCTGCTCTGGGGGCGACGCGCACCCTGACGCCGTGGCGCGGCACCAGCGTGATGCCCCGCAGCACGACGGGGTCAGGCTCGGCGCGCTCGGGCAGGAGCGCGACGCGTGCGAGCACCACGCGGAGGACCTCTGCCATCTCGGCCTGGGCCAGCGCGGCGCCGATACAGCGGCGAGTGCCGCCGCCGAACGGAATCCAGCTGTAGGACGGGGCGCCCTCGAGAAACCGCTCGGGACGGAACTCGTGAGCGCGCGGATAGAGGTCCTCCCGGCGCTGCACCAGCAGGATCGCCGGATAGACCTTGACGCCGGCGGGCAGCATCCAGCCGCCGACCTCGCGCGGCACCGTCAAGGTGCGCTCGGCGCCGTCGATCACCGGGCGCAGGCGCAGCGCCTCCTTGACCGTGGCGTCCAGGTAGGCGTCGTCATCCAGCCGCTCGCACAGTCGTGCGAGCACGCCTGGGTTGCGCATGAGCAGCTCGAACGCGAAGGCGAGCGCCGTCGCGGTCGTCTCGTGGCCAGCGGCGAGCAGCGTGAAGAGCTCGTCGCGAAGCTCCGTGTCGCTCAGCGCTCGCCCCTCCTCGTCACGGGCGCGCAGCAGCAGCGAGAGCACGTCATCGCGTTGGTCGAGATCGTGCTGAGCTCGGCGACGCTCGATCTCCTCGTAGAGCATCGCATCGGCCGCCCGTAGGCGACGTGCAAGGCGGCCCCCCGGGCTGAAGCGACCGAGATCCGCACGCAGCGGCGCCGGCGCGAGGAAGAGCGAGCCCGTGTCGATCACCGCCATCAACGCAGTCTGCAGCCGCCTGACCCGCTCGCGCTCGGTCACGCCGAAGACGACGCGGCAGATGACCTCGAAGGTCAGCGCGCGCATGCGCTCGCGCAGGACCAGGCGCATCCCCGTCCGCCAACCGGCGACCTCGCGCTCGGCGACCTCGCGGATCACCTTGCGGAAGCCGGCAACGTGCGATCCCTGGAAGGGCGGCAGCAGCAGCTTGCGCTGACGCAGGTGCGCGGGGCCGTCGAGCACGAGCACCGAGTGCTGTCCCAACACCGGCTCGAGAAAGGAGTTGGCCTCACCTGCCCTGAGATCCCGCTGGTCGCCGCTGAAGAGCGAGCGGATGGCATCGGGATCGGCGACATAGACCCCGGTTCCGAACCCCGCATAGCGGACGGTGAACACGTCCCCGTAGCGCGCCTGCCACGTGAGCAGCGACTCAATCGGGCGCCGCATGAAGCGGATCAGGTTTACGAGCGCCGGCGCGCGCGGACCGGGTGGGAGCGGCACGCGTTCAGTCTAGGCGCACGCCGAAGCCGCCGTGGGGCCAGCGGCGGATCGAGACCACGCGGTCGCGGCGTGCGGGGGGTCGTCGGCGCCCCAGGAGGGCGAAATAGGGTCGGTCACCATGTGCGGGCGGCGCATCGAGGATCCGGTCTTTCGCTACCGTCTCCGCTCTCCCGCGAGGGCGAGGTCCTGCGGGGCGAGTTTTGGGTGGAGCCCGGCGGCGGGACCATCGAGCGTCTCCACGCTCCCGTCGAGGAGCGCTTCGAGGTTCTCGACGGTGAACTGACCTACCGCGCCGACGGGTCCGAGCACAACGCGCCCCGGACGATTCGCCAGAACCGATTGCGCTCGGCGACTGTCAAGCTCAAGGCCACACCGACGAAGCGCCAAACACCACGGCGTTCCTCTCGGAGACCGAGACCAAGTTTCTGCAGCGAGCGAGGTGAGATGACCCAGCCGTCTTTTGCGATCACCACGATCGGCACCGTCGAGTCCCCACTGACCGATCCCGCGTCGGCCCCGAACCAGGGCGATGAGGGGGCGCCGGACGCATGGCTCGCCTTCGAGCCTGCGGCGCACGAGGCCCTCGACGGCATCCGACCCGGCGACGAGGTCATCGTCCTCACCTGGCTCCATCATGCGCGCCGCGACGTCCTGCGCGTGCATCCGCGCCGCGACGTGTCCAGACCGCGGCAGGGCGTCTTCAGTACCCGCTCCCCCCACCGGCCCAATCCGATCGGGCTGCATCGGGTGCACGTCGCGTCGATCGACGGCGCCAGAGTCCGGGTGCACAACCTCGAGGCCGTGCACGGGACACCGATCATCGACGTAAAGCCAGTGCTCAGCAGCGACATCACCGAGCGGTGACCGCGGTCGCGGCGCCCGCTTGGCGCGGCGAGGGTGTCGGATCATCGAGAGGGCAACGAGTGCGCCTGACCATGGCGCGCTCGCGAAAGCGGACTACTGCCCGCTTTCCTTTGCCACTCGGGCCCAGAAGCGGACCCACTCGCGCTCGTGGCCGATGCCCGCTTCGAGCGCCAAACGCACGCCTCTCGGGAGGTCGGCGGGACGGTGCTCGTAGGAGTCCAGCTGGGCGCGGTGGGCTTGGAGCTGGGCTTGGGCGAGGGGACCCGGGGGCGCCCCGAAGAACAGCTTCAGTAGTCCTGGATCACGCAGCTCGGTTGGTTCGGCGGTGGGAGTGGTTCGCCAATCGTCTAGCGCTCCTCGGCCTCTGCCGGTGAGCGTGTAGCGCTTACGCCGGCGGCCGCCCCGTTCTTGGCGCTCGTTCAGCAGGCCCGCGGCGGCTAATCGCGCAGGCTCGACATATAGCTGGGCGTGGGGCAGCGACCAGAGGTTGGACACGCCGAGTTGCGCGGCGCCCTTGAGATCGTAGGGAGTGGCCGGTTGCAGGCGCTCGAGCAGGCCGAGCACGACGTAGGAGGTGGGCGTCAGGCGAGCGGTTGACATGTCCACCACTCTAACGTATAGTCCAGACCGTATAGACTAGATCATCTGACCTGTACTATTAGGACCCGGGAGGAACGACATGAAGGGCAGCGAGACATGGATCGACGCCGAGCGAAGCGTGCGCCGCAAGCAGGGCTTTCGTGCTCACGCGCTCGCCTACGTGACGGCCAACTCGGCGATGATCGCCGGCTGGGCCACGAGCGGCGGACGCTTCTGGCCGCTTTGGCCGCTGACCGGCTGGGGCGCGGGGTTGCTCGCCCACTACACGAGCGCCTACCGACGGACCGTTCCCGAGCGGCGCATCGAACGCGAGCTCGAGCGCCTGCGGTGAAGCACCAGATCGTCCGGCGGCTGCAGAAGTACCTCGTCAACCCGCCAGTGCGCGCATTGTTTGCGCTCGGGCTCGCCCCGCCGTTCTACGCGCTGCTCGAGAGCACCGGACGCAACTCGGGCGAGCCGCGCCGGACACCGGTCGGCAACGGCCTCGACGGCGACACGTTCTGGCTGATCACCGAGCTAGGACACCGCGCCCATTACGTGAAGAACATCCAGGCCAATCCCAAAGTTCGTTTGTGCCTACGGCGCGGCGTGCGACAGCGATGGCGCAGCGGGACCGCCCACATCCTCGCCGACGATGACTCGCGGGCGCGTCAGCGCGCAATCTGCCGCAGCAAGCCAGGCCGCAAATTCAACGCCGTCGCGCTCCGCGCGCTCGCCGTAGACATGATCACCATCCGAATCGACCTGGAGCAAACGCCACCGGCCGGTACCACGTAGCGCGCCACCACGGTGATGCGATGGTCGGCAAGGAGCACGCCTTGCGCGAGTGGAGCTGGAGGCATGATCGGTAGGTCGCAACGCCGTGAATTCGCGATCCTTCCGCGGCTTGCCCCGAGCCGCTCTACGCATCCGGAACGGTAACTGCGATCACGTCCAGGCCGTCGATGCCGGCGAAATGCGCGGGGTTGCACGTGTACAGAGGCAGGCCATTGGCGAGCGCGGTTGCAGCAATCATGGCGTCATAGGCGCGCGCGGAGCGCTTGCGACCGGCACGGCGCAGCGACGCCGCAACGCGTCCGAAAGCGCGCGCAGCGTCAGCGTCGAAGGGCAGCGGTCTGAAGTCCGCCTCAGCCTGCTGCAGGTGCGCCTGGCGTGCCGCGCGCTCCTCTTTGGCGGCCACCAATGGACCGACCGACAGCTCTGCGAGCGTCACCGTGCTGATGAGCGGCTCAGCTGGCAGGGCGGCCGCGTCGGTGAGTTGGCCGAGCAGGATGACGGTCGAGGTATCGAGCAGGCCTCGGGCTGCGCCGCCCCCCACGCTCACAGGCTGGGGTCCAGTGCCTGATCTATGTCCCGTCGCAGGGCGAGCGGGTCGACCTTCGGCAGTCGGCGCCAGCGATCGAGCAACGTCTCGGCGGAGAGCGCGGTCTGCGGCACGGCGCGCAGCTCGGCAACGGGCTTCCCCGCTCGCGTGATCGTGATCTGCTCGCCGCGCGCCGCGCGCTCCACGACATCCCCGCCGTGGTTGCGCAGATCGCGGATGGTGACATCGGCCATGCGGCCTAACGTATCACATGTGAGACAGCGGAGGACGGTAGAGTCGAAACCCCACGGATCGTTTCAACCGTTGAGCCAAGAAGCCGCTACGGATCGGCGAAGTTGGGGGCCTGGGGCTGCGATCGCGTATGACTTCCGGCTCGCGCGCCGCGCGCGATGCGCTGCCATCGAACTCCGCATAGCGGACCGCTACCCATGCTCCCCCGCGGTTGGCCGATGCGTCAGGATTACGGGCGCTGAGGGACTCGAGATGGAGGAACAGGCAACCCACAAGCTCCACAAGGACCGGGCTTGACGCCGAGCACAGAGATAGTTCTGGTCAGCGGGACCTCCTGCCGCGTGGAGGGAAAGGCCGAGGATGTGGAGGAGCAGATACTCGATGCGGCCCGCGGATCTCTGCTCGAGCTCGTCTGGCTCACGGAAACCGAGTCCGGCCAGCGCATCGGGCTAAACCCTGCGCACGTGGTGTTGCTGCGCGCCGGCTCTTCCTAGTAGCAGCCCGAGAATGACGTCCGCCCGGTCCCGGCGAGCGATCGAGATCCAACTATGAAGCGGGCGCTACGCGACTTGGACGTTGGTCGCCCTCGGCCCCTTCGCGTCGGCTTCGGCGTCGTAGGTGACCTTTGCGCCTTCGCTCAGCGAGCGATAGCCGTCGCCGGCGATCGCGCTCTGGTGCACGAATAGGTCGCCCGATTGATCGTCAGGCGTGATGAACCCGAAGCCCTTGTCGTTGCTGAACCACTTGACGGTTCCTGTAGCCATTGTCTTTCCTCCGGCATTGATGCGTGCTGCGAACGCAGAGATTGCCGGGAGCAATGGCGACGAGCGCTGGCACTGTGATACTGGGGCCTAGCCCCAGCACGATTCGTCGACGATAGCAGCCGCGAGGAGCCCGCGAGCGCGGCAGGGGCGGGCCGATGCTGGAGGTCGCATCTAGCAGGTATGCTTTTGGCTTCCGATTGGGAATGCGCCGGTCGCACCGGCTGTCCGCGTGCCCAGGAAAGGGGTCGGCGATCCCAATGGAGGACGGACTCGATGCAGCCATCGAGGGGGGTTCCCCCGGTGGCGTGCCCCAAGACCCTGGACCCGCGAATGAAAGGCGGCGTCCAGCGGCGCCTTGGTGGAGGGAGGCTCTCGCTCCCTATGTGCAGCCATCTCCCGCACGGGCGCTGCTGGACATCGCGACCTCGGTTGTGCCCTACCTGGCGCTCTCGTTCGCGATGTATTCGGCGTTGGGGGTCTCGTATCCGCTCGAGTTGGCGCTCGCGTTCCCGGCGGCGGCGTTCTTGGTGCGTACGTTCATCCTGTTTCACGACTGCTCACACGGGTCGTTTTTCCCATCCAAGCGTGCGAATGCGTGGCTCGGCGTGGCGCTGGGACTGTTGCTGTACTCGCCCTTCCTGCGCTGGCGACACGATCATGCGGTCCACCACGCCACGTCCGGCGATCTTGGTCGTCGCGGCGTGGGGGACATAAAGACCCTGACCGTTGCCGAGTACGGCGCCCTACGTTGGCGCGGGCGCGCCGGCTACCGCGTGCTTCGAAACCCGCTCGTGATGTTCGGTCTCGGGCCTGTGGTCGCGATGATGATAGGCCCACGCATCGTGGCGCGCGGGGCCCGGAAGCGCATGCGCCGCAGCGTGATCTCCACCAACGTCTCCCTCGCGGCGCTGGTCGGGATGCTCTGTTGGCTGATCGGGTGGCGTCAGTACCTGCTCGTGTCGGTACCGCCAGCGCTGCTTGCCGGTTCGATCGGCATCTGGCTGTTCTATGTCCAACATCAGTTCGAGCACGCGTACTGGGAGAACGGGTCCGACTGGGAATACGGCGACGCTGCGCTGCGAGGAAGCTCTTATCTCAAGCTGCCGAAGGTGCTCCAGTTCCTCACGGGAAACATTGGCTTTCACCACGTGCACCATTTGAATGCGCGCATTCCCAACTACAACCTGGCGCGGGCGCATCGCGAGAACCCGATCCTCCACGACGTGCCGACGCTCTCGCTCTGGGACGGTCTGTGCGCGGTGCGACTAAAGCTATGGGATGAGGATCTCAAGCGGCTGGTCACGTTCGCGCAAGCGCGCAACGCGATTGCTCCAGCCGCGCGCGGGTCATAGGACGGACGTAGTCCAAAGCACGCGCATGCGCAGCTCGACGGCGGCGTGCCCACGCCGCAGCGAGGACGCCTGGAAGTCTGAAGCTCAGCTCATTCCCGCTTCTCGAATACCAGCCGGTAGTGGTCCAGCAGCTCGCGCTCAAAGCAGACTTTGTTGGCGCTCACCCCGGAGGTGAATGCGAGCCTGAAGTCGGGATTCGTGAGCCAGCGCGGGAGGAGCGCGAGCTTGAACAACATCTTCTTGAGGCTCGGCGCGCCGATCCGCGCATTCCACTGGGTGATCGTCTCGATGTAGTCGAGCCGGCCATTGCTGCTTGAAACCAATCGAAAGTAGGGCTCGGCGCAGCTGACGATGTGCTCCTGGCCGAAGGGAAGCCAGGAGCCCGGAAATTGGCGCCCCAGGAGCGCGAGATACCACGCGTCGGAGTCGCGCGGAGGGAGCCCCCTCAGGGCATCGATGTCGATCTGCTCGGCCGGAATCATGTTGCGACCGAACACCATCGTTTGCAGATAGAAGCGGCCCTGGTCGGGCAGGACGCTCGCGATCCGTGCGAACAGTCCGCGATAGACCTCCTCCTGGCGGCCCGCGCGGTACTCCTCGGGAGAACAGAAGTGCTCGAAGGCGCCCAGGCTCGCCACGGCGTCGAACCGACCGAAGCTCTCTCGGCTCACCCGCCGCGCGTCGAGGAGCTGAACCTCGAGGCCGTGGCGCCTGCAGGCCGCCGCCTGCGCGGCCGACAAGGTCACGCCGATCCCCGTGCAGCCCCGATTGCCGATGAAGTTCAACAGCGCACCCCATCCACAGCCCAAGTCGAGTATCCGCTTGCCCGGTCCGATCCCGAGCTGTTCGGCCACGTACTCG
>VAWK01000033.1 GCA_005885515.1 Actinomycetota bacterium | reverse complement strand
GATGTCGTCGGTCTGCAGGCCGATGCCGGTCTCGCGGTTGCCCGTCGGCTTGCCCTGCGGCGGCGGGGCCAGGGCGATCGTGGTGTCGGCGTCGCCCGGCGCCACCTCGACCCAGCGGTAGCCGTTGCCGAAAGGCACGTCGATCCGCTTCTCGAAGCCGAGCTTCTCGACATAGAAGTCGATCGCAGCATCCTGATTGGACACCGGGATCACGACCGTGTTGATCTTGTTGACGCGGGTCTTGATGCTGGTCATGACATCCTCCTAGCTTTCGATTGCACCTACTGAGACCGCTGAGGCCCGGGAAACTAATCGCAGCAGGATCGGCCTGCTCCACTGACCGCTCAAGCCCCGCCCGGTCAGTCGCCGGCAAGGCTGCGCGGCGGCGGTTGGCCACCCGGCGGCGGGTCATCTTGCAGCAGTTCTGGAAGCGTCACTAGACGGTATCGGCGCTGGCGAAGACGCTCGAGGACGCGCGGAAGCGCGGCGAGCGTCTGCGAGCGGTCACCGCCGCCGTCGTGGAAGAGGATGATCGCGCCGGGACGTGCGCCGCTCAGGGCCGCGTAGACGATCCGCCTCACGCCGGGGCTGGCGTAGTCGCGGGTGTCGACTGTCCACAGCGCCATCAGCATCCGGCGACTCCGCAGCAGGCCGAGCGTGGCCGAGTCGAAGGAGCCATAGGGAGGCCGGAAAAGCGCGGGCCAGGGAGCTCCGGCGGCCCGAATCGCGCGCGCCGCCTGGTCGATCTCTGCGGCCTGCCGCTCAGAGCGGAGCAGCGCGAGCTGCGGATGATGCTCGGTGTGGTCGCCGACCACCATGCCTGCGCGGGCCAGGCGCTGGGTGATGCGCGGGTGGGCGCGCACCTCGCGTCCGATCTCAAAAAAGGTAGCCCTCGCGTGAAAGCGCTCCAGGGCAGCGAGGATGCGAAGCGTGAACGGGCCGGGGCCGTCGTCGAACGTCAGCGCGACGTCGCGCCGATGGCGCGTGCCCAGCCAGACGTAGCTGGTGTAGGAGAGGATCCGCTCGTCGGTGCGCAGCTCCTCGGCTGCGATCGGCGTGGACCTACGAAGTAGCGGCCGCCGCGCTCTGGGCGGCACCGCATGCGCCGCACTCGGCGCTCGCCTGCCGCCGCCGGTGCCGAGCACCAGCGCCAAGACGATCGCAACCGCCAACGGTATGACCACCAGCGCCAGCCTCCGCCTGCGGTAGCGTCGCTGGCGCCGGTTATCTGCGGCTCCGCGCCGATGCCGGCTGTACTGAGCATCTTCGCCTTGCTCTCTGGTCGTACGGAATAGGCTAAGCGCCCTGTCAGCGGCCTTGCGAAGGGCTCAGCTCAGCCGCAGCCCGTGTTGTTGCCGCAGCTCGAGCAGGTGTAGCAGGAGCCGGTGCGCTGCATCATGCCGCCGCATTGCTCGCAGGCCGGGCCGAGCTCTCGGCCCTGGAGCTGGGCCGGGATCACCGGCGGGGTGTCGGTGAGCGCGGCGGTGGGGGGCAGCGACTCGCCCTGGGACCGGCTGCCCTCATGGGAGCCGTTCGAGCCGTTTTCCTCGCCGACGCCGTTGCCCTCGCTCTCGGCGCCGTCGTCGAGCAGCAGGCTCTGCTGGGCCTCGCGCCGGGCGCGGATCTCGGCGGTCAGGATGCCAAGGTCCTCGAGCACGTCAGGGTCGTCGATGAACCGGCTCGCGAGCCAGCGCATCAGGTAGTCGGGCATTGACTTCGCGAACGGGATCTCCGGGTTGTTGGTGATCCCCTCCGGATCGAAGCGCATGTAGCTGAACCTGCGCACCAGCGTCTCGAGTGGCACGCCGTACTGCAGGGCGATCGAGATGGCGGTGGCGAACGAGTTCATCATCCCGCGCAGCGTCGAGCCCTCCTTGCCGATGTCGGTGAGGAAGATCTCGCCGACGGAGCCGTCCTCGTACATGCCCGCCGTGATGTAGCCCTCGTGGCCGCCGATCGAGAACTTGTGCGTGATCGACTGGCGCTCGACCGGCATCCGCTTGCGCCGCGGCCCCGCGTCTTCGAGCGCCTTGCTCACGGCCTGCTCGACGATCTCATCGACGTCTGCCGGCAGGGGCGCGCCCTTCTGTGCGTCGGTGCGCAGCGCCTGCGCGGTCTTCGAGCCGTCGCGGTAGATCGCCAGCGCCTTGATGCCCAGATGCCACGCCTGGATGTAGGCGTCGGCGATGTCCTCGACGGTGGCGGTCTCGGGCAGGTTCACCGTCTTGCTCACAGATCCACTGATAAATGGCTGCACCGCGCCGAGCATCTTCAGGTGGCCCGCGTGCGAGATCGCGCGCTCTCCCACCGCTACGTCGAACACCGGCAGGTGCTCCTCGGCCAGTCCCGGCGCGCCGACGATCGTGCCGTGCTCGGCGACGTAAGCGTCGATCTGGTCGATCTGCTCATCCGAGTAGCCGAGCGTCTGCAGCGCCAGGGGCACGGTGCGATTGACGATCGTCATCTGACCGCCCCCGACCAGCTCCTTGAACTTGACCAGTGAGAAGTCAGGCTCGACGCCCGTCGTGTCGCAATCCATCAGAAAGCTGATCGTTCCGGTGGGCGCCAGCACCGACGCCTGCGCGTTGCGGAAGCCGTGATGCTCGCCGAGCTCGATGACCTCGTCCCACGCGCGGCGGCCAGCGGTGAGCAACCCCTGGTCCTGGCATGCGACGTCCGGGATTCCGTAGGCGGCGTCGCGGTGCATGAGCATCACGTTGTTGTGTGCGTCGCGGTTCTCGGCGTAGCGCTCGTAGGGACCGAGTGCTGCGGCGATGTGGGCGGACTCTCTGTAGGCGCGCCCCGTCATCAGCGCAGTGATCGCCGCGGCGGTGCCGCGGCCGGCGTCTGAGTCGTACGGCATGCCGTTGCTCATCAGGTAGGCGCCGAGGTTCGCGTATCCCAGGCCTAGCTGGCGGTAGGCGCGCGCATTGGTGGCGATTTCTTCGGTGGGGTAACTCGACGGGCTGACGATGATCTCCTGCGCGAGCAGCATGATGTCCACGGCGTGCTCGAAGGACTCCACGTCGAACGTGCCGTCAGCGCGACGGAACTTCATCAAGTTCAGCGACGCGAGGTTGCACGCCGAGTTGTCGACGTGCATGTACTCGCTGCAGTTGGCGACGACGACCCCGTCGACGATGTAGGAGTGATGCAGCGGCTCCGTGAGGTTGTAAACCATCTCCTGACCGTCGTCCTCTCGGGCGATAAGACTCGTACCCGCCTTTGTCCTGTAGCGGGTGCTCTCACCTATCAGGCTCTCGACCGCGGCCTGCTTGCGCGGACACGAGAAGCCGACCTCCGCGGCGAACCTAGCCATGTCCGTACCACTGATGCGAAAGTCGAATCCCTCGCGCGAAGCGTACTCGACGTGTGTTCCGTCCCTACGCGTGTAGGAGAAGCGCGATCCCGCTGCACTCGTGATTCGGTAGATGCGACCGCGGATGCCGAAGGCGTAGAGCAGCCGTTGGACGTCCTTTAGAAGCGCGTTGCTGCGGCTTCCGAGTCCCACGTAGCGGTTGGCCTTTCCACCCGACTCGACGCGCGATACGCACCCGTCGGCGCCGAAGAGGCCGCGGAGGAAGGCCGCTTGAACTTCCCTAGGTGCGGTGAAGATTGCCTCGGGGACCCGCTTCCCGTGCGCCCGGACCGAAGTCACCCCAAGGCCCCTAAAGAATTCGCGCACCGCGTTGCTGCCTGCGCGAAGCTGCACGGTTCCGTTCGGCATCGTCTGCCTTGCTATGCCGCCGATCAGTTCGCGGAGTAGACCTTCGTGAGCATCCGCCAGCCCGTCGTCGAGGTCATCGCCGCCGTAGACCCATCCGGTCTGAGCGTCCGTCAGCCAGCCATCGCCGACCAGGTGACCCGTCAGCTCTCCGAGTCCCTCGCTCCAACGATCGGGGAGCTCTTGGTAGGTAGCTGTTCCTCCCCGGATAACCGACTTTGCTCGCTCCGCGATCTTCACCGGCAGCTCCCAGCTGGCGTCGTCTGCTGGCGTTGGAGTGTCGTTGAGTAGGACGCGGTCGTCCCTGTTCAGCTCGTCAGCTCGTACGTAGCCTCGATTCAGCGTCCAGAGCCTGTGATTCGGCGTGCAACGCAACTCTGCACCGTTGGCGAACTGCAGGCGCACGATCGGCTTGACGCCATTGCGCATGAACGCGATCGGACGCGTGGCCGCGACCCCCTCGCCTGGCTTCTCGGCAGTTGCATTATGGGTGTAGACACGGAAGTCCTCACCGGACTCACCGCGAGCGACGAGGTCTTCGATTGAGAGCAAACCAATCGTCGTGTGTACTCGCGCATCACCCGGAAAGCACGGGTTAGACGCGTTGATCCGCCCCGAGTTGGGGCAGGTGTGCCACTGGTTGATCGTGGTGTCGTACTGCACGCCCGGGTCTGCGCAGCGCCACGCGGCCTCGGCGATTTCGCGCATCAGCTCGCGTGCGCGCAGCGGCTCGCCGATCGGCTCGCCGGTGGTGCGCGCGGTCAGCCGCCACTCGCCGTCCTCCTCGACCGCGCGCATGAACTCGTCGGTCACGCGCACCGAGTTGTTGGCGTTCTGGTACTGGATCGAGAAGAAGCCGTCGCCGTCGATCGACATGTCGAAGCCCGCGTCGCGCAGCGCTGCGGCCTTGTCCTCCTCCTTGGCCTTGCACCAGATGAACTCCCGGATGTCGGGATGGTCGACGTCCAGCACGACCATCTTCGCGGCGCGGCGCGTGCCGCCGCCGGACTTGATCGAGCCGGCCCACGAGTCGGCTCCGCGCATGAACGAAACCGGTCCCGACGCAGTGCCGCCGCGGCTCAGCGCCTCCATCGAGCCGCGGATCTTGGACAGGTTGATCCCAGACCCGGAACCGCCGCGGAAGATGATCCCCTCCTTGGTGTTCCAGTCGAGGATCGACTCCATCTCGTCCTCCACCGACAGGATGAAGCACGCGCTCGCCTGGCACTTGGGGTCGCCCACCGGGTGCCAGCCGACGTTGAACCACACCGGCGAGTTGAACGCCGCCATCTGGTGCAGCAGGATGTGGGTGAGCTCCTGCTCGAACACCTCGGCGTCCTCGCCCGTCGCGAAGTAACCCCGCTCGCGCCCCCAGCCGGCGATCGTCCCTGCAACGCGCCCGATCATCTGCTTGACCGAACGCTCGCGCTCTGGCCGGTCGGGCTGACCGCGGAAGTACTTCTGGGCCACGATGTTGGTCGCGTTCTGCGACCAGCTCTTGGGGAACTCGACGTCTCGCTGTTCGAAGGCGACCCGGTCGCCGTGGCCTATTCGCGCGTCGCGCAGCTCCCACTCGACGGCATCGAACGGATGGATCCCCGAGGTCGTGAAGTGACGACTGATCGACAGCCCGTTGCCTGCCTGGATTGCCTGAGCTGGTGCTGTCTTCGGGGTGCTGTCCATCGACGTGCCTCCTGGTTCAAGGGCCGCGAGAACCCCCTCTTTGCGGCGGAAATATCTGGTTACGGGGGTAACACCAGATCATCCGCCTCGGGCCGGACAGACTTCTCGCGAACAGGCCGGGCGAAGGCTCACAGGCCAAATCCCAGGATAGCGGCGGCCAATGCGGCATCCGAGCGCCCGAGCCGTTCGCGTGCCCGGTCCCGGGCGCACCGGGCCGGCTGCTCGGAGCGGCGCGAAATCGCGCTAGTGCCCGAGCCGCGCCCAGTCGGTGAATTCGGCCCACGTGGCCGACGTGCGATAGCGGGCCTCGTCCACGGAGTGCCGCGCCGACAGCCACCAGTGGGGCTCGAAGGCACGCCGGCGGGCCACGGCCCAGGCGGCGCACGCGAGCGCCAGCGCCGCGCCCAGCGCCGCGATCACGATCGCCACAGCGGAGATGTGCGTCGTGCCGGCCCGCGCCCTGGTCGCCGAGCCCGTCGCCGGGCGAGCGCCGCGCCCGATCACCCCGCCCGCCGGCGTCGTGGCGGTTGGGCTCGGGGCGCCGACGGCGGTGACGCCGGTTGCGCCGGGGTTCGGCGCAGCGCCGTGCGCGCCCGTGCTGTCGCTGGGCACGTACGTGGTCGTTCCGGCCGCGCTCGTCGTGCTCGCGGGCGCTCCCATGGCGCGCGCGGAAGCGGACAGAGCCAGGGCTCCGAGCGCCAACCCCAAGGCGAGCCATGGAGCGAAGCGGCGGAAAGCGAACATCACGGCGAAGCGACCCATCACGGCGAAGCGACACGTTACCCGCGGGCCCACCCGGCCTGTCGAGGTGCGCGGCCACGCCGCCGACCGGGCCCGGCCCGGGCCGGCGTGCGCAACGCGCCGGCCCAGCCTCACAGCAGGTCGGCCACGGCGGCGAACGCGTCGCGCAGAACGCGCTCTGGCGGCTGGCTTGCGTCGATGGCGCGGATCCGCTCGGGCTCCACCTGGGCCAGCTCGTCGTAGGCATCGGCGATGGCGGCGAAGAAGTCCTCGCCTTCATTCTCCAAGCGGTCGCGCCCGAAGCGGTCGCGCCCGAGCTCGCCTTCGCCGCGCGCGCGGTCGGCCTGCCTCGCGCGTCCGGCGGCGGGCGAGATGCGCAGCAGCAGCGTGCGGTCGGGCTGCAGGTTGCCGGTGGCGAACAGGTTGATCGCGCGCACCTCGCCCACGCCGAGCCGCCGGCCGCCTCCCTGGTAGGCGAGCGAGGAGTCAACGAAGCGGTCGAGCAGCACGATCGTGCCACTCGCCAACAGCGGGGTCAGCCGCTCCTCCACGAGCTGGGCGCGCGCGGCGGCGTACAGCAGCGCCTCGGTGCGCGCGGCGACGGCCAGCGACGGATCCTTCACGAGCTCGCGGATGCGCTCGGACAGGCCCACGCCGCCGGGCTCTCGCAGCGTCTCCACGGCGTGGCCGCGGGCGGCTATGTCTCCCGCGAGCGCGAGCGCGAGCGTGGACTTGCCGGCGCCGTCGAGCCCCTCGATCGTGATCAGCCTGCCGCGCGCCACGGGCAGCACGGTAGCTCGCCTACGATGCGCGCGTGCCCCGTGCGTCATCAGCTGCCGGCTCACCCGCCCGCGGGCCCGCTGCCTCCGATCCGCTCGCCGCGCTTCCCGGCATCGAGGCGCACGCGCACGCACGCGCGCTGCTTGTGCCGGTGCTGGAGGGGTTGGTGCGGCCGTCGCACGCCTACCTGTTCCACGGGCCCGCGGGCACGGGCAAGCGCTCGATCGCGCGCGCGTTCGCCGCGGCTCTGCTCGCGCAGGGCGCCAGCGACCCCGGCGAGGTGGCCGCGCGGGTGGCGCGCGGTGCTCATCCCGATCTCACGTGGGTCACGGCGTCGGGCGCCACCGAAATGCTGGTGGCGGACATCGAGCAGCCGGTCGTGGCGGCGGCGGCGCGCACGCCGTTTGAGTCGACGCGGCGCGTGTTCGTGATCGAGGCTGCGCACACGCTCAACGACCAGGCCGCCAACCGCATGCTCAAGACGCTGGAGGAGCCCGCCGCGTTCGTGCATCTACTGCTGCTTTCGGACCGTCCCGACGAAGTGATGCCGACGATCGCCTCGCGCTGCCAGCACGTGCGCTTCGATCCGCTGCCGGCGGCGGTGATCGCCGAACGGCTCGACGGCTCCGACGCGGAGCGGCTGCTGGCCTGCTCGCGGCTGGCCCTGGGCGACGCGGGCCGCGCGGCGCAGCTGGCCACCGACGACGGCGGTGCGCTGCGGGCGAGCGCCGAGGCGTTCGTTCGCTCGAGCCTCGAGGGCTCCACCTCCAAGCGGCCGTGGCTGGGGCTGCTGGAGCTCGCCAGGGCCGCGGGCGCCCGCGCGGGCGAGGATGCCCAGCGCCGGGTCGAGGCGGAGCTCGAGCTGCTCCCGGCCAAGGAGCGCAGGCGCCATGAGCGCGAAGGCGCCGAAGCGAGGCGCCGCGTGGAGCGGCGCGCGCGTACCCGCACGCTCGATCTCGCGCTGGGCCTGTGCGAGCTGTGGCTGCGAGACATGCTGTGTGTCCGCGAGGGGGCTCTCGAGCTGATCCACGCGCTGGATCGCCGGGCGCAGCTGGAGCAGGACGCGACCGCGTGCGAGGATCCAGCGCGCGTGCGCGAGGGGATCGAGCTCGTGGCCGACGCCCGCCTGCGCCTGATGCTGAACGTCTCCGAGGAGCTGGCGCTGGAGGCGCTCGCCTACCGCCTGGAAGCGCTCGCGACCAAAAGCCACGCCGCGGCCGCGGGCTGACAGCCTGCGCAACACGCCGGGAGCCGGCAAACGAAAGCCGCGAGCGCGCCTCAGGCGATCGAGCCCAGGTTGGGCTCGAAGCCGTGCGTGCAGAAGGCGAGGAAGCGGTTGAACTGGGGGTTGTCGGGCCCGTGGAAGTCGGCCGAGCCCGTGGTGAGCAGGCCGAGCGCGGCGCAGCGCTCGGCGAGCAGCCGCGTTTGCTGGGCGTCGTGGGTGATGTAGAAGGCCTCCACGCCGTCGATTCCCAGCGCGCGGAAGCGCTCGATGGCGTCGAGCGCCTGGCCGGGCTCGGAGAGGTCCCAGAAGGGATGCGCCCAGACGGCCAGGCCGCGGGCTTCGTGTATGGCCGCCACCGCCTGCTGCACGGTGGGGATCTCGCGCAGGCGATAGGCCGGGCGGCCCTCGACGAGATATGCGCGGATGAGGTCGCCGATGTCCTCGATGCGCTCCCGCCTCAGCCTGGCGGCGTTGGCGGGGGCGTGGAGCACGGCGGTGGCTACGTGCGGGCGCCCGATCGGCTGTCCGGCGGCGCGGCGCGCGGTGATCTCGGTTTCGTCGAGCTCCAGGCCGAGCTCGCGCAGGGCGGAGGCCATGCGCAGCGTGCGTCGCTCGCGATCGGCCAGGAAGTTCGCCAGCTGCGCGCCCAGCGCGGAGCGCGTGTGGTCGATGCGGTAGCCGAGGATGTGCAGCTCGCGATCGCCTGACGGCCCGCGGTCGATGGCGGAGATCTCAACCGCGGGCACCACGCGCAGGCCGGCCCGCTCGCCCGCGGCGAGCGCCTCCGAGACGCCGCTCACGGTGTCGTGGTCGGTGAGCGCGAGCAGCTCCACCCCGGCGTTGGCCGCTCGCTCGACCACCTCGCGCGGCGCCAGCGCGCCGTCGGAGTGGGTGGAGTGCGACTGCAGGTCGAACCGGAGCGCCACAGTGAGCGAGCCTAGGCGATCGGCGCCTGCGCCCGATCGGTGCAGCGGGGAGCGGGGAGGCTACGCCTGGCCGGCGGCGCGCTCGCGAGCGAGTATGGGCCGCGATGGCCTGCCGCCGTGGGCGGGCGCCTGCTCGAAGCCGGCGTCGGCGCACGCGTCATCGCCGGCCGCGGCGAGCAGCTGCTGGATGCGGGCGTCGATCGCGGCGCGCAGCTGCCGGACGGCCGCGTGATAGCGGTGCGCGTTGGCGAGCACGCCGTGATCGCCGGCTGGGGCGAGGGCGTCGACCTCGCCGCGGGCGGCGTCGGTGTCGCCGGCGTGGTGGTGTGCTTCGATCCGCAGCGCCTCCAGGTAGGCGAGGGCGGCGCCGGAGGAGAAGTCGTGCTCGAGCTCGCGTATCACGGGCACGACCTCGCGGCTGAGCCAGCGCGCCTCGGCGTGGGCGCGCAGCAGCAGGCAGACGTCGGCGGGGGGAGACTGGTTGGCGAAGTTCATTTCAAGCATCCGTGCTCTGTTGACGGGCCGGGACTTCGGCCCGCTCGGCGGACCGCGATGGTCGGCCTATGAGACCTGTCGGCTGCCCGCGATCGCTGCTTTAGGAAGGCGGGGCAGTTTCCACGCGTTTGCGGTCCGGCTCCGCGGGCCGGCCGGCGGAGCCGCTCAAGCGGCTGCGCGAGCTGGGCCGATGAGAGAAGCAGATGCACGCGATGGGCGACCCGACCGGCCGCACGGCCGGACAACACGCGCGCGCGACCGTGCGGCGCCTGCGCTTGCGCACGCTGGTGGCGCTCGGCGTGCTGGCGGTCGCCACGGCGCTGCTCGGCCGCACGTTCGGGCTTCGCGACGAGCGCTTCCATGCTTCGGAGCTGGCGCTGCTGGCGTGCATGTTCGTGATCTCGCGCTACGTGCTGCCGCTTGTCAACCGGCACGACCGCGGAGCGAGCGCGGAGGAGCAGGTGGGCGGCCTGCTGGACCAGCTGGCGGGCTGGCGCGTGATCCACGACGCGAGCATGGGCCGGGGCAACGTGGATCACATCCTGATCGGGCCGGCGGGTGTGTTCACGGTGGAGACCAAGAGCCGCCCGGATCCGGTGCGGGTTTCGGCGGTCCATGGCGCGACGCTGCGCCAGGCACACGCGCAGCGCAAGCTGGTCGAAGCGATCATCGGATTGCGGGTGGAGCCGCTGCTCGTTTTCAGCCGCGCGTGGGTGGACCGCCCGATGGCGCGCCGCAAGGGCGTTCGCGTGCTGCCCGCGCGGATGCTGTTGGGCTACGTGACCAGGCGCGGGCGTCGGCTGTCGGCTGAAGAAATCGAACTGGCCCACCGGCTGCTGACGGCGGCGCTGTCGGAGCATCGCCTGCGCGTCGGCCTGCGCGAGCGCGCTGCGGGCTGGAGTAGGTTGTGAGGCGGCAATGTCGATCGCGCCCTTCAGCACACGGCCGCTGTCGGCCCAGAGCGAGCGCAAGCGGACACGACTGGCGGTGGCGATCGCGACGCTGGGCATCGCGGCGACGCTGCTCGCCTACGCGGTCTCGCCGGGCGTTCGCCACGCGGTCGGCCACGCCGCCCACAGCGTCAGGCACGCGGTGAGCCGCATGCTCGATCGCGACGGCGGACAGCACGCACGCGCGAACGGGCCGGCGGCACACGCGAACAGGCCGCCGGCGCACGCGAACAGGCCGCCGGCGGGCAAGCCGGCGGCGCGGAGCGATCGGAGCAGCGTCACACACGCGAGCTCATCGCCGCGCTAGCGTGTAGGCGTGGCGACCGCGACTTCGTCGAGCGCGCCGAGCTCGTCGCCTGCGTCCTCCGGCGCCGACAGCGCGCCTGCCCGCGGCAGCGGCCGGGGACTGCCCCCTGGCCCGCGCATGCCGCCGCTGGTGCAGACGCTGGCCTGGGCGATGGCGCCGACGTGGTTGATGGACCGGTGCGCGCGCACGCTCGGCGAGTGGTTCACGCTGACGTTCTTCCCGAGCGGAATGCAGCTGGTGCTGGTGAGCGACCCGGAGGCGGTGAAGACGGCGTTCACGGCGTCTCCGGAGGTGGCGCCGTCGGGCGCGGCGAACTCGCCGGTGGCGCCGGTGATGGGGCCGCACTCGGTGATCGTGCTGACGGGCGCGGAGCACTTGCGCCAGCGCAAGCTGTTGCTGCCGCCGTTTCACGGGGAGCGGATGCGCGAGTACGAGGACGCGATCGTGGAGGCCACGCGCCGGGACATGGCGGCGTGGCCGGTGGGCAAGCCGATGCGCTTGCACGAGCGCACGCGCGCGATCACGCTGGAGGTGATCCTGCGCGCGGTGTTCGGTGTGGAAGCCGAGCGCATGGACCGCGTGCGCGAGGCGGTGGGGACGCTGCTGGTGCCGGCGAGCACGCTGCTGCTCATGCGCCTGGCTCTGCGCCGGCCCAGCCTGGAGCGCCCGGGGGGCGAGTTCGGGCAGGCGCTGGACCGCCTCGACGCGGTGCTCTACGAGGAGCTCGAGCGGCGCCGCTCGCGCGAGGATCTGGCGGAGCGCCGCGACATCCTGTCGCTGCTGATGCAGGCGCGCGACGAGGACGGCCAGCCGATGACCGACGCGGAGCTGCGCGACGAGCTGGTGTCGCTGCTGCTGGCCGGCCACGAGACGACGGCGACGTCGGTGGCATGGGCGATCGAGCGCCTGGTGCGCCATCCGGACAAGCTGGAGCGGCTGGTGGCGGAGATCGACGCGCATCCGGACGGCGGCGAGGAATACATGACGGCTGTGGTCAACGAGACGCTGCGCGTGCGCCCGGTGGTGCCGATCGTGGTGCGCATGCTGAAGGGCGAGCTGCAGGTGGGTCCGTACACGCTGCCGGCCGGCACGCGGCTGACGCCGTCGATCTATCTGACCAACCGCAACCCGCGTGTGTACCGCGAGCCGGACGAGTTCCGCCCGGAGCGCTTCCTGGACAGCGCCCCGGAGACGTTCTCGTGGATCCCGTTCGGCGGCGGCATCCGTCGCTGCATCGGCGCGGCGTTCGCGCAGCTGGAGATGAAGCTGATCCTGCGCACGGTGCTGAGCGAGCTCCAGCCGACGCTGCCGCGCGGGCGGCGCTGGCGCGCGGGGGAGGGAACCCGCAGGCGGGCGATCACGCTGGTGCCGGCTGCGGGCGCTCGGGTCGTGTGGCGCAGACGAGGCGCTTCAGTCTGATGATGAGGGCCGCCAGCAGGCGGCCCGGGACGGCGTTCGCAGTTGAGCCGACGTAGGGCGCGGTTCTTCGAGCTGCGCCGGCCGGCCGAGGCCTCGAGCGGTGCTAGCTTCGAGCTGTGGTGCGCTCAGAAGCGATCCCCACCCGCGCGCCGCGGCCGGAGCCGCATGCGCCGGCGCAGGAGCGGGTGCTGGCGGTGGGGCGGCGCATCGACGGCTCGCTACCCGCGCACGGGCGCTCTCCGGGAGGATGGCTGGATGAGGCCCTGATGCGGGTGTGCGCGTGCGACGAGCACCTGCGCGCGGCGCTGTTCCGCTTCATCGACGTGCGGCCGGCGTGCCGCAACAGGCGCGAGCTGGGCGAGCACCTGGCAGCGCTGCTGGCGGAGGCGAGGCCGGCGAGCTGCGCGGGGCGGGTTGCGGCGACGCTCGCGCGCTCTCCCTTCAGCCGCCAGGCCGCGGCGCTGGCGGCGGGCGCGGCGGCACAGCGCGTGGCGCACCGCTTCATCGTCGGCTCGACCGTCCCGCATGCGCTGGCGAGCGTCGAGCGCATGTGGCGGGATGGCGTCGGCAGCTCGCTGGATTTGCTGGGCGAGGAGAGCGTGAGCGAGGGCGAGGCGGATTCCTATGCGGCCCGCTGCGTGGACGCGCTGCGGGTGCTGGCGCAGAGCGCGCGCCGCTGGCCCGAGCGGCCGCTGCTGGAAGCCGACTCCCTTGGGCGCCTGCCGCGGGCGAACCTGTCGGTGAAGGTGACGGCGCTCACGCCGGCGATCCGCGCGGATGCGCCGCAGCGGGGGATCGAGGATGCGCTGGCGCGGCTGCGCTCGATCCTGCGTTGCGCGCGCGAGCTGGACGCGCACGTGCACGTGGACATGGAGTCGCTCGGCTCGCGCGAGACGGTGCTGGGGCTGGTGCTGGAGCTGCTGGCCGAGCCGGAGTTCGCCGCCGGGCCCTCGGCGGGGCTGGTGCTGCAGGCCTACCTGCGCGACTCTCCCGAGGAGCTGGAGCAGATCCTGGCGTGGGTCGCGCGCACGGGGCGCAGCTCGCCGCTGACGGTGCGCCTGGTGAAGGGCGCGTACTGGGATCACGAGGTCGTGGAGGCGCGCCAGCACGGCTGGGCGGTGCCGGTGTTCGAGCGCCGCGCCGACTGCGACCGCAACTTCGAGCGGCTGACGCGCCGCCTGCTGAGCGCCCGCCCGCGCGTGCGCGTGGCGCTGGGCTCGCACAACCTGCGCTCGATCGCTCACGGGATCGCCTGCCTGCCGCTGCTGGGCCTGGAAGCCCAGGACATCGAGCTGCAGGTGTTGCGCGGGCTCGGCGACGACATCGGACGGGCGCTGGCGGGCATGGGGCTGCGGGTGCGCGTGTACTGCCCGGTGGGGGACCTGGTGCAGGGCATGGCCTACCTGGTGCGCCGCATGCTGGAGAACACCGCCAACGACTCCTTCCTGCAGGCGCGCGCACGAGGCGCGGACCTCGAGCGGCTGCTGGCGCAGCCGTGAGCGCGGCGCACGCGCACGCCCGCAGCGGAGCGCTGCCGCCGTTTGCCAACGAGCGCCACCTGGAGCTGCGACGCGGCGACGTGCGCGAGGCCCTGCTGGCGGCTGGCGGCTCGTTGCTCGAGCGCCTGCCGCTGAGCGTGCCGGTGATGGTGGGCGAGCAGCACCTCGCCGCCGGCGCGGACGGGCGCGGGGAGCTGGTGTCGCCTGACCCGGGCAAGCCTCGACGGGAGGTGGCGCGGGCGGCGATGGCGAGCGGGCGGGACGTGGACGCGGCCGTGCGGCTGGCCCCGGGCGGCCATGCAGAGTGGGCGGCCCGCAGCCCGCAGCAGCGCGCCGAGACGCTCATCGCGGCGGCGTGCCTGCTGCGCGAGCGGCGCCTGGAGCTGGCGGCGCTGGCGGTGTACGAGTGCGCGAAGCCGTGGCTGGAGGCCGACGCGGACGTGTGCGAGGCGATCGACTTCCTCGAGTACTACGCGCGCCGCGGGCTCGAGCTGGAGCGGGACGGGGCGCTGGCGCAGCCGCCGGGCGAGCGCAACAGCATGCGCTACGTGGCGCGCGGGGTGGTGGGCGTGATCGCGCCGTGGAACTTCCCCTTCGCGATCCCCACCGGCATGAGCGCGGGCGCGCTTGCGGCGGGCAACGCGGTGGTGCTGAAGCCGGCCGAGCAGTCGCCGGCGTGCGCGCAGGAGATCGTGAGCGCGCTGCGCAGCGCGGGCGTGCCGGCGGCGGCGCTGGCGCTGCTTCCGGGCGACGGTCGCGCGGGCGAGGCGCTGGTGCGGCATCCGGGCGTGCACGCGATCGCCTTCACCGGCTCGTGCGAGGTGGGGCTGCAGATCGTACGGGCGGCCGCGGAGACGCCTCCGGCGCAGCGGCACCTGAAGCGTGTGGTGGCGGAGATGGGTGGCAAGAACTGCGTGATCGTGGACAGCGACGCCGACCTCGACCAGGCGGTGCCGGCGATCGTGCGCTCGGCATACGGCTACGCGGGCCAGAAGTGCTCGGCGGCGGCGCGCGTGCTCGCGCATGAGGCGATCGCGGCGCAGCTGATCGAGCGCCTGGCGGGCGCGGTGCGCGCGCTGCGGGTGGGCCAGGCGGACGAGCTGGGGATCGACCTGGGTCCGCTGATCGACGCCGACGCGCAGGGGCGTGCAGGCGTACATCGAGGCGGGCAGCGAGGAAGGGCGCGTGCGTGCGCAGGTCGCGCTGCCCGCCGGCGCGTCGCAGGGCGGGTTCTTCGTGCGCCCGACGCTGCTGAGCGACCTTCCGGCCGGTTCGCGCTTGCTGCGGGAGGAGGTGTTCGGGCCGGTGCTGACGGTGGAGGCGGTGCGCGACGTGGCGAGCGCGTGCGATGTGGTCGACGGCCTGCGCTTCGGGCTGACGGGCGGGCTGTTCAGCCGCAACCCGGCCACGATCGGCGAGGTTCGCGCGCGCACGCCGGTGGGCAACCTGTACCTGAACCGCGAGATCACCGGGGCGATGGTCGGTCGCCAGCCGTTCGGCGGCAACCGCCTGTCGGGCACGGGCGGCAAGGCGGGCGGCCCGGACTACCTGCTCGAGTTCAGCGAGCCGCGGGTGGTGTGCGAGAACACGACCAGACACGGCGTGGTGGTGTGAGCTCGGAGACGCGTACGCCGGCGCCGTTCGTGCATCCACTGCGCGTGCGCTACGCGGAGTGCGATCCGCAGCAGATCGTGTTCAACGCCAACTACTTCGCCTACTTCGACGTGGGCATGACGGAGCTGTGGCGAGCGGCGATCGGCAGCTACGCGGAGATGATGCGCCGGGGCGTGGACATGGTGGTGGCGGAGGCCTCGGCCCGGTTCCTGGGCGCGGCGCGCTTCGACGACGCGCTGCAGCTCGAGGTGTCGATCGCGCGCCTGGGCAGGACCGCGTGCACGACACGCCATCGCGTGCTGCGCAAGGGCGAGGTGCTGGTGGAGGGGATGATGCGGCACGTGTTCGTGGACCCGCACACGCTGGAGAAGCTGGCGATTCCGGCGTGGCTGCGCGAGTCGCTGGCGCCGTGGGTGACGGGCGAGCCAGGCCAGGCTGAGGGGGATTGAAAGAAGCCGTGCGGCGCTCATGGCGGCGAACCGAGCGGCCGATGCGCGGGCCATGATTACCAGAGGACTCCTGACGGCGGTGTTGGGTCTCGTGTGCGCTGTGCTCGCGGGTTGCGGTGGCGGCGGCTCGAGCGCGCAGGAAAAGAAGTTCGTCGCGCAGGCCAATGCGATCTGCGCGCAGGAACTGGCGGTCCTGAGCCGCACTCCGGAACCGACGACACCGGCACAGGCGATCAGCTATCTGCCGAAAGCGATCGCGATCATCCAGCGTCAGTCCGGCCGCCTGGAAGCGCTGTCGGTGCCGGCGTCCAAGCGGCGCGACCTCGAAGCGGCGCTCAGCACCGGCCGCCAGCTGGGCGTGATCCTGGTTCGCTTCCTGCACCAGTTGCGCGCAGGGACCTACCAACTGGCCACGTTCTCGCAGGTGCAGTCGCAGAGCGTGACGTTGAGAGAACAGATCAACGTCCACTTCCGCAAGGCCGGGCTCACGCGCTGCGTGACGAGCGCCTGACGTTCGCTTGCTTTGCCGGGCCGCTGCTCAAGCTGGCGGCCCGCTGGACGAATGAGTCGCATGCGACCGTTCGCTCTGCCGGCGCTGGTGGCATCGCTGTTGCTCGGAGCGGTGGCGGCTTCGGCGACGCTCGGCAGTGAGCTGGCGGCATTGGCGCTGGCGCTGCTCGCCGGCGCGGTCGTCGGGCTGGCGCTTGCGCGCCGCGCGACCAGGCGAGAACTGTGCACCGATCCGCTGACCGGGCTGGGCAACCGGCGCGCGCTGGCGCAGGAGCTGGCGTGGGCGTGCGAGCGGGCCAGCGAGGAGGAGCCGGTGTTCGTGTGGTTCTTCGACCTGAACGGGTTCAAGCAGTACAACGACTCCTTCGGCCACGTGTCCGGAGACGCGCTGCTGGAGCGCCTGGGCGCCCGCCTGGCGAGGGTGGTGGCCCCGTTCGGCCGCGGCTACAGGCTGGACGGCGATGAGTTCTGCGTGCTGATCACGACACCCGTGCGCGACCCGCATGCGCTGTTTCAGAGGGCCCGCGCCGCCCTGGCCGAACAGGGGGGCGGCTTCACGGTGACGGCCTCCGGTGGCGCGGTGGAGCTGCCGCGCGAAGCGAGCACGCCCACGCGCGCGCTGCGGCTGGCCGATCATCGCATGTACCGCGAGAAGGCGATCAGCCGCACGGGGGGCGTGGAGCTGATAACCGCGGTCCTGCAGGCGGCGCTGGCGCAGCGGCAGTCGGAGCTCGCTGAGCACTCCAACGACGTGGCGGGAGACGTGCAGATGCTGGCGCGCAGGATCGGGCTGGACGACGAGGCGATCGGCCAGATCGTGAAGGCGGGCGACCTGCACGACATCGGCAAGCTTGGGATCCCCGATGAGATCCTCATCAAGCCGGGACCGCTGTCGGCGGAGGAGTGGGAGTTCATGAAGCGCCACACGTCGATGGGCGAGCAGATCATCGCCGCGGGGGGCCCGGCGCTCGAGCAGATCGGGCCGCTGGTGCGCGCCAGCCACGAGCGCTGGGACGGCACCGGGTATCCAGACCACCTGGCGGGAGAGCAGATCCCGCTGGGGGCGAGGATCATCGCCATCTGCGACTCGTTCCGCGCGATGATCGATGCGCGCGTGTACAAGAAGTCGATGTCGATCGAGGACGCCCTGGCGGAGCTGCGGCGCTGCGCGGGCACGCAGTTCGACCCCAACCTGGTCGAGGTGTTCTGCGCCATGGTGTCAGAGCGCATGACGCGCGACAGGATGGGCAGCACGGCGCCGTAGCGGCGAGCGCTCGAGCTGGCTCCTGCCACGCGGCCGCTCGCCGGTGGGCGGCGATCAGCGCGTTCTCGCCACGCGTTGGCGAACGCGCCCGCCCAGCCTGCTCAGGGACCGGTTTGTGCGCTTGAACTGCGCCCGCTCACAACCGGTCCGCTCGTCCAGCGCGCGAACTCCGATGGGCGCGGGCGTTGTTTGTGGCCCGGGCGCCGTCTGTGCCCGCATCAGCAGGGTCCCGAGCGCGTCGTCACGGCTTCGTTCGTAGGTGCGTCGGCGAAAGCGCCGCTCGCGCTTGCCGACGCGAGCCCGAGACGCCTCGCGAAAGGCGTCCCACCGGGCAACCGCCTGCGCTGCCTGCGGCTCCTCGCCGGCGACGTCGCGGCATAGCTGCAGTACGCAGGGCTCATCGCGCTGGGATGAGTTACAGCCACGACCGGGAGGACAGCAGATGGGCATAGCTTAGGTTTACCCGCCTGGCTGCAACCAATCCGCCCTGTTGGGTAATCGTCCGGTCTGTGCATTCGTTTTAAGACCGCGACGGCACGGCCTTAGACCGTGATCGTGTGCGCGCAGCTCAACGCGTGGGTCGGCTCGCCGCTGTCGGCCCGAGAGCGCTCCCGCAGGGCCGCGGAGACGAGGCCTCGCCGTAGCGGAAGCTAAGGTTGGGACATGTCGCTGCCCTCAGCACGCAATTCGGTCTCCTCGCCGGCCCTGGCTGGACGCATGGCTGGGCGCACGGCCTTCAAACTGCCGGCAGCGAGGGAGCGTAAAGGGCTGCTTTGCAGGACTTTCGCCGACGTAGCTCAGTTGGTAGAGCACTTCACTCGTAATGAAGGGGTCCCCGGTTCGAGTCCGGGCGTCGGCTCTCGGAGAGCCCAGCAAATGGACGCTTTTGCCAAGAGCGCTTTCGCGCCAGCCTAGGAATATGTCGTTCCGCATTATCTTGCGCAAGCAGGCGTGAACGTAGCCTCGGCAGACGCGCGCGGACATCGTCCCTAGCGAGCGTCTGCCGTCGCACGAAATAGCTCCCGCTCTTGGCTGGAAGCGACAGGATTGCGCTGACCTTCATTGCAACCATCTCGACACTGGCCGGACCGCTGATGCCCGCTCGGGCTTCACCGATCGCCAAAGAACCGTTCTAGCCGCCGGTGACGGTGCCGGAAGACCGCGGCGATCACCACACGGTGCGCAGGCGATGTGCGCGGTAGGCGGGGCACGAAGGTCACGCGGTCGGTGAGGCACGTGCCGCCCTCCTCGAGCGGCTGAAGTGTTCGTTCGTGCTCCCATCTGCGAGCACTCAGCATCGTCGAGCGCTCGAGAAAGCCGCGGCCGGGGTCGATCCGCTCGACGCACAAGTCGTCGTAGTCGAACGGGATCACGCCGAACAGCAGGATCCAGCTACGAAACCAGCGCCGCCCGAGCGGGACCCCCTCGGGTGTGAGCTCGGCGCTGCGCGGTGCCGTCATCCGCATCCACGGGCCAAGCTCGTGGTTGATGCCGTCAAGCGACGCGACGCGTGCCCACACTTCCTCCGGCGACGCCGGAAGCTCGCTGGCGGTCACAACCTCAATGGCGGTCACGGTCGCTCATCTTGAAGCATCCGCGGGCGTCTTCGCGGCGACGCTGGAGACGCTCGCGACGGACGAGCTGCGGCAGTTTCCCGGCACTGATGGGCAACGAGCGCGAGCTCCCCGGAGAAGTGGTCGTTCCAGCGCCAAACGAGCTTATGCCTGCGAGATGACTTGCTCGAGCTTGTCAAGACTGTCCGCCCAACCGTCCCTGTGAAGTTCACGGCGCCCCTCGGTCTTGAAGGGACCCTGAGTCAAGACGACCTCCGTCGACTGGCCGAGATCCCGAAAGGACAGCTCGACGAGGTTCTCGACGTCGTCGGGATCTGGGTCCTCATATACGAACGTGTAGGCGAGGCGGGCGGGCGCATCGACCTCGCGGAAGCCCCCGGCAATGTAGAAGGGGTCGCCCTCCGGTGGCTGCATCTCGATGCGGTAGCTGTGTCCCAAGCGGGGGCTGAATTCGAGGCTCGGGG
>VAWK01000023.1 GCA_005885515.1 Actinomycetota bacterium | reverse complement strand
CTGGCGCCAAGCGCTCCAACGCCAAGGCCAGACCGGTCCTCGTGGCCTCTGGACAGGTCACTTTCTCCGCGGCTGGCACGATGAAGCTGAAGATCAAGCTGACTGCCACCGGAAGACGACTGCTCAAGCGCAGCAAACGCCTGAAGCTAACCGCGAAGGGCACCTTCACGCCGCTCGGCCAGCCGGTGGTGACCGCGACCAAGACGTTCGTGCTCAAGCGGTAGGCCACGCATCAACCTCCGCTGCCGGCTGGTCATCAAGCCGCGACCGCGCGGGACTGTAGGTGCGCGCCCACCTTGCGCTTGACGCGCTGCAGGGCGTTGTCAACGGTCTTGGTGTCGCAGGACAGCCGCACGCCCACCTGCTCGTAGGAGTGACCGTCCAGGTACAGCGACAGCACGCGGCTCTCGAGCTCTGACAGGGCGCCCGACAGGCAGCCCACGAGCGAGCGCAGCTCCTCTGAGGAGATCACCTGGTTGACGGGGTCTTGCACGGTGGGCCCCGGCAGCGTCTGGTCGAGCGTGGGGACGTCCTCGCCCGCGCCGGCGGGGGTGGAGGAGAAGGACACGTACTGGTTCAGCGGCGTGTGCTTGTTGCGCGTGGCGGTCTTCACCGCGGTGATGATCTGCCGCGTGATGCACAGCTCGGCGAAGTTGCGAAAGCTGGACTCGCGGTCCGAGCGAAAGTCGCGGATCGCCTTGTAAAGGCCCACGAGACCCTCCTGGATGAGATCGTCGGCATCGCCGCCGGCGAGGAAGTACGACGAGGCCTTCAGGCGCACGAAGCCGTGGTAGCGGCGAACCAGGCGGTCGTACGCGTTGCGGTCTCCGAGCTTGGCCAAGGCGATGAGAAACGCGTCCTCGACCTTAGGTTCAGAGTGAGAGCTGTAAGCGAGTCGTGCCACGAGCAGATCCTTTCTGGCTCCCCGCCACGACGGACAGCCGCAAATTTGCTCAGTGGCGCACACCTCCCCCGGCGCCAAAGCCTTCGTTCCTAAGCTTTCATCAAGCTGAGGTTAAGCGTTATGCCGGCGGCACCCTCTCACAGTTATGGATTCTTGTCAACCCTCCACGCACGGCGCTGCAAGATCCCGTACACGAGCGCGGCGGCGGCGGCGGCCACGCCCAGCGACTCGCTCTGCCCGAGCAGCGGCAGGCAGATCAGCTGGTCGCACGCGCCCGCCACGCGCGGGCGCAGGCCGCTGGCCTCGCCGCCGAGCACGAGCACGATTCCGCTACCGCGGTAGTCCGGCACGTCGTAAGGGACGGGCTCCGGCCCGCTGGCGCGCGCGCGGGGGCTTGCGCCGTAGCACCAGCACCCCGCGCCGCGAGCCTCGGCGAGGAAGTCGGCCACGTTTCGCACCTGCGCCACCGCCAGGTGCTCGACCGCGCCGGCCGAGGCCTTGCAGACCGCCGGCGTGACCGCGGCGGCGCGGCGTTCCGGGATCACCACGCCGGCCGCTCCGGCACACTCGGCCGTGCGGCAGATCGAGCCCAGGTTGTGCGGGTCCTGCACCTGGTCGAGCGCTAGCACGAGCGGTTCTGGGCAGGCCAGCAGCGCCGTAGAGGGGACGTACGGATACGCGCCCGCCTCTGCGCACACGCCCTGGTGAGCAGCCGAGCCGCAGCGGCGCTCGATCCCCGCCGCCGACGCAGCCCGCACTCGCACCCCGCGCGCCTGCGCCCGCTTCAGCCATGGCTCGCGCAGCGCGCCTGCGCCCGCCCAGACCTCTTGCACCGTGTGCGCCCGCCGGCCGCGCAGCGCCTCCGCGACTGGGTTGCGGCCGTAGAGGATCACCGCGCTCTGATCACCGCTCGGCCGGGATCAGCTCCGATCCATGCGGGCCATCGCGGATCTCATATCCGCGAGCCAAAAGCGCGGCGCGCAGGCGGTCGGCCTCGGGGAAGTCACGCCGCTCGCGTGCCTGCTCGCGCTGGGCCAGCAGGTCGATCGCCTCCGGGTCGCTCACGGCGAGGTCCTGGGCCGAGCCCAGCGGGGCAAGCCGCTCGAAACCCAGCACGGCGAGCATCTCGCGCAGGTCTGCGTCGCCGACGTCGTCGTCGCGGCTGTTGGCCTCGCGAATCCAGTTGAACAGAGCCTCGCGCGCCGCGGGCGTGTTGAAGTCGTTAGCCAGCGCGTCGAAGAAGGCCTCGGCATGACGGCGCAGCTCGGGGGGGCTGGGGCGATCCGCGCGCAGGCGCCTGAGCGCATCGCGGATGCGGTACACGCTCCGCTCGGCGGCCTGCAGCTCGGCCTCGGAGAAGGCCAGCGGCTGGCGGTAGTGCCCGGAGATCAGATACATCACCACCGCGTCGCGGCCGTGGCGCTCGAGCACCTCGTGCAGCGGCGCGATGTTGCCCAGCGACTTGGCCATCTTCTCGCCGGTGAGCTGGATCATGCCGTTGTGCATCCACAGCCGCGCCAGCTCGCTGCCGCGCGCGGCGCGGGTCTGCGCGGCCTCGTTCTCGTGATGCGGGAACACCAGGTCAGAGCCACCGCCGTGGATGTCAAAGCCGATCCCCAGCAGCTGCTCGGCCATCGCCGAGCACTCGATGTGCCAGCCGGGCCGCCCTCGGCCCCAGGGGGAATCCCAGCTCGTGTCCTCGCCCTCCTTGCGCGCCTTCCACAGCGCAAAGTCCAGCGGATCCTCCTTGCGCTCGGCGCCCTCTACGCCCTCGCCCTGGTCCATGTCATCCAGGCGCCGGTGGGAGAGGCTGCCATAGCCGGGGTCGGAGCGCACGCGAAAGTACACGTCCCCATCCGCCGCGTAGGCGTGCCCGGAGGCAACGAGCACCGCGATGTAGTCGATGATCGCCTCCATCGTCTGTGAAGCCAGCGGCTCGTGGTCGGGCCGGCCGAGCTCCAGCGCATCGGTGTCGGCGCGGTAGCAGGCGGCCATCTGCGCCGCCAGCTCCGCGCTCGGGCGCCGCCCGACGCGGGCCATCGGTGATGTTTGCCACCAGCGTGACCTCATAGCCCTCGTGCTGGAGGAATCGCTTGAGCAGGCTGAAGACGACGTACGGCCGCGCGTTGCCGACATGGATGCGCCCGTACACCGTGGGCCCGCAGGCGTAGATCGAGACCTTGCCCGCGGTGCGGGGCGCGAGCTGGCGCAGCTCGCCGCTGCGGGTGTCGTGCAGCCGGATCGCGCGCATCGTCAGCTGGCGCGCTGCAGGCTGGCCACCGCCAGCGCCGCCACACCCTCCCCCCTGCCGACGAACCCCATCCCCTCGCCGCTGCTCGCCTTCACGTTCACCCACGAGATCCCGACTCCGAGCGCCTGCGCCAGCCGCTCTCTGATCGCGGCGCGGTAGGGGCCGAGCCGCGGCTGCTCCATCACCACCGTGCAGTCCACGTTGACGATCTCGAGCCCTCCCGCGATAACCATCGCCACGATCGCCGCCAGCAGCTGCATCGAATCGGCCCCTCGCCAGGCCTCCTCGGTGTCGGGGAAGTGCTCGCCTATGTCCCCCAGTCCCGCCGCCCCCAGCAGCGCGTCGATCACCGCGTGGGCGAGCACGTCGGCATCCGAGTGTCCCTCGAGCCCCTGCTCGTGGGCCACCCGCACGCCGCCGATCACGAGCGGCCGACCCGCGACCATGCGATGCGAGTCGTAGCCGATACCCGTGCGCAGCATCGGCTCATTCGCCACGGCGAGCCTCACCGACGTCCCCCGCGCTGGCGGCGAGATCGCCACCGGCGCCGTCGAAGGGGCCGGGCGCGCGGCCGCGCGAGAGCGGCTCGAGCCGGCGCTGGCGGCGATCGAACACGCACAGCTCGGCCACGCCCAGCCGCTCCAGCAGCTCGAGTGCGCGATCGTAGTCGGCGCCCACCTCCTGCGGGCTGTGAGCGTCGCTCGACAGCGCCACCGGCGCCCCCGCTTGCAGCGCCATCTCCAGAAACGCCGGTGCCGGGTATAGCTCGCGGGCCCTCTTTCTGAGGCCCGCGGTCGACAGCTCAACCGCGATCCCCGACTCGGCGATGCCCTCCATCGCGAGCGCGTAGTAGCGGCGCAGATCGCCCTCGGGCAGCGGCCGCTGCGGTCCCCATATCTTGACCAGGTCGGGGTGCGCGAGCACGTCGAACAGCCCGCTGCTGGCTGCCTCGCCCAGGGTCTGGAAGTACTGGCGCCAGACCTGCTCGGGGCTGCGCGCAGTCTGCCACACGCTGTAGTCGTCCATGTCCACCGCGCGGTCGCGCAGGAAGTGAACCGAGCCGACCACGTAGTCGAACTCGCGCGCCTGCAGCAACGTGGCCATGCGATCCTCGGCCCCGAACACGAAGTCGGCCTCGATGCCCAGACGCAGGTCGGTGCGCTCGCGCACGAAGGCGCAGTAGCGGTCGAGGTCGTCGCGCGCGTTCTCTACCCAAAACGGATGGCGCCAGACATCCAGCGCCTGCGCAAAGCGGTAGACGTGCTCGGAGACGCCCAGCTCCTCGATTCCCCGTTCCTCGGCCACGGCGCGGTAGCGCTCCGCGTTGGCGGGCGTGAAATGCTCTGCCGCGCTCGCGCTGAGATCATCGGAGCGAAGGTGGAGATGGTAGTCGGTGAGCACGCGGGGCCTTGCGATTCAAGCAGGATTGGCCGCAGCCGCCGCGGCCCCGCCGCTCTGCCGGCGCCCGTCCAGGAGCAGCTCGGCCAGCTGGAGGTCTAGCGGGGTGGTGACCTTGATGTTCTCCGCCGCGGCCGGCACGACGATCACCTTGCCGCCCGCGCGCTCGATCAGCCACGCATCATCGGTCGCCTGTGCGAGCACCTCCGCCGGCACGTCCAGCGCGCGCTCCAGCGCCGGCCTGCGAAACACCTGTGGCGTCTGCACCGCCCACAGCCAGCGGCGATCGAGCGTGCGGCTCACTACGTCGCTGCGCGGCGCCACCTGCTTTACGGTGTCGCTCACTGGCACCGCCGCCACGGCCGCGTCGGCGGTCTGATCGCCCGCCAGCGCCGCCAGCACCGAGGCCGCCAGCTCGGCGGTCACGAGCGGGCGCGCGGCGTCGTGCACGAGCACCGGGTCGCCCTCCGCGCACGCCGCCAGCGCGCGTCTGACCGAGTCCGAGCGGACCGCCCCGCCCGCCACGCCGGTCACGCCCGGCGGCGCGCACGTCCCCTGCGGCAGCGCGACCACGATCCGACGCACCTCCGGCACCGCAGCGATCGCGTCGATCGACCACTGCAAGAGGGGGCGGCCGGCGAGCTGCACCAGCGCCTTGGGCACGCCCGCGCGCAGGCGCTGGCCTTCCCCGGCGGCCACGATCAGCGCGACGGTCATGGCCCCGACTGTCGCGCACGCCCCGCGCCTGCAAAACGCTGCTGGGGCGTGCGCGAAGCTCCCCTCAGTCGGCCGCAGCCCCCGCCATCTGACTCGAGGCCGAGTCGGCGAGCAGCTCGTCTAGGTAGCGCTCTGCCTCTTCCTCGTCCTTGTCGAGCGCGTACATCAGCTCGGAGGCAAGGATCTTCTTGGTGCGCGTGAACATCTGCTTCTCACCCGTGGAGAGTCCCTTCTCGTTCTCGCGCAGGGACAGGTTGCGCACGACCTCTGCCAGCTCGTAGATGTCGCCGGTCTTGATCTTGTCTCGGTTGTGCTTGAACCGGCGATTCCAGTTCTTGGGCATCTCGGACACTTCGTCCCGCAGCACGTCCAGGACCTTCTTCACGGTGTCTTCGTCGATCACCCTACGCAGCCCCGCCAGCGCGGCGTTTTCGGTCGGGACCCTGACCGTCATGTCGTTGTGGAGGATCTTGATCGTGAGGTACTCGCGCCGCTCGCCGAGCATCTCCATCTCCTCCTTCTTCATCACCTTCCCGGCGCCGTGATGCGGGTAGACGACATGGTCGCCGAGCTTGAACTCGATGTACTCCATCTCGCTGCCCGATCTCAGGTCGGTCGTTTCAGGCTCCTCCTCCAGCGCTGTCTCCTGGATTGCTTCTGGGGGAATGGTGTCCTCCTTTCTCGCGGCCGGCCCGGGGGGCGGCATCGTGGTCAAGTCTGCAGATAGCGGTCCACGAGGTTGATCTCCTGCAGCCTGCGCAGGCCCTCGCGGATGTCCTTCGCGCGGATCTCCCCGACCCCCTCGACGCCCTCGAGCTCGGCGTCGGTCGCGGCGAGCAGCTCGTCGAGTCCGCCGAACTCCCTCACGATGTGCGCTACCACCAGCTTGGGCAGGCGGGGAATGCGTCCCAGCACGCGGTAGCCGCGCGGCGAGACGGGGTAGTCGAGCGTGTTCAGCTTGCGGTCGTAGCCGAGCAGCTCGGCCAGGCGCCCGAAGTCGAGCAGATCCTGGTGCGGCAGCCGCCCGATCTCCTCGAGGCCCGCCGCGAACGCCTCATCGGAGTAGCTGAACAGGTAGTCGCGCACCAGCGCCGCCTTCTCGGCGGCCGTGCCCACCGTCGTCTCCTCCAGCTGCATCTCGATCAAGCGCCCCTCGGTGCCGAGCTCGACGATGTAGCGCTCGATCTCCACCGCCATGCGCGTGACCAGCTCCGAGCGCTGCAACACGGTGAGGACATCGTGCAGCGTCACGCCGCCCTCGAACTCCAGCGCGGTCAGCCTGGTCGAGACCTGGTCCAGGCGCGTGCGGTACTTGTCAAGCGTGGCCAGCGCCTGATTGGCCTTCGCCAGCACCACCGGGATGTCCTCGAGGATGTACTTGGCGCCGTCGACGTACACCGCCACCACCTCGCGCCGTTGGGATATTGCGATCACCAGCGCGTCGGTCTGCTTGGAGACGCGCTCGGCCGTACGATGCCTGGTCCCGGTCTCGTGCGAGAGGATCGTCGGGTCGGGCATCAGCTGCACGTTTGCCATCGCGATCTTGGTCGCGTTGGCATTGAGGATGATCGCCCCATCCATCTTGGCGACCTGGTAGAGGAACGCGGGCGTGAAGTCGATGTCGAGCTTGATCCCGCCCGAGTTCAGAAAGCTCAGCTCTTCGGGCTCGCCGATCACGATCAGTCCGCCTGTGCGGGCGTGCACGATGCTGTCGATCCCCTCCCGCAGAGCCGTCCCGGGAGCGATCATCTCCAGCGCCTTCATCAATCCGGGCTCTGCTCTTACCTCGGAATCGAACTCTTCGCCGGACCGGAGCGCCACGGCCCTTGAGTTTAGGGCATTTAGCATTTCCTTAGCAGCCCAGGGGGCCGCCGCAACGCGGTCAAACCGGGCCTTTCGCCGCGGCAAAGGTACGTCCTCCGGACGCGCACGGAGCCCGGCCGGGGCGCCCACGGTCGGCGGACGAGCGTCCCCGCGAGAGCGCACCGGCGTCAGCGGCCGCGGTGCCCATCAGGCGACCGCATGGGGCCTGCCGGCGCGCGCCGGCAGCGCCAGCGCCAGCGCCTGGGCGAGCGTCTGGGCCTCGCACGCGCCCGGGCCGCTGCCGGGCGGCGCGATCACCTCACGGCAGCCGTGCTTGGCCGCCTCCCGCAGGCGCCGCTCGGGGTGGCCCACCCAGCGCAGCTCGCCCGTCAGCCCCAGCTCGCCGAAGCACGCCCGCGGCGTGCCGCTCAGGGGGACGGCCCTGCTCGCGCTGGCCACCGCCAGTGCCACCGCCAAATCGCAGCCGGGCTCGTCCACGCGCACCCCGCCGACGACGTTGACGAAAACGTCCGCGCCGCCTGTCGCCACGCGGCCATGCCGGTGCAGGATCGCCAGCACCAGCGCCAGGCGGTTGCGATCAAGGCCGGACACGACGCGGCGCGGTTGCTCGAGCTCGGACGGCGCCACCAGCGCCTGGACCTCCACAAGCAGTGGCCGTGACCCCTCCATCGCCGCCAGCACCGCGCTGCCTGGCGCGCGCGTGGCCTCGGCGACGAACCGCGCCGAGGCATCCAGCACCTCGACCAGGCCGCCCTGGCGCATCTCGAACAGGCCCGCCTCGTTGGTCGAGCCGAAGCGGTTCTTGAGCGCGCGCAGCTCGCGGTAGGGCCGCTCGCGCTCGCCCTCGAACTGCAGCACGCAGTCCACCAGGTGCTCGAGCACCCGCGGCCCCGCCAGCGCGCCGTCCTTGGTCACGTGCCCGACGAGGATCACGGCGATCGCGCGCGCCTTGGCGAGCTCCATGATCTGCGCGGCCACCTCGCGCACCTGCCCGACCGAGCCGGGCGCGCCAGCCAGCTCGGCGGCGCCCAGCGTCTGCACCGAGTCGATCACGCAAGCCTGTGGCGCCTCGGCGGCAAGCGCCTCGAGCACCGTCTCCAGGTCGGTCTCCGCGAGGATCGGAACGGCCAGCGCGCCCGGCCCGAGTCTCTCGGCGCGTAGCCGCACCTGCTCGGCGGACTCCTCGCCGCTCACATACAGCGTGCGCCCGCCGGCGCGCGCCAGATGCCCGAGCGCCATGTTCGTGAGCGTGGACTTGCCGATCCCCGGAGAGCCCCCCAGCAGAACGAGCGACCCCGGCACGAGTCCGCCGCCGAGCACGCGGTCGAGCTCGCCGATGCCGGTCGACAGGCGCTGCGCGGCGGCCGCTCCGATCTCCCGCAGCGGCCGGGGCGCCGGCCTGGCGCGACCGCCGGCGTGCTTGGTGCTGCCGGTCCTTCCCCGCGCCCGCTCGCCGGACGCGCGCGGGCGCGCTTCCTCAACCAGCGTGTTCCACTCGCCGCAGGCCGGACACTGGCCGTGCCACTGGCCGCTACGGAAGCCGCACCGCGAGCAACTATGGATCGTGTCGCGCGACACCGGCGCAGCGTACGCGCCGGCGGGGATGGCAAGGCGATCGCCGCGCGGCGCCGTTCACGATCCACGCGTGGCGGGCGGCGGCGAGGCGGTCCTTCGCAGCTCGTTGCGCCCCACGATCGGGCTGCGGCGCTCGTACAGAAGCACGTCGCGCCAACGCCCGTCGGGCATCTGGCCGATTTTCCGCCGCACGCCCACCAGCTCGAAGCCGCAGCGTTCGTGCAGCGCGATGCTGGCGCGGTTCTCCGGGAAGATGCCTGCTTGCAGCGTCCAGATCCCGGCGCGCTCGGAAGCGTCGACCAGCGCGCCCAGCAGCGCCCTGCCTACGCCCTTGCCCATGTGCTCCGGGGCCACATAGATGCCGACCTCGGCGACGCCGCGATACACCGGTCGCGTGGATGTCGCGCTCAGCGCGGCCCAGCCGATCACCTCGCCGCGAGCGCGCGCCGCCAGTTTCGGCTCACGCAGGCGCGCATCGGACCACTCCTGCCAGCTGCCCGGCGCCGCCGGTTCGAACGTGGCATCGCCGCCCGCGATTCCGGCCTCGAAGATGCGCGCGACCGCAGGCCAGTCAGCCTGCTTCAGCGGGCCGATCTCAAATCGCGTGGCTGTGCCCGTCACCGCCACCGGGCCGACCGGCGCGCGAGCGGCCTCGCCCGCCCCACCTACTGCTCGCCCGGCTCGCCGATCTCCGGCTGGTCCTCGGGCCGCCCGCTGCCCTCGGCCAGCTCCTCGGAGCCGCCGTCGGCGCCCACCCCTACAGGTGTCTTCTGCTTCTTGGGCTTCACCACCGAGAGACGGACCTCGCCATCCTCGTCGTCGGGCGATGGGTCGATCACGACCGTCGCGCCGGGCACCAGCTCCTCCCGCAGCACGAAGTCGGCCAGCGGGTCCTCGACGTAGCGCTGGATCGCGCGGCGCAGCGGGCGCGCGCCCATGGCCGGGTCCCAGCCCTTTTCCACCAGCATGTCCTTTGCCTCGCCGGTCAGCTCCAGCTGCAGCTCGCGCTCGGCCATCGACTCGCGGATGCGCAGCAAGAGCAGCTCGACGATCTGCTTGATCTCGTCCTTCTGCAGCTTGTGGAACACGATCACGTCGTCGATCCGGTTGAGGAACTCCGGACGGAAGACCTTCTTCAGCTCGCCCATGATGCGGGACTTCATGTCGTCGTAGGTGATGCCGGTCTCGTCCTCCGAGACGGCGAAGCCAAGCGGCGTGTTGCGCGCGATCTCGGCGGCGCCGATGTTGGACGTCATGATCACGATCGCGTGGCGGAAGTCCACCGTGCGCCCCTGCGCGTCGGTGAGGCGGCCGTCCTCGAGGATCTGCAGCAGGATGTTGAACACGTCCGGGTGGGCCTTCTCGATCTCGTCGAGCAGCAGCACGCTATAGGGCTTGCGCCGCACGGCCTCGGTCAGCTGGCCGCCCTCGTCGTAGCCGATGTAGCCGGGCGGCGAGCCGACCAGCCGCGACACGGCGTGCTTCTCCATGTACTCCGACATGTCGATCCGGATCATCGCGTCGTCATCGCCGAACAGGAACTCGGCCAGCGTGCGCGCGAGCTCGGTCTTGCCCACGCCGGAGGGCCCGAGGAAGATGAACGAGCCGGTCGGCCGCTTGGGGTCCTTCAGGCCGGCACGCGAGCGCCGGATCGCCTTGGAGATCACTTCGATCGCGGGGTGCTGGCCGATCACGCGCTTGTGCAGTTCGTCCTCCATGCGCATCAGCTTCTGCGTCTCCGCCTCGGTCAGCTTGAAAACGGGTATGCCGGTCCACATCGAGACGATGTCGGCGATCTCCTCCTCGCCGATCGAGGGGCGCTCGCCGGACTCGCCCGATTCCCACTCCTGCTCGAGCTCGCGTTTCTTGTTGGTGAGCTTGCGCTCTTTGTCGCGCAGCGCGGCCGCCTTCTCGAACTCCTGGGCCTCGATCGCGGCCTCCTTCTCGCGGCGGGTGGTCTCGACTTCGCCCTCCAGCTCGCGGTTGGCCGGCGGCGAGGTCATCGACTTGATGCGCATCCGAGAGGCCGCCTCGTCGATCAGGTCGATCGCCTTGTCCGGCAGGAAGCGGTCGGAGATGTAGCGGCTGGCCAGTTCGCCGGCCGCGCCCAGGGCCTCGTCTGTGATCTGCACCTTGTGGTGCTGCTCGTAGCGGTCGCGCAGCCCCTTGAGGATCTCGACGGTCTGGTCGATCGTCGGCTCCTCCACCCGGATCTGCTGAAAGCGCCGCTCGAGCGCCGAGTCGCGCTCCAGGTACTTGCGGTACTCCTCGAGCGTGGTGGCGCCGATCGTCTGCAGCTCGCCCCTCGCCAGCGCCGGCTTGAGGATCGAGGCGGCGTCGATCGCGCCCTCGGCGGCGCCCGCGCCCACGAGGTTGTGCAGCTCGTCGATGAACAGGATGATGTCGCCGCGCTGGGTGATCTCCTTCATCACCTTCTTCAAGCGCTCCTCGAACTCGCCGCGGTACTTGGATCCCGCCACCAGCGCCGCCAGGTCGAGCGTGTAGATCTGCTTGTTCTTCAACAGCTCCGGCACGTCGGAGCTGGTGATCCGCTGGGCCAGGCCCTCGACCACCGCCGTCTTGCCGACGCCGGGCTCGCCCACGAGCACCGGGTTGTTCTTGGTGCGGCGCGAGAGGATCTGCATGATCCGCTCGATCTCGGTCTCCCGGCCCACGCAGGGATCGAGCTTGCCTTCGGCCGCCAGCTTGGTGAGGTTGCGACCGAACTGGTCGAGCAGCTTGGAGGACTTCTTGCCCTCGCCGGCAGCGGCCCCGGCGCCCGCGCCGGCGCCGCCCGAGGCGCCCTGCCGGCGCCCGCCCGGGCCGGAGAGCATGCGGATCACCTCGTTGCGAATCTTCTCGGAATCTGCGTCGAAATCGAGCAGGATGCGCGCCGCCACGCCCTCGTTCTCGCGCACCAGCCCGAGCAGGATGTGCTCGGTGCCGATGTAGTTGTGCCCCAGGCTCAGGGCCTCGCGCAGCGCCAGCTCGAGCACCTTCTTGGCCCGCGGCGTGAACGGGATCTGCCCGGAGGTGACCTCCTCGCCGGAGCCCACGATGCGCACCACCTGCGCGCGCACGCGCTCGACGGTGATGTCCAGGCTCTCCAGCACGCGCGCCGCCAGGCCCTCCTCCTCACGCAGCAGCCCGAGCAGGATGTGCTCGGTGCCGATGTAGTTGTGCTTGAGCGTCCGCGCCTCCTCCTGCGCGAGAACGACCACCTGCCGGGCCCGTTCTGTGAATCGCTCGAACATGTGTGCTTCCTTCCTGCGGGCGCTGCGTTGAGAGCTTGGTGGTCCGATCGAGGGGCTGCTCGGCAGTCTACCAACCGGCTACCCTGGCCCGTGAGGCCCAATCGTCACCGCGATTGCCCAGCTTGAGGACAGACGGCCAGCGCGGGCGCACGGACGGGCGGGCCCGCCAAAATGGCGCCCGACGGGCTGTTTTGGAGCGCTCTGGCGGCCTCCGAGGCACGCGAAGGCGCCGCCGTGGGAGCGCCGTGATCCGCCGCGCCGCCCGCGCGCAAGCGGCTCTCGCGGTCGGCCGCGGCTCAGTCGCGCATGGCCGGAAACAGCACCACCTCGCGGATCGAGGCGCGGCCGGTCAGCAGCATGACCAGCCGGTCGATGCCCACGCCGACCCCGCCGGCCGGCGGCATGCCCTGCTCCAGCGCCTCGAGGAACAGCTCATCGTACGGCTGCACATGCTCCTCGCCGCGCTCGAACGCCTCTCGCTGGGCCTCGAAGCGCGCGCGCTGGGCGTCGGCGTCGTTGAGCTCGGAGAAGGCGTTGGCCAACTCGATCCCACCGGCGAAGGCCTCCCAGCGCTCGACCAGGCCCGGCTGCGAGCGATGCTCGCGGGCAAACGGCGACAGCTCCAAGGGATAGTCGAGCACGAACGTGGGCGCCTGCAGGCTGGGCTCGACGAGCTTTGCGAGCAGTTCGTCGGCCATCTGCGCCCAGCTCGCCGCATCGGTGGACACGGGCAGCCCGCGCTCGGCGATCGCGGCGCGCAGACCGTCCTCCTCGCGCGTCACCGACAGGTCGATCCCGCTCGCCTGCGCGATCGCCTGAAAGAAGCTGACCCGCCGCCAGGGCGCCGCGAAGTCGAGCGGCCCGGCGTACGCCACCGCCGCCGCGGCGGCCCGCACCAGCTCTTCCAGCCGCAGCGCCTCGTCGGTGTAGTCGGCGTAGGCCTCGTAGAACTCGACCATCGTGAACTCGGGGTTGTGCTTGGTGGAGACGCCCTCGTTGCGGAAGTCCTTGCCGAGCTCGTACACCCGCTCGAGGCCCCCCACCAGCAGCCGCTTGAGGTACAGCTCGGTGGCGATGCGCAGGTACAGCGTGCGCTCGAGCGCGTTGTGATGGGTGGTGAAGGGACGCGCCAGGGCGCCGCCGTAGAGCGGTTGCAGGACTGGTGTCTCGACCTCGACGAATCCCTGCCCGTCGAGGTACGCGCGCACCGCCGAGACGATCCTGGCGCGGTCCAGAAACAGCTTGCGCGTCTCCTCGCTGGCGATCAGGTCCAGCTCGCGGCGACGGTAGCGCGTCTCGACGTTGCTCAGGCCGGCGTGCTTGTCGGGCGGGGGGCGCAGCGCCTTGGCCAACAGCTGGAAACGATCGACGCGCAGCGAGATCTCTCCGCGCTTGGAGCGCAGCGCCGCGCCCTCGACGCCGAGCAGGTCGCCGAGGTCCAGCGAGGTGAGGCGCTCGAACGCGTCTGCGCCAAGCACGTCGCGACGCCCGTGCAGCTGGATCTTGCCGCTGCGGTCGACGAGATCCAGGAAGGCGGCGCCGCCGCCGCCGCGCCGCGCCAACAGCCGCCCGGCGACGCGGTGGATGTCCTCGGTCTCCTCGCCGGCGGCGAGGTGCGCGTAGGCGGCGAGGACGGTGTCGATCGGCTCCGCCCGCGCGAAGGTGTAGGGAAACGCCTCCCGGTCGCTTGCCCGCAGGCGCTCGGCCTTCGCGCGGCGCTCGGCGATCAGCTCCGGCAGTCCGTGGCGGGCGGGCCCGCCGGAGGCCGGCTGCTGCTCGCTTCCGCTCATGGGCTGCGAGACTACTTCAGGCCGAGACTACTTCAGGCCGACGTCGATCTTGGTGATCTTCAGCTTGCGCGCGGGGCCACGCGGCACCTTCACGGCGACGGTCTCGTTGCGCTTGCGCCCGATCAGCGCGCGGCCCACGGGCGACTCGTTGGAGAGCTTGTGCTCCTGTGGCTTTGCCTCGGCCGAGCCGACGATCGTGTACTTCACCGACTTGCCCGTCTTGACGTCTTTGACGTGCACCACCGACCCCACCTGGACGACGTCGGTGGAGAGCTCCTCCGCCTGGATCACGCTCGCCAGGCGCAGCTTCTCCTGCAGGGTGGCGATGCGACTCTCGAGCATCGCCTGTTCGTTCTTGGCGTCGTCGTACTCGGAGTTCTCGGTTATGTCGCCGAACTCCCGCGCCTCCTTGATGCGCTCGGCGACCTCGCGGCGCCTCTCGGTGGAGAGAACACCGAGCTCGTCCTTGAGCTTCTGCAGGCCTTCTGGGGTGAGGATGACGTCCTTCGGCATGTGTGCCTCGAGCGGGTTGGTGATCGGCCCGACCACACAAAACCCCGCTCTGGAGCGGGGAGATCGCGGCCAGGCCCTTCAGCGAGCGCAGCAGTATAGCGAGCTGCCGACGGCTCTAAGCGGCGTCTCAGATGGCCGCCGCGAGCGTGTCGCGCGCGAGCGGCGCGCGCAGCGGGTCGAGCAGCCGCCGCGCCTGGCCGATGCCCTCCGCAGCCTGCAGCGCCGCCTGCAGCTGGCGTGCGGCGGCCGGCGGCAGCGCGAGCCGCTCCACGTACCACGGATAGAACTTGCGCAGGTAACGCGCCGCGCGTGGCTCGCCGAGGTGCTCGACGGCGCGTCCGATCGTCCACTCGAGCTCGCTCAGCACCTCACCCCGCGTGGGCGGCAGCTGGCGCTCGCGCAGCAGCTCGTCGAACAGCCACGGGTTGCCGAGCGCTCCGCGCGCGAGCATCACCGCCGCCACGCCGGTGCTCGCGAAGGCCTCCCGCACGCGCGCGGCGCTGTCGAGGCCACCCGTCAGGATCACCGGCGCCGGCAGCGACTGCGCCAGCATCGCCGCGAGCTCGTACTGGGGCGTCCCCTTGTGATGCACGTCGGCCGAGCGCGGGTGGAGCGCGATCGCGTCAACCCCTGCCTCGCGCACCAGCCGTTGCGCGAGCGCAAGGCCGCTGCGCTCTCCGGGGCGCAGCCCACAGCGCAGCTTGACCGTCACCGGTAGGCGCCCGGCGTCGCCGACCGCCCCCTGAACCGCGGCGCGGGCAACCGCGACCGCGCGGTCGGGATCGGCGAGCAGCGCCGCGCCGGCGCCCGTCTTGCGCACCTTGGGCACCGGGCAGCCCATGTTGATGTCGATCGCATCGGCGCCGGCACGCGCCACGTGCGCCGCGGCCGAGCGCATGATCGCCGGGTCTTCGCCGAACAGCTGGATCGCCACCGGACCCGCATCGCGCTCGCGCACGTCGATGCGCAGCATCTCCGTGCACGTCTTCCGGTTGCCGTAATGGACAGCGTGCGAGGAGATCATCTCCGAGACCGCCATCCCCGCCCCGTAGCGCTTGGCCTGGAGCCGCACGAACCAGTTGCCGATCCCAGCCAGCGGCGCCAGCAGCACCCGGTTGGGCACGCGCAGCCTGCCTAGCATCCACGAGTCGGTCAGCCGGGCCTGCGAGGGCACGGCTGCATTATGCGCGCGCGACGTCGGCTTAACGATTGCGCTCGTGCAGCAGCCGCAGCCCGGTGAGCGTGAGCAGGTCGTCGACCTCCTCGATCTCCTCGGTGTAGGGAACCACCAGCCCGGACAGCCCACCGGTGGCGATCACCGCGGCGCGCTGGCCCAGCTCCGCGTACAGGCGGCGCAGGATCGCGTCGATCGCGCCCGCGTAGCCGTACACGACACCGGAGCGGATGGCGTCGATCGTGTTCTTGCCGATCACGCTCTTCGGCGGCGCGAGGTCGACCTTCGGCAGCCGAGCGCCGCGTTCGGATAGAGCCTCGAGCGAGATCTCGATGCCCGTCATCATCGAGCCGCCCACGTACTCGCCCTCGCTCGAGAGCACGTCGAACGTGGTGGCCGTGCCGAAGTCCACGCACACCGCCGGTCCGCCGAAGCGCGCGCGCAGGGCGACCGCGTTGACGAGCCGATCGGCGCCGATCTCGCGCGGGTTGTCGTAGCGGATCGCCAAGCCAGTCCTGGTCCCCGGCCCGACCGCGTGCATCTCGTGGCCCAGGTAGCGGCTCGCCATCGTGACCCACTCGGGCTCGAGCTGGGGCACTGTCGAGGAGACGATCGAGCCTTCCAGGTCGCCGAAGCCGTAGCCCCGCAGCTCGAGCAGGTTGCTAAGCGCGGCGCCCAGCTGGTCGGCCGTCGACTGGCGCACGGTGGCAAAGCGCCAGTGCTCGAGCAGCTCCGCTCCGCGACAGATCCCGAAGTGGGTCTGCGTGTTGCCCACGTCGACTACGAGCAGCATGCCGCAGCATTATCCTCGTGGGTCATGCCGCGGCGTCCCAAGCTGTACGTGCTGCCGGGATCGCATCCGTGCACCGCGGTGGAAGCCGCCCTGTGGCTGGCGCCCTCCTAGCTTCGGCCGTCCAAGCGGCCCCGCACCTGAGCCTCGCGCACCGCGACCTGCTGGCCACGTTCACGCCCGCGCTTCGGCTCGGTGCCGGGAGGCTGGGTGAGGTTCTCTTCTGCCACGCCACGCCGCGCAGCGATGAGGAGATCATCACCTCCGCGACCAGCGATGAGCACCTGGCCGCGGCGCTCGCCCACCAACCGGCGAGGCTGATCGTGGCCGGTCACACGCACGTTCAGCTCGACCGCAGCGTCGGCGAGCAGCGCTTCATCAACGCCGGCAGCGTCGGGATGCCCTACGAGGATGAGCCCGGCGCCTACTGGGTGCTACTGGATGAGCGGGTCTCGCTGCGCCGCACAAGCTACGACTACGCCGCCGCCGCCGAGGCGATCAACCGAAGCGGCTACCCGCAAGCGCAGGAAATGGTGCGTGAGTGCCTGCTGGAACCAATTGGGTCGGTCGAGGCGACGCGATTCTTCGACGAGCTGGCCCGCGCGCGCGATTGTCCCGCTCACGCACGCATGAGCAGCTTGCGCGCGATCGTGACGCTGGCGCCGGTGGGCGCGCTGATCAGCAGCCTCGCGGTCAGCGGCAGGCGCCCGTGACGGCGCAGCGCCTCGCGGGCGCGTGCGGTGAGCGCCACTGCGAAGGAGACCCTTCCGGCGCGCACGTGCAACCGCACCAGCCTGCCCACGCGCACCTGCGCGGAGTGCCCGGCGCTCGCGAGCACCGCCGACCGGGCGAGCAGGTCAACCTCCAGGCGCCCGCCCGCACCGGCCGGCGAGATGTCGAGCGACCCGCGCACCGAGCGCCCGTGCTGGCTTGAGGCGAGTCTCACCGCGCCCGAGGCGCTGCCAGCCAGGGGCGAGGCGCCCGCGCCGCTCCCGTGCCCGTATGACACCGGTCCCTGCTGGCTGGGCGCAACTTCGCTGCCCCTGGGTGGCGACGGAGAGGTCGTGGTCGTCGTTTCGCCTGCGGCGTTGACCGTGACCGTGCCGCTCATCGAGGGACCGTGGACCGTGCAGAAGAAGTGGTACACGCCGGGGCGCGGGAACGTGCACGTGCCGCTCCAGTTCGTGCCAAAGCTCGAGCCCGACGATGCACCCGGTACGCCGCTGCAGGTGGGCGTTTGCGGGACTTCACTCCAGTACACCCCGTGCGCGACGACCGTGCTCGGGTTCTTGATCGTGACCACGCCTCCGGCATTCGCGCTCACCGCCATGGGCGACCATTCGAAGTGCTGTTCGCCGTACGGGCCCGAGCCGCCCTTAGCTTCGACGGCGGGCGCCGTTTCGGACTGCGCGATCGACGGCAGCACCACGGCAGCGGCTCCGAGCGCCCCCGCGAGGAACAGCAGCAGCCCGTGCGCCAGGCGCGCGTGTCCGCGTATGCTCATCAGCTAGCAAGACGTCCGCGCAAGCGGATCCTTCCCGGCGCTACAGTCGCGTTGCCTCCGGTGCACCGGGCGGGCACGCGCTCGCCGAGGGCAACCACGCCATGCGAATCCTGGACCCAAACTCCCTGAGCCAGCACATCGACCGGCTGTATCGCGCCGCGTGGGCCCTGTGCGGCTCGCGCGAGGACGCGGAGGACCTCGTACAGGAGACCTTCACGCGCGTGCTCTCGCGCCCGCGCGTGCTGCACGGCGACGACGAGCTGTACTACCTAATGCGCGTCCTGCGCAACACCTTCCTCACCGGCCGCCGCACGGCCGCCCGGCGGCCACTCACCGTGGCGACGCTCGAGGACGTCGTCACGCCCGACGCCAAGCCAATGGCCAGGCCCGATCAAGCGATCGAGGTCCAGGAGATCTACGCCACGATCGCGCTGCTGCCAGCGGACTTTCGCGAGGCGCTGGTGGCTGTGGACGTACTGGGGCTGTCCTATCGCGAAGCCGCTCGCGCCCTGGGGGTGCGCGAGGCGACGATCACGACGCGGCTGTTTCGCGCCCGCAAGCAGATCGCCGAGCGGCTCGCGGTCGAGCCCGCGCCGGGGCGTGCGCCCACCGAGCTGCCCGAGCAGGCTGCCGGCGGGCATGATCGCGAGGGCGCGTGGACGTCCACGGCTGGCACGCACCGGGAACAAAGCAGCACGCGCGGAGTCCTACCAAGCAGGGAATCCCCATGACCGATCAACGTCCCAGCACCGAGGCCGAACTGGTCGAGTTCGTCCGCTCCATAGAGGTACCCGCGCCCGAGTCGCTGCACCGCAGCGTGCGCTCGCTGATCGACAGCAGGACGCGCCCCCGCGGTACGGCCCCCGCACGCCTGTTCACCCCGCTAGTCCGTGCCGTCGGCTCCGTCCCGCGCCTGGTGGCCGCGGGAGCCACGCTCGCCGCGTTGGCGCTGGCGCTGGCGCTAACGCTGAGCCTCGGCGGAGGTGGCACCGCCACCGCCGGCCCCAGCCTGCGCCAGGCGGCCGCGCTGACGCTCCTGCCCGCCAGCGCGCCGGCACCGCAGAAGAGCCACGCCGACGGCGCCGAGCTGGCAGCCGCGGTCGATGGCGTCTCATTCCCCTACTGGGAGGATCACCTGGGCTGGCGCTCGACCGGCGCCCGCGCCGACCGTGTCGGAGGTCGGCGTGTGACGACCGTCTTCTACGCCGACGCCTCCGGGCGGGAGGTCGGCTATGCGATCGTCTCCGGGCTGCCCGCGCCGCGGGTGAGCGGCGGCCAGATCGCCTGGCGAGCCGGCACCCCCTACCGGCTGCTGCGCGAGGACGGCGCTGCCGTCGTCACGTGGCTGCGCGCGGGCCACATGTGCGTGGTCTCCGGGCGCGGCGTGGACGCGGCCACGCTGCTGCGGCTCGCAAGCTGGCACGCCCCGGTGACGTCCTAGACCTGGCTGTCGCCGTCGCTGGTACCGCCGGAGCGCAGCGCGGGCCGGGGCTTGGCGTGGGTTCGGCGGTTCGCATGCTCAGGCAGCTAGGACTTCCCGGAGTCTGATTCCTCTCTCCGCACGCGCAGCGGCGGGCCGGCCCAGCGGACGCCCTCGTGCGGGGGCAGCGCCGCCAGGGCATCGGCGAGCCGGGCTCCTCCCGGCGCGCACAGCTCGAAGTCGAGCTCCAGCGCGGGAATCAGCACGAAGCGCCGGCGCAGCAGCTCGGGGTGCGGCAGCGACATGCGCTCGTGGCGCAGCTCGAGCTCGCCCAGCAGCAGGACGTCGATGTCGAGCACACGCGGGCCGTGGCGGACGCCCGCCGCGCGCCCCAGCTCGTCCTCCAGGCGCTTTACCGCGTCGAGCAGCGCGAGCGGCTCGAGCTCGGTGCGCACGCGCAAGCAGGCGTTGAGGAAGCTCGGCTGCTCGAGCACCTCGCCCACGGGGTCGGTGTCATAGGTTGAGGACGAGCGCAGCACGCACACGCCGACCTCAGGCAGGCGATCGACCGCCGCCTGCAAGCTCGCGCGCCGCTCGCCGAGGTTGGAGCCCAGCCCCAGTAGACCAACACGGCCACCCATGCCGCGAGAGCCGCGCCGGCTCCTACGAGCGCATGGTGTGCAGCCCGGCGGCTGGGACCCGCGCCGGGGCGGCCACGCCGCTCATGCCCGTCCCCCTCACGCCTCGGCCTCGCGCCAGACCTCGACCGAGACCTCGTCCACCGTCAGCGCGATCGGTGGCTCGGGCTTGGTGGCCTTGACCCACACGCCTTCAAGCTCGTAGTCGGCGAGCAGCCGGCTGGCGATCGTGCCGCACAGCCGCTCGAGCGTCCTGTGCGAGCGCTGCTGCGCGACCAGCGCCACCAGCTGGCACACGTCGGCGTAGTCGATCGTGTCGTCGATCGAGTCGGTCACCGTGGCGTCGGTCCGGCCGACGTCGAGCCGCAGGTCCACGACCAGGCGCTGGCCCACCTCGCGCTCGGCGTCGGTGACGCCGTGGTGGGTGTACAGGGACAGGCCGGTGATCTCGATCGTGACCGCTTCGGCGGTGTCCTCACGTTCCTCATCCAGGCGGTCACGCTCGTCGTCTAGCTCGTCGGCGTCTTCGCCGTGCTCCTCGCCGGCCATCTGGAGCCCAACGTAGCAGCCGCAACCGCCAGCGCCTCGCGCACGGGCCCGACGTCGTGTACGCGGAACACGCTTGCGCCGCGCTCGAACGCGAGCACGCTCGAGGCCAGCGTCCCGGGCAGCCGCGCGCCCACGCCCACCGGCTCCGCAAGCCCGCGGCTGCTGGCCGCGATGCGACCCAGGAAGCTCTTGCGCGAGGTGCCGATGACGATCGGGCGGCCGAGCGCGCGCAGCTCTCCAAGCCGCCGCAGCAACTCGAGGTTGTGCTCGAGCGTCTTGCCGAAGCCGATGCCGGGATCGAGCAGCACCTGCTGCTCGCACACGCCGGCGCGCACCGCGAACGACAACCGCTCGTGCAGAAACGCCTTGACCTCGTCGACCACGTCCGCGTAGCGCGGCTCCAGTTGCATGGTGCGCGGCTCGCCCTGCATGTGCATCAGACAGCACTGCGCGCCGCTCGCCGCCACGAGTGCGGCCATCTCGCGGTCGGCGCGAAGGGCGCTCACGTCGTTGACGAAGCTCGCCCCGGCGTCAAGCGCGGCTCGCGCGACGGAGGCCTTCGAGGTGTCGATCGAGATGCAAGCGCCGGGATGCGCGGCCGCGAGCCCGTCGATCACCGGGGCCACCCGCGCGAGCTCCTGCGCGGCGCTCACCGGCCGGGCGCCCGGGCGCGTGGACTCGCCGCCGACGTCCACGATGTCGGCCCCTTCGGCGAGCATGCGCGCCCCGTGCTCGAGCGCCGCCTCGCGCCGCAGGTAGCGCCCGCCGTCGGAGAACGAGTCGGGCGTCACGTTGAGGATGCCCATCAGGCGAAAGCCGTCCGATCGCACGCCCGTCGTGTGCGCGCCGCCGCTCGTGCCCGCGGCGCCGCCGGTCAAGCGTGCAGGCGTCCCTCGCGGACACGAGCCGCGAGGTCCTTGGACTCTTCCCGGATCACGCGCCCGTCCTCGAGCTGCACGGCGGGAAACAGCTTCTGCCCCGTCAGGGCGACGTAGTCCTTGCGCCGGCTGCGAAACAGCGGGTGGCGGACGACCTCGTAGTCGATGCCTTGCTCATCGAGCGCCTTCTGTACCTTCCAGCAGGGATGCGGGCCCTTTAGCCAGAGCGTCGGACAGCGATGTAGCTTGACCGCCACCTAGGCCAGACCGGGACGCTCCGGCTCCGAACCGCGCAGCTCGGCGGTGCCGCCGGCCAGGCCGGGGCGCGGTATCGCACGCGGCGCTTCGCGCTCGGGTACGCGCTCGGCCGGCAGCGGCGGCGCTGGGAGCTCGGGCTCGGTCTGCTCCTCGCCGAAGACCTCCTGCTCGCTCTTGCCCTCCAGCAGCGCCAGGAACTCCTCCTTCTCGATCGTCTCGCGCTTCACGAGTATCTCGGAGATCTTGGTCAGGTCCTGATGGTGTTCGGTCAGGATGTCCTTCGCGCGCTGGTGCGCCGACTCGATGATGCGCCGCACCTCGTCATCGATCTCGCGCGCGATCTCGTCCGAGTAGTCGGGCTCGCTGGAGAACTCGCGCCCGAGGAACGGCTGGCCGTGGTCGTGACCGAACACGCGCGGCCCAAGCTTCTCGCTCATGCCGAAGCGCATCACCATCTGCTTGGCCGTGGCGGTCACCTTCTCGAGGTCGTTGGAGGCGCCGGTGGTGATCTCGCCGAAGATCAGCTCCTCGGCGGCACGCCCGCCGAGGGTCATCGCCATCGTGTCGCGCAGCTCCGCGCGCGTGGTCAGGAAGCGGTCCTCCTGCGGCATCGAGATTGTGTAACCGAGCGCCTGTCCGCGGGAGATGACCGAGATCTTGTGCACCGGGTCCGAGTGCTCGAGGAAGTGGCTGACGAGCGCGTGGCCCATCTCGTGGTAGGCGGTGATCTTGCGCTCCTTCTCGCTCATCACGCGCGTCTTCTTCTCGGGGCCGGCGATCACGCGCATGATCCCCTCCTCGAGCTCGTCCTGTCCGATCTCGCGCTTGCCCGTGCGCGCGGCCAGCAGCGCGGCCTCGTTGATCAGGTTGGACAGGTCGGCGCCGGTGAAGCCGGGCGTCTGGCCGGCGAGCGCGTCGATGTCGATCACCTTCGCCAGCGGCTTGCCGCGCGTGTGCACCTCGAGGATCTTCGCCCGCCCCTTGCGATCCGGTCGGTCCACGGCGATCTGGCGGTCGAAGCGACCCGGTCGCAGCAAGGCTGGATCGAGGATGTCCGGACGGTTGGTGGCGGCGATCATGATGATGTTGTCCTTGGCCTCGAAGCCGTCCATCTCGACCAGCAGCTGGTTGAGCGTCTGCTCGCGCTCATCGTGTCCGCCGCCAAGTCCCGCGCCGCGATGGCGCCCGACGGCGTCGATCTCGTCCATGAAGATGATGCAGGGGCTGTTCTGCTTGGCCTGCTCGAACAGGTCGCGCACGCGCGAGGCGCCGACGCCCACGAACATCTCGACGAAGTCCGAGCCCGAGATCGAGAAGAACGGCACGCCCGCCTCGCCCGCCACCGCGCGCGCCAGCAGGGTCTTGCCCGTGCCGGGCGGCCCGTACAGGAGCACGCCGGTGGGAATCCTCGCTCCCAGCGCCTGGAACTTCTTGGGATTCTCGAGGAATTCCTTGATCTCGTGCAGCTCCTCCACGGCCTCGTCCACGCCCGCCACGTCGCGGAAGGTGATCTTGGGCGAGTCCGCCGACAGACGCTTGGCGCGGGACTTGCCGAAGGACATCACTTTCGAGCCCCCGCCCTGTACCTGGTTCATCAGGAAGATCCAAAAGCCGAAGAACAGGACGAACGGGATGATGTAGGTGAGCAGGCTGAGAATCGCGCTGCTCTTTTCCGATTCGACGTTGTAGGGCACGCCGCTGGTGCGCAGTTCGCGGATCAGTTCCGGCGCGGCCTGCTCGATGAAGCCGACTTCGTACGTTTCTTTGTTTTTGAGCTTGACTTCGAGCGCCTTGCCCTTGTTCTTGAACTCGACCGAGCTGACTTCTCCCTTCGGCAGCTCGCTCGACACGAGCGTCTGGTAGCTGTGTTTGCGGTGGTCGCTCGAGCCAGGATTGACGAGTTTGACCGCCAGGAAGGCCAGCAGGACGACGATCAGGATCGGGAACGCAGCGCTCTTGAAGAAACGGCTCATGAGGTGATCCTTAGGGCCCTGGCGCCGTTTGACGTGCTGGCCACCAGTCCCCTAGCGTACCATGGGCGCTTCCGCTTCCTGGCTGCTCGCCCGGGGCGGCAGCGTCCGCTTTCTGCCTGCTAACCCGGGCTGCTGCGGCATCGCCGCGGCCGCTCAGCGGTCGAGCACCGCCACGAACGGCAGGTTGCGATGACGCTCCTCGTAGTCGAGCCCGTAACCGACGACGAAGCGGTCGGGTATCTCAAAGCCGACATAACGTGTCGGCAGGTCCACCTTGCGCCGCTCCGGCTTTGTCAGCAGTGCGCACACCGCGAGCGAGCGCGGATTGCGCGAGCCGAGATTGCGCATCAGGTACTGCAGCGTGAGCCCCGAGTCGACGATGTCCTCAACGATGAGCACATCGCGGCCCTCGATCGCCACATCGAGGTCCTTGAGGATGCGCACGACGCCCGAGGAGTCGGTGGCCGAGCCATAAGAGGCGACGGCCATGAAGTCGACCTCGACCGGGATCTCGATGAAGCGCATCAGATCGCTCAGGAAGAACATGGCGCCCTTGAGAACGCCCACGAGCAGCAACGAGCGCCCGGCGTAGTCGCGCGAGATCTCCTCTCCCAGCTCGCTCACGCGTCGCTGCAGCTCATCGGCGCCGACAAGCACCTCTCCGACCTCCGGCTGCAGCACAGCGCGCGGGGAACTCGCCACGGCGTGGAGTCTAGTTGGAGTCATCGGAGTGGGCTTGGTCTCCCTGCGGGCGCGTCGCGCCAGCGCGCGGGGGCAGCCTGACCATGCGCAGCTCGCCATGCTCGATCACGGCGCCGGCGCGGCCTCCTAGGTGCAGCTCTGCGCGGCCGCCGCGCCGCGCGAGCGCGAGCAGCTCCTGCACGCGGTGCCCAGCCTGGGGCACATAGGTGCCGGCGGCGTCCTCGGCGAGCCGCACCACGACCAGCCGCGCGAGCGCCGCGGGCAGCTGCGCCAGGCGGGCGACCGGGATGCACGCTGCGCCGCCCAGCTCGTCCTGCACGAGCGCGTCCAGCAGCTCGGCCTCCTCGCGCAGAAGCCGGGCCGTTCGCGCCACGTTGGCCTCCGCCGCCGGATGCAGCGCGCGCAGCGCGGGCAGCAGTCCGAGCCGCGCCCGCGCGCGCGCGTACTCGGCGCTCTCGTTGCTGGCATCCTCACACCACTCGAGCCCGCGCGCGCCGCAGTACGCGGCCGTCTGCTCGCGCGTGATGCCCAGCAGCGGCCGGACCAGCCGCTCGCCTGACTCGAGGCGGTCGCTGGGCATCATGCCCAGCAAAGCGCGGCGTCCCGGCGAGGCGGCCAACCGGTACAGGATCGTCTCGACCTGGTCGCTTGCGGTGTGGCCGCTCGCGATCACCGCGCCGCGCTCGCGCGCCATCTGTGCCGCGGCACGGTAGCGGACCTCGCGCGCCCAAGCCTGCAGGTTGCCCGCGCCACCCGCGCCGGCGGCGGACCGGGGACGGCGCTCGCGCACGACGCGCAGTCCTACGCCCAGCGCATCGCACAGCGCCGCGCAATGGCGCTCGTCGGCGTCCGCCTGCTCGCGCAGGCCGTAGTTCACGTGCACCGCGCTCACCGCCCGCGCGCTGCGCTCGGCGACGGCAACGTCGAGCAGGCAGACCGAGTCGCGTCCCCCGGAGAGCATCGCCACGACCGGCTCCGGCGGCGCCAGCAGGCCACCGTCGCGGACCGAGTCGCGGACGCGAGTCACCTCCTGCGCGAGGTCCTCGCCGTCCATGCGCCGCACCTAGCCGCCTCGCGGCGAGGCGGTGAACAGCTCGGTCGGCTCCACGAACCCCTTCAGGGCCACCTCGCCGATCCGCTCGAACGTGACGCCGTCGACGCCCGCGGCCATGTCCACGACCGGCCTCGTCACGAGCACCTCGCCGCCCGCCGCCCGCGCCACCACGCGCGCCGCCTGATTGACCTCGCGCCCGTAGTAATCGCCGTCGCGGTACAACGCCTCGCCATAGTGGATGCCGATCCTCGGCGGCGGCTGGCCGCGGTCGATCTCCGCCTGCAGTCCCACCGCCCAGTCGGTGAGCGCCACGGGGTCGCTGGCCACGACCATCACCTCGTCGCCGAGCGTCTTGATCACGCGCGCGTCGTGCGGCAGCGTCTGCTCGACGGCCTCGATGAAGCGCTCGGCGGCCTCCAGCGCCTCCTCGTCGCCACGCTCGACGGTCAGGCGCGCATAGCCAGCCAGGTCGGCAAACGCGATCGCGACCCGCAGGCGCCCCTCTTCAGAGGCGCTCTCGGCCAGCTCAGTCTCCATGTGCCCGATCACGTCCTGCTCGACGAAGTGCGCCAGGTAGCGGTTGTGGATGTAGCTCATGAGCGGCACCACGAACGGGATCAGCTCGCGCACCAGCTCCTCCATCTCCTCGGCGATCTCCACGCTCTGCATGCCTTCGCGCATGAGCGGCTCGTGCACGTACAGATGAACCAGGCGCACCTCCGCGTCGGCGATCTGGGCGAGCGCCTGGCCGTACACGCGCGCGAGCTGCAGGAACGCCACCGAAGGCAACCCGGCGGCGAGCATCGCGGCCACGTAACGCATCATCTCCAGGTCCTCCTCGGACATCGGCTGCTCCGCCAGGCTCCCCAGGCCCATCGAGGTGAGGATGCGCTCGATCAGAGCCGCCTCCAGCCCGCTCGCGCGCGATACCTCCCTGAGCGTGTAGCGGCCCTCCGAGCCGCGCAGGAGATCCTCGAGCGGGCCCGAGGCCAGCTGGCCGTGATCGCTGGCCCGCTTGATCTCCTCGAGCGTGTGTCCACGCGCGCGCAGGCGCGCGACCACGCGTACATACGCCGCCGCCGACGCGGTCCAGCGACCGTCATAGCCGGGCACCAGTCCCCTCGCGACCCAGCGTCTGACGGTCCCGGGCGATACGCCCGCGCCCGCCGCGACGTGTGCCAGCGTCAGCTCGCTGGCCTCGTTTTGGCGACGATCGTCGGGCTCGGCCACGCGTCCGCGCCTCAGCCGCGAGAGCGATTCAGGAGGGGCTTTCCCATGGTGCGCAGTTTAAAGTCGAGCCGCCGATGATCCCCAGCGGGCGGCCACGGGGCCAGCCCATTCACCTGCGCCCGACGGCGCCGCTGGCGCCGCGAGTGCTCCTGCCCGGAGACCCGGGGCGCGCCCTGGCGCTCGCCCAAACGCTGCTGAGCAAGCCGGTCATGTTCAACCACCACAGGGGCCTGTGGGGTTACACGGGCGCGGCGGGCGATGGCGAGCCGCTCACCATCCAGGCCACCGGCATCGGTGGCCCGTCGGCGGCAATCGTGCTGTGGGAGCTGATCGCGCTGGGCGCGCGGCGCGCGATCCGGGTCGGCACGTGTGGCGCGCTCGCCCCCTCGCTGCAGCTGGGCGACGTGATCGTCGCGCGCGAGGCGATCTGCCTCGACGGCACCTCCCGGGCGCTCGCCGTGGGAGAGCGGATCGCGGCCAACAGCGCCCTGACCGAGGCGCTCATGCGCAGCGCTCCCGCCGCGCGCGCGGGCCCGATCGCAAGCATCGACCTGTTCTACGACAACGGCTCGCGCACCGAGCTGGACGCGTCGCGCGCGGCTGGTGGCATCCCGGCGCTGGCGGTCGAGATGGAGGCGGCGACGCTATTCGCGCTCGGGGCCCGCGCCGAGGTGGCGGTGGCGTGCATGCTCGCGGTGTCCGACACGTTCGACGCACGCGGAGCGCGCACACGCATCGACGACCATGCGCTGCTGCGCACGAGCGAGCGCATGGGCGCGGCCGCCGTCGCCGCGCTGTCGGCGTGAGCTCGCGCTAGGCGGCGCGGTGACCGCCTCGCTTGCCCTTGCCGCCGCGCCCCGGCTTGGGGGCGCGGGCATTGGCCTTGCCCGCGGCCTTGGCGGCGCCGCGGTCGCTGGCGCCGCCGCGGTCATTGGCGCGGCGACGGTCACTCGCGCCGCCGCCGGTGTCACCCGTGCCGCCGCCGGTTGGCGGCGCGCCGGCAGGCTGCAGTCTCGCGCTGAGCGCTTGCAGCTGCTCCTCGATCGCGGACAGGCGCGCCTCGACGCCGGTCGGTGAGAGCGCGCGGTTGAGCTCATGCACCCCGTCCTCGATGCCCTCCAGGCGGTGCGACACGGAGCGCAAGCGCCGCGTCAGCCGTTCGATGTCGGCGGCCGAGGGGATGTTGAGCGCGCCCATTGCGACCTGCTGTGCCTGGGATGCCTTCTCACGAGCGTCAAACGCGCGCCCGATCGCCGCCGTTAGCAGCGGGTTCTCGAGCAGGTCAGACAGCGCCCGTCCAAGCCGCTCCTCGGTGGTGTCGCTCAACCTGTCGCGCAGGCTTTTGGCGACGCTGCTCCCGTCAGACATCCTCGCGCTCCTTGATCGTCCTCGTTGGCCTCGCGGCTCGCCGCCGCGGCCGCACCGCGAAGGAAGGATACGGTGCAGACGTGGCCGAGCGCCTGTTCCTGTTCGTGCAGTTCGAGTTTCCCTGGGAGCTGGGACCGCCCGACGGTCGCTACCTGGTGCGCGCCCCCGGCACCGATGAGCCCGAGCACGTGGTCGTGCTCGGCACCCTCGCCGCCTCCCGCCGAGCTGGGGGCGGCGGCTTCGCGCGGGCGCGCTCGCGCCGCCGCACGACGCCACCGCAGCCGACTCCCCAGCCGAGCGAGGTCCCGGTGGCGCGCGTCACGATCGTGGACCCCGTGTCGATCTCCGCCGAGCGCCAGGCGCGCGCCTGGCTGGCCGACCTCGACGCCGAGCGCGACGTGGGCGCGGCCGCGGCGGTGCTGAACAGGGTCCTGTATCTGCATCGCATAGCCTGCGCCGACCCGTACATCCACGAGGTCTCTCCGGCGCAGGCGCTGACGATTCGCGCGGGCTGGGGCGAGGGCGAGCAGGTGGCGGGCGGGCAATGGCGGTTCGCGCACGAGCTGGCCGCGGCCGGCGTGCACCCCCTAGGGCGCAGGTGGCCGGGCGGGCGACGCTACTCGGCCGCCTTGCGCCCCGGCGAACGGCTCGCGCAGCTGCTCGGCGGCCGGGCGCAGCCGCTCACTTGCGAGGAGTTGACGCTGCGGGCGCGCCTCGACCTGGACCAGGGCCGGCTGCATCATGCCGCGATCGAGCTGCAGGCCGCGGTCGCGACGGGCCTTCCCGAGCTTGCGGCGGAGGGCAGGCACGAGTTGTCCGTCCGCATCGCCGAGCTCCAGAAGCTGTCCGCAGCCGTCGCCGCGCAAGATCGCGCCGCGCGCGCCGCGAGCGAGCAGGGTCCGAGCGAGGAGGTCGTGCGTCACGCGCTCGAGCGCCTGGAGGCCGCCCTGCGCGCGCGCACCGCGGCCGGGCTACGCTGAGGTGATCATGGACCCCACCGCGACTGCTCTCGGCACGTGGAGCGGAGGGCGCTTCATGCACTTCGGCGAGCCCGTCTCGGAGGCGCGGTTGAGAGCGCTGCTCACCCCGGGCAAGGGGATCGACACCGTGATCAGCGCCGACGTGTACGGCATGGGAGCGGCCGATCGCCTGCTGGGGACGGCGCTCGAGGGCAGGCGGCGAGAGAGCTACTGCCTGGTGGGCGCGGTCGGGCACGACTTCTACGAGGGCCGGCGCGAGGGCGCCAAGGGCTTCCCGCGCTTCACCGATCCGCGCCTGCGCAGCGAGCGCGCCTACACGGGCTACCTGCGCCGCGCCACCGAGCGCAGTCTCGAGCGCTGCGGGGCGGAGCGCTTCGATCTGCTGCTGCTGCACAATCCCGATCGCACCGGCTACACCAGCGCGGCCGTATGGGACGGGATGCAGGCGCTTCGCGACGCGGGGCTGACGCGTCTGCTGGGCGTGGCGCCGGGCCCGGCCAACGGCTTCACGCTCGATCTGATCGACTGCTTCGAGCGCTTCTCCGATCAGATCGACTGGGCGATGATCATCTTCAATCCGCTCGAGCCGTGGCCCGGCGAGCTGGTGCTGGACGCCGCCGCGGCTCATGGCGTGCAGTTGATCACCCGCGTGGTGGACCACGGCGGGATCTTCCACGACGACGTCTCCAGCGAAGACGACTTCTCCGAGCGCGACCACCGTCGCTTCCGTCCCGCCGGCTGGGTTCCCGCCGCGCGCGAGAAGCTCGAGCGCATGCGCCCGTACGCGCAGCGGCACGGGCTGACCGCGCTGCAGCTCGCGTGCGCCTGGAACCTGGCCCACCGGCCCGTGCGCTGCGTGGCGCCCACGCTGCTTCAGGAGCGGGGGCCGGGCGCCCGTGCGATCGAGGACAAGCGAGCGGAGCTCGCGGGCGTGCGCGCCGAGGGACCGCTGAGCGGCGAGGAGATCCGCGCGATCCGCGCGATCGGCGAGAACGCCGGCTGCATGGCGCTGAAGGGCGCAAGCACCGAACACGAGGGGCCGCCCCACCCGGATCGCTGGCAGCTCGGCGAGCTCTCGGCGGTGGGTACCCGCTGGGGCATCGACCCCCGGCGGGACCTCGCACGGCGCGAGCTGACCGCGACGTGAGCTGATTGCAGCCGGGCCGAACGAAGCACCCGACTGGTGATGCGGAGAGCGGGCGCGTCGGCACCGGGCGGCTACTGCTGCTGCTGCTGCAAAGCCAGCGCGGCGAGCAGCGTCTGTAGCTCGTGCACCACGTCGCCGGTCAGGCGCGCGGAGGCGAGGTGCTCGAGCGGCGTCGGGCCCTGGGTGATGATCGCCACCGCTCCGCCGGCCGCGTGCGTGAGCTCCGGCAGCCCGGCCACCGGATACACCTCGAGCGATGAGCCGACGCACAGCAGCAGCTCGGCACGTTCGCACAGCTCGCGCGCGCGCCCGAGTGCCTCCGCGGGCAGCAACTCGCCGAACAGCACCACGTCGGGCTTGAGCGGCGACCCGCAGGACGCGCAACGCGGCACGCCGTCGGGATCGCGCGACAGCCGCGCTCGCGCCTGCTCACCGCTGACGCGCTCCTCACAGGCCTGGCACGAGCACGTGGCGATGCTGCCGTGCACCTCGATCAGCTCGGCCGTGCCGGCCTTGCGGTGCAGCATGTCGACGTTCTGCGTGATCACCGCATCGAGCATGCCGGCGCGCTCGAGCGCCACCAGCGCGTGGTGGGCGGCGTTCGGCTGCTTGCCGCCGAGGGTCGCGAAGCGCTCGCCGTAGAAGCTCCAGAAGCGCACGGGGTCGCGGTGAAAGGCGTCGATGTGCGCGACCTCCATCGGGTCCACCTGCTGCCACAGGCCCGTGTCCGGCGAACGGAAGTCGGGGATCCCCGATGGCACAGAGATGCCCGCACCGGTCAGCGCGACGACCGAGCGCGCGCCGCGCACGAGCGCGGCCAGCCGCTCGAGCTCCGCGGTGGTGGCGAGCTGCGCGGCCACGCGGGCTAACTACCCCGAAAGCGGGGGGAACGTTTGGCGAGAAAGGCCGAGATCCCCTCCCTCGCGTCGGCGCTCGCGAACACCTCGGCGAACGCTTCTCGCTCCGCCGCCAGCCCCCGCTGGAGGTCGCCCGCGCCGGACACGCGCTTGATCTGCGCCAGCGCCAGCGGAGCCTGCGCGGCCAGCCGCCGCGCCCAGGCGAGAGCGGTGTCGAGCAGTTCGTGATCGTCGACCACGCGATTGGCCAGCCCGAGCTCGAACGCTTCCTCGGCCAGGATCGGCTCGCCGATCAGGTTCATCTCCAGGGCCTTGCTCGCGCCCGCCAGGCGCGGCAGCCGCTGCGTCCCGCCGAACCCCGGAATGATCCCGAGCTTGATCTCCGGCTGGCCGAACAGCGCGGTGCGCGCCGCGATGCGCACGTCGCAGGCCATCGCCAGCTCGCAGCCGCCGCCGAAGGCAAGTCCGTTGACGGCGGCGACAGTCGCCACGTCGCCGGAGCCGAGCTCCTCGAACAGCGCATGCGCGGCGTTCAGCAGTTGCTCGCCGCTTGCCTGGTCGAGCGTCGTGAACGACTTGATGTCGGCGCCCGCCGAGTAAAGGAAGGGGTTGGAGGAGGCCAGCACCAGCGCGCGCACGCCGGTGTCCTTGGCCTTGCGCCATACCTTCTCGAGATCCTGCACCACCTGCGGCGAGATCGAGTTCATCTGGCCGTGCGCCAGCCAGACGATCGCCACGCCCGCATCGCGCGTCTCGAGCGTGACGACCTCGCCCGGCTGGTCGGGATCTGGGCGGGCGTACGGATAAAAGCCCTGTCCGCTCTTTTGGCCCAGGCGCCCCTGGGCGACCAGGCGGCGCAGGATCGTCGGCGGGGCAAAGCGATCGCCGTAGCGCTCACAAGCGCTCTCCATCCGCTCCAGGATCGTGTCCAGGCCCTCGGCGTCAGCCTTCATGAACGGCGGCAGCAGGCCGCGGCGCGGGTCGAGCCCGGCGCCGGCCATCAGCCCGAAGTCGATGTCGCGATGTGTCGCCACCCCCTCCTCCAGCACCAGGCAGGCCTCGCTGAGCGTCTTCAGCGACAGCAGCTCGACGAGCTCGGCGACGTCGGGGTCGCCGTCGCCCTCGACGTTCGCGGCCCCCTCGGGGTCATAGAAGCCAACGCCGCCGGTCTTCGCGCCCAGCTTGCCGTCGGAGACGAGCTTTTGCATGCCCTTCGGCACGTAGAAGCGCTCCTCGCCATACGAGCGTTGCAGGTGCTCGGCCACGTGCAGCACCGTGTCCAGTCCGAGCAGGTCGACGAGCCGGAAGGGACCAACCGGGACGACGCCAGCCGCGCCCACGCCCTCGTCGATCGCCTTTATCGAGAGCCTCTTTTGCTCCTGTTCGCGCCACACCTCCGAGACGCCGGAGTTGAGTATGCGGTTGACCACGAACCCCGGCACCTCCGCGCAGGTGATCGGCTGCTTGCGGATTGCCTGCGCGAACGTGACCGCGGCGGCGGTGGTCTCGGCGGATGTCTCCTCGCCCTCCACGATCTCGATCAACGGCATGACCGAGGCGGGGTAGAAGTAGTGGAAGCCGATCACCTTGTCTGGACGCAGCGTTGCGTCGGCGATCTCGCTGATCGACAGCGAGGAGGTGTTGGACGCGAGGATCGCGTGTCCGGGCACCGCCGCGTCGAGCTGTGCGAAGACGTCCTGCTTGATCTCCATCTTCTCGGGCACAGCCTCGATGACGAAGTCGACCTCGCCAAAGCCCGCGTAAGAGATCGTGCCGCTGATCCGTCCCAGCACCTCCTCGAGCTGGGCCTGCGCCTGCTCGGCGCTCAGCTTCTCGCGCTGCACGAGCCGGTCGAGCTGGCCCCGGGTGACGTTTCGCGCCTCCTGCAGGCCCGCCTGCACCAGCTGCTCGTCGATGTCCTTGAGCACGACTGGTACCCCCGCCGCGGCGATTGTCTGGGCGATCTGGCCGCCCATCGTCCCGGCGCCGACAACGGCGGCTTTGAACACGAACATGCGTTGGTTCTCCTATGCTGAGATGGGTGGCGGCAGCCTAGCGCGAGCGTGCGGCGGCGCACCTTCAGGGGCCCGCGCGGGTTCTTGCACCACAAGGCCACGCACGGAAGCGCCAAGGAGGCCTATATGCGCTCATCGATGATCCGCCAGCGGGGACGAGGAACGAGCAGGCCCGACCAGCCAGCCCGAGGCGGAGGCTCCGCGCCCGCGCGGGCCGGAGTCGCGACGCTCGCGGCGTGCTGCGCCGCCGGCCTGTGGTCGGCTGGCGCGGCGGTGGCAGCCTCTGCGCCATCGGCGTCCACCGGCACGGCGCGCCTGGTGAGCTACGCCACGGCCACGCTGACCGGCACGGTCAACCCGCACGGGCAGGACACCTCGTACTTCTTCCAGTACGGGCCGACGAGGGCTTACGGCTCCCAGACGGCGATCGCGGACGCCGGCGCCGGCACGAGCACCGTCCACGTCAGCCTCGCGGTGGGCGGCCTGCAGCCGCTCACGCGCTACCACTTCCGCCTCATCGCCGTGAACGCCAGCGGCGCGAGCACGGGGAGCGACGCCTCCTTCACCACCAAGAGGGTGCCCCTGTCGTTGGCGATCCTGGTCGGGCCCAACCCGGTGACCTACGGCGGCAACGCGTTCGTGCAGGGCACCCTGTCCGGCACCGGCAGCGCGGGCGCCGCGGTACAGCTGCAGGCTAACCCGTTCCCCTACCTGGGAGGCTTCGTGAACATCGGCAACGCCCAGCTCACGAGCGCCAGCGGCGGCTTCTCTTTCCCCGTCTTCGGCCTCACGCAGGTCACCCAGTTCCGCGTCGTCACGCGCTCGAGCCACGCCGTGGTGAGCCCGATCGCCGTCGAGGCCGTGGCGGTGCGGGTGACGAGCCACGTGGGCCGCACATCGCGCCGGCACTTCGCGCGCATCTACGGCACGGTGACCCCCGCCGAGGACGGAGCGCAGGTCGGCATCCTGAGGATCGCCCACGGACGCGGCGTGCTTGTGGGCGGCACCGCGCTTCGCCACCGCAGCGCCACCAGCTCGGCCTTCAGCCGCGTCGTGCCCGTGCACGCGGGCGTCTACCGCGTGCTGGTGCGTGTGACAAGCGGGGCGCAGATCTCGAACTACAGCCGCCCGCTGCTGATCCGCTGAAGCCCCGCCGGCCCGGGCCGGCCGGGCGGCGTTCGCCACAGCCACCGCCTGCTGATCGGCCGAAGCCCCCGCCGGCGCGGGCCGCCCGGGCCCGTTCGCCTTGGCGCCGGCGGCTAGTTGACTGGTCAGTTAACCCACTCGGGTAGCGCGGCGCGAGGCGATGAGCAACAATCGGAGCGTGCAGAGCGCGTTCCCGATCGTGGTGTTCGGAGCGGTTGCCTTGTCGGTGGTGATGTCGCTGATCTTCCTGTTCAGCCGCGGCAGCAGCTACGACGAGATCGGACAGGGAGGGCTCATGTCAGGCCCGCAGGGAGTTGCCGGGCCACCGCCGCCCGCGCCCGACTCTCCCGCCGGGCGCGCCGAGCGCGAGCTGGAAATACGCCAGATGCTGCGCGCGCGCAGCGAGCGCCTCGTAGGCCGCGGACAGCCGGCGCTTGACATCGACGCCGAGGTGGCACGCCTGCTGGGCCCGGCGCAGCCAAGCGCTCACTCCGCCGGGCTCACCGAGGAGGTGCGCCAGCTGGTGGTGGCCCGCAACGAACGGCGCATGCGCCAGGGGCTCGAGCCGCTAGACGTCAATGCGGAGGTCACGCGCACGCTGCAGGAGCTGGACCCGTGAGAAGGGCAACCCCCAACATCGCATCGCTCGAGAGGGTATAAACGCGCCATGAGCGACGCGCGACGCTTCCAGCTCGATGAGCTCACGATCCGTCCCGGGACCTACTTCAATCCGCAGACCGAGATCTTGATCGTGGTCGACGACTCGCCGGAGGTCGATCACGAGATCTTCGAGATGGACGAGTTCGAGAGCACCGACTGGGTGCTGATCTCCGACGAGTCTCCGCTCGACGAAGACAAGCGCGATGAACTGATCGAGCAGTTCCGCGTTTCCTACCAGCCGGGCGGCGAGCTCTCGCTGGCGGGCGACGAGGAGGTCGAGGACGAGGAGGACGAGCTCGAACCGGACGACCTGGAGCTCGAACGCGAGTAACCCGCGCCGGGCACCTGCGGACGTAGCGTAGCGGGGCGCCAGTGGCACCGGCGCGCGCGGTGCCGCTCGCACCTAGGATCGTCGATGTGTACGCGACGAGGATGAGGAGCGTCGTGTGCGGCGGGCTGATCATCGCCGCGCTCGTGTGCTGCCCGGCGGCCGCGGCGCGCACGAGCGTCACCAGCGCGCTGCTTGGCTTGGAGCACAGCGGCGCGATCACGTCGGCCGCGTACGCCGGTTACCGGGCCACGTACGTGTCGGCTCAGCGCGCGCTCGGCAGGCTCGCCGGCACGCGCCGCACGGAACTGGGGGCGGTGCTCGAGAACGTGCGTGCGATCGCCGCCGCGGGACGCTTCACGCCGTCGCGCCTGCCGGCGCTTTTTCTGACACTCGAACGCAATCGGCAGTGGTGGACGAACCAGCAGCTGCTCGGAAACGGCGTGCGCGTGAGCTTTCCCGGCAGCCGGCTGGTTTGGCAGCACTACGCGGGTCAGGGACTCGAGATCCAGTGGCTGGGCACGTTCGGGCAGGCAAACGGCTACTACCTGTCGGGACACGAAAACGCGAACCTGCGCCATCTGCTCGATGAGGCGCTGCCGCTGGCGGCGAGCCGCGCCGGCGGAATCGCGTGGGAGTACCTGTTCTCCTTCGGCGGCGGTGCCCCGCCCTGGACCAGCGGGCTCTCTCAGGGCACAGCGCTTCAGGTGCTGGCGCGCGCCTGGTCTCGCTTCAAGGAACCCGCCTACCTCGCGGCTGCGCGCCGGGCGCTGGGCGTGTTTCGCGCCCCGCCACCGCAGGGCGTGCGCGTGCGCAGGGCGGCCGGCGTGCACTTTGCCGAGTACACCTACGCGCCGGGCGACCGCATCCTCAACGGCTTCATTCAGGCCCTCGTCGGCCTGTATGACTACACCGCGATCACAAAGGACCCCGGCGGGCTTGCGCTGTTCGAGGCCGGCGACGCCGAGGCGCGAGCGGAGGTTCCCCGTTACGACACCGGCGCATGGTCACGCTATGACCAGTTCACCGAATCGACTCTCAACTACCACGAACTGCTGACCGAATTCCTGGCGCACCTGTGCGAACGCACGCGCAAAGGCGCCCCGCTCATACCCGGCCCCGCGCCAGCGCCGGCGCCACCCCCGACGCCGCCGGCCACCACCGCACCGGCAGCCACCGCACCGGGCGCCACCACACTGACCGCCACCGTGCCGGCCACCACCACACCGACCGCCACCGCGCCGCCAGCCAAGCCGGCGGCGGCCAGCACACGGCCCGCCCCGATCGCCGCGGACGCGATCTACTGCACGACCGCCCGACGCTTCACCGCGGACGAGCGCACCCCGCCGGTGATCGCGCTGCTCACGAGGAAGGTTCGCGCCGGCACGCGCGCGGGCGTGCAGGTCAGGCTGTCCAAGGTCTCCAACGTGAGCCTGACCATCCGCCAAGGCGGCCGCGTCGTGTGGCGCACCGGCGCAACCGTAGAAGGTGGGCGGCCGAGACTGCTGTGGGTGACCCCGAACAGCGGCGGCACGTTCGCGGTCACTCTGAGCGCGACCGACCCGGCGGGCAACTTCGCCACGGCGCAGGGCACGATCACCGTCGAAGGCCACGCCTAGACTGAGCTGGTGAGCAGTACGGCGACGGCTTGCAGAATGGACGTGCGCGCATGATCAAGCTCATGCAGGCGTGGCGCGCGATGGAGCGCGAGCAGCGGCAGGCGGCGCTCGCCGCCCTGGGCCTGTTCGTGTCCATGTTCCTTCCCTGGTACAGCAAGACGGTCGTCGCGCGCAACGCCGTCAGAGCAACCGAAACCAGCCTCAGCGCGTTTGGGGACTTCTCGTTCGTGGAGGCCGCCGTGCTGCTCGTGAGCGCCGGCGTGCTCGCGATGCTCTACGCACGCGCGGACCGGCGCGACTTCCACCTGCCCGGCGGCGACGGCCTGATCGTGATGCTCGCCGGCGCCTGGACCGCGCTGCTCATCTTCTACCGGCTGCTGGACAAGCCCGGCCTTCAGGGCGACCAGCGCTTTACAACGACCGTGGGCGTGAAGTGGGGAATCTTCATCGCGCTGCTGGTCGCGCTCGGGCTGCTCTACGCCGGCACACGCCTTCGCGCCACCGAGCGACACCCGCCCGACGCGCCAGCGCGTGATGCCGCGGTCGCCGTCGGCGAGACCGGCGCAGCCGACGCTGAAGACTCGGTCGGCAACGGCGCGCGCGAGGAGGCAGAGACGACGGCCCTGCAGGCACGGACGCGGCCGCAGACCCCGGCCTCGGCAGTGGGCGAGCGCGCGTCGCCTTCCGGGCGTCCGCGCTACCCGCCGGCGCCGTCGGAGCAGATGTCCTTCGAGGATCCTCCGCCCGACGCGGGCTAGCCCCAGCAGCACACCTCGCGACCCCCTCGCGCCGCCACGTGGGCGGCCAGCCGCGGCCTATCATTGGGGCGGCGATGAGCGCTTCGCCATCTCCGCCGCCGGACCTGGTGTCCTCCTCGCCTGAATCGGCCGAAGCCGTGCGCGAAGGCCTGCGCCGGGTCGGTTACCTGCCGGGCGAGTCGACCGCGCTCGTGTCCTACCTGTCGACCAAGCTCGGCAAGCCGGTGCTGGTCGAGGGACCGGCGGGGGTTGGCAAGACCGAGCTGGCGAAGGCGCTTGCGCGCTTTTTGGGGCGCGAGCTGGTGCGCTTGCAGTGCTACGAGGGCCTGGACGAGGCCAAGGCCCTGTATGAGTGGAATTACCGCAAGCAGCTGCTGCGCATACAGGCCGAGCCCTCGGGTACCGGCTGGGACGCGGTCCAGGAGGACATCTTCGGCGAGGAGTTTCTGCTCTCGCGGCCGCTGATGACCGCGATCTCCTCCGAGCAGCCGGTGGTGCTGCTGATCGATGAGATCGACAAGACCGACCAGGAGTTCGAGGCGATGCTGCTCGAGGTCCTGTCTGACTTTCAGATCTCGATCCCCGAGCTCGGCATGGTGCGCTCGCGAACGCATCCCATCGTGCTGCTCACCTCCAACAACTCGCGCGAGCTGACCGAGGCGCTCAAGCGCCGCTGCCTGTACCTGTGGCTCGACTATCCCGAGCTCGAGCACGAGCTGGAGATCGTGCGGCTGCACGCACCCGAGCTGCCCGAGACCATGGCGCGCAAGCTGGTCGAGGTCGTGGGCATGGTGCGCGCGCTGGACCTGAAGAAGCCGCCGTCGATCGCCGAGTCGATCGACTGGGCCCGCGCGCTGCTCTTGCTGGGAGCGGAGGAGATCGACGCGGAGACCTTCACGGAGACGATGTCGGTGATCGTCAAGCACCGCACTGACATGGACGTAGTGGCCGAGCGGGTGGGGCTCAAGCTTGGATCGCCCGCCGATGTCGTCTGAGCACGACCTCTCCTCGCGGCTTCCACTGGCGGCCCGCATCCTGGAGCTGGCCGAGGAGCTGCGCCACGAGGGGGTGGCGGTTGGCACCTCCGAGCTGCTCGACGCCTTCGCGGTGCTCGGCGAGATCAGCTGGACCTCGCAGGAGGACTTCCGCGAGGCGCTCGCCGCGACGCTCGCAAAGAGCCAGGAGGACAGGCGCGTCTTCGAGCTCGTGTTCGAACGTTTCTTCTTCCGCGCCAGCGAGATCGCTGCCGCTCGCCACGGGATTCACGAGCAGGACGCGGCCGGCCTGGAGGAGCTCAGCGACGATCAGCTCGACGCCCTGCGCGCCCAGATCGCTGCCGCGTTGAGAGACGGAGCGGACGGGGCGATGCGCGATCTCGCGCGGATGGCGATCGCCGCGTTCGCGCGCCGCCAGGAGGGCTCCGGCGTGATCGGCGTGGACGTGCAGCGCATCCGCCGCGCGCTCGGTCTGCGTGCCGAGCCCCAACCGGAGCTGCCGGCGGGCGACCCGCGACGCGACGGAGTGCCGCGCGAGGCGCTGCGCCGCTTCGAGGCGCTGCTGCGTCGCGAGCTCGAGCGCGCGCAGATCGAGCGGACGGGCAGCCTGCCCCCCGCACGGCCGCTCGGCGAGCTCGATCGGGCGCTGCCGACGGGGCCGCTGGCCGATCTCGCGGCGGTCCACCGCGTCGTCGCGCAGCTGCGGCGGCGGCTCGCCACCCAGGGCTTGCAGGCGCGCGGGCATCGTCGCCACGCCCATGTCGATGTGCGCCGCACGATGCGCGCCTCGCTGCAGACGGGCGGCGTGCCGGTGGTGCTCAAGTTCCGGCCGCGCCGGCCGCGCCGCCCCGAGATCTACGTGCTATGCGACGTCTCCACGAGCGTGACCTCGGCGTCGGTGTTCTTTCTGTCCGTGCTGCACGCGCTGCACGACACGTTTCGCAAGATGCGCTCGTTCGTGTTCATCGAGCGTATCTCCGAGGTCACCGACATCTTCGAGCACGAGCGCAACTTCAAGGCGGTCAGCGAACGGATCGCAAGCGACGCGGGCGTGGCCGACATCTCCGGCTACACCGACTACGGCCGCGTCTGGTCGGAGTTCCTGTCCGATGTCGAGGACGACCTGCACCCGCGGGCCACCGTGATCGTGCTCGGGGACGCGCGCACCAACGGGCGCGACCCCCGCGCCGACGTCTTCGCACAGGTCGCGGCGCGTGCCGGTCGCACGTTCTGGCTCAACCCCGAGCCGCGCCTGTACTGGAACTACGGCGACTCGGTGATCGCAGCCTACGAGCAGTACTGCACGGCGTTCGAGTGCTGGACAACCGCCCAGCTCGAGGACTTCGTGCGAGCGCTCACGCGTCCGGCGATCGCCGCGTCGCGCTAGCATCAGCCCAGAGCAGACACCAGGGGGGCTGGCGGGAAGGCCGGCTGAGATGGCGTCCGGGAAGCGATTCCCCCGGCGCCGACCCTTAGAACCTGTGGGGTAATGCCCGCGAAGGGAGCGACGTGCCAACCCAACTGCAATCTCGCCCACGGCCCTCTCAGAGCGGCAGCGCGGACGTTGGGATCGCGCTACAGGGCGTCGGGCGCACCTACCGCGACCGCCGCGGCGCAGGCGTGCGCGCGCTGGACGCGATCTCGCTGCGCGTCGCGCCCGCCGAGGTGCTCGCCGTGGTCGGGCCCAGCGGCTGCGGCAAGAGCACGCTGCTGGAGCTGATCTGCGGGCTGCAACGGCCCGACCAGGGCACCGTCGCGTGCGCGCCCGCCGTGCTCATGCCGCAACGCGATCTGCTGCTGCCGTGGCTAAGCGCGCTCGACAACGCCGCGCTTGCGCTGCGCATCTCGGGTCTGAGCCGCGAACGCGCCAGGGCACGCGCTGCGGCGCTGTTCGCCGAGATGGGCCTAGACGGCTTCGAGCACTCTCGCCCGAGCGAGCTCTCGGGCGGAATGCGCCAACGCGTCGCCTTCCTGCGCACGCTGCTGTCGGGCAAGCGCGTGCTCTGCCTGGACGAGCCCTTCGGCGCGCTGGACGCGATCACGCGCGCAGAGATGCAGGAATGGCTCGCCGGAGCGCTCGCGCGCGAGCCGCGCACGGTCGCGCTCGTCACGCACGACGTCGAGGAGGCGATCGTGCTCGCCGACCGCGTGGCCGTGCTCTCGCCCCGCCCCGGGCGGGTGCTCGAGGTGCTCGAGGTGGAGGCGCCCCGTCCGCGCGCCCGCACCGACGCGGCGCTGATCGCGCTGCGCGAGCGTGCCCTGGGCGCGCTGCAGGGCGCCCCAACGCCGATGGTGGGGGCGCGATGAGCAGGCGCCCGCTCGCTGCCCCGGCCCGGCAAACGGGGCCGCCTCGCCGGCGCGCGCGCGCCGTGCTGCCGCCGCTGGCGCTGGTGGGTGCCCTGCTGGGGGCGTGGGAGCTGTACGCCGAGTCCGGCTCGACCAGCTCCTACGTGCTCCCCTCCCCGCACGCGGTCGCGGCGGCGCTGTGGGACAACGCCGGCCTGCTTGCCGCAAACCTCGCGCCGACGGCCACCGAGGTCGGGCTGGGGATAGCGCTGGCGCTGGCGCTCGGCTTCGCGCTCGCGGTGCTGATCCACTTCTCGCGCGTGCTGCGCCGCGCGGTATATCCGCTGGCGATCGGCTCCCAGGCTGTGCCGATCGCGGTGATTGCGCCGCTGCTCGTGTTCTGGTGGGGGTTCGGCGTGTTTCCCAAGCTCGTGGTGATCGTGCTGATCTGCTTCTTTCCGGTGCTGGTCACCACCGTCGACGGGCTCGAGGCCGTGGACCGGGACCAGCTGAAGCTGCTGCGCACGCTCGATGCCTCGCGCTGGCAGGCGTTCCGTTTCGCCGAGCTGCCAGCGGCGCTCCCGGCCGCGATCAGCGGGGCTCGCATCGCGCTCACCGTAGCGGTGATCGGCGCCTACATCGCCGAGTCACAGACCGTCACCGTGGGAACCCATGCTGGGTTGGGACACGAGATCAACGCCGACCTGACCGCGCTGCAGACGCCGCGCGCGTACGCCGCCGCGGTCGTGCTGTTCGCGTTCGCGATCGCCTGCTTCTATGCCCTGTCTCTCGCCGAGCGGCGGCTGGCGCCGTGGGCGGCGCAGCCGCGCGAGGTACACGCGTGACGGCGCCGGCGGCAGCGTGCCGCAGGCGCGCCCGCGCGCACGGTGCGATCGCGTTGCTGTGCGCCGGCCTTCTGTCCGCGCTGGGCCTGACGGCGTGCGGCACCAAGCAGGACGTGATCGCCGCCGGTAGGACCAAGCCGTTTACGCTCGCGCTGGACTTCTTTCCCAACGCCGACCACGCCGTGATCTACTCGGCGATCGCAAACGGTGACTTCCGGACGGTGGGGCTGGGCGTGCGACCCGAGGTCCCCGCGGACCCCTCGGCGCCGCTGAAGCTGCTCGCCGCGGGCAGCGTGGACATGGCGATCTCCTATGAGCCCGAGCTGCTGCTCGCCCGCGACCAGGGGCTGCCCCTCGTGTCGGTCGGTGCGCTCGTCCAGCGACCGCTGACCTCGATTATCGCGCTGCCGCGATCGCACGTACGCAAGGTCGCAGACCTCGCCGGCAAGACGGTCGGCACCGCGGGCATCCCATACCAGACGGCCGAGCTGCAGACGGCGCTGCAGAGCGCCGGGGTGAATCCGGCGCGCGTGCGGCAGGTGAACGTCGGCTTCAACCTCGTGCCGGCGATGCTGTCGGGCAAGGTGGCGGCGACGCTCGGCGGGTTCTGGAACTACGAGGCGATCCAGCTCGCGCAGCTGCACAAGCAGCCAGTGACAATCCCCGTCGACCGCGCCGGGGTGCCGCAGTACGACGAGCTCGTGCTCGTGGTGCGCGCCCAAGAGGCGCGCACCCGCGGACAGGACCTGCGCGCGTTCCTGCAGGCGCTCGCCCAGGGCGAGCGCGAGGTGCGCGCGAACCCCGCCGCCGCCGCCTCGCTGGTGGTCAAGGCGAACCCCTCGCTCGACCGCCGCCTGCAGCTGGCATCGATCCAGCGCACGCTGCCGGCGACCCTGCCCGCGGACCGCAGCAAGCCCTTCGGCTGGCAGGACCCCGCCGCGTGGTCGGCGTTCGCGCGCTGGATGTTTTCCCACCGGCTGCTCCAGCGCCAACCGAGTGCGGGGCTGCCTCCGTTCACGAACGAGTTTCTGCCCGGACAGGGGATATGAGCCGCGCCCGCGCGTAAGCTTCCGCCCGGATGCGCATCGGTCTGCTCACCGGCGGCGGCGACTGTCCGGGGCTGAACGCGGTCATCCGCGCAGTGGTGCGGCGCGGCCTGCAGGGTGAGAACACCTTCGTCGGCTTTCGTCACGGCTGGTCGGGCGTCCTGGCGGACGACGCGATCGAGCTGACGCTCGCGAGCACAGCCGGGATCCTGCCCCGCGGCGGCACGATCCTCGGTACCTCGCGCACGAATCCGTTCGCGGACGGCCAAGATGGGACGACCAGCATCCGCCGCACGCTGCAGGCACGCGGGGTAGACGCGCTGGTCCCGATCGGGGGCGAGGACACGCTCGGCGTGGCCCTGCGCCTGCATCGCGAGGGCATCCCGATCGTGGGCGTCCCCAAGACGATCGACAACGACCTCGGTGGCACCGACGTGACATTCGGCTTCCACACGGCGGTGCAGATCGTGACCGATGCGATCGACCGTCTGCACACCACGGCTGAGTCGCACAACCGCGTGATGGTGGTCGAGGTGATGGGTCGCCACACCGGCTGGATCGCCACCTACGCGGGTCTCGCGGGCGGGGCCGACGCGATCCTCGTGCCCGAGCGCCCGTTTGACATCGACCAGGTGGCGGCCCACCTGCGCCGCCGCCACGAGCGCGGCCGCAGCTTCTCGATCGTGGTGGTCGCCGAGGGCGCGACGCCGCGCGAGGGCAGCCTGCAGGTCCGGCACGGCAGCGCCACGGACGCCTTTGGCCACGTGCGGCTGGGGGGAATCGGCGTGACGCTGGAGGAGGAGCTCGAGGCCAGGACCGGCTATGAGAGTCGCGTCACGATCCTCGGCCACGTGCAGCGCGGGGGCACGCCGGTGGCCTTCGATCGCGTGCTCGCCACCCGCTTCGGCGTGGCGGCGATGGACGCCGCGACGAGCGAGCGCTTCGGAACCATGGTCGGCCTGCGCGGGACCGCGATCGTCGAGGTGGCGCTCGAGCAGGCGCTCGCCGAGAGCAAGCTGCTCGACCCGAAGCTGTACGAGACCGCCGAGCTGTTCTTTGGCTGAGCTGCCGCTCGGCCTGCGGTCAGGCGCTCCCGCGGGCGCGCCAGCTACAGCGGCCAGTGGCGCCCCACCTGCGCGGCGGCGGCGCGCTCACAACGGCCAGTAGTGCCTCACCTGCGCCGCGGCGCGCGAGGTCAGCAGCGCCTCCGGCGCCGCCGAGTGTGCCTCGCCCTCGCCAGAGAAGGCCGTCAGCGTGGTGGGCACGCATTCGGCGAGCACGCGCTGGTTGTATCCGCCCTCCAGCACGACTCCCACCGGGATCGCCGCGGCGCGGGCCACGTCGCGCACGTGACGCGCCATCTCCGCGAACGATCCGTTCTCTAGACGGCAGTTGGCGAGCGGGTCAGCGGCGTGCGCGTCGAAGCCCGCCGAGACGAGCACCAAATCCGGCGCGAACGCGACCGCCGCCGGTAGCACCACGTGCTCCAGCAGCGACAGCCACAGCTGCTCGTCCGAGCCCGGCGGCACCGGCAGGTTGATCGTGTAGCCCTCGCCCGCGCCGCTGCCGACGTCGCTGAGCGGCCCGGTCCCCGGATACAGCGGCGACTGATGGATGCTCGCGAACAGAACGTCGGCGCGAGTGCGGAATGCCTCCGCGGTGCCGTTGCCGTGATGCACGTCCCAGTCCAGGATGAACACGCGCCTTGCGCCCAGCTCGCGGATCGCAAGCTCGGCGGCGATCGCGATGTTGTCGAACAGGCAGAAGCCCATCGCCCGCTCCGGTTCGGCGTGGTGGCCGGACGGGCGCACGGCGCAAAAGCCCAGCGACGCCTCGCCGGCCAGCAGCGTCCGCGTCATCGAGCAGGCGGCGCCCGCCGCGGCCGAGGCGGCGCGGAACGACGGCTCGCCGACGAACGTGTCGGCGTCGATCGCGCCGCCGCCCGCCGCGCTCAGCGCCGCGACCGCCCGCACGTGACGCTCGGAATGCACGAGTTCGAGCTCGGCCTCGCTCGCCGGCTTCGCCTCGCGGCGCTCCCAGCCCGCCGGCCAGCGTGCCGCAAGCGCCGCCTCGATCGCCTTCAGGCGCTCGGGCGTATCGGGGTGCGCGGGCGAGTGCACGCGCGGATCGTGTTCCAGGCAAGCGGGATGGCTGAAGTACAGCCCGGCGGTCATCGCGCGCGAGTTGGCTCTCGCCCGATCGTGGTTCACTTGCGGGAACTATGGCGCACGCGACCGCCACGGCGACCATGCGCGCGATGCTCTTCGAGCGCCCGGGCAGCCCGCTGCGCGCGGTCGAGCGCCCGATCCCCCGCCCGGCGCAGGGTCAGGTGCTGGTGCGCGTGCACGCGTGCGGCGTGTGCCGCACCGACCTGCACCTCATCGACGGCGAGGTGCAGATCGCCAGGCCCCCGCGCGTCCTCGGGCACCAGATCGTCGGCACGGTGCAGGCCAGCGAGGCGCCGACGCTGCAGGTCGGCGCGCGCGTGGGCGTGCCGTGGCTCGGGTGGACCGACGGCGAATGCCACTTCTGCACGTCCGGGCGCGAGAACCTGTGCCCGAACGCGCGCTTCACCGGCCGCGACATCGATGGCGGGATGGCCGAGTACACGGTCGCCGATGCGCGCTTCTGCTTTCCGATCCCCGAGGGCTATCCCGACGAGCAGGCCGCGCCGCTTCTCTGCGCCGGGCTGATCGGCTACCGCTCGCTGCGCATGTGCGGCGACGCGCGCACGATCGGCCTGTACGGCTTCGGCGCCGCCGCGCACATCCTCGCCCAGGTGTGCCGCTTCCAAACGCGCGAGACGTACGCTTTCACGCGCCCGGGCGACACGCGCGGGCAGGCATTCGCGCGCGAGATGGGCGCAGCGTGGGCGGGCGGCTCCGATCAGCCGCCGCCGGTGCAGCTGGAGGCGGCGATCGTGTTCGCCGCCGACGGCTCGCTCGTGCCGGTGGCGCTGCGCGCGCTGGAGCCGGGCGCGACCGTGGTGTGCGCGGAGATCCACATGAGCGACATCCCCGCGTTCGCGTATGACGAGCTGTGGATGGAGCGCTGCGTGCGCTCGGTCGCCAACCTCACGCGCCGCGACGGCGAGGAGTTCCTCGCGCTCGCCCCGCAGGTCCCGGTGCACACGACCGTTGCCAGCTACCCCCTCGAGCGCGCCGGCGAAGCGCTCGAGGACCTGCGCGCCGGGCGCTTCACCGGGGCCGCGGTGATCGTGCCGTAGTCCTGTGAGCGCCCTCTCATGCGCGGCTGAGCGCGTCTTTAGCCGCCGCGCGGATACTGCCCGCGTGTCGGCTCGGCCGAGATCGCGCACGCGGCTCGTGGCGCCGCAAAGCCGCGCAGCACGACGGGGCCGCTGCGTGGTCCTGAGTTGGGCGGCCGCTGTGGTGGTGGTGGTGGTGAGCGGCTGCGGCGGGGGGCAGGCCACGCCGAGCGCGAAGCGCTCCTCGGCCGCGAGTGCCAGCGCGCCGCTCGCGCTGCGCCTGGCCAGCACGCGTCCGCTGCCCGCGCCCGTGCAGCTACCGGCCGTGACTGTGACCGGCGCCGGCGCGCTCTCGATCGCAGGCCTCGACGCGGCGGAATCGTCGAGCTCGCAGATCGTGCTGATCGACTCGGGCGGCGCGCGTGCCGTCGGCCAGCTGCCGGTGGCGCTGCACGACGGCGCAGCGGCGAGCGTCGAAGGGCAGGCCTACTACTTCGGCGGGGGCGGCGCGAGCGGCGCCAGCGCGGCGATCTACCGCGTGGGACCGGCAGGTGTCAGCGTCGCCGGCCGGCTGCCCGCGGGCGCCTCCGACGTGGGCGCGGCTGCCGTCGGCGGCCGCGTCTACGTGATCGGCGGCTACACCGAGGTGGTCCCGCTGCGCACGATCGTCGCCTTCACCCCCGGCGGCGGAGCGCGCGTCGCCGGCATGCTGCCGCAGCCGCTGCGCTATCCGGCCGTCGCCGCCGTCGGCGGCCGCGTGCTGATCGCCGGCGGGACCTCCGGCCAATCCGCACAGCAGGAGATCCTCTCGTTTGACCCCAGGAGCGGCGTGGTGCACCAGATCGGCACGCTGCCCCAGCCGCTCACACACGCCGCCGGCGCCGCTCTGGACGGGCGCTTGCTCGTGTTCGGCGGGCGCGGCAGCGAGCGCACGAGCCAGCGCGCGGAGATTCTCTCGATCGACCCCGCCACCGGCGCGACCAGCTACGCGGGCCGCCTGCCGCAGCCGCTGTCCGACATGGGTGCGGCCTCGCTGGGCGGCGAAGTGCTGCTCGTGGGCGGCCGCGATCGCCGCGGCGCCGCGCACGACCGGGCGCTCACCTACAGGCCTGCGCCATGAACGCGCCGCGCGCCCGCTCGGTTACCGCCGCGCTCGCCGCGCTCGCCGCCCTGGCCGGGTGCGCGGGCGGAGCGGCGCGGCCCCGAAGCGAGCTGTCCGCCGTCCGCCGCACCGGAGCGCAGAGGAGCTGGGCGCAGACGGTCGCCGGAGCCACCCCGCCCGCGCTTGATCCGCGCAACGTCTACGCGGCCGACGGCGCCGGCATGCTGAGCGCGCGTGTGCGCGCCGACCCCGCGCTCGTGTACGTGCCCAACAGCGGCTCGAACACGGTCGATGTGATCTCGCAGCGGACGTTCAAGGTCGTCGCGCACTTTGCCGCGGGCGCGCTGCCCCAGCACGTCACGCCTTCGTGGGACCTGCGCACACTGTACGTCACCAACGACGCGGGCAACAGCCTCACCCCGATCGATCCCCGCACCGCCCGCCCGGGCAGGTCGATCCCCGTGCTCGACCACGGGCGCTGGGCGATCGTCGTGGCCGAGGCCCACCGCGAGCTCGACTTCCGCGATGCCCACACGATGGCCCTGCACGATGCGCTGGCCACGCCCGAATGCGCGGGGGTGGACCACATGGACTACACCGCCGACGGGCGCTACGCGCTGGTCTCGTGCGAGTTCGCCGGTCGCATGATCGTCGTCGATCTCGGCGCCGAGCGCGTGATCAAGACGATCGAACTGGCGCCGGGGGCGATGCCGCAGGACGTCAAGCTGTCGCCCGACGGGCGCGTCTTCTACGTGGCGGACATGGCCAACAACGGGGTGTGGGTGATCGACGCCCACGCCATGCGGGTGGTCGAAATGGTGCTCACCGGCGCCGGCGCGCACGGGCTGTATCCGAGCCGCGATGCGCGCGTGCTGTACGTCTCGAACCGGGGCGAGGGCTCGATCAGCGTGCTGTCGTTTGCCAGCCGCCACGCGATCGCCAAGTGGTGGCTCCCCGGCGGGGGCTCGCCCGACATGGGCGGCGTCTCCGCCGACGGCAAGGTCCTGTGGCTGTCAGGCCGCTACAACGCCGAGGTCTACGCGATCTCCACCGCCACCGGCCGCCTGCTGCGCCGCATTCCCGTCGGCAGCGGCCCGCACGGCTTGTGCGTGTGGCCGCAGCCCGGGCGCTACTCGATCGGGCACACGGGCATCCTGCGCTAGCCGGGTGCCGGCGCGGGTGCGCGCAGCGCAGCGGCGCCGTCGTCGGTGGGGAGCTCCTGCGCGGCGCCAAAGCCGGCGATCTCCAGCTCGATGCGCGCGCCACCCGCCGCGGACTCGCCCGCGCCGACGCCCCCACCGTGGGCCTGCGCAATGGCGCGCACGATCGCGAGCCCGAGGCCCGTGCCGCCGGAGGCACGGTCGCGAGCGGAGTCGGTTCGGTTGAAGCGATCGAACACCCGCTCGCGCTCGGCGGCCGCGATGCCGGGGCCATCGTCTTCGACCAGGAAGCGCAGACGCCCGCCCGGCGCCTGCTGCGCGCTCAGGCGAACCAGCCCACGCCCGGGTTCGGTGTGCGCGATCGCGTTTGTCAGCAGGTTGCGCAGCGCCTGCGCGAGACGGTCGGGGTCGGCCCGCAGTGTGCCCGCCGGGACTGGGCCGAGCTCGAAGCCGCGATCGGCGAGCGGCACGATCCCCTCCCACAGCTCGGCCACGTACGGCACCAGATCGATCGACTGCAGGCGCAGGAACTGTGAGTGCTCGCTGCGTGCGAGCAGCAGCAGGTCGTCGACCAGGCGGCCCATGCGCGCGATCTCGCCTTGCACCAGCCGCTCCACCCTGCGCACCTCCTCGGCTGAGGGGTCCCGCTGCGCGGCGAGCACTTCGATCTGCCCCTTGATCACCGTGAGCGGCGTGCGCAGCTCGTGTGAGGCGTCGGCCACGAAAGCGCGCTGGCCCGCGAAGGCGTCGGTCAAGCGGTCGAGCATGTGGTCGAAGGCCTCGGCTAGGACGCGCACCTCCTGCCCCCATGCGCCGGGGTCGCCGATCCTCGGACGCAGGTCGCCCGCGTCGACACGCGCGGCCACCGCCGCCATCCGCCGCAGCGGCCGCGACACTCGCGTGCCGATCAGATAGGAGGCGAGCAAGGCGGCGGCGAGCACGAGGATCGCGGCGAGGATGAACGCCCGGGCGACGTCCCCCTGGGCGTGGGCCACCGGCGCGAGTGCCTGCGCTGCGCCCACCGTGGCACTCACCCCGCCTGGGAGACTGGCGCGGCGCTTGAGCACCCTCACGTTGCCGAGGTCGCCGACCAGAAGGGTCGAGTACCCGCCACGCGCGCTGAGCAGCTGCGCCGAAAGCTGGTCCTCCTCAGCCTGCTGCGTCGGCGTCTCGCCGTGATCGGGGCTGCGGGAACCGAACAGCTCGGGGCGGTTGCTGATGGTGCCGACCCCCGGCACGGTCGCGAACAGCAGCGTGGAGCTCGCCTTGAACGGCTGGCCCTGGATGTAGCGCGCGGCCGCCTGCGCCACGCGCTGCGGGGAGCTCGAGTGCGGGCTCCGCAGGGCGTGCGCGAGGCTGGCGCTAGCGCCGCCCAGCTCGCGGTCGATCTGCCCGCGCAGCTGGGTGCCGGTTCCCCGGTACACCGCGGCGAAGGTGACCGCGGTGCAGGCCAGCACCACCACGGCGACCCACCCCGCCAGGCGCCAGCGGAGCCCTGCCCGAGACAAGGCTGCGAGCCCCCGCCCGATCACTCCTCTGCGCCTCCCAGCCGGTAGCCCACCGAGCGCACCGTGACGATCGGGGTGGAGCCGTCCGCGCGGGCGAGCTTGCGCCGCAGGTATCCGATGTACACGTCAACCACGTTGGTGGCGGGGTCGTGCGCGTAGCCCCACACCGAGCTCAGGATCTGTTCGCGCGTGAGCACCTGTCCGTGGTGGCGCAGCAGGAACACGAGCAGCTCGAACTCCGTGGTGGAGAGCGCCACCGGCTCGCCGTCGCGGCGCACCTCGCGCGTGAGCAGGTCGACGTCCAGGCCGGCGCCGCTCAGGGTTGTCGACGAAGCCTCCGCGATCGAGCGCAGCTGGGCGCGCATGCGGGCCACTAGCTCGGCCATCGCGAACGGCTTCACGAGGTAGTCGACCGCGCCGGCATCCAGTCCGGCGACCCGATCCTCTACCTCGCCCCGCGCGGTCAGGACGATCACCGGCAGCGCCGGCCGGGCGCGGCGAAGCGAGGCGAGGACCTCCAGGCCGCTGCGCCCGGGCAGCATCAGATCGAGCACCACCACGTCGAACCCGCCGCCGAGCGCGCGCCGCTCGCCGTCGAGACCATCGAGGGCGCTCTCCACCGCGTATCCCTGCGCCTGGAGCCCCCTGCGCAGGAAGTCGACGATGCCCGGCTCGTCCTCTATCACCAGCACGCTGGCGGACGATCCAGACCCCCCGCCGGGCGCCGGCGAAGACTCGACAGATGGTCCCCCGCCCGGGGCGGATGAGCGGGCGACAGCTTGCATCTTCTACAGCATATGGCCCGCGAACGCGCTCAAAATCCAGCGCCGGGATTCGATGAGCTTTCTAATGAAGCGGTTACCGCATCGTTAGCTAGCGCGCACACACTGGCCTCATCCAGCCGGCGCCCCCAGGCCAGCCGCCGGCACCGCTGCCATGAAGCGACGCCACTCCGCCCAGACCCGCGACGCCGCCCTCAGACGACTGGGGCGCGCCAACCGCTGGCTGATCGCGGGGAGCTTGGCACTCACCGCGGTGCTCGCCGAGGTGGCCGCCCAGGCGTTTCCGGGCAAGTCCCTACACGGCACCTCCACCCGCGGGACGACCGGCCCGAGCGCGAACCCGCGTGGCTCGGGCACCGGCTCCGCCAACAGCGTGAAACTGCATCCGCCGGCGCAGGCCCCGGAATCGGCGCCCGAAGAGGAATCCGACCGCAGCGAGCAACCCGCACCGCCTGCAGAATCCTCCTCCCAGGAACCCGCCGGGGGGGCCCAGCCCTCCGAACAGGAACCGGCTCCGGCCCAGCAACAGCCGCAGCGCTCGGAATCCTCCCCGCCCGTCGTCTCCGGAGGCTCCTGAGCTGCGAGCAGCGCCCCCCTCAACCGGCCTGCTCGCGTCGGCGAGCTGGACTGCGCTGGGCACCGGCATCGTGCTGCGGGTGACCGACCCCGCGGCCCTCGCACCGGCGCGGGCGGCGGTCGAGCTCGAGCTGGCCGCGATCGACCGCGCGTGCAGCCGCTTCCGCAAGGACTCCGAGCTCACGCGCCTGAACGCTCGCTCAGGCCGGCCGGTCCGCGTGGACCCGCTGCTGGTCGACGCGCTCGAGATCGCCCTCGGCGCGGCCAGGCTCACGTGCGGCGACGTCGATCCGACTATCGGCCGGGCGCTCGAGCTCGCCGGCTACGACCGCGACTGGCACGCGCTTGCCGCGCGTGGGCGCGAGCCAGCGGCGCGTGGGCGCGAGCAGGCGGCGCGTGGGCGCGAGCAGGCGGCGCGTGGGCTCGAGCCGGCCGCGCCCGTGACGGTCACCGCTCGCGTGCGGCCGGCATGGCAGCAGGTGCACGTGGATCGCGACGCCTGCACTATTCGCGTCCCGGCAGGAGTGCGCATCGACCTGGGAGCGACTGCCAAAGCGTGGGCAGCGGATCGTGCGGCGCGCAGCGCCGCACGGGCGGGCGCGTGCGGTGCGCTTGTCAGCATCGGCGGCGACATCGCTATCGGCGGGAGCGCCCCGCGGGGCGGCTGGCTCGTGCGGGTGACCGACGACCACCGCAGCGATCCCTCCGCGCCGGGGCAGACGGTGGCGGTCCTCGACGGCGGGCTCGCCACGTCGAGCACCGCGGTGCGGCGCTGGAGCCAGCGCGGAGCTGCGATGCATCACATCATCGATCCGCGCACCGCCTCGCCGGTCAAGTCCAGTTGGCGCACCGTCAGCGTGGCCGCGGCGGACTGCACGCAGGCCAACATCGCCACCACCGCGGCGATCGTACGGCGCGCGGCAGCCCCGGCGTGGCTGGAGAGCCTGGGACTGCCCGCGCGCCTGGTTGACTGGAGCGGGCGGATCACCACGCTGGGCGGCTGGCCGGCGCCCGCGCCCGGCGCCGTTCAGCTCCGCGACGCGAGCGGCAGCGGGCCGGCGCGCGAAGAAGTCAGCCCGACTGGCGGAAAGGCGCGGGCGGCATGAGCACAGCCATGGCTGCAGCCGGACCCACCGCCTACTGGTACCTCACGCGCTCCACCGGCGCCGTGGCGCTGGTGCTGCTCACCTTCGCCACCGCCCTCGGCGTGCTCGACCTGCGCCGCTGGAGCACGCCGCGGTTGCCCCGCTTCGTCGTCGACTCGTTGCATCGCAGCAGCTCGCTGCTGGCGATGGTGTTCCTCGCGCTGCACATCCTCACCTCGATCCTCGACGGCTTCGCGAGGATCTCGCTCATCGATGCGTTCGTGCCCTTCGCGGGCTCCTACAGACCATTCTGGCTGGGACTGGGCGCGCTGGCGTTCGACCTGCTCGTGGCCGTGACGATCACGAGCCTGTTGCGACAGCGAATCGGCTACCAGGGCTGGCGAGCCGTGCACTGGCTCGCCTACGCCAGCTGGCCGATCGCCCTGCTGCACACCTTCGGCACCGGCAGCGACATCAAGCAGGCGTGGATGCTGTGGCTGAGCGTCGTCTGCGTCGCGATCGTGGTGGGGGCGGTCCTCGCTCGCGTGCTCTTCGGCTGGCCCGAGAACCGGCGCCGGCGCGTGGGTGCGCTGGCAACAGCCGGCGGGTTTTCGCTGTTCTTGCTGGCGTGGCTACCCGGCGGGCCGCTGGGCTCTGACTGGGCGCGCCGCTCGGGCACGCCGTCGTCGCTGCTGGCACACACCCATTCGGCCACGAATTCGTCCGGGAGCCGTCGGTGAGCAGCGCCGCAAGCGCCTACGCCCAGGCCCCGCCGCCGTCGCAGCCGGCCGGGCTGCCGCGGCTGCTCGCCGGCGTTCCGGCGCACGGTGCGTTGAGCCTGCAGGAGCACCTGGAGATCCATGGCGAGGCGCCGCGCAAACCCCGCCGGCGCCGGCGGAGCGAGTCGCCGCTGATCGCACGGATCGAAGCAGCCGGCCTGCTCGGGCGTGGCGGCGGCGCGTTCCCCACCGCGCGCAAGCTTCGCTCGGTGGCTAGCGCCGGCCGGCGCCCGGTGGTGGTCGTCAACGCAGCCGAGGGCGAGCCGGCGAGCCTCAAGGACCGCACGCTCATGCGAGCCCGGCCCCACCTGGTGCTCGATGGTGGCGAGCTGGCCGCAAGCTCGCTCGGCGCCGAGGAGGTGATCGTGTGCGTGTGCGCGGGCGCGCGCGCAAGCGCCGAGCAGGCGGCAGCCGCGATCGCCGAACGGAGCCGCGCTGGCGACTCCTCCTCGCCGCGCATTCGCCTCCAGCTGGTACCAAACCACTATCTCTCAGGGCAGGAGTCGGCGCTGGTCAGCTACCTCAATGGCCGCCGCGCGCTGCCCACCTTCACGCCGCCGCTGCCGTTCGAACAGGGTGTCGGGCGAGCGCCCACGCTGGTGTCCAACGCCGAGACGCTCGCCCACCTCGCCCTGATCGCGCGCCACGGCCCCGAGTGGTTTCGCGAGCTCGGCACTCCCTCCGAGCCTGGCTCGGCACTCGTGACGCTCTCGGGCCCGGTCGCGCACCCGGGCGTGTACGAGATCGAGTTAGGCGCCCCGCTGTCTTCGCTGATAGACGCGGCGGGCGGTGCCACGGACGGGGTGCGCGCGGCGCTGGTGGGCGGCTACGCCGGCTCCTGGATCGACGCGGGCCGGCTGCCGTCGCTGGCGCTGTCGGATGAATACCTCGCGCAGCACCGCGCACGGCTGGGCGCCGGAGTAGTGCTGCTGCTGTCCGAGCACGCGTGCCCTGCCGCCGAGACGGCGCGCGTGGCGCGCTGGCTGGCGAGCCAGAGCAGCGGCCAGTGCGGCCCGTGCGTGAACGGCCTGCAGGCTCTGGCCATGACGCTGACGGAGACCGCACGGGGAGTTGCGCGGGCGAAGGCCGAGGAGCGGATCGCCCGCCTTGCCTCGCTCGTGCAGGGCCGAGGTGCGTGCGCCCACCCCGACGGCGCGGTCGAGTTCATCCTCAGCGCCGTGCAGATCTTTGGCTCGGAGTTCGCCGACCACGCCCGGCTGGGGACCTGTGAGGCGTGCGCGCTGGCCGGGGAGCTGCCCATCCCGGACGCCGCCGCGCGGGCGCACGGGGGCCTGCGAAGGGCGAGACTCGCATGAGCTACCGCCTGCGCGTGAACCCGATCGCATGCGAGGCGCACGGCATGTGCGCCGAGCTGCTGCCCGAGCGGATCACGCCCGATGAGTGGGGCTACCCGCTGATCAGCGCCGAACCGCTGCCGGAGTCGCTGCTCGAGCACGCCAGACGCGCTGCTCAAGCCTGCCCCACGCTCGCGCTGCTGCTCGAACGCGAGCGCGCGCGCAGCTGAGCGCGGCCTCAACGCGCGCGCCGGTCAGCGTTCGCCCAGCAGGTGCACATCGACGAGCAGCGAGCGGCTGCCCACGATCTGCACGAGCTCGCCGGCGCGCGCGGGCGAGCGTGCGCCCCGTGGCGGGCGCCGCACGGCGCGGGTTCCGCGACGCTGGCTCGCCGGCGCAGCGCGTCGCTGGCGCCGGCGCACGATCCCCGCCACCGCGGCCCCGGCGACGAAGCCGCCGGCAGCGGCGGCGGCGGCCTGCACGATCGGCATGAACGGCGCGGGCGAGTTGCGCCGCAGCGGCGGCTCCCATGAAGGTCGTCCGAGCACGGCCGCCTCCCTGGCCAGCACGGGAAGCGCGTCGCGCTGCTCGCGCGCTACCTCGCCCGGCGCTTGGCCCGTGGGGTCCTCGATGCCGGCGTCGTGCGAGCTGCGTGGCTCGGTGGACGAGCTCATGCGATAAGTGTAAAGCGCGTGCCTGACCGCTTCTACAGCTCCCGCCCGTAGATGCGGTAGCGCTTGACGATCCTCCCGCCCATCGCTTCCATGCCGCGGTTCATGGCGGTGTTGGTCTCGAGGATCCAGCCCATCTCCCCGCCATGCTGGCGACGCGTCGCGGCGGCGTTGAAGTGCTCGACGTACAGCTTGGCGGCGACGCCGGTGTGCTGGTAGCCGGGCTTGACGCCCAGGAAGCCGACCCGCACGCGGTCCATGATCTTCCCCTTGCGCACGAAGTGCCACCAGCCCCAGGGCAGCAGCCGCCCGCGCATGCGCGCGAGGACCTGGTTGATGTCGGGGAAGGTCAGCGCAACGCCCACCACCTCGCGGGTGTCGATGCGCTCGGCGACCATGCACCAGTGCTTGTCAAACACGAGCTGCAGCTCGCGCGCGTAGCCGTCGAGGTCCTTCTCGGAATACGGCACGAAGCCCCAGTTGCCCGACCACGCCGCGTTGTAGACCTCGGCGAACGCGGCAAGCTCCCGGCGAAGGTGGCGGCGGCGCATGCGGCGCATGCGGATGCCGTGTTCGCCTTCGAGCTTCTCGGCCAGCTCGAAGATCACCGGCAGCACCTTGGAGCGGTCGGTGACCTCGAGGTTCCACATCAGCAGATCGATCACCTTGACCAAGCCCGCCTGCTCGACCCGCAGCTGGTAGTAGGGCGGATGCCAGGGCTGGCGTAGCATCGGTCGCAGCTCGTAGCCATCGACCAGCAGGCCGCTCTCGTCGTTCATCGAGAAGTCCGCCGGTCCCACCATGCGCTCGCAGCCGCGCGCCTGCAGCCACGCCGCTGCCGCATCCAGCAGCGCGCGCGCGATCTGCTCGTCGTCCTCGAGCTCGAGGAAGCCGAACCATCCGCAGCGCTGCCCGTGGAACTCGTTGTAGGCGTGGTCCACGTGGGCGCTGACGCGACCCAGCGGGCGGCCCGCTCGCCAGGCCAGGAAGTACTCGGCCTCGCCGTGGCTGAAGAAGGCGTTCAGACGCCTGTTGAGGAACAGGCGCCGCTCCAGCTTCAGCGGTGGCACCCACTGCTGGTGGTTAGCATGCAGGGCGAACGGGAGGTCGATGAACCGGGTCAGATCGCGCCTGCCCGAGACCGCTCTGACTTCGACTGGCACTGCGCGGCACACTACATGCGGACCTCCATCGACATTTTTGCCAAGGTGCGCGACCACGAGCGAGGCCCGGTTCTCGCGGCTGCGCGGCAGGCGGACGTGGTGCCGTACTTCCACCTGCTGACCTCGCCCGCGCTGCCGGTCGTGCAGATGGAGGGCGCCGAACGAATCATGCTCGGCTCCAACAACTATCTGGGACTGACCGGCGACGAGCGCGTGCTCAAAGGCGCCGAGGACGCGCTGCACCGCTTCGGCACCGGGCTCACCGGCTCACGGCTGCTGAACGGCACGATCCCCCTGCACCTCGAGCTCGAGCAGGAGCTCGCGCGATGGATGGGAACCGAGGAGGCGCTGGTGTTCAGCACCGGCCACCAGGCCAACCTGGGCGCGCTGGCGACGCTGCTGGGGCCCGGTGACACCGTGATCGTGGACTCCGGCAACCACGCCTCGATCCTCGACGGTTGCGTGCTCTCGCGGGCGAAGCTGCGCCCGTTCCGCCACAACCGGCTCGAGAAGCTGGAGAAGATGCTGGAGCGCGCGCAGGGCGATGGCGGCGGCGTCCTGGTCGCCGTCGATGGCGTGTTCTCGATGGAGGGCGACATCGCTCCGCTGGGCGACATCTGCGAGCTGTGCGAGCGCTACGGCGCTCGCTTGCTGGTCGACGAGGCGCACGGCGCCGGGGTGCTCGGCGCCTGCGGCGCCGGCACTGCCGAACTGCTGGGCGTCGCCGACCGCGTCGATCTGCGCGTGGGCACTTTCTCCAAGTCGCTGGCCTCCTGCGGCGGCTACGTCGCCGGGCCGCACGAGGTGATCGACTACCTGCGCATCTACGCGCGCTCCTTCCTCTTCACCGCCTCCGGGGTCCCCGCCGCCCTCGGCGCCGCCCTGGGCGCGCTCCGGGTGGTCGAATCCGAGCAGGGGCGCGTGCTGCTCGTGCGCGTGCTGGACAACGCTCGCCGCCTGCGAGACGGCCTGCAGGAACGCGGCTTCGCGGTGGTCGCCCCGCAGCGGCTGCCCGAGGACGGGTCCGTCCAGGCGCACGCCCCCGGCGTGCACGAGGACGCCGGCGGCCACACGATCGTCACCCCGATCGTGCCCGTGCTGGTGGGCGATGACTGGAAGGCGGCGCTGCTGTGGCGGGCGCTTTATGACGCCGGCGTGTTCGTCAACACGGCCTTGCATCCCGCGGTGCCGCCCGGCGGAGCGCTCCTGCGCACGAGCGTCATGGCCACCCATGACGACGCCACCCTGGACCGCGCGCTCGAGATCTTCGCCCGCGTCAAGAGCGCCTTCGAGGCCGAGCACGGGCCGCTTCCGGCAGCCATCCGCGCTTGAGAGCCGGAGCGCCCGGGGCGCGCGCTTGTCCATTTCTTCACAAAGCGATCGGGCACAAAAAACGTCGCTTATAGCGCACGAAGGCCCGCCCGCGCGGTTGACCTCCCGGCCGGGCCTGACTAGCTTCCGAGAGCGCTCTGCATGACCATCCGGGGCACGCCCCGCGATTGCACTGGGAGGAGGGGGGGAACCGGGGCCAGTTGACGCTGGCCGCGGCGGTTTTGGACGTCCACAGCTGGCGCACGTCCGCCCACATCACAGAGTCGAGCCGAACACGTCAGTAGCCGAACACGTCCTAAGACCAAGCACGGAAGTTGCGCCCGCGCGTGATTCGCGACCGCAACGGGGAGATTCCTATGAACGCCACAGCATCTGTTGTCACCCTTCCTCCGCAGCACATGCGCGCGCTGGAACGCGCCAACCAGGTGCGCCTCGCTCGCGCCGAGCTGAAGCGCCGGGTAGCGGTGGAGGAGGTCGACGTAGCCGATGTGATCCTGGAATGCCCCTGGGAGACGCACAGCATGGCCGTGGCCGACCTCTTGATGAGCCAGCGCCGCTGGGGACAGACACGCTGCCGCAGGTTTCTGGCCCAGATCCCGATGTCCGAGAAGAAGACCGTCGGGTCGATGACCGAGCGCCAGCGCCAGACTCTGGCCGCGCTGCTCGCGTCGGCCGAGCGCGGGCGCGCCTGGCGCGCCAGCTCGTGGTCCGCGCACGGCCTGACTCGCGCTTGACCAGCCGCCTCTGACGGGGTCGCGCCGGATGCGCGGCCGCGCGTGGTGCGCCGGATGCGCGGCCGCGCGTGGTGCGCGGGCTCGTGCTCAGCGCACGGCGGGCATTCCTCTAGCGGGCGCGGTCGCCGGGGTCGCGCTCGCGCGCGACCCCCTGGCTAACGGACAGCCCGAGGAGAGCTTGAGCTCCCACCAGCCGGCCAGCATCCCGATCAGGCCGAAGCGCGGGCGAACCTCCCACACGCCGCAGCCGCGCTGGCCGAGCTCGGTCACCGGCAGGCGCACGAACTTGTAGCGGCCGGGCTCCAGCTTCATGCGCTCGAGCAGCTCCTGCGCGCGAAGCTCGTGCTCAGCCCGCTCCTGCGCCCGCCGGCGCATGTCCTGCACCCTGCCCGCGAGCTGGTCGCGGAGCTGCTCCAGCTGCTCCAGCCCGAGCAGGCTCGGCCCCGTCGACGCCCAGGCCGGGGACCCGGCGCCGATATGCGGGAAGCCGTCGGCCACGATCGCGCACAGCTCGCGCTCGAGCCGCGCGACCTGTGCTCGCAGCGAGCGCCTAGCACCTCGCTCGCCGGCCTCGGTGCCGACCGCCACGCCGGCAATGACCGGAGCACCGCGATCGATCGTTAGCTGCTCGGACGGGCTCACGCCGAATCCTCCTGTTCGCCAGAAGCCTCGATTCTACCAGCGCGCATCGCGGCGGTGCGCGCGTCTCATGGCAGCTCGAGCGCGGCGCGGCAGTTCCACAGCGCCTCCTCCGCGTACAGCTCGGGTACGCCCGCGACCTGCACCGCGAACAGCGTCAGGCGGCGCGTGTTCGCCACCGGCTCGTGCCCCGGCGCCAGCCCGCCGAAGAGGACCGCCAGCGGCGCCGAGCCGTCGGCCACCACCAGCCGCCCGCCGGGCAGCTCCGGCGCCTCCCGCGAGCGACCGAGGCGCTCGCGCTCGCCGCTTGGGCGAATGCCAAGCGAACCCTCGACGGACTCGGCGTCGAGCGCCCACACCGGCACGCCCGTGTCCAGCAGCGCGACCAGGAGCACGTCCGCGAGCAGCCCCCCCGAGAGGAAGCCGCCGCGCAGCATCCGCTCCAGAACAGCCGCCTCCATCGGCGTGCGGACCGCGTCCGGGTCGAGTCCGATGTGGCGAAAGAACACGCGGTACGCGGCCGGGACGGGCTGGCGGCGCACGGCCACCGCCGTCGCGCCCCGCATCCGATTCGACAGTTCGCGCAGCCGCTCGCGGATGTCGGGCGGAGAGTCTCCGGTGAGCGAGCCGCCGCGGCGGACTTGCGCCTCGGCCGCCAGCAGGCGCAGCCCGGGCAGCTCCTGCGCGACCTCGGGCGCGCACCAACCGGGCGCCGGTCGAAACGCTCCCGCAGGCCCCGCGGCCTCCGGCGCGGGCGGCGTGCGGCTCATTCGCACCCCCGCGGCGTGCAGCTGCCGTGCCGCCGCGCGCGCGCCGTGGGCGGGGCAGGCCGTCTCATGTCCGGCCTCCTCGCCAGCCGCGCGCGCGCGAGGCCGCGACCAGCTCGCTCACACGCGCATGCAGGGTGGCCAGCGGCGGTCGCGTCAACAGCGCGGGGCTCTGCACCACGCCGCCCGGATAGGCGAGCGTGACCTGCGGGCAGGTCGCGACCTTGTACAGGGCAAGCAGCGAGCCGTCGCGGTCGTGGCCCACGGGCACCTGCAGTCGGCGCGTCCGCACCAACCGGCGCAGCTGACCCCTGTTGCCCTTGAGCGCCACCGCGGCGAACTGCACGCCCGGGAACGACGGCGCGAGCGATTGCATGTCGGCGAGGATCGCCGCGCAGGAGCCCGCGTCCAGGAACAGCGCCAGCACCACGGGCCCGCGTTCATACAGCTGGCAGATGTTGAGGATCTGCGGACCGCGCTCCTGGCAGGCCGGCACGCTTCCCCGCGCGCCTTCGCTCGCGTGCGTGGCGATATCGGCGTCGCCGCTGAGGTTGCCGAGCACGAGCGGCACTGCGAAGGGCGGCATCCGGCGGCCTGGTTCGATGCCCTTGGCCCCGTTTGGCTTGGTCACGATGGTGTTGAGCGTGATCAGCACGAGGATCACCAGCGCCAGCAGCCCGACGTAGCGGCCGTAGCGTGGGGCCGCGGCGGGTCGCGGCTCGGGCCTCATCGCTCCTCCGAATCCTCCTCCTCCCGCGCCCCAGCGCGCCGGGCGAACGAGTCCTGCGCCGAGACCGCCATCGCCAGCGGCCGCTCGGGCAGCTCTTCTGGAGCGCCGCCATCGGCGGCTGCCGGCGCCGCGCCGCGACGACCGCGGCGGGTGGCGCCGCGCTCGGTCGCGCGGGCGGCAACCGGGCTGCCGAACAGCACCAGCGCCGCCGGCAGCGCGAGCAGCACCCCCGCCAGTGAGACGCTCAGATCGACCAGCGTCACCAGGCCGAAGTCGCGGAGCATGCGGATGTCCGACAGCGCCAGCACGCCGAAGCCCATGATCGCCGTGGCGCCAGAGGCGAGCACCGCTGCGCCGGTGCGGCGGTAGCCGCGCCGCAGGGCCTCGGAGGGTGGGTGCCCGGCCAGCCGTTCCTGGCGATATCGCTCCGACAGCAGCACGCTGAACTCGGTCGAGATCGCGATCACGAGCGCTCCCAGCGTCACCGACATGGGATTCAGCGGCACGCGCACGGCGAACAGGACCAGGGCCGACCAGCCGGTCGCCAGCGCGATCGGCACGAGCGGCACGAGCGCTCGACGGCGTTCGCCGCGGAACAGCACGAGCAGCACGAGCGCTACCGCCAGCAGGCCGGCCGCCAGCGTGAGCATGCGCCGCCACACGGAGGCGACCTGAGCGCCGGAGGAGGCCGCCAGCACCGGCAGCCCGACCAGGTGCGCGCTCACGCCACGTGGCGGGTGCAGGCTCACCCGCATCCCCTGGATCAGCTGCTGCTGCTGCTGCAGGCTCATCAGGCGGATGCCGAACGCGAGCGTCGCCGCGCGCCGATCGGCGCTGATCACGTCCTGGGAGAAGTAGGGCGGGATCGCGGCGAGTAGCCCGCTCACCTGTGCGGCGGTGAGCTTGCGCCGGCCCTGTTTGCCCGCCTCGATGCCCGGCAGCTGCCCCGCGAACAGATCTGGCAGCGAGAACGCCGGGCACAGGCGCGCCACGCCGCAGCCGCGCGTGGCCGTATAGCCGAAGCGCCTCAGGACCGTGCTCTGGTAGGCGCTCATCCATTCAATCGTCGCTGGGCTGGCCACGCTGTTGCCGCTGACGATCAGGTCGATCTCACCGCCCACGCCGGTTGCGCGCTCGAGCTGCTCGAGGTTCTGCAACGAGCTGAGGCTCTGGGGCACGAGCTTGGTGATGTCCGTCTCGACTCGCGTCTGGGTGTCGAGCCCCCACCCGAGCGCCGCGAGCGCGAGACCCGCGCCCAGCACCGCGCGCGGGCGCCGCACCGCGCCGACCAGCGCCCCCCTGCCCAGCAGAGCGGCGGCGGGGTTCGCCAGCAGCAGCTCCCGCGCGCCGCGCCAGGCCGGGCCGAGGCGCGCGTACACAGATGCGCGCGCGCGGGCGAGCGCCCCTCCACCGGCAGCGAGGCCCAACGCGGGCACAGGCGCGTCGCGCGCGAGCGCGAGCCCTGCCGCGCCGGCCGTGAACGCACACAGCAGCGCGATGCCGAGGCCCACCACCAACAGCACCCCGAACCCGCGCACCATCGGCACCGGCGAGAGCAGCAGCACCAGCATCGCGCCGGCGCTCGCGGCGGCGGCGGTGGCGAGCGTGGCCGCGCCCGCTGTGGCGCCGGCGCGGATCCGCTCAGCCACCGGGCGCGCGACATCCGCCGAGGCGGCCTCCCCCACACGCGCCTGAAATTGGATCGCGTAGTCCACCGCCAGCCCCACGAGCACCGGCAGCACGGCGACCTGCGCCATCGCCAGCGAGCCCCCGGCCAGCGACAGGCCGGCGAACGTCAGCGCCGCCGCCAACAGCGCCACCGCGAGCGGCAACAGCCGCGGACGCCCGCTGAAGATCAGGCCGAGCGTACCCGCCATCACCAGCAGCACCGCCACGAGCAGCAGCTCGATCGAATGCGTGATCGAGCGCGTGAGGTCCGCGACGATTACCGGCTCGCCGGTCACCAGGTAGGACGCCCCGTGCTGCGGCTGCCACTGGCGCATCGCGACGGCCCGGCGGATGAGTCCGATCGTGCGCGTTCGCTGCGCCTCGGACAGCCCCGCGCGCAGCCGCACCGACACGAGCGCCGTGTTGCGACTCGGGAACAGGTAGGCGAAGCGCTGCTTGGGCGTGCCCGCGGGCTTGCTCGAGTCGAATACGAGCGTGGAGACGAAGTTGCGGTCGCCGATGCTCGGCTGCGCCGTCAGGCCGTACTGCAGGGCGATCGCGGCCACGCTCTCCTGGAAGCGCCCGGTCGTGACCCTGGCCGCCTGGCTGCCGAGCGCGCGTGCTCGCGCTTCCGGAAGGCCCCGTGCGAGCGCGGCCTGCCTGACCACGCGTTCGGCCTGGCTCGCCTGCGCCTGCGCCTGGGCGGCGGCCAGCGCCAGCTGTTCGTCGATCTGGTCGGCTGCCTCGTTGACGAACGTGCCGGGGCCGAGCACCACCTTGACCGCGTGCGCCCGCGCCAGCTGGCCGCATGGCCCGTTTCGCCCGCCCTCACCAGCCAGCGCGCTTGCGGGTACATTGCCCGACAGGCAGCCCTCCATCCCGAGCAGCCGCTCGAGATCCGAGCTCAACACCAGCTGCTGTAGGTCGCCTTTGACGAGCACCTCCACCGGCTCTTCGCCGAAGCGCTCATAGAAGCGCTGGGTTTCCGCGTAGTCGCGGCTGGAGCTCGACACAAGCGTGCTGGCCGCCGCCGTCGGGTGCAGCCGCAGCGCAAGCGCCGCCGCCCCCAGCCCGAGCGCCACCGCGACCGCGACCACGAGCCGGGGCCTGCGGGCCGCGCCACCCGCAAGCGCGGACAGAAGACGAGCTGCGCTCACTCCATTCCGAGGGGCCCGGCCGACTCGCCGGAGAGGAACTGGCGCACGAACGGGTTTTCCGA